>JBGSNA010000388.1:0-83301 GCA_041739875.1 Pirellulaceae bacterium
GGGCTTCCGTGGCGGACCCGGCGACAAATTCGAGCTGAAAACCTATGGCAACGTAGAAATCGAAGGCGTTCCATTCGAGTTGCAAGATCCGCAAGAGGGTCGCACCGCGAACATTGTCGCATTGCAATCTTCGGGCGGTCGTTTCCCGAGTACTTTGCCAAGTTCAGTCTCGGTTCCGTGCAGCGGCAATGTTTCCGCGATTCACTTGCTCGGCGGTGTCGCTGCGTTCGCGTATCCAATCAATCGTGAAGAAACAACGAGCCTCATTGTTCGTTGCCAGTACGAGGATGGAACGTCAGCCGATCACGACTTGATCAACGGCAAGCAAATCGCCAGCTATCAAGAGAAAGTGGATGTCCCCGAATCTAAATTCGCGATCGATGCCAATGGCAAGCAAATTCGATACCTGAAGATTCCAATCGATGCGAGCAAGCCTCTCAAAAGCATCGAGTTTGTTAAGGCTGCGGATCGTTCAACTCCGTTGGTGTTTGCGGTTACGGTGGAGTCAGCCGAGGGCGACGAGACGCACAAGACAGTGGGCGTCGATGACAAGCCTCTGCCCGCAACTCCAACGCCTCCACGTCGTCGCGGTGGATTCGGTTCACCGATTGAACTCGGCCCAGACGATGTAGCGGCATTCCCTGCACCGCCAGAAGACTTTAAGTCGGAGCGAGACGTGCCGCATGGCAAGTTAGAGATGGTCGAGTATGAATCCAAGACGGTGGGCACGACTCGCAAGATGCAAGTCTATACACCACCGGGTTACACTGCTGACAAAACGTACCCGGTGCTCTATCTCTTGCATGGTATCGGTGGCGATGAGACGGAGTGGCAACGCTTTGCTTCGCCAAATTTGATCCTCGACAATTTAATCGCCGATGACAAAGCAGTCCCGATGATCGTGGTGATGCCCAACGGCCGCGCCCAGAAAAACGATCGAGCGGAAGGCAACGTGATGGCGAGTGCTCCAGCGTTCGCCGTGTTTGAACGTGATTTGATAGATGATGTTATCCCGAAGATTGAATCGAAGTATTCCGCTAGCACCGACCGTGAGAAGCGTGCCATTGCTGGTCTTTCGATGGGTGGCGGCCAATCGTTTAACTTTGGGCTCGGGAACCTTGATACGTTTGCTTGGGTTGGGCCGTTCTCGGCCGCTCCGAACACGAAGCCAGCAGAGGAGTTGATTCCGAACATTGCCGATGCAAAGACGAAACTCAAATTGCTTTGGATTTCATGCGGCAACAAAGATGGGCTGATCCGAATCAGTCAGAACATGCATCAATTCTTGAAGTCCAATGGCATCGATCATGTTTGGCACGTCGACGGACATGGCCATGATCCAGCGCATTGGAGCAGCAGTTTGTATTGGTTTGCACAAAGTGTGTTCCGCGACAAACAATAAAACCCGTTGCGAAGGACGCTGGAAGAACTTTGAGCGGTCAATATTCAACTTGACGCCGAAAAGGTCTCCTTCGACGAGGTGTTGAGTTTTCAAGGAGCCGAACTCGCTATTCGATACTCAGGCACCGTGAGTGGTGATGAGCTGAAGCGAGACGGTCGCCCATGTCGATTTTCTTACTCACGCAATTTCACGATTCCGCGTTTTGACAGCGTGGCATGGTGACAGCGTGTCACGCCAAAAATTCTCACGCGAAATATATTTTTCGCACCGCGAAGTTTTGGCACTGCAATTGCTTTTGCTGGGAGCGACTGGGATCTGGCAGGATTGGCTGGGTCCCGACACGGGCCGCCAAATGCGCTTCTACGCTGTGACGCCTACCAGTGCGGTTATTGTACACCGGGCCAAATCATGTCCGGCGTCGCGTGCATCGACGAAGGGCATGCGGACAAAACGTCCGAGGAAGCACGCGAGTGGATGAACGGAAATCTTTGTCGGTGCAGCGCTTACCCCAACATTCTTGCCGCTGTTCGACAAACGGCTGGTGCGGAACCGACCAGCGATCCGGCGATTCGCACGGCTCCAGTGATAAAGGAGACATTGTCATGATTCCGTTTCGCTATGAAGAACTGCAAACGCTCGCATCAGCGTGTTCGAAAATCAACCATCGTGACTCGATGGCGATCGCTGGCGGCACGACGATGATCGATTTAATGAAGCTCAATGTATTGATGCCAGAATCGGTCGTGCATGTGCGCAACGTTTTGTCCTCGGATGTAGAAATTCGCGAGGACAAGCTCATCATTGGTGCTGGGTGCACAATGGCGCGGCTGGCCGACCACGCGTTTGTCAAGGGAAAGTTACCTGCTGTTCACCAATCGTTGATCCTGGCTGCTTCTCCACAAATTAGCAACATGGCAACACTCGGCGGGAACTTGCTGCAACGAACCAGATCCACGTATTTCCGCCACACGGACATGCCTGTCCAGCACGATTCAAAGCAAGAGTCAGAGAGAGCCAGTTCGGATACTGGCAGTTCCGAGCGGGGCAGTTCGGAGCGGGGAGACTTTGGTGACGGCGTGGAGACGTCGCTACTGGCGGTGTTAGGCAACAACGGCAAACTCGTTGGCATGTATCCAAGCGACTTTGGAGTGACTTTCGTTGCCTTTGGCGGCGAGGTCGTTCTCTCTCGTCCTGACGGCGAACGCGTGGTTGCGGCTCGTGACTTCTATCGAGTCCCCCGAGACTCGTTTCAGTACACCACCATTCTCGAGCCGAATGAAGTCATCAAAGAGTTGCGACTTCCATTGAGCGGAACGCTCACGAATAATTTGTATCTCAAAATCCGCGAACGCAGCAGCTACGCGTTTGCGTTGACGAGTTGTTCCGTAGGATTGCAACTGAGCGGCGACAGGATCTCGGCGGCAGCCGTTGCTCTGGCATGGCGAGTGACGGTCGTGGGCCATCGAGCCGAGTTGACGCAACCGAAGCGATTCCCCGGTGCTGAGGTACACTGCGGCGTCATGCACGATGTTGCCAACGAGCTGCTCGCTCACGGAACTCATTTAAGTGACGGCACGGACGTCGTCATCATGACGCATGATTTTGATCGCGATGTGGAACTGATGGAGGTGCTACTCGACTCGTCCGTAAGATCTATTGGTCTGCTCGGACCCAAACGACGCTTAGCTCAATTGGTGACGCGACTGTACCAGCGAGGTCGCAGGCTGAGTGATCGAGACCTCGATCGAATCCGCTCACCCTTGGGACTCGACATCGGTGCGATCTCACCAGCGGAAATTGCAACGTCGATCGTTGCCGAGTTAATTGCAATAACGCGACAACGCGACGATGGATTACTTCACGCTCGACGCCAACCGATCCATCCACCGAGCATGCACGAGCAACTAGATACGCTGTTCGCTGGGATAATCGAACCCGAGGCAGTCAGTTCGTGAGCGGACAAGGGCAAGCGACCGCGATCCTGCTCGCCGCTGGCGGATCGACTCGGCTAGGTCGACCGAAACAACTTTTGCCTTGGAATGGTTCGACCTTGCTCGAATCAACGATCGAGCAATTGGCCGCGACGGACCGCGAGCGGTTGATCGTTGTGCTCGGCGGTTATGCACGGGACATACGCAAGCACTGTGTTGCTCGGACGGACACGCGGCTAGAGTTTGTCGACAACGTCCAGTGGCGTCAGGGACAATCCACGAGTTTGCGGGCCGACGTTGAGCACGCACTCACAATGAATGACACTGGGGAAACGATCGTTGCGTTGTGTGATCAACCGCTTATTGGGACGAGTCACTATCAAGATTTACTCGCGAACGTTACTCGGCTTGGTTTCTTTGCAGCGGCAACAGATTATCCGGAGGGCTTAGGGGTGCCAGCATGTTTTAGTTTGCCGGCACTTCAGAGTCTTTCGATTTCAGCCGGCGATAGTGGAGCGAGAAAGTGGTTGCGTAGGCAAACCGCCCAGACAGTTGGCCGCGTGACTTGCCCGACTGCGACGATGGACATTGATACGGAACAAGACTTTCAAGAAAGATTAAAATATGGCCAAGTTGTTTGAAGAGTACCAGCTTAAAGATGTAAAGCTGCGGAATCGCATTGTTGTTTCGCCCATGTGCCAATATTGTTCCGAAGATGGCTTTCCCAATGAGTGGCACATGGTCCATCTTGGATCGCGAGCTGTTGGCGGCGCGGGATTGGTCATCGTCGAAGCGACGGCCGTTTCGCCTGAAGGGCGCATCAGCCCCATGGACAGCGGAATTTGGTCCGATGATCACGTCGAACCCTTTTCTCGAATCGCAAAGTTTATGAAACGCATGGGAGCAGTTCCAGGAATGCAGATCGCGCATGCCGGTCGCAAGGCGAGCGCCAGCGTTCCTTGGGAAGGCAATGTGCATTTGCCAACCGATCAAGGCGGTTGGGATACAATTGCGCCGTCCGCACTCGCATTCGGTGCCAAGCTTGATAAGGTGCCCAAGGCAATGATCGAGCAAGAGATCGCGAAGACCAAGCAAGACTTTGTCGATGCCGCGAAACGGGCGCTGGCCGCCGGATTCGAATGGCTCGAATTGCATTACGCACACGGTTATCTGATGCACGAGTTCTATTCACCGTTGACCAATCATCGTCAAGACAACTACGGCGGAAGCTTCGACAATCGAGCGAGGTTCTTGTTGGAGACGCTCCAGGCTGTGCGTGAGGTGTGGCCGGAGAATCTGCCACTCACCGCCAGGTTATCGGTTACCGATTGGATCAGCGGCGGAGTCTCGTTGAACGATTCCATCACTCTCGCGAATCGAATGAAGGAGGCAGGATTGGATTTGTTGGACGTCAGCCACGGCATGATCACGCCAGACCACTCCAACGTTCCGTCGGATCCAGGATTTATGGTTCCGTACGCACATCGCATCCGCAAAGAAGTAAGCATCCCTGTGAGCGTCGGTTGGTTGATTACTGAGCCAAAGCACGCGGCACAGATCATTGCCCTTGAGCAAGCTGACCTAATCGTTCTCGCTCGCGAACTGTTACGAGACCCCTATTGGCCGTATCACGCCGCCAAAGAACTGGGCGAAGATGTGCAAGCGTCGATACTCCCGGTACAGTACGCGCGTGCCGTTCAAAGTTAGTCGAGCGTGCAAAGGAATGTCCCTCAGCCACAAGCCCTCAGCCACAAGCAAAGTAGCGGGCACACACACATGCCCTCGCGAGGCCTTGGGAATCAGCGTCTTGAGAATCAGCGTCTTGGGAATCCAGGTCACCGTGTTGATGTCACGGTGTTGATGACGCGGGAACGTTTCGAAACAAGTTATATTGACGGCTTCCCCAATTGACCCGCAACAGTCCTGCGGCGGCGATTGGGAGCGTGCACTCATGATCCGTGTACTCGTCATCAATCCTGATGTCGAAAAGACGTAATTTGGTATCGCGGTCGATCATCGTCCATGACGCAGTAATCTTTTGCGGTATTTGATCATTGCCAAGAATATCCATCACGATATCAGGCGGGATGGGCCCGTCCTTGTAGGTGATTTCCACTGTTGACTCACCAAAGACACAAGCGAGTCTCGCAGACTTCGCATTGCCAATTTCCTTCAAAGTCACTCCTTCGAGTGTTCCGATTTCATGCGAGATCGGAACTCCATCGCGTGAAAGTAGCGTTCCCGCAGGTGGATTTAGCGTCGATACGTTGGCTGACGAGGGATCGCCGCACCCGAGTGAACTCAGCGAAACAAACATCAACCAAAGCGATGTGGAATTCGAACTCGATTTATTCATAGGACATCACCTACCCGCCTTTTATTCATGAGTGATTCCATAACATCCCGAGATGCGTTTCGCCCAATCGGATGGGCGTCGGGACGATACTTAATCGGGCGGCAACGTATCGCAACCAGTCATTTCTGGGTGTTTCAATCGTTAGCCAAGTACCGCTTGCAATCGATTGGACGTTAGTGGGCGTCGAAAATCTTTATCCCGTCCAACCAAGTCGATAAGACCTGGGCGTTGCGGATCTCGTCGTCTGAGCAGGACAATAGATCTGTGTCGACAATGATGAAGTCCGCTCGCTTAGCTAATTCCAGTGATCCGACTTCCTGTTCGGCTCGCATCATCCAAGCGTTATTGATCGTGTAAAAGCGAATCATTTGCTCGCGAGTCAACGCTTGTTCGGGATGGATCGGCTGGTCGTGCCAGCGTGCCGTCCGCGTGACAGCGACCCACATACCGAGAAACGGATTGTATGGATTGACGCTGCGTAGCGAGCCGATTTTTTGCATATGGTCGCTGCCGCCACCGGCCTTGACGCCAGCATCCAAAAGGCTTCGCAGTGGAATGAAATACTCTAATCTCTGTTCGCCAAACTGAGTGACTAAAGTGCGCGCGTCCAGATACAACCAAGCCGGTTGGAGGTCGACACCAATCCCGATTTTCGCCGCACCTTCTATGGCTTGTTTGCTCATGAAGCTGGAATGAGTCAACGTCGATCGCGAGGGCCCGACGGGAATCTCCAGATTCACCTTTTCGTAAGCGCCAACCAGTGTTTCCACAGCTGCGTCACCTTGGCAATGCGCCGTGAACGCGAGGTTCCGCTTGACTCAGGCCCGCACGAGCGACTCCACTCGCCGATCATCGATGTACTGCATGCCCCGATAACGCGGATCGTCAATCCCGTAGATCGTGCTGATGCCCCATGGCTGGTTGAAGAATGCGCTTCCAGTCAACATGCCACCATCTTCAAATACTTTCACGCCAATCACACCAAGCCTCGGGTCGGGCTCGGCAAAGTAACGATCCGATACGATTTCATCCAACTTCTTTTCAATCTCAGTCAAGTCACCCTCCGGACTTAAGCTGCGAGACAGACGCACGCGGATTTGCAAGCGATTCGACGTCAGCAGTCGAGCATACTGGGCTCGCGCCGTGTCACTGCAGTTGCGATCGATGATGCCGGTGATTCCCCAACGGTTGTAGTCATCCAAGAGCATCACCAGTCGGTCGTCGCGTTCGGGCTCCGACAGTTTTCTCGCCGACTGGTTCGGCTTTGACTGAAAGACCGCTGCGGCTTTCCGCAACACGCCAGTCGGCTCGCCCGTGGCCGGATCCACCATCACGTTGTCGGGGTGCTTGGCCGCGAATTCCTTATCGATTCCGTTTTCCTTGAGCCCCAGCGAGTTGGTGCTTCCATCCGGCCCGGTGCGGAATGAAACAGGATGTTCGGGAGCTGCTGAATCGAGTTCTGTTCGAGTTGGATACCGTTGCTCACGCAGGCGAGTAATGAAGACCTGGGACAAGTTGATCCATTCGCCTGGCGGGACCACCTTGGCTCGTTCGCGAACATAATCCAGGACGTCCGCAATCGAATCCATTTGCGGAATTTCGTGATCGGCCTCCAATGTGCTTGCATCGGTCGGATGCACATGTGAATCAATCAACCCGGGCAACACCATTTGACCATTCAGTTCAATGATATGAGTCTCCGGACCGATCTTGGATTTGATATCCGCGGTGGTCCCGATCGCTACGATGCGTCCTTCGTGAATCGCCATGGCGTCGACGATCTGGAAATCGGCATCGACGGTCACGATCTTGCCGCCAAGCAACACAAGATCAGCGTGCTGAGCCAATACCATTGTCGAAACCACAGTTGTCCAAACGAAAAGAAACAACGTCGCGGCAACAGTTCTCATGGTGGGGTGCTCAGCCTTGCGGTGGGATCGATCGGGTTATCGCAGTATGGCCGGCGTCGTCCCTGATAACAACTTCACAGGACAATAACGCGAGATCTGACTCAGAGCGATGATCGCTTGATTCTGAAGCAGTGATTGTCGCGCGTGCGGCCCTTGCGCGAGCCTGGTGTGTGCGACGAGGATTTGGGCGGCGGGCGAAGTCGTTCGGTGATCTTTCCTGCGACTGCCATTCCCACCGACGCGCGTGGTAGCTTGCCAAGAGCGTCCCGCTCTCACATGATCAGTCATTCTCAGCAATCCGTGCTTAGTCATCCATTCTTAGCAATCCAACCGCTCCCCTCCAGCAACTTATTATGACGATTTATTACGCCCGTGGCTCGAAGGACGAATCGCTAACAAACGATGATTTTCGCGATGCATTACATCAAACCTTTGACGCGATCGGATTGCCGAGCCGAGCTCTGATCCTGCCTCCGGACGCGACACGATTCTTCAGTCGAGCTGGAGAGCTGACGGTGTTGACACGGGAAATTCTCGGCGAGCGTGTCACCGATATTATGCCGGCATTGGGGACGCACACGCCGATGAAGCCGGCCCAACTGGACCACATGTTTCCAGGGATTCCGCATGATTTATTCCGTCCGCATCGTTGGCGCGAGGACGTCGTCACATTGGGAGAGGTGCCAGCGGAGTTCGTTTCTGAGTCGACCGAAGGGATTTACACCAAGGCTTGGCCGGCTCAAGTCAACCAGATGCTTCGCGACGGCGGCCATGACTTGATTTTTTCAATTGGCCAAGTCGTTCCGCATGAAGTCATCGGGATGGCGAATTACAACAAAAACGTGTTTATCGGTACGGGCGGAGCTCGCGGCATCAACGAAAGTCACTTCCTCAGTGCTGCTTATGGCCAGGAGCGAGTGCTCGGTCGCGCCGACACGCCACTGCGAAGAATTCTGAATTACGCGCAGGACGCCTTCTGCAAAAACATGCCGGTGCTGTACGCATTGACGGTGGTGCAGCAGATGAAAGACGGCACGCTCCATACACGGGGTCTGTACATCGGCGACGATCACGACACATTTTGGCAGGCTGCGGCGCTCTCTCGCGAAGTCAACATCACCCAGCTGCCTCGAGCGCCCAAGCACGTTGTCGCGTACCTCGATCCGTCTGAGTTCAAAAGCACTTGGCTGGGAAACAAGTCCATCTACCGGACTCGGTTGGCTGTAGCGACCGGTGGGCGACTGACCGTGCTCGGCCCGGCGGTCGAAGAATTCGGGGAAGACAAGGAAATTGACCGGCTGATTCGAAAGTACGGATATCGTCCGAAAACCGAAGTCATGCGGCTATTTGCGGAAAATGAGGACCTCGCTGCAAATCTGTCTGCCGCCGCCCATTTGATCCACGGCAGCGCCGAAAACCGCTTCGAAGTGATCTACGCGGCTGGGCATTTGACGGACGAAGAGATCCGCTCGGTGGGCTATATTCCGGGCGATATGGATGCTTTGATGAAGCGGTACGACGTTAATCAGCTTGACGACGGCTACCATACCGACACCGACGGCAGCGAGTTTTACTTCATCCAGAACCCGGCCTTGGGGCTTTGGGAAGCGGATTTGACAGCAAACTAGCGATTCTCCTGTGATTCCTGTTGATTCGATGCGAATGCAACTGTGACAACGCACCAAAAACCGCCGCATTGATCTGATAATCTTTCGTGTAGCTCTTGACAGAAATGCCCCTATCCCGATACTTGCCCGTTTACTGCGGCGGACATTCCGCCTGCAGCACGTGGCGGTATTCAGCGGGCGAACAACTTGCTTGATTCGGTACTGACCATAGACAAACGGATTTCCTAACGACACCTTCGATGCCCACGATCAATCAGCTCGTCCGCAAGCGGCGGACATTCAAGAAGCGAACCAGTAAGTCGCCGGTTCTCGAGAAATGCCCTCAAAAGCAGGGTGTTTGCTTGCAGGTCCGTACCATGACGCCGAAGAAGCCGAACTCGGCGCTTCGTAAGATCACGCGTGTTCGCTTGAGCAACGGTAAAGAAGTCACCGTTTACATCCCAGGCGAGGGTCACAACCTCCAGGAACACTCGATTGTTCTGATTCGTGGTGGTCGTATCCGCGATTTGCCGGGTGTTCGATACCAAGTTGTCCGCGGATCACGCGACGCCTTGGGTGTTGACGGCCGAAAGCAAGCTCGCAGCCGCTACGGTGTGAAGAAGCCGTAAAGGCGAAGTTGATGACAGTCGCTCGTCAATCAAGAGACGAGTGTTGACCAGCGAATAATTTTTAAGCCAAAAAACTCTACCGGATTTCTGAAGTCAACGATGGGACGAATTACTTCCAGCCGCACGCAACTCAAGGGCGACCCGCGACATAACTCGATGCTCGCTGGTAAGTTCATCAATTGTTTGATGTACGACGGCAAAAAAACTGTTGCGACCAAAGTATTTTACGACGCTTTGGCTGAGATCGAAAAACGCAACCTCGGTGTTGAGCCGATCGAAGTTTTCGAAACAGCTGTCGATAACATCAAGCCGTACATCGAAGTGCGCAGCAAGCGGGTTGGTGGTGCGAGCTACCAAGTTCCGATGCAAGTCAATCGTGTTCGCCAACAGAGTCTTGCGATTCGCTGGTTGCTAGGTGCCGTTCGTGAAAAGAAGGGGCGTCCGATGCACATCAAGCTCGCAGATGAGTTGGCAGCCGCGTACAAGAAAGAAGGCGTCGCTTACACCAAACGTGAAAATACGCACCGAATGGCGGATGCGAATAAGGCATTTGCTCACTTCGCTTGGTAATTACCGTATCGGTGATACAACAGTGTCGCCTTTGAAATCTCAAAGAACCGCGATTCGATGCCCACGCACGGATCGCGGTTTTTTCGTAGTCCGTTCTCTGCAGAACCCGCCATGGCCACTGACATATCCAAGATCCGCAACATCGGCATTATCGCCCACATCGATGCGGGCAAGACGACCGTTACCGAACGGATGCTGTTCCTCAGTGGCGAGAAGCACCGCGTTGGTCGAGTCGACCATGGTACGACGGATACAGACGATGACCCTGAAGAACAAGAACGCGGGATCACGATCTTCAGCGCTTGCGTGAAATATCGCTGGCAAGACTACAGCATCAACTTGCTCGATACGCCTGGACACGTCGACTTCACTGCCGAAGTCGAGCGATGTTTGCGGGTCCTCGATGGCGCCGTTGTTGTGTTCTCAGCGAGAGAAGGTGTCGAAGCGCAAAGCGAAACGGTTTGGCGACAAGCGGATCGCTATGGCGTACCCCGGATTGTGTTCATCAACAAACTCGACCGCGAAGGTGCTGACTTCGAAGCGGTCTTTAACGATATCGAGCCACGATTGGGCGGTCGACCCGTTGCCGTAGAAATCCCGCTTGGCATTGGGCCGTCCCATACCAAGAGTCCATTTCGTGGCGTCGTTGATCTCGTGGACATGAAGTTGCTCGAATTCGATCCAGCCACTGACGGAAAGCAAGTCACGGAAACGGAATTGCCCGAGGAAGTTCTCGATGATGCCATATTCTGGCGAGAACAGATGCTTGATGTTGTTTATGAGTTAAGTGACGAGGCGATGCAGCTTGCGATGGAGGAAAAGCCCGTACCGCGCGAGTTGATCATTGCGGCACTTCGAAAAGGATGCATTGATCGCACGATCCAGCCAGTGTTCTGTGGCTCAGCGCTTCACGGCATCGGCGTCCAGCCGTTAATGACCGGCGTGGGCAACTTTCTCCCCAGCCCGCTGGATCGACCACCAGTGGAAGGTGTTGACCCCAATCATCCCGAGAAGAAACTCATCCGCAAGCCTGATTCGAACGAGCCGTTCTGTGGATTGGTGTTTAAGATTCTTCCAGCAAAGACCGGTGACAATTATTGGATCCGAGTTTACTCCGGCGAATTGAAGCAAAACTCTCGTGTCCAAGTCCCTAATCGGGACAAGAAAGAAAACATCGCGCAGCTGTGGCAAATTCACGCTTCGAAAAAAGAGCGCGATGGACAAGTGGAGTCGGTCGGTGCCGGCGATATCTGTTGTGTGATCGGGCCTCGCTTTGCGATCACGGGCGATACCGTTTGCGATACAAAAAGCGTAATCGAGTTACCGAGCATCAAGTTTGCGGATACGGTGATCTCAATGGCAATTGAGCCGGAGAGCACGGCGGACCGCAAGAAACTCGAGGAAACACTCGAGATGCTTCGCCGCCAAGACCCCACGTTTAAAGCTGTGGAGAATCAAGAAATCGGCCAGACGCTCATCAGTGGTATGGGCGAGTTGCACCTCGAAGTGATCCAACACCGATTAACGCGAGACTTTGGCTTGAACGTCAAGTTCTACAAGCCTCGAGTCAACTATCGCGAAACGATCGGTGGCAAGTCCGAGATTGTTGGTCAATGCAATCGTCAGATGGGCGCGACCCAAATGTTTGCTCGAGTGAAAATCCGTGTGTCGCCGCTCGACGACCCGTCGGCGCCAGTCCTGGTGTTCGATCGTCTGGCTCCAGACACTTCGCTTGCGCCAGCACTTCGCCAAGCGACTCTGGATGAGTTGCGAGCGCGTGCCGAAGGCGGTGGAATGATCGCAGGCTTCCCTTTGTCTGGCGTAAGAATTGAATTCTACGACGCTGAGGCTCATGAAGAAGGCAGCGACGAAGTTGCATTTCGAATCGCTGCGGGCGACGCATTCGATCGTGGACTCGAAGAAGCTGGCCCCGTGCTGCTAGAGCCGGTGATGAAAGTCGAAGTCACTACACCGGAAGAGTACATGGGCGAACTCGTCGGCGACTTGCAACAACGACGAGCGATTATTTCAGCGACAGAGACTCGCGGCATGATGACCGTCATTACGGCACACGCGCCGCTCAAGGAATTGTTTGGTTACTCCAGTGCCGTGCGAAGCTTGAGCCAAGGTCGTGCTGCGGGGAGCATGGAGCCGTTGACGTACCAGCCCGCACCCAAGCAAGACGCAGAAGCGTTTAAGTACTGAGAACGATGAGAGCACCAGAAACACTGCAGTGGGTTGGAAATGCTTTGCGGCTTGTCGACCAAACGCGATTGCCGAGCGAGCTGGTGTATCTGGATTGCGCCGATGTCGAGCAGACGTATGATGCGCTCAAGCGACTTGTGGTCCGCGGAGCTCCGGCGATTGGGATCGCCGCGGCTTATGGCGTTTGCCTGGCTCGCGGTGCCGACGGCGGATTCGACCGCCCGGCTGCTCTTCATGCGGCCGAGTATCTCGCAACCAGTCGGCCCACAGCCGTGAATTTGTTCTGGGCACTCGATCGAATGCGAGCGGTAATCAACGGGTGTTCGCTTGATGGCCAGGCTCTTCACGATCGGCTGGTGGCGGAAGCGACGCAAATCCATAACGAAGACCGTGAGATGTGCCGGCAAATCGGGATCAACGGAGCGACGCTTCTCCAGGATTGTGAATGCGTTTTAACGCATTGTAATGCGGGCGGGTTAGCCGCATCGACGTGGGGCACCGCGTTAGCACCGATCTATTGCTTGCAGGAGAAAGGGAAGCTGCTTCGAGTCTATGCCGACGAGACGCGGCCGTTGTTGCAAGGTGCTCGGCTCACCGCTTGGGAGCTCCATCAAGCTGGCATTCCAGTCACCGTGTGCACCGACTCAATGGCCGGAAGCCTGATGCGGACGGGCGAAATCAACGCAGTCATCGTGGGCGCGGATCGAATCGCCGCAAACGGTGATGTCGCCAACAAAATCGGTACCTACCCGTTGGCAGTCCTCTCACGTTTCCACCACATTCCGTTTTACGTTGCGGCCCCCACCAACACGTTCGACTTAACGCTTGACAACGGCGATCTGATTCCGATCGAACAACGGGCTGCCATCGAAGTCGCTGGGCCATTCAGTTTTGGCTCGCTAGCAAACCGCGTCGTTCCTGAGGGTGTTGCCGTCACGAACCCAGCGTTCGACGTCACGCCGGCAGAGCTGGTGACGGCAATCATTACCCAGCGCGGCGTGATCACGTCACCGTCGACACAGTCAATTGCCGTGCACTTCGCCGACTAGTCAAGTGCCAACTCATGGCATTCTCGTCACATCGCTTGGTCGGGCTTCGAGCAAGAAAGGCACATGTGACGATCGCGAATCGGACGCTAACGCCCTGGGTTTGCTAGCAGACACAAAAAGTTCGCGAACTTTTTGAAATCTACTCCAGAGCGTGACCAGACTTGTCACGGGCCGAAGCGATACTTACTTCAGAAGCGGCGAGTTGAGAATCTCAAAGCGAGACCGGTTGCTCAGAACAAACGGTTTTGCGGGAGCCTTGACGAATCAATTCCAGCGAACCTGTCCACGGCTCGCGAGTCTGGATTTCGAAGAGAAGTTTGGTGAATTACGTGAAAACCACAAAGTTTCACTCAAGTTCACGGTCTTCGATTCGAAAAACAGAAGCACAAAGTACAAATTGGCACGTACTTTGTACTTATGTGGAACGTTGACCCATTACACCACCAAAATGACAGGGAAAAAGACCATGTTGGTTCTAAGTCGAAAAGAAGGCGAGCAATTGATGATCGGTGACAATGTTGTGCTCACGATCACACGAATCTCTGGTAATCGAGTTGCGATTGGAATCGAAGCTCCGCGGGATGTGCGAATTGTGCGTGGAGAATTGGATCGCAAGGAAGTTGGACGCGGAGGTATCGCCCCCAACGCCGCTGCGATGCACGACCCCAATGTTGCAATTGCTAGCCAAGCGATGAACTAAGACGTCAACCCACCGGGTCGGTGCAAGGGCTCTCGATGTTGATTCATTCAGGCCAGTTAATTCCTTCAGGCCACGAGTGCCTAGGATGAGCCCGACCCGGTCGATCGTTTTGGGACATGTTTTTGGCTACGTCGTTACCACCAATTGGCAACGAGTTTGCTGATTGTTAAGTAGCCATTGAAACAACGAGATACATCAGAATCAGGAATCCTTGGGCGACCATGGAAGTCGGTTCGTGAGGTGACTGAATTGGATTCTTGCGCATAATGTCGTTGCAATGGCGTCGGATCGACATTGCATTCACAAACGTTTGCTGGTCCCGAACTGGGATCAATCGCAGGTAGGTTCACGTTCCACAACGGTGGCGTGCTGGATCGGATTGCTTGAGCGAGTGGTAAAAACTCATCAAAAACGGGCTGAAGCCACTCCGACGTGTGCTCCCACGTCTTAGGGATCTCTGGCCGTCGGTAATGCGAAATGGCAAGTGCCGCAACGCCTTGAATCGCAGCTTCACGCGCAGCGGCAAATGTACCACTGACGAGCAAGTCCACACCAAGATTCGCACCAGCGTTGATTCCTGAGATCACACATTGCGCGTCGGGCAAGATTTTCCCGAGCGCGACGCGCACGCAATCGACAGGTGTCCCATCGACGCTGTACCAACCAGGCCGAGTTTCTTCGACAATCAAACCGCGTCCAGTCGTTACGCTGTGCCCGCATTCGCTACGCCCACAATGTGGCGCAACCACAACGAGTTGGTGTGCGTTGCCACGAAGTGGAGCCAAAGCCAATGACACCGCATCATGCAATGCTTGCAAACCGGGCGCGTCAATGCCGTCGTCATTAACCAACAAGATTTTCAATCGGGGATTCCCAAGTTTGGAAAGCTGGAGCGAGCGGCGTTACTTATTGCGAGAGATCATGAATTTGGCAAATCAATTCGCAAAGCTCCGCGTGACGACTAGGCTTGATCATCAAGGCGCGATGGTCAAGTACACAGCATCGCTCGCCAATCTCCGCAGCCGAGTTCAGCGAAAAAGGCTTTCGGCACCTCGCGTCGCTCATTCGATGCATCGATCGAAAACCCTCGCCGATCGGTATCCCGCACTGCTTGGCTTGATCAATGATTCGTGTGCGATGTTCAGCAGACTGAGCCAGGAATGCGAATTTATAAAAGCATGAATTCTCGATAGCTCCGCGCAAGTCGTCGTGATTGAAGCGGAAGTCGACAGGACTCCACGAAGGCAACTTCACTTGCAAGAACGTGGACAGCAAGGTCGCTGTGGCTGACCGTATCTGATTCAGTTCATCCAGGCGGCTGAGCTGTGGCACCAGCACAGCGGCCTGGAGTGCGGAGAGGGGCAGTGCATCACTCGGACGATCGTAAAGTCGCTTCAGTCTCGCGTGAACACGTTCGTCGCTCGTCAGAATCGCGCCTCCGTTTCCAGCCGTGAGCGGTTTGCTCCCGCCGAAACTCAGCGTCGAAACGTGCCCGAAGCTACCGGCAAGCCTCCGGCCATCAAGCTCTGGGCCATCGACCGATGCGATGCTCATGCCTGGAGCTTGGCACGCATCCTCGATGAGCGTCCAGCCGCGTGCGTCACAGATTTTGCGAATGGCGACAACGTCGGCGGCATGACCGTAAAGATGCGAAACGATGACGGCACGTATTTTTTTGCCTGGCGCACTAGCGATCTGGTCAACGTCCATACCGACGCTGAGCGGCTTTACATCCAAGAGTACGGGAACCGCACCAACGGCCTCGATACAGCGAATGTTTCCTGGGTAGTCAAACGCAGCGGTAAGCACTTCATCGCCGGGGGCGAGCCCCGATGCGCGAAGTGCCATCTCAACGGCAGCAGTACCGCTGCAACAAAGACGCACGAACTTGGCACCAAATTTCTCAGCAAGACCATGCGACAATTGCGAGTGCGCCTGGGAAAAGTAACTCCCCCAGTCTCCCGACGCGAGCGATTCCTGGATCGCTGATTCGATCTCGGGCCATTGTGGCGGCCAGGTGTACAGAATTGTCATGATATTCGATGATGGTCAGAGCAATGCAGGTGTCGGCGAAATCTTGGACGATTCGGTGGAGCCTGATCTTTTGGCAAAAGAAAGGCTTAGGAAGCAACAAGCTGGGCGATCTTGGGTGGGAATCCACTGATTTCCTTGCGAACTCGTGTCCAGTCAGGAGCGGATGGGCTTGTGACGGTTTTTTTGCTTCCATATCATGCCGCATTCGTTATATCGCGTTCTGGCTGTGTTTTTAGGGTCCTGGTTCTTTGACTTCTTTATTTGTGGGTTTAGTAGCGATTTTTTCACTCGGGGTGGCTCCGACAGCCAACTCGCTTAGGGAAGCTGCGCCAGTAGGCGAGATTTCGTTGCTGGAATTGATTTCCCCGATAAATGGTTGGTCAAAGACTGGGCTTCTTGCCCAAGGTGAAGCGGCTGCGCCCGAATCACCAACAGCCCAACCTCAATCGGCTCCAGATTCGGCTGGCCAAACGCCAGCAGCCCAAACGCCAGCGGAACCGGTACCAAACGCGGTCGGTGCGAAACGCCCAGAAGATATGACACTGATGGAGCGAATTTTTGCCAGCGGAATTATTTTGCCGGTCGGTCTAGTCGTACTGTTCTATGCCATTTTCTTGGCACCCGAGCGGCGGCGCAAGGCTGACGAGGCCAAGTTGATGGCAAGCCTGAAGAAAAACGACCGAGTGGTCACGATTGGCGGCATCCACGGTACCGTCGCTAATGTGACCAATGACAGTGATATTGTGACCCTCAAGGTAGACGAGAGTTCTGGAGCGCGTATTCGCGTGAATCGATCTGCGATTGCTCGAATCGTGACGGATCCAGCCTCAAGTGATAAGGACGCACCAGCGGACGATTCCGCTAAATAGTTGGTTCGTGATGGACCCAGCAAAACCCCATCCATGAACCAAACCTCCATTTAACCAAGATGTCGCCAACTAAGCCGTGGCGACCCGACGAATCCCCGACATTTGAAAACGACGATGGACTCTCTTTTTTCTTGCGACTGGACCGCTCTCGATCCATTGGTTTCAGCCCTCCAGGTTTCAGCGGCAAGTGTTTCGACGCTTCTGGCTGACGGTGCCACCGGCGAGATGGTCGAACAAGGCATTTCGTGGCAACAACTGGCGACGCTCGCCATCGCAGTTGGCGTCATGGTTTTGCCGTTCATTTTGGGCGGATTTGTCGCCAAGTCGCTAAAGATGCCGAACTATTCAACTCGCTTCGGCTTTGTGCTGCTGGCGTTGATTTCGAGCATCGTGATCCTGGTTAACAAGTTGCCTGGTCTCGGCGTCGACCTTCGCGGCGGTACGATCCTGGTTTATGAAATTGATCCAGGAAAGAATCGCGTTTCGGAAGGCGAGGAGCGACAAAAGATCGTCTCCGAAGACTTAATTGAACCGCTCAGCCGCCGAATCAATCCGAGCGGCACGCAAGAAATCGTGATTCGTCCTTACGGCGATACGCAAATCGAAATCATTATTCCTGAAACTCAAGATACGGAAGTTCGCCGAATCAAGAGCCGGATCGAGGAAGCGGGTATTTTGCGGTTTGCAATTCTCGCCAATCGCGCCGACCACCAGCGAACGATCGACCTAGCCGCTGAGCAATCAGAGTCCGACAGCCAAAGTATCCGCACAAGTGATGTCGTATTGGACGTCAACAAAGAGATCATCGGTCGCTGGGCACGTGTGGATCGTGAAGATGAGTCGAAAGCCATTAACGGAGTTCGTCCGCTTCGAATGAACGTCGGCGATGCTGTTTCGCGAAATCCCTCGACGGGCCAGTTCCTCGATATTCCCTTCGAAGTTCGAGGTGAGAACGGCGAATTCATGACAGCTCGTTGGTTACAGGATCAAGGGATCAATGACCTCGAAGTCTTGATGATTGTCGACCCAGAATTGGATATTAAAGGCGAAGACCTAGCGTTTGCGGCTAGCACGTTTGACCAAAACGGTAATCCCGCGGTTGCCTTCAATTTGACTGACTCAGGTTCGGGGCGTTTTTTCGCTCTTACCACGAATAACTCGCCGGTCGGCAACCGCCAACGGCAACTCGGCATCATCCTCGATGACGACTTACTTTCGGCGCCGAACATTCTGCAACCGATTCGCACCGAAGGTCGCATCACGGGTAACTTTACCCGTGAAGAAGTTGATGGATTGGTTGCAATTTTGAAAGCTGGGCAATTGCCAGCTGCGTTGACCAAGCAACCGATCGCTGAGAACCAAATTGCTGCGACACTCGGCTCGGACACCATCACGAAGGGTGTGTTCGCGATTGCCACTTCCTTGATTCTTGTTCTCGTGTTCATTCTGTTCTATTACCGTTTCTCAGGCCTCGTCGCTTGCACCGCATTGCTGCTCAACTTGGCAATGATTTTGGCCACCATGGTCTTGATCAACCAACCATTGACGCTGCCTGGGCTTGCCGGTTTGGTGCTCACCGTGGGCATGTCAGTCGACGCGAACGTCTTGATTTTCGAAAGGCTCCGCGAAGAGCTCGCCAAAGGTTCAGCGCCTCGCATGGCCATTCGCAACGGTTTCGCTCGTGCGACGACAACGATCGTTGACGCGAACTTGACGACTTTGATCACGGCGATCGTGTTGTACGCGATCGGAACAGACCAGATTCGTGGATTTGCGGTGACGTTGATCCTCGGCATCCTGTACTCAATGTTCACCGCGATTTACATGTCACGCACGATTTTCGATGTGGCTGAGCGTCAAGGCTTCTTGTCTCTGTCGATGTCCGACATGGTGAATTCGATTCGCCGTGGTGCGACGAGCAGCGGCCAAATCGATTTCATGGGCAAAGGAAAATTAGCCTTGGCCGTTTCTGGCTTACTCATGGTCGTTGGTCTGGCATCACTGATCGCTCGCGGAAGCAGCATTCTCGATATCGACTTTGCAGGCGGATCTTCGGTCCAGTTCCGAATCGATAAGCCCACACCGGCGGACGAAATTCGTCGAATTGTCAAGTCATCACTCAACACCGACCCAGCTGAGCAAGTCCAATACACTGTGACGGCAGTGAGTGTCGGAGATAGTCCTGACAATACTGTTTACAAGGTCGATTCATCTGTTGCTGAGGTTGACGATCTGAAGGACGCACTGGCCAAGGGTTTTGCCAACGAAAACTCAGTCGGGTTGGTGACGTACGAAGTCAACGTCAAGGCGGAGGGCGGTGCAAGCTATCGCCCCGCTTTGCCAAAGAACACGATCGGTGACTCCAACGGTGTGATGCTCACCGCAGCACGAGCACAGGAAGCACCGGCTACAGACACACCAGTCACAGATGCACAAGCTACCGATGCACTACCAGCCGATGCACTACCAGCCGATGCACCAGTCACCGATGCACCAGTCACCGATGCACCTGCAGCAAACGAAAACGGTTCTCTGTCAGCTCCCGACAAGGCGGTAACTACTCGCCGAGTGATTGAGTTCAGCATCGAAGGTCAGTCAAGTGCGGCAACCATGAACGGCCTAACGTTGATTGACGAGTTGTTGAAAGCAGCGAACGAGGTTTCGGTGGCGCTCAATGAACGCGTGATTGACTTGATGCCTGCGGGTGCTGGTTCCGAAGCGTGGGAGGTTGGATCGTCGCTTCCTTTCTCAAGTTGGACAGTCCAGTTGCCGCTCGCTGCGGAGCAAGCAGACCAAGTGATCAATCAATTCAAAGAAACTCTCGGAAGCGATCCTGTTTGGATCAGCAGCAGCAGCGTTGGGGGCCAGGTTGCCGGTGACATGGTTGGACGTGCATTCGGAGCCTTGTTTGCCAGCTTGCTATGTATTGTGGGCTATATTTGGTTCCGATTCCAACGCGTGTTCTACGGATTAGCGGCCGTAGCCGCGCTGGTACATGATGTGGTTATCACACTCGGTGCGATTGCCATCAGCTACTGGGTTGCGGATGCTTTAGGCTTCCTGTTGATCGATCCGTTCAAGATCAGCTTGACGGTTGTGGCTGCGATTTTGACGATCATCGGTTATTCGCTGAACGATACCATCGTCATCTTTGACCGTATTCGCGAAACCAAGGGCAAAGCTGTACGGCTGACAAGCGAAATGATCAACAATAGCATCAACCAAACGCTCAGTCGAACGATGTTGACATCGATCACGACGTTGATTGTGGTGGTTCTTCTTTATGCTTTTGGCGGTGAAGGAATTCATGCCTTTGCATTCTGCTTGGTTGTGGGTGTGATTGTTGGAACTTACAGCAGCGTGTTTATTGCGAGCCCAATATTGCTCTGGTTGCTTGATCGCGAGCAACGCACCAAAGCCGCTTAGTTCTTTTTTTGCAATGCTTGATTTCGATGCCGGAGTTCTTTGGGAGAACTCCGGCTGGAAACGGCTTCGAGCTAGCGATATGTTAGAAGTGAGCGTCGGCAGCTTGTTGGGGCGATGCTCTTTCTCATCCAAGTTGCGATTTCGAAACGTGTGGCATCCAATCTAGATGGACTGAAGTGGATGGCGAGTCTTGCACAGATTGATTTGCGGATCGCTTTTTTAGCCTTCTGGTTCGCAACGAGCTTCGTAGCGGTTGACCAAGCTCGCTCAGCGGAAGTGAACCCCGAGGTGCCTTCGGCGACTGCAAACACAGGATTGACTGATGCGTTGCTTCCGTGGCAGCAGCGTTTGGAAGCGGATCTGGCGTATCTTTGCAGCGACGAGTTGCAAGGTCGAAGTGTGACTGACGAGTCGATTCACGTCGCCGCTAATTATGTCGCCGAACGATTCCTTGAAATTGGCTTAGACATCAATCTATTCTCTGGAACGCCACTTCAGCGAGTTGAAACGTTCGTGGGCACTCAATCCGGTGCAATCGAGAACAATCGATTGAACTTTCAATGGGGCCGAGGCACTGGCACGACCGATGCGGTGACAACCGTGTTAGGCGAATCGATGAATCCGCTTGCGATTGGAGTTGGAAAAACTCAAGTTCAGGGTCGAGTCGTCTTTGCTGGGTATGGCATCACCGCACCCGAGTTTGGGTATGACGATTATACAAACCTGGATGTGCGCGGCGCAATCGTGATCGTGCTTCGCAAGGAGCCTCGCAACGCCGACCCCCAAAGTCGATTCGACGGTACCAAGACGACAACGCATGCGTACTTTTCGACGAAAGTAACGAATGCGATGCGTCATGGTGCGGCTGGGATCATCATTGTCAATGATCGCGCCAGTGTGACGGAGTCTGCCGAAAAGCTAACGGACATGATTCGGCGTGAGAAGCGAAGGAAGGTCCAAATTCAGGAGCGATTGGCTGAGTTACCGCCGGAGGCAACGAACACGCGAGAATCGCTCCATTCGACGCTCGTTGGTATCGATTCCATAAATGCCGGATATGAGAATGATCTGAAACGAGTTTCCGACGGAGTCTTAGGAATCAGCGAAGCTGGTGATCGAGCGGATTCGTCAACTAATATCCCCGTTTTTTGCCTGGCGCGATCAAAGTTAGATGAGTTGCTGGGACCACAAACTCGTTCCACCATTGACGACATCGAAAGGCAACTGGACAGCCAACAGGCCCCGTTCAGCTTTGAATTCAGTGGGATCAAGGCGGAACTTGAAGTTGAGCTGAAATCCAATGTACGACTGAGCGACAATGTGATCGGCGTGTTGCCCGGCCGTGGCGTACTCGCAGAAGAGACTGTGGTGATCGGAGCTCACTATGACCATGTCGGAACGGGCGGATACGGTTCGCTTGCGCCTGGCACGATCGCGATACACAACGGGGCGGACGACAATGCGAGCGGAACGTCCACGCTCATCGCATGTGCCTTGTTGCTCAAAGAGCGTCTCAAGGCGTTTGACACGCACCGCCGAGTCGTATTCATCGCCTTCACCGCAGAAGAACGCGGGTTACTTGGCAGCGCCCATTACGTGCGAAACCCACGATTTCCCTTAGGCAACACCGTTGCGATGGTGAATTTGGATATGGTCGGACGGTTGCGAGATAATGAGCTCATGGTCTACGGCACTGGAAGCGGCGATTCATTGGACCAAGTCCTCGAGCAAGCGAACTTCAAGCACCAATTCAATCTCTTCAAAGTGGCGTCGGGCTACGGTCCAAGTGACCACCAGTCGTTTTACGAAGCTGGCGTGCCGGTGTTGTTCTTTTTCACGGGGCTTCATAACGACTACCACCGCCCCAGTGACGATTTGGAACGAATTAATTTTGAGGGAACATTTCGAATCACTGAAATGGTTTGCGACGTCACCTCTCAACTTGCGATTGCGGCGTCACGTCCCCAGCGTTTCGAAACTGATCGAGGCGTTACGATTCGGCGTCAAATGACGGCGTACTTGGGTGTAACGCTATCCAATCGCGTCGATCACGTTGTATTGACCGGAGTTACCGACGGTGGTCCGGCCGCTACTGGGGGACTTGAAGTAGGCGATCGCATTGATCGGATTGGAAAGAGCTCCATTCGAACGGCAACTGACGTCCTCGAATTACTTCGGACTCGCTCACCTGGCGAAACGCTGGATATTTTGCTCATTCGCGGCAATCAAAGGCTCGAAAAACGCGTCCGATTGCAAGCAAGACCGGACGGATGAAGTGGTTGCTAGCGAAAAAAGATTTATCCAGGAACTTATAAAGACACCTATTTCAATCTTTACTCTCAACGGTCACGTTGACACAATCGGGCCACAGATACGAAGCGTCGAACGGATATTCGGCGTAATTGACCTCGGGCTTTTTCGCACCGAGCGTCGGTGACACTCACAGGCGCACCCACTACGCAAGGAGAGCGAACGTGCGATTTTTCGGCAAAGCGGCCATCCTCATGGCCATCATTAGCACCACCACGACCTTTACCCCAGCACCGGCGAAAGCCGAAGACACTGGACATCGGATTGCCGTGGTCGACGTCGCCTACATTTTCAAGGAGCATGCGGGCATCAAGTCACAAGTTGAAAAGGTCGAAACCGATCTGAAAAACTATGACGTTGAATTGACAGGCAAGCGAGACGAGCTCAAGAATTCTGCTGAGCAATTGAAAACCTTTAAGGTTGGAACGCCCGACTACACTCGCCAAGAAGAGTTGGTCGCATCACTCGAGTCCAAGCTTCGATTGGACATGGCTCGCAAACGCAAAGAACTTGCAGATGCCGAAGCACGAATTTACTTCGACAATTACCAACGGATTGCTGCGGGCGTAAAATTTCTCGCCCAGCACTACAAGATCAACATTGTGCTTCGTTACAACAGCGAAGAAATGGATCTTGAAAGAGGTGATTCCGTCATTCGTGGCGTGATGAAGAGCATTGTCTATCACGATGAAGCGCTTGATATGACCAAGGGTGTGATGCAGTACTTGGACCAAACGATGAAAGTCGCTGAGGCTCCCGGAACTACACGTCAGTAACATTGTCGTTCAATTCGGGCCGTGGCAAGCGAATTGCTCACGGCCTCATTCAACTAGTTTTGCAATCCCGCGGTTCGTTATTTACGAACCGTGGTTTGGCAGGGAGGCCAAAGCGTGAACACTTCACGCAACGAACATACAATTGCCACAACCTGTGAAATATCAGGCCGTGGTTATTGGAGCGGACGTGAAGTCCGTGTTTGCATCGATCCCGCTTCGGCAGGCACGGGCATTCAACTCGTTCGAGACGACCTGCCCGGGGCGCCAACATGCCCCGCATCGATAGACTATCGACTCGACGCCGCATTGAGAACGAATTTGATCCATGGCGACGCAAAGTTCCAGATGGTGGAGCACCTTCTGGCCGCTTTGACAGCGATGGAGATCGATAACTGCATCGTCGCGATTGATGGGGAAGAGTTCCCGGGTCTCGATGGTAGCAGTGCGGCTTATGTCGAAGCGCTTCGTGGTGCGGGTCTTATTATCCAGGCTCGTGCGAAACATCGGTTGGTTGTTACCGAGACGATTCGAATCGAAGAGCAAGGTTGTTGGCTGGAAGCGTCACCAACGACGGACGGTCGTGCGTATTACGAGTACCGACTGAGTTTCGATGACCCAACACCCATCGCTGCCCAAACCTTCGGTCTCTTTTTGACACCGTACCAGTTTATCCGTGACGTTTCGCGAGCTAGGACTTTTGTCACCGAAAGTCAAGCGTCTCAGATTCGCTCTAGCGGACTGGCCGCACATGTGACGAATCAAGAATTATTAGTGATCGGTTCCAACGGCCCAATCGACAATACGCTTCATTATCCAAACGAGTGTGCTCGACACAAAACGCTTGACTTGATCGGTGACCTCGCACTCGCGGGGATCGATCTTGTAGGGCGTTTCGTATCATTTCGCGGCGGACACAATCTCAATGGAAAAATGGCAAAACGTTTAGCTGAATTAGCAAATTCCGAAAGCCAGAAGTCGACGCAAAAGACGACTTGGCGGCGGGCTGCATAAACGGCTATAAACCTCAACCGCTCGCGGCAGGACGCCAAGCGAACATCAAAACCGTCAAAGGATTGTCGGAGTCAAAATGAGTGCGAATATCGCTCAGACCGCCGTTGTCGACCCACGGGCTCGATTAGGCAACAACGTTCGCATCGGACACTTTTGTGTGATCGGTCCCGATGTCACCATTGGTGACAATACATTGCTCGAAGAGCATGTTGTCGTCTCGGGGGTTACCCAAATCGGAGAAGATAACCACTTCTTCCCGGGCTGTGTCATCGGAGCTCATCCGCAAGACATCAGTTACAAGGGTGCTCCCACGCGAGTCTCGATCGGTGACGGCAATGTGTTCCGTGAACACTGCACCGTGAATCGCGGAACCGAGAAAGACGATGGACTCACCGAAGTCGGTAACAACAACTACTTCATGGTGAACACTCATATTGCACACGACTGCAAACTTGGGGATCGCATTGTGATTGCCAACAATGGAATGCTGGGCGGGCATGTGCGTGTCGAAAATGACGTGACGATCGCCGGTGGTGTTGGCGTTCACCACTTTGCATCCGTCGGTCGACTTAGTTTTGTCGGTGCGATGAGTCTGGTGCTTCACGACGTGCCGCCGTACATGATTGCCGAGGGCCGTCCGACACGACCACGTTGCAGTAACGTCGTTGGACTCAAACGACACAATTTCCCAGCCGATGATATTCGAGTGCTTGGTGAAGCCTTCAAATTGCTTTACCGCCAACGAGTTGGACTCGACCAAGCGAAGGATTTGCTGCTCAATAGCGGCCCGATCCGACCTGTTATCAAGCACCTTTTTGATTTTCTCGAACTCTCCAACGGCGGTCGTCACGGCCGTGGGCGAGACCGACGGAGGATGGCGGCGTGAGTCGACTACGCATTGCAGTTGTAGGTGCGGGGCACCTTGGACGAATCCACGCCAAGCTGATTGGCCAAGTTGACGGCGCCGAGTTAGTCGCCGTCAGCGACCCATTTGAAGCGGCGAGGATCCAAGCCGAGACTCAGTTTGGTGTTGGGACGTTTGCTGATTACCGCGACGTCATTCCCCATGTCGACGCTGCTGTGATCGCGGCACCCACCGACGCGCATGCCGAGATTGCGACGGAATTCCTTCGAGCGGGCAAGCACCTGTTTGTGGAAAAACCACTGACCGTTCACAGTGCCGATGCCCAACGGTTAGCTATGCTTGCTGAGTCACGCCGTTTGACGCTGCAAGTAGGACATGTTGAGCGATTCAATCCTGCGTTCACTGCGCTTGGCGACTTGGCAGTTGACGTCAAGTATGTCGAAGCTGTTCGAGCGTCGCGATTTCCAGGCCGTTGTCTCGATGTTGGCGTCGTGATGGATTTGATGATTCACGATATCGATCTCGTACTTGCAATGACGAATGCTAATGTGCGAAGCATTTCAGCGAGCGGGCTTAGTATCGTCAGTTCTCACGAAGATATTGCTGAAGCTCGAATCGAGTTTGAATGTGGTATGGTCGCCAACTTGAAGGCGTCACGCATCAGCCCTACAGCCGCCCGATCCATGCAAATTTTCGGTGCCAATGGATTTGCGGAGATTGATTTTGGTGCGCCGTCGCTTAACGTCGTGCGCCCCTGCGTTACGCTGCAGAATCGTGCATTCGACCTTGCCAGCGAGACAACCAATCCACTGAAGTACGCCGACACACTTTTTGGTGAACGCTTGCGATGCGAAACGATTTCACTTGAATCTCGCAATGCGATTCTCGATGAATTGCATGACTTTGTAATCAGCGTGCAATCAGGAATATCGCCCACCGTGAACGGTGCTGACGGAGCTCGCGCGGTTGTGGTTGCGGATGGAATACTCGAGTCGATCAGGCAACGAGCTTGGTATGCCGAAGCGGCTGATACAGAAAAGGGCGCTCACGCTCAAATTCGGGAACGAATCGAATCGGCGAGTCGACGAATTCATGGTAATAGGCGAGCCGCTTAGTGCTCGCGTTGTTGTGGGTTAGTCGACCGATCGAATCATTTTTTGCTGCACGATTACGTACCAGCCCGTGTTACCGACCATCGGGTTGGTGCGAGATTCGATACGTACGGGACAATAGGCCGCCATCCAACGATCACTCGTTTGCGGAGTGCTGTCGCTCGTTTGCGGTGTAACTGGGTCTTGGTACGTGCCTTCTGGAAACAGCTGGGCACCAAGAGCTCCCACCGATTCGGAATCGACGTCTTGTTCGTCGCTCGTCATCAGACGAAATGTGCTTGGATTGACACGAGGCAACTCGTCAAATTCCGGTTCGTAGAGTTCGCTCTGGTGGTGCAGCAGGATTCCGGCTGACCATTGAGGAGCACCTATTGCAAAGTAGCGGCCAAGTCGGTCACTCCAATCCATGTTCATCATGGGGTAGCCACGACTTTCAACGAGCAGCAAGTGCTGGTCGTCTCCCTGTTGCAATTTCAAATCACCAAAATCGCTGCACTCAACGCAGACAGCGATGGCGCCGATGCGAACACCGTTTTCGTCCGCAATCGGAACACTGAAATTCACGGTCATCTTGCCGTCCATCGTGCTAAAGATCGCAGCCGAGTTGTGTGGGCAATCAAGTGGCAAATTCGCGGGTGACGTCGGGGGCAAGTCCTGGCCAAGACCATGGAAATAATCACGAAATGCGAAGTTGCGTCCGATGGAGCTGCTGCGATTTTGTTGCGAATCAAACTCGGGAGCCCTGGCCACAAACGTTCCGTCGGCGGACATCACGTACCAGGACCGAAACTGCATGCTTGGCGTCTGTTTGGAAACGACTGAATCGATCCATGTTTGAATCCGTAGCATCGCCTGTTGGCGGTCAACCGCATCGTCGTTGACCGTCGGTAACGACGCCGCATTGTATTCGGTGACTGCCGATCGCAGTTCCTTGTCGATCGCGTGCAATTCGAGTGTCCGATAAATCACGTCGAGTTTGTTCGCCAGCGTCCTCGCAGCCAAATCAGCCGCCATGACGAGACTCTTTTCTCGAAGTGACTTTTCTTGCGACGCCCAAGTGGTTCTCGCTTGGCTGGTGCGTTGCTCATCGCTTAGTGCGACCATTTTGGAAAATGCAATGAAACCGATCGATGACACGAGCAGCAACATCGCGAGAAGCGTTCCCAAGACTGCGTTGGTATTGTGCCGAGTCCATCGAGCGAGGCGACGGTAAGGGGTGTCCACATATGCTTGGACCGGTCGATCCGCCAAGTAGTTTCTGAGGTCGGTGATCAAATCCTGGGTCGTCCGGTAACGGTCGCTGATCGTTTCCCGCATCGCCTTCACGCAAATCGATTCGAGCTGTGCCGGCAAATGTTCGACAACTGAATTCGGTTTGGGAAAATCACAGTCGATTGCTCTTTGACGGACTTCGCGAATCGATTGACCTTGAAACGGTGGAGTTCCCGTCAGAATGCAATAAAGCGTCGCACCGAGACTGAAAATATCACTTGCGGGAGTCAACGGAACGTTGCCCAAGGCTTGTTCGGGGCTCATGAAAGCCGGAGTTCCAATGCAACCCACACTATGCCGCGAGCTGCGCCCAGAACGAGGTGCAAGTGTTTGTTCGCCGACATCCTTAAAGACTCCCTGGCGCGCGACTGGCAAAGCCAGCCCCCAATCGATTACGACAGTTTCGCCAAACTTGCCGTGAATGATGTTGCTTGGCTTGATGTCACGGTGCAAGATCCCGCGGCGATGTGCGTACCCGATTGTATGGCAAACGGAGATAAAGACTTCGAGCATCTCTCGAAGATCCAATGCGGGTGCCAGTGACGCGTCGGAGCTTTTCGATTCCCGAGGATTCTCTGAAGCACTATCCATCGACGATTCTTTGCGGATACTGTGCGAACGCATTCGACGTAGCCCAAACCATTGGCTTCCATGGTTGTGCGAGAATGCTTCATGGTGTCGGCGAATCAGCTTATCGAGCCTTGTACCTCGCACATATTGCATCGCGTAGAACAATCGCCCCTTACTCGTTTCGCCAATCGCATAGACGACTGGGATCCCCGGGTGATCGAGACGGCCAGTGACTTCGGCTTCGAGTCGAAATTGGTTGCAGCTATCAACGTCCGATGTTAGATCTTCGCGAATCAGCTTCACCGCCGCATCACGTCGTAGCTGTTCGTCTTCGGCAATAAAAACTTGACCCAGCCCGCCTTCGGCCAAAAATCGCATGTGCCGAAGGTTCGATTGGGTTTTTAAATGATCATCTTGCGCTCCAAGCATGATCGTTTGCTCTTCCCGATGATTGAGAAACGCCTCGTTAATTGCGAGGTGGTCATGGGGGAACTGCTCGAGGAACTCCTGGGGCTCTGCCGGCAAACCAGCGCTGCGTCGCGATTGGATCTCGATCCCCACAAGCTCACACAACAAACGCGAGCGTTCGGGCTCTTCCCAGCCTTGAAGAATCCCTTGGATCTCAACATTTTGGCCATGCCGGAGATCCAACTCAAAGCGACGACAAATTTGTTCGATATCGCCCCCATGGATGCAGTTTTCCGATCGAATTCCAGGCTGGGGAGCTTCGTGAGATGGTTCGTTGGAAGCCATTTTCGACATCGAATCCAAGAAGGTGGCCGAACACAACGCGACAAGGTTGCACGCGGAGGTTCATTGTACTACTTCTTGCGGGGGTGTCGATTTTCTAGCTGAAAAGATGTCGCCAAAAGTAGGAACTCGTGACTTCCAAAGTCAACGTAACCCTGACAATCGGTACAGCTAAGAGTTGAAGACAACGGCAGCTCCCAAACCAAATCCCACCAAGAGCCCAAGGACATCAGCGATCGCAGCGAACTTGAGGCTTGAGGCTTGAACGCGATAAAATGCTCTCACTTCGTCGCCATGCAGATAAGCCCAGAAGAGCGCTCCCACCACCACACCGACGCACGCTCCACCAATCCGACCGTAGTTAGGGTCATCGCCACGAAAATCGCCGACGATCCCCATGATCCGATCTGCGAAAAAGAACGCATACCCGAAAGTCACGACATACCAACAAGCGGGTTTTGGAATGAAGCATGAGACAGCAATTGCAATCGAGCCTACCGTCATCGCAATCGCAGCACCCAAGAGCAATCCCCATACGGCTGTGGCTTCGGCATCTTCCGCAATTTCGTCAGCTGCGATTGCTGTAATGCCAAACAGCACTAATACCCCGAGCACATAAATACCACTCCAGACTCCGTTTACCACGCCCAGGAAAGTCAATGTCCCTGGTCTCTTGCCAGGCCGCGCCGCATTCGATCCATCATTTCCCGCGTATTGACGCAGCGCCGCGTTTCCTGCATGCGCTGTTGAAACCACTGCGGGAGGCGCATATGCGTCTCGAATCGGCTTCATGTCATCGGTGGTCAACTCGTCAAACACTGATGGATCAAGACCTTGCCCGCCCGCCACAGGCCGAGGTTGAGCACCCGTCGGACGCACCGTTGGTTTCGCAACTGGCGCACCGGGAGCAACTGGCACTGTGCTTTGTGTTCCCGTGGGAGCCGGCAAACGCATTTGCTTCCCACAGGTACATTTGACGACTTTGCCCGCCGCAGAATCGGGGACCTGCAACAGGGTCTGGCAACTGGGGCACTTAATCTTCATTGCGGATGCTTCCCTGAATTGCGGACAGTTCCCTGAATCAATCGCTGCGACTCATCACGCTAACGGACTTTCAAGCTTATTGACACTCAAGCTTGCTTGAGCTCATCGACGTCGTGACTTCGAATCCTAAATCACGAATCATCTCATAGTCGGCCTCTGGAGCCTGGCCTTTGGTCGTTAGGTAATCGCCAACGAAAAGGCTGTTAGCGACGTACAGACCGAGTGGTTGGAGTGATCGCAAGTGAATCTCGCGTCCGCCGGAGATTCTTAATTCTCGCGTCGGATTGACAAAACGAAACATCGCGAGGGCTCGCAAGCAATCATGTGGAGTCAAGCTTTGCACGCCTTCGAGTGGAGTGCCTTCAATCGCATTGAGAAAGTTCAGCGGTATGGAATGCACACCAAGGTCTCGAAGATCAAATGCCATGGAGACAATGTCCTCGCGTTTTTCACCCATACCGATGATTCCGCCGCTGCACATTTCCATGCCGGCGTCGCGAACGTGTCGCAGCGTTTGGACTCGGTCGGCATACGTATGAGTGGTGCAGATGTCGGCGTAATGTGTCTCACTCGTATTCAAGTTGTGATTGACACGATCGACACCGCAAGCCTTGAGACGATCTGCTTGTTCACGAGTCAGCAAACCCAAACACGCACAGATATCAAGCCCGTGTTTTTTCTTGATCTCGGGAACGACTTCCTCGACCGCTCGCATCTCGCGCTCGTTGGGGCCACGAGCGGAGATGACAAGACAATACGTTTTCGCCCCTCGTTCAGCCGCAATCGCCGCGGCGTCCATCAATTTGTCTCGCTGGAGAATGTTGTATTTGGCAACCGGCGCTTCAGAGACCTTGGACTGGCTGCAGTAGTGGCAATCCTCTGGGCAGAGGCCGCTCTTGGCGTTCATCAAAAAGTAGAGTTGAACCGTTCGACCGAAATACTGTTGGCGGATACGAAACCCAGCAGCCAGGAGATCCAGCACTTCACTGTCCGATGCGTCGAGAATCGCCATCGCATCTTCACGCGAAAGGGCTTCGCCAGCCAGCACCGCATCAGCCATCCGGTGGAAGCGATTGATGTGGGCCGATTCCAAAGCGGTCGATTCTAAGGTCATGCGGGTAGATTCAGATTCGGAAACGTGGGTTCCCGATGGCGTTTCGAGTTCAAGCGTCATGGCAAAACGTCGCTAACTGTTCAAAAAGGGTGCCGAACCACCGATAAACGGCAGTCAGATTCTTGGAAATACAAAATTCACAGCATTTTCGCGGCGAAAACGATGCCAGCACTGTCTTGGCTGGACCATTCTTGCATCCCGGTCTTTGCATTGGAACCGAGAATCGGACACCATAGTGAATCGTGGGCGAAGAATCGACAAGAGACCCCAATTTTGATTTGTGACTGATGCACCATTATTACGTCCGCCTCGGCGTTTTCTCCGAAATCCAGATCGCGGGTGCTGACCAGACCTTGCAACGCGGCACGAGCGTGGTGATCCGATCCGTCCGTGGCGTCGAGCTGGGTGAAGTCATCTCGCCCGTTGCGGAAATACAGGTACCGCCAGTGCCCTCGATCCGTATTTTGCGTGCTGTTAGCGACCAAGACGCGATGATGCTCGCGCGACTCCAACGGCACAAACGAAAAGCGATCGAGAAATGTCGAAAGGGTCTGGAGATGCGAAATAGCTCCGCAACGCTCTTGGACATTGACCATCTTTTTGATGGTTCATCGATCGTGCTCCACTTCATCGGCCACGTGGACGCGGCGACGGAAGCCTTTGTGCGGGAATTAGCCTCAGACTATGAGTCGATCGTTCGAACAGGGCCGCTTGCGAAATTGCTCAGCGAGGGCTGTGGCGAAGGCTGTGGGACGAGTGCGAGCCAAGGTTGTGGCGGCAGTTGCATCGGATGCTCGGTGGCCTCTGCGTGTTCAACGTCAACGACCTAACACGTTGGTTGCTGGGATCGGGGCATCAAGTCCACTAGCACTTATTCATTGCCGCGTTTGCTGTGATGACCAATCAATGTCACTTCGAGAATGAAGTCGCTGGGTCACTTGGTGAGATCCCGCAGCCATCATCGAAATTCTATTAATCACATCATCCATCTTAATTTGCTGTGCTTCATGAATCAGCATGGGTGTCGTACCGGGGATCACCGCAACCGTAAGCGCTCCGGAGTGAACCTCACGCACTTCTCGCTCCAATTTAAGACGCTCGGGATCGCTTCCAACAATTAAGATCAAGCGTTGACGTCCCCCACAAGCAAGCATTGCCGGATAAGCTTTCGCAAGTGACATCTCAATGGATGAGAGAGGTTGGATTTTCTTGGAGTCGATGGTTGTTGTGATCTCAACCGCATTCAGATCTTCGGTTGCCTTTTGGCCCACGTGAGGAGTCGCGGTTCTGCGAGCATCCACATCAGCAGCCGGCGTTGGCGAAGCGGATTCGAGTGTTGTTTTCACAAGTTTAACGGCAATTGAACTGACTTGGTTGACGAGTTCGGATGCGTTCATTTCAGTCTCGCTTTGCATGATGTACCGCATCAGCCACTGTGTCGAGACTTGATTATGCAAGTGACCAAGCGTTGCCTCGAACCGGCTGGCAATCTCAGCAGGCATGTGATCCCACGGATTGCCCTTCAAGCTTTCGTCTTGATTCAACTTATGAATGGCTCTTGCGAGGAGTGTTGCCAAGTCTTCGAACCTTGCTTGCAGCCTTGAGAGTTCCATTTCAATTGCCTGCGATCGCTCGGCGATGTGGCGAGAAACGATTTCATTGAGCACGGTTTCGCCAAACTCGCAAGCAAGACCCAGGCTGTGCATGGGTTGGCCTGTGATCGTCGTATTGGATGAAAACTTCGATTCGACATCACGTGGTGATAACTCGGAGACGAGTTGTTCCGTGTGGAGATTTACACGTGCAATGATCAAACGCAGTGCTTCAACCGAAGACGTCACGTCGACGCGACGATCTTGGAGTCTTGCAGACAACTCGCGCTGTAGCGAAATCACAACTGATGCAACCAATTGATCCTTGCTGTTTTCGGTAAGCTTCTGAGCGACGAAGAGCTCGAGGTGGGACTGGATTGCGGACGAATCAGCCAATTGGTCTCGAGGTATCAGCTGTAATTGCTCGAGCACAATCGCTTTCGTATCGCGTCCGAGGATGTTTTGATTCACATCGTGAAGTGTCTCTGCGTCCAAACCACAGCGACGGATCAAACGATCAGCAAGCGGCAATGCCATTTGCTTTGCCTCGACGGGGCGTCCCAGCCATCTCAAGAAGAGCGTACGCATTGATGCCGGAGCAAGCATATTTTCTTCTAAGGCACGTAGACCACCAAGCCTGGCCACTCCGAAGCTACGAAGTGACGCCGCTCCGAGTTTTGTGCTTTGTTCATCGCCGTCGGTTCGTCGAGATGCGGCTAGCAATTCACCCGCTCCCGTCGTATCGGCCCAAATATAGTCGACAATCGTTTCGACGGTCGTGGAGATCGGTTGCTGTGGCGCGCTGGCGATGACATAGGCACCACGCAGTGGGCTGCGTGCGGCTGGTAAACTCGGCAGATTCGCGCCAGGGTCACCGGGGTAGCTGTTGCCCGGTTGCATGAAGTGTCGCATCTCCATGAGTGCGGCACATGAGTCGTGAATGCCAAGCGGACGATTCGAATCAGGACGAAGCGCCTGCATCGCCAACACCGGAAGCACAGACGCCTTTTCAAGCCCCGCTTCATCCAGCAAGTGTCGCACGACGTGGGTTACATCGAGAAACATGCCGCTGGCAGTTCCGCCAGAAATTGAGCCAACGATATAGATATGCGGCGTGCGGTCACCACAAACAGCGGCGAGGTGCGAAATGGACTCGCGCAATTTTTTGAGCACTTCGTTGGAGTGATCAACCAAGGCCAGGCGCCCAAGTGGTCGCATGCCTTCCGTTGTTTTGCTGCGAGGAATGTTATAAATCCAACGTCGCGACACGCTCGACAGATGAGTGGAACCTTCGTGGCGATATTCGTTCGCTGTTCGCAACGGGGTATGAATCGTTTGGCAAGGTGGAACGATGCCAGACAATTCTGACAACGACGTCGCGTAGATCGTCTCGGGATCAGTGTCGATTAAGACCGAATGCAAATCCAACGGACTTGCAGCGTACAATTTGCTAACGCGGCCACGAAGTTGATGAAGGCAATCGGCGCCAACACCACCCAGCGAGATAACGAGGGCATGCCCAGTCACTCGAATCAGATTGTGTGCAACGTCCGTTTTCAGTTGCGGCAGATCTTGCACGATGACACTGTCTGGACCGCCACCAAGCTGAGTATTCCGATGAGCGGTATCACCGCCAATTTCTACGCCTCCAACACCAGAAACCGAGGTTCTGCCTTTCGGGCTTCGCAAGGCTTCGACAAATTCTATACAGCTAGCGAAACGTCGATCCGGGTTCTTTTCAAGAGCCTTGGCGACCACGGGACGATCACTGGGGGGCAACGGTTCGAGGTCCGGCGAACTACTGACGTGCTGCGTCGCGAGTTGCGCTATGGTGCGGCCGCTGAACGGCCGGGTCCCCGTTAGTAACTCCTGGTACATAATCGCTAACGAGTACTGGTCGCTATGCATACTCGGTCGCCCGTCAAAGACTTCCGGTGGCGCATAGATCGGGGTTAGCCCACCGATCATGCTACAGTCGTCGTCTCGCAAATCTTTGAGCAACCCAAAGTCGGCAACTTTAACGTGACCACCGACTAGAAGCAGATTGCCTGGCTTAATGTCCAAGTGCTGAAGTTGGTAACTTCCATGCAAATAGTCCAATGCATCAGCAGCGTCGTGCAGGTAAGCCAACATGGCCGCGCGAGGAATGCCGCACGACCCGCGTTCACGGTGCCGGTTGTAGACGTCTTCGAGAGACCCGTCGGCTAATTCCGTGATAATAATGAGTTGGTCGTCAACAATTTCGAAGCGTTCGAGTGTCAACAGAAACGGGTGTTGAACACCCTTAATGCGTTCAAGTGAGCGTAATTCGCGAGTCGCACGATGTTGCTCGGTACCGCCGAAGACAAACTTGACAGCTTTCTTAATTCCGCCTGGCGCGTCGGCGCGCCAAACCTCGCCGAATCCGCCTTGGCCGATGAGCGCCTCAAGCGTATAGCCAGCAATCGGTACATATCCCGCTTGGATTTTTCTTGAATGGGTTGTCGTCATCGGTTTCTCAGAAAAATTCATAGGTTTGGGTTGATCGATCAACAGCGTGACTCATTTAGCGACTAGATTTTCCCAAAATAGCTGCGGCACGCTTGATCAATAAATTCAGGGCGAATGACGAGCGCCAATTTGCGGTACTTGCAAAAGTTCGCGACTTGGTTGAGCAAATCTCTTGGGTGGCAACGACGAATCGCTCGTCCCGTTCGCTGGTAAAATGCCAACATGTGCTCAGCCGCAGCCGGTGTGTCTGGAAAACCAAGTTGGCGACCGACCATTTGCATGATCTTGCGGAATTCTTCTGGCGAAGGATCATCTACGAATACCTTGTAAGGCACTCGGCGTAAAAATGCCTCGTCGACGAGTGTGCTCGGTTCGATGTTGGTGGAAAACAAAATCAACTGCTCAAACGGAATTTGAATCTTCTTGCCCGTTGGCAACGTCAGATAGTCGAGACGGTTTTCAAGCGGAATGATCCATCGGTTCAACAGAGCTTCCGGAGCAATGCGTTGCCGCCCAAAGTCGTCAATGAGCAAACAACCGCAATTGCTTTTCATTTGGAGCGGAGCTTCGCAGATGTTGGAACGAGGATCGTGCCGAACTTCGAGGTTCTCCATCACCAACTCGCCGCCAACAATCACGGTAGGGCGTTGAATACGCGTCCAGCGACGATCCCACTCTTGAATTTTCAAGAGTTGGCCATCGGCCTCGGGAATTGGCATCGGGTGGTGGTATGCGTCGTCTTGGAGTTTGATCAGATTTCCGTCGTCATAAAGAGCTGCAGGAATCCAGATTTCTTGACCGAGACAGCGAGTTAAACACTGGGCAATGGTCGTTTTGCCGTTTCCAGGTGGGCCAAACAAGAACATTCCGGCGTTGGCATTCACGGCGGGGCCAATTAAATCAAGCAGCTCATCTTGATAAGAGATACTCGAGAGAGCACGACGCAACTCGTCACGATCGATTGGTTCCAAGCCAGCTGCCTGGGCTTCGACACTGATGACGTAATCGCTCAGTGGCACGGGCGCGACACCAACATAGCTACATTGCTGCATGTGACCGTGAGCACGCTTTTGTCCGGCTTCGGTGAGCGAGTAGTAATAATCATTGAATGATGCAGGCCGAACGTGCACAACGAGTTTTCGGGTCCGCAGAGCCTCGATCATGGGCTCAAGGACACGAAACGGTAATCCAACCTTTTCCGCCGTGCCGCGTCCGCTTAGCGTTCCACCGGTGAGCATCGTTTTCAGCAAAAGGGCTTCTACGAACGACTCGGAAAGCCCCGTCTCATGCAAGCTGCCTGGTTGAGTTGGCCAGAAGGTGTCGTCGGTCAGCAGACCACCGAGCATTCCGGATTCGATCGTGTGCGTGTCGCTTGTGAGCGTAGTCATAACGATGTTGCGGCTGGTGAGGATTATAGAGTGCGATTTGTCGCTCGTAGGCTTCGGCGACCGCACAAAGCTAGCTCGCGTTTTGACGCTCGAAGCAAAATTGCCAAATTGCTTCTTCGCAGATCTTTTTGCTTAGGTTTTTTGCCCGCGACATATTTCACAACCTACCTTTGGCATGGTGACTCAGTTGAGAGTTGCTTTTTATCCCACTGTTGATTCGCAAACGACGAAGTCAGCCCGCTATGCCCTCGATTGACAACGCCACATTGGAACGACTCCGCCGCAGCACGCATCTGACGGAGGACGTTTTTTTCCTTAGCGGACCCACAAGTCCGGGTGACATCGTTCAGCACACGCCGATCGATGCCAATCCGTATGTTGTTGGACGCAAATCGGGCGTCTCAATGAAGCTCCAGTTCCGCACAGTCAGCGGCAATCACGCCTCACTGTGGGTTGAGGAAGGGAAGCTAAATCTTCGTGATCTGGGGAGTACAAACGGAACATTCGTCAACGGAACGCGACTTGAGGGCACAACGGTCATCAGCGACGAAGACCTCATTCACTTTGCTGAGGCTCCGTTCCGAGTCCGCCGCCAGTCTGCATCGGGTTTCACGGCTGGAACCGTTTGCGAAAACGTATGCGACCAGGCGTTAGCTCTCGTGCAGTTTGATCGATTAATGAGCCAGCGACTTGTTAAACCACACTTCCAACCGATCGTCAAAATGTCGGACCGCTCGCTCCAGGGTCACGAAGTTCTTGGCCGCGGAAGCGTTTACGGCCTTGAATCTGTCAGAGCGATGTTCCAAGCCGCTGAGCAACTCAATCTCGAAGTTGAATTGAGTCAGTTGCTTCGGTGGGAAGGCATCCGTGTTGGACGAGACCTTCCGGAATCACCAACACTTTTCGTCAATACACACCCGAAAGAACTGAACGATACTTTGGGGCTAATTGATTCACTTCGTCGCGTCCGCGAATTGACCGGAAACACTCGTTTGGTCTTAGAAATTCATGAGTCGGCCGTCACACAGCCTGCCATGATGCAGAAAATTTGTGCCTGTTTACAAGATCTCGAAATCGGTTTGGCCTATGACGATTTCGGCTCCGGCCAAGCTCGTTTGGCGGAACTAATCGAAGCCCGACCGGACTGTGTCAAATTTGATATCTCCTTGATTCGCGGAATTGATACTGCAGACGAGAACCGATTGCGAATGCTTCGAACCTTGGTCCAGATGGTTCGTGACCTGGACATTCGCTCGCTGGCGGAGGGAATCGAAACTGCCGGTGAGGCGGAAGTGTGCCAGGAACTCGGCTTCGAACTCGGCCAAGGATACTTTTACGGACGTCCATCACCCGCCTAGTGTTTGTGTTGATCAATCGTGAAACTTGTCGTGCTAGCGAGTGCTCCCGTTAAAATTTGACGGTTATAGCAGTTGCTCCGATGGCTCCGTCGTCGACTAGCGCACTCGCCGAGGTTTGTTCGCGCCCGATCGTAACGATGGTCCGATGTAAACCGTGTAGTTGTTTTTTGACTGTTGCACCAACGTTGATGCGATCGCTCGCACGATGAACGCCAGGCATTGCTGCCCATTTCATCGCGGGCACCGTTGAAAGCGGGCTAGCCCACAGTCGAAAAAACCAATAACCGCAGGGATGCAAGCGTGTTCGGATCACATCTAACAGCACCGATTCAACAAGCGGCGAAACGTCGAGAACGACTCGCCGGTTTTGTTGCGTTTTCGCTCCTATCCCTTTCACTACTCGAATCACCCGCAACGGTTTCGGCACAGTCGACTATTCCCTACACAGAGTCTGCATATTCGGCGAATACACGAGTTAATCGCCAAGCAAGTGCGATTGAGAGATTGCCGGCCAGTACGATTGCAGTGGGTCTACCCGATACCCGCTCGTCCAATACCAGCAAGTCCTCAACTCGAACTGGATCCGCCAACAATCCCAACACGACGCCGAAACCATTGCGACTTCCTCCGGCCACGATCGTCGATCGTTTTGAAACAGAACTCCTGCCGGAACCGTCACAAAATTCGCGTTTCACGCCGATTCAAGTTCGAACGCCGACATGGCTTCCGGCGGTGACGTCTTCGACCAAGCACATTGAGGGGCGCCGACTTCTGGACCAAGCGCACCATGAGTATTCCGTGGCCGCTTATGCATCCGCCGAAGCATCGGGCTGGAACTCGCTTCGGCATTTCGCCGCCGCGATCGACTCGGCAGCAACACATTCTTCGATAAACCAATCCGGCGAATCAGGACATCTTTCCGCCTTGGAAAGCTTAGCGATCGCCGAAACCGCCATTCGAGAATCGAAAGACTTCTCTGGACCGTATGTTTCGACGGAACCAGCCGCAATTGAAAGATTCATTCGCTGTCACAAGACCAAGATTCTGCGTCCAAGCAACAGCCGTGAGTACGCCACGACTTCGGCCGCTGAAGCGATTGATCGCTACATGAACGAAGCTCGTATTCGGCTCCGCCCCATTGCGGCGGCAAGTGTCGATGCAGCCGAGGCAATGGACTTGCTCGCCGAAGTCTACCTCGGCCGCTACGAATCAGACGCGTTGCCAAACGAGATCTCGCTCACGTTGTGGCGAGCTGTTGTCCAAGGCCAACCAGGCAACCCAATGGTCGCCAGCACGCTTGGTAAACAATTGGCGAGAATTGGCCTTTACGAAGAATCACGCTGGGCCCTTCAGCACTCACTTTCAATTGCGGCTGATCCACAAACGGCGCTTGTGCTAGCCGACGTCACTCGTCGAACCGGCGACATTCAAACAGCGGATCAAATGCAATACAGCATTGCGAGGGATTTCCCAGGAGCGTTGCACCCTAGCGAACAGCGTCTGCCGGACGTCATGCAGCTTTCTCCCGAACAATTCGCAGCCCTTTCACAGCCTGTGATGCTTCAACCGAATTACGCGAATCCGTCGACATCATTTGCCAGCCCCGTTGCCAAATCGAATGGCATCAATGCAACGTTGGCAAGTGCGAAGTTACCGCGTCGCGAATCTGAGGCTGCATCCGAGAACCAGCCCGACGGGACATCGGTCATCGAGCCATCGACTGATTCAACGCCTTCGCTCTTCAAGGGCTTCATGAAGCGTTTCGGAGGATCCAAGTGAAACGATCTGTCCGATCATTGACTTCACTTGCAGTGACTTCACTCGCTTTGCTATTCGCCGCGTCATCCACACTGCATGCGCAGGAAAACGACTTGGCGCACTCCGGTGGCACGATGCAAACACACCGCACAGAGGGCTGTGGATGCCGCAACGTACCCGGTGGCTATCCTTGCCTTGGAGGATGCCAGAATTGCATGATGGGCGTCGATTGCCAGGGTCATTGTGGCGCCGAAGCTCGTTGGAGCGACATGCGACGAATGCCGTTCAACAGCTATGGACCTGGCGCGTATGCTGGTCCGTCGCGGCTTGCACATCTGAGTGAATATCGTCTTCGACCCAATGACGAACTCCAACTGTTCTATCTGATCACACGTCGTCAAAACATTGGCGACTACAAGCTGACGCCGGGCGATGAGATCTTGATCGAGTCACTTTCCGATGATGATCTGTCTCGCGGCACATTGGATAGCGGATTGCAAATCCAACCGGATGGCACAATCACCGTGCGTATGCTTGGCCAAGTTCAAGCCGCAGGCTTAACCGTTGAGCAGCTTAGAACATCCTTAGAAGAGCAGTACAAGAAATTTCTGGATGAGCCAGCGATTGATGTGACTCCTGTCAAAACCAATACACTCGCAGAAGACATTCGCGCGGCGGTAGGCGGTCAAAGCGGATTGCAACAACAAGCCATTCTCGTCCGTGTGATGCCCGACGGAAAAATTCGATTGCCGGGAATTGGTGAGCTCTGTGTGCAAGGGTTTTCACTCAGCGAGCTCAAGCGAGAAATCAACCACCGATACGCAGAAATCGTCGTCGGATTGGAGATTGAACCGGTATTGAGTCAACAAGCCCCGCACTTTGCGCACGTGCTCGGTGCCGTGGGCACTCCCTCACGCGTCGAGCTCCAAGGACCAACGACGGTTCTCGGCGCCATCGCGTCCGCCGGTGGGCACTTGCCAGGCGGAAATCTTCGTCAGGTCGTCGTGCTCCGACGTGCCGAAGATTGGCGATTGATCTCAACGATGCTGGACTTGCAAGGTGCCGTTTATGGACGACGACCAACGCCAGCAGACGAAATCTGGATTCGCGACGGCGATGTCATCATCGTGCCCAATAAGCCGATCCAAGTATTTGATAACTGGGTCCGACAAGTGTTTACCGAAGGCATCTACGGGGTACTACCGGTCGGAATTCTCAATAACAATGGTAACAACTAGCGTTGCAGAATTTCTTCAACGGTGACAGCGTGAATCGCTTCGAGGGATTGTTCAAAGAGTTCCGTTTCCATTGCGGCTCGCTCATGTTCGACACGCATCATTTCCACTTGGAAGCGTTTTACTCGCTGGCGAAGCTCTAAACGCAGCTCAACCATTTCCTGAACCTTCTCGCGAATCGTATCCCTTTCGTCATCGTCTTCTTCTTCTTCTTCGTTCTTGATCGCACGGTACTCGTTTGCCAGTCGCTCGATGATTCGGTCCAGTCGTTCAATGTTATGCATCAATTCGTCCACGCTGCCGATTGGAGCGTGACCTCGCGGTGCTTGCTCTCGGGGGCCGTGCTCTCGGGGGTTGTGCTCTCGGGGGTTGTGCTCTCGGGCATTGTGCTCTCGGGCATTGTGATCTTGTGGGCCGTGCTCTTGTGGGCCGTGTTCTTGTGGGCCGTGCTCTTGCGGGCCTCTGTCTTGCGGGCCTCTGTCTTGCGGGCCTCTGTCTTGCGGGTCGCGAACTTGGTTTGCGTGTCTTGGAGCTTCAGGTCGAGGTCCCTGTTGACGTCTCTCGAATTCTTCAAGTGCAGCATTGAGTGGTCGAATGCTGGGGTGCTCTGGACCGTGTTCGCGGATTAGACGTTCTCGCAACTCTCGCATCTCCATGACCTTCCGAAGCATTTGCACGGGGGCTTCAGGTGCCCAGCCTTGATGCGGTCCGTTGTCTTGAGTCTGTTTGGGACGCTCGGTCTGTAAATCTTGGTCCCAAGCATCGACGGCTCGTTCACGATTCTCAGGCTCACGAAGCTGAAGTTCTCGCTCCAAGTTCTTCCGTTTCGCAGCTTCTTTGTCTTGGTTCAAGGCAGCTTCGTCTTCTGCTGCTTGGTCTTTTTCTGCAGTTTCCTTCTTGGCAGTTTCTTTTTTGGCAGCTTCATTGCGTTGAGCTTCAAGCTTGGCTTTTGCTTTTTCGCGGTCCTCTTTTGACTGCTGTTGAATGTCGGTCTTTTTTTCGCTTGCCCATTGAACGGCATCATCGAATTCAATCGCCAGCACCGGACGGGGATCGTCAAAGACCGGCAAGCCCGTCACGAAGGCTGGCACGGGTGTCGGCGAGCCTGCCGCTCCGTAAACGTATTGCGCTTTGACGGAATTGCTCTGCATCGCAATCAAAACGACAAGTAAGCAAAACCATTTCCGTGACGCCGTGACGGCTGGGTGCCTGTTGAACGCTGAGTATGTGTTGAATGTTGAGTGCATCATTCGACGCTCCGATTACTGGAGTTGCGAGGCCTGGATTCGGGAGGACCTAAGTAATGTAGCAATTAACCTATCGTGCTGCTTAAGCAGAGGATGGCACATTTTGGAGCTGGGCAAGTTTTTCGCGAGCTATTCCGGAATCAAGTTTCTCGGCTGCAAGATCGACAGCGGACTTTAGATTGTCGGTTGCACCCACGAGCAGGAGTGCGGCGGCAGCGCCAGCCAGCACCGTATCCCGATGTGGGCCTTTCTCGCCGTCAAACACCCGACGGATGATCTTTGCGCTCGCGGCCGGATCCGCTGCATAAAGGGACTCGAGCGAATGAGTTCCCAAACCGAAAGATTCTGGCGTCCAGCAATGGGGTGTGATCTCAAGACCGTTTGCCGAAGCTTGCTGGTTAAGGGCCGCTTTCACCTCGAGTACGTGAGTTTCGCAACCCAGCGAGACTTCGTCTTGTCCGTCCGCAGCATGAATGACGAACGATCGAGTGGTGCCAAGTTGGGCGATTGCTGCAGCGATCTTGTGATGTGCTTGGGTGGAACTCGTCCCGAGTAGCTGGTGCGTCGCACCGGCGGGGTTGCAAAGCGGGCCCAAGTAATTGAAAAGGGTCCGCACGCCGAGTTGTCGACGGATTGCCCCAACGTGTCGCATTGCCGGGTGCATTTTGGGAGCAAAACAAAAACAAATCCCGATCCGGTCCAACCGCTCAGCAACGGCCTTTACATCGGATTCGATCGTCACCCCTAGTTGCTCGAGGACGTCCGCTGATCCTGATAAGCTCGTGGCTCGCCGGTTTCCGTGTTTGGCGACTGCGACACCGCATGCCGCAGCCAGAATTGCGACGGCTGTCGAAATATTGAATGTGCCCGATCCGCTGCCACCGGTTCCACAGGTGTCGAGCAAGAGAGTGTGGCGGTGGGGAATGGTGGTCATATGACGTCGCAGCGCCCTTGCCGCACCAACCAATTCGTCGACAGATTCCCCTTTTTCTCGAAGGGCGAGCAATAATTGCCCTACGGCGGCATCCTCCGCACCGCCGCTGAGCATGATATCGATCAGCTCGCTGGTCTGGTCCGCGGTAAGGTCTTGCCCCTGCTGGGCTTGGGCGATTGCGGTTTCAAAAACTGACATAAAATCCTAAACTCTCCGACATGACACGAAAAATCATCATCGACTGTGACCCAGGAATTGACGACGCGATCGCGATTTCCATGGCGTTGTTCGATCCGCGTTTGGAAGTTCTCGGGATCACGGCTACCGCAGGCACCGTGGATGCCGCCCAGGCAACTAATAATGTCACCGCTATCGTCCAACAACTCGACCCCGCACGCTACCCGAGGATCGGAAAAGCCAACGCGATCGAGGGCGCATCCGTTATCGACGACAACTACCTCAATGGAACCGATGGTCTAGGGGAGTGCAATTTCCAAACGACTGATCGCCAACACCAAGTACCAAGCGAAAAAGTCATCGCCGAGTTACTGAGACAGTATCCTAATGAAATCACACTCGTGTGCCTGGGACCGCTGACGAATCTGGCTCGAATCTGTGTTCGCGATCCAAGCGTTTTGCCTTTGATTGATAAGGTGGTGATCAGCGGTGGGGCAGTCGCTCATCCAGGCAATGTGACAGCGGCGGCAGAGTTCAACTTCCATTTTGACCCGGCTGCGGCGAAGGAAGTCTTTGCGTCTGCGACAACGAAGAGCTTGGTTCCGCTGGACGTGACAGACCGAGTGACATTCGGAATGGAGCTGTTCGACAAGCTCCCGGACAAATTCACTCGGGTAGGAAAGTTGCTGCACAAAATCGTTCCCTACATGTTTCGAGCGGCACACCAGCGGCTCGGCCGGGAAATGATCCCCCTGTTCGATCCCACTGTGCTCACAGCTGTGTTGGAGCCGGATTTATTCACTTGGCAAGACATGGCGGGCGACGTTGAAACGCGAGGTGAGCTCACTCGCGGGATGACCGTCTTTGATCGCCGACTTCGACCGGAATGGGGAATGAACCTCGAAGTCGCGCTCGAAGTCGATGTGGCTGAAGTCCGAGAGCGAATTATCCGTTTGTTAAAGTATGCTGGACAAAAGACTTAGAGCGAATCGCCCCTTGACCGGCCGAAGATCCCGCTCTGTGACGCAAAATGGGTACCCATTTGCCGAATAAGCCTATAATGCCGGAGTGTGTTTTTCTCTAGCAGTTTTGGGATCGGAGTAATTGGTGTTTCAAACTTCGGATTCTAACCGCCTGGTGTCGCAGTGGCCGCTCATGCATTGCGGGCTAACGCTCGCATGCTTGATGACGCTCATGCCATGCGACTGGCTCGCTGGTGCGCAAGAGGCCAACGAAACGCAGCCTGCGCCAAAAACTTCGGGTGACAAATTCAATTCCGGCTACTGGATTGAAATTGATGCTGACCTCAGCCCGTTAAGTGGTTCAACGGACGCCGTGACCGCAGACCGTTTAGTGGCTCGGCTCAACCAGCTCGCTAGCGCGACGACGGAAGGCGGACGGACGACCGTTCTCATGAGGATGCAGCCAGGAAAAAATGGCATCGTTACCTCATTCGAGGACGCACTCAAGGTGGCCCGAGCCATCGGTCAACCCGAGCTGAGATCGCTCAGGATGGTTGCGTTCATTGACGGCGAGATCACGGGACATCGTCTGTTGATCGCATTGGCGGCCGAACAGATCCTCATCTCGGAAAGTGGATCGATCGGAAACGCGACCGAGACCGAAGGTGCCTCGGACGAAACGGTCGGTTTAACCTACGACGCAATTGCTCGCCGGCGCAACTTGCTTCCGCCAGCAATCGTTGCCGCAATGCTCGACCGCGATAGTGAGTTGGCCCAGATCACGACGGTCGATGGCAAACAACGGATTGCCGAAGGCGCCGATCTGAAGAAGGCTCGCGCCGACGCACAAGTGCTGAGTGAGGACGTGCTGAAGCAACCCGGCACACAGCTGCGTTTGAGCGCCAAGCAGCTTCGCGATGTTCGTGCGGTGGGTGGTATTGTCAATTCGATCGAGGAGGCTGCGGATGTTCTCGATTTAGCTGATTTAGTGAATGCAGATGTTGGCCAAATCCGTGATGTGCCACGTGGTGTGCTGATTCAAATCGATGGCTCGATCGCGGCGAACCGCGCCCGCCGATGGCGGAGTAACTTGGCGGCGTCACTTGAATCCAGCGACGTCAATACGTGGTTGGTCGAAATCGATTCAAGCGGCGGAAATCTTGAAACGAGTGTCTCATTGGCAAGCTCCTTCGCGATCGTGCAGCCACCGCTACAGACCGTTGCCGGATTCATTCGCGGCGAAGCCCGCGGCGACTCGGCAATTTTGGCTATGGCATGTCGACCACTGATGATGTCACCCGACGCTCGCTTGGGCGGACCAGGCGCGGAAGCCATCGACGGCAAAGATCTCGAGCGTCACCATGAGTTGATCGAACAGATTGCGAAAGAGACCAAACGCTCGCCATCGTTAATGAAAGCGATGTTGAATCCTGAGCTCGAAGTCTATCGATACACCGATCGCAAGACGGGGCGGATTCGCTATGCGACTGCAGACGAAATCGCCGGCGACAGTTTTGACTCGGAGCTGGGCGTGAAAGAGCTGGGCGAAAAAGAGTTGGGTGACAACGCGGTGGATCTCGAACGATGGCAGCGTGGCGAAAAGATCGAACTGAACCAAGGCATCAGCGTGAGTGAGGCGATTAAGCTTGGACTCGTCGAGGCGGAAGTTGTGTCACTCGACGAAGCGGCACGACGAATTGGCCTCGAAGCAGTTCCACCGACAGTGGTCGATCGCCCGCTCGTTCGTTTTGTCGAGAAGATTGGTCGCAGCAATGGGTTGATGTTCCTCTTGCTGATGATCGGGTTCTTTACGTTATCTGCCGAAGCCGGTGCACCTGGATTGGGTGTCCCAGGCTTCATTTCAATGCTTTGTTTCGCGTTATATTTTTGGATGAAGTTCTTGGCCGGCACTGCTGAGTGGCTCGAGTTGGTCGCCGTCGTGTTGGGGCTGACGTTTATTGCGATCGAAATTTTTATCGTACCTGGCGTTGGCGTTTTCGGAGTCGGCGGACTGGTACTCACCGTTCTCGGTATCGTGCTGATGAGCCAGACCTTCGTCATTCCACAGAACTCGTACCAAATCGAAGTGCTAACGCGTGGTATCTGGGTCGCGTTAGGGGCGCTGGTTGGCCTCGTCGGAGGATTTGTCGCGATTCGCTCCATGATGCCGCATGTCCCGATCTTGAACGAGTTTGTGATGGAGTCGGGAGACGTGGAAGCGCTCGATCGTCAAGAACGTCTTGCCGATTACGGCTATCTTGCTGGACAAACAGGCGTCGCGACAACCATGCTTCGTCCGGCAGGAAAAGCGAGATTTGGTGACACCATCGTTGGTGTCGTCAGTGACGGAAGTGCAGTCGAAGCTGGTGATGCCGTGCGTGTCCGCGAAGTCCTAGGAACCCGAATCGTTGTCGAAGCGGTCGAAAGTTGATGCCTCCTCATTCGTCGCTTTTCATTCTCGCCTTGTTCTACCTGTTGCTGCTTGTGGAGTTTTTTGTCCCTAGCGCCGGGGTCATCGGAGTTGCCGCAGCAATTGCCGCGATCGCTGCGATCGCGACGGCGCTGATGCATAGCGTCGCGGCGGGCATGACGATGTTCATGCTCATCACAGCGACCACACCGGTAATCCTTGGCTTGATGATTCACGTCTGGCCCAAAACCGCAATCGGTCGACGCATTCTCAATCGCCAACCCGGTCAAGTGACTACATCAACAGCCGCCGACCGACTCTTGCCGAATGGACTTCCGCTAGCGTCGCTAGAAAATCAATTGGGACTCGCACTGACGGACCTGCTTCCCGCCGGTCGTATTGAAGTCAATGGCCAGCGATTGAATGCCGTAAGTATCGGCGTTCCCATCGACGCAGGCGTTCGCGTGATCGTCACGAAGATTCAAGCAGGTAAAATTCAAGTTCGTCCGGCTCTGGAGAGTGAAGTGAATCCAGCAACCGTCGACACAGAACAGATACCCGCCAGCTCACCTGATTTGCTTGACGCAGACCTCGGTGACTTCGAAGCCGACGACTTGGCGAATTTATGAGAACGTTACCATCGCCGGTTGAAAACTGGACTCAAAAACCGGATCCAACTCGCAACTCGCGTTGAAAACTCAATCGCTATGGCGAAACGATGATTTGATTGCTTACGTTGCGAACACCAGGCTCCAATCGCATCAGCAGTTCGCTCATCCGACGATCCTTTTCCGAGCCAACGACACCATTGATCACCGCAGTGCCTTCAATCATGTTCACTTGAACTCCGCTCATGCGGGACGTTGACGGAGTCTGGTAAAAACGTGATTGTGCAGCGCTTTGAATCTGCTGGGCTTGCAACGGTGTCACGCTAACGCTTGATCGCAGGCGGGTACGAAGCGTCGGTTTCGCTGGTGTCGAACTTTGGCCAAAACCACCTGCCCCGAATCCCCCAAGGCCGAACCCACCCAAGCCACCCAAGCCGCCGCCTCCTCCGCGGCCGCCGGTTGTCGTTGCCCCACCGCCAGCAACCCCAGTCGTGCTCAAACTGCGAACGCTGTCCGCCGAGGCACCAACACCAGTGTTCGAGAGCTGAGTGAAGCCGGTCGCAGGCGACAATCCCGTTGTTGCGGTCCCTGTTGAATCCGAAGTACCGGCGGAACTCGATTCCCCCGTCGCCCCCGGTGTCGTACTCGTTTGTGCATTCGCGGTTGTTGCCATCAGTAAAATAAGAGTGGCGGCGATCACTTGGAGCAGTTGCGATTTCATACTAATTCTCACGAGATTTTGCGACGTCCAGACCTCAAGGTTGGAACCCCAACCACGAGCCTGAGTAGCGTTTGCGAGTCAAAACTTTTTATCGGGATGGAAATATCTCGCGTCCCATTCGATCTACCAAGATCAATTCGATTCAGACGAATATGGCGTGACGCGACTAACTAGTATAACGAGAATCTGTCAAAACGCTCATTTTTCGTCGAATCTACGCCCCATTCATTTTGGATCGGATGATCCGTCAACCTCCCGCACCCCTCACAGGATTGAGATTTGCATGTTCGTGTTTGCGAAATCTACGTCGAAATTGGCTCAGACAACAATTGCCTGGGGAGCCGTAAGCTTAGTGTTGATCGCTTTTTGTTCGACGGCCGCAGCCCAGGAAAAGCCCAAACCGACGTCGGGTGGACCCAATGCGACGACGAATAAAGAGGTGCCCGGTGCACCACATTTGTTGCCGCACGACACCATGATCTATTTGAGGTTTGACGATGCGAATCAGATTCGAGAGGACCTAGGATCGAGTTCGCTGGGCAAAATGTTTGCTGACCCAAAACTCAGACCACTTGCTGGCGACCTCTACAATACACTTGCCGAGCTTTTTCAAACGGTGGGCCAACGCTTCGATTTGACTCTTGATGAATTGCTCGCCATCCCGAGTGGCCAAGTAGCGATTGCTGCCTTCCCTCGCGTCTTTTCCGACGAAGAACTTGGTGGGGAAGAAGAAGAAGACGGCAAAACAGCTGACAAAGAATCCGACGAAGCGATCCGACGTCGGATCGACCAAAAACGACGAGCGCAGACTTCGATGGCTGGACTTGTCATTATTGACGCGGGCAAGAACATCGACAAACTCCGTGAAGTTGTCGATCGAATTCTCGAGTTGCCGATCAATCAAGGTTATGTGCGACGCGAGCAAAACATCGGTTCGGCAACGCTTGTTCGGCTGATGCCGCCGCGAACAGGCCGCCCCGAAATTCAGTATTTCGAGAAAGAGAATTGCCTTGTTTTAGGCGTAGGTTATGGAACAGCGTCGGGTGCATTGGAGCGTTGGCTCGACCGAAGCAAAGAGCCCACGTTTGCTGAGAACACCGACTTTGCGGCTGTGATGGGACGCTGTCTCGGTGCCGAAGAAACTCGTCCCCAGATGACCTTCTTTGCGGATCCCTACCACCTCGTTGAACGACTGGTGAAGCGAGGCGGTACAGCGGCGCTCGTTTGGCCCATTTTTGAAGACCTTGGAATTGCAAAAATTCGTGGCGTGGGCGGAAGTGTTTTTCGTGGTGGCGAAGTCTTTGATGACATCTCGCATTTGCACGTGTTGGTGGACCCGCCGCGTGATGGAGTTTTCGGTGTTTTGCGACCAGAGAAAGTCGAGACCATACCGCCCACTTTCGTGCCGTCGGATGTGACGACTTATTTGACCGTCAAGTGGGACCTAGAAACGACGTTCGACAATTTCAGCAAGATCATTGACCGCTTTCAGGGCGAAGGCACCGCCAAACGTCTCTTTGAAGACGGCGTTAAACAACGTTTGGATATGGATGTTCGCGAAGACGTACTCAGCGTGCTGACGGGTCGATACGTCACATGCAGTTGGATTCAACCGCCCGCAAAGCTCAATTCACAAGCGAGGATTCACGCGTTTGAACTGAGCGACGCAACCAAAGCGGAAGCAACACTCGAAAAGGTCATCAAGAAAGCAGCACCAAATCTCAAGCCCGAGATGCTTGGATTGCACAAGCTATACACGTCCAAAGCAGGAGGAGCCAACTTTTCACCGCGACTTCGCCGGCCCGAGCCAAGTGTGATGATTCTCGGGAAATGGTTGCTGCTCAGCGACAGTCGCGAATTGATGGAGCGTGCCACACGTGCGGAAGGTGGATCGCTACAGACCTTGATCAACGTTCCCGACTATGACCTCGTATCCAGCGAATTGGGAGGGAAGCTTGATGGTGAGAAGCCGTTCATGATCTCTTATGTTCGCGGCTCCGACTTCCTTCGTCAAATGTACCAAATGGCGGAGTCGGAGGATTCTCGAGCGTTTCTGAAGTCGGCCGCCGAAAATAACCCGTTTGCAGCAAAGTTCTACGAGTTGCTCAAACGCAACGAATTGCCACCTTTTGAACAGTTTGAAAAGTACTTTGCTCCGGGTGGCAGCTTTGGCTATGACGAACCCACAGGCATCCATCTCGGTTCGTTTACGCTAAAAGCGGATGCTGAGTGAGACGTACGACTCACGACCTTCAAGTGCTGAGCATCTTGGAATAATCGGATTAATCAGCACGGACGACACCGGCACCGCAAGCGATAGAGTCGCTGTTGCCTAGTTATCCCGACACGACACTTCCCAGGGGCTAATTGATGTTAGTGAAATATATCTAACACGCGTCTCGAACAGATGTTCCCTCGTGAAACGAAGCACAATCCATCGCCTCCGAATGGCATTTGTTCGTGCCAAGTCGGCAGTTTCGATGCCGTTGCGCCGCTGGCATGTTCAGCAACTTGCGAGTCAGGGAATGGCGCCGATGTCCGTGCTGTTCTACCACCGAGTGGCGGACGATTATCCAAATTCGTGGACCATTTCGAGCGCCGAATTCGAGCGGCACCTCGACTATTGCCGCAAAAACTACGATCTCATTGGACTCGACGAGGTTCAACGAAGATCGCGCGAGAGAGCATCGTATCGTCCCAGCGTCACGTTCACGTTCGATGACGGATACTCCGAGAACTGTCGACATGCATTGCCATTACTGATTCGACATCGCGTTCCTTGTGCGTATTTCGTCAGCGTCTTGAATATCCGTGATCAAGTTTCGTTTTCGCATGACATTGCTGCGGGACGCCCTCTTCCAGTGAATTCTGTCGATGAGCTAATCGCGATAGCGGACGGCGGCATCGAAATCGGCCTTCATGCGCATTCGCATTTCGATTTTTCTCAACCGTTCGATCAAGACTCTCTGCGCCGCGAGATTGTCGATGCGAAGGCTGAGCTCGAAGAGCTCATCGGACGTTCGGTGCGATACTTTGCGTTTCCCTATGGCTTACCAAAGCACTTGCATCCCCAAGCTATTCAAGCCGTTTTCGAATCAGGAATGCGGGGTTTTTGCAGTGCCTTTGGGGCCTACAACATCCCTGGTCAAGACGAGTTTCATATCCGCCGATTTCACGGTGATCCTGAATTCGCTCGATTAGCGAATTGGCTCTCTTTCGATCATCGCAAGGTCCGAAACGAACCCGTCGTTCGCTACACATTGCCTACTGCTATTGAGCTACCTGTTCCCGAGACCCAACATGCTTCTTAGTCGTCGCTTTTTTCGTAGTTCTTTGATTCCTCGCGCCAGTCGCGGCCCGCTTCGCTGTCTATTCGTCATCACCAGCATGCCGGTTGGTGGTGCAGAAACACTTCTGATGAACCTGATGCGAAGAATGAACCCAGACGTGGTCATTCCTGAGGTCGTTTGCTTGAAGGAACCAGGACCGCTCGGTGAAATTCTTGCGGGTGAATTTAAAGTCCATAGTCACCTCATTGGCGGCAAATACGATTTCAGCGTCTTGTTTCGTTTAAAGAAACTGTTCAAGCAACGAGCTGCTGATGCCGTGATTACGGTGGGCGCCGGCGACCAGATGTTTTGGGGACGACTCGCAGCACATAGGGCTGGTGTTCCAGCGATCGCAGCAGCACTTCATTCCACCGGTTGGCCGGACGGAGTCGGACGACTGAACCGAATGCTGACTCCAATCACCGACGCGTTTATCGGTGTTGCCGATTCTCACGGGGAGTTCTTAACGCAATTCGAGAAGTTCCCCAAGTCCAAGGTGCATGTCGTTCGAAATGGAGTGGATTGCGAAAAGTTTCGGCCGGATATCGAAGCGAGAAACTCAGTTCGCCAAGAACTTGGGCTCGACCCAACAACGCCTCTCGTCGGCATCGTCGCGGCACTTCGGGAAGAAAAGAATCACGGCATGTTTGTACGCTTAGCCGCTGCCATACGCAAACAACATCCATCGACACAATTTATCGTCGTCGGCGACGGCCCTCAACGAGGTCTGATCGAGTCCACCGCTGCAGAATTGGGCGTCACAGACTGCATGCATCTGCTGGGAACACGCAGCGATACGCCACGACTCGTCGCAGCACTTGATTGTTTTGCGTTGTGTTCGCTTAACGAAGCGTCGCCTGTTTCGATACTTGAGGCGCTCGCTTGCGGCGTGCCCGTTGTTTCGACAGACGTCGGCTCGATTCGCGAATCGATTCTCGAGGGGCAAACGGGATACTTGGTCCCCAGCGAAGACCTGGCCGCTATGACTGTTGCGGTCTCGCGGTTGGTGGGCGATCCCGATCACGCGACTCGTCTCGGAAGGGCGGGTCGTGACCACGTGCTGAAGACCGGTTCGCTTGACTCGATGGTCGCTGGCTATGAAGAGCTTGTCACCAACCTCTACGACGCGCGTGTCCGCTGTGCCGCGGCAACTTCGAACCAATCAATGAGACCTCGCGTTTCAGTTTCGCCTTTGCGAGGATTTGTTGGCGGCTCGACGAATCCCATGATCTAGGGCTTGGAATCCATCCCCGAGTGCCACTTATGCCAGGGCGACTCGTTCTGGGCTACTGTGAAATTTGTCGTCCCCCAGTAAACTTCGTGGATGACGCTTACCAGCCACGCGATCGTCTTACTCGCTAAGTTATTCTCAGGATTCACGGTACGTTGGATTGATTGCCAACCCGACACGTGCCAGCGAATTTACTTTGCAAACCATACCAGCCACCTCGATGCCGTGGTGCTGTGGTCGGCGCTGCCTCGAGAAATGCGACGAATCACGCGGCCTGTGGCCGCCAAGGATTACTGGTCGGGCGGTTGGCTCAAACCGCACATCGCGAAGTCGTTCAATGCGTTACTGATTGACCGCAAGGAAATCAAAGTCCATAAAAGCCCGATCGATATCATGATCAACGAAATGGGTGACGTTTACTCGTTGATTGTTTTCCCCGAAGGAAGTCGCTCATCCGGTGAGGAGATGAGCGAATTCAAGAGCGGGCTTTATTATCTCGGCAAGAAACGTCCCGACTTGGAACTGGTGCCCGTTTACATCGACAATGTGAACCGAATTCTTCCGCGAGGTGAGTTTCTGCCTGTTCCGCTGTTGAGTTGCATCACGATCGGTCCACCGATTTTTCTCGAGTCTGGGGAACCGAAGAACGAATTTCTCAAACGTGCTCGAGAATCCGTCCGAAGACTGAAAGAACTCTAAAAGCGAAATCGGCAAGTCGACTACGACTTTGAAATCACCGTGCACGTGCAGGTGCTTGTCGCGATGAGCTTCTCTTTTTCGTTCACGATCGAACATTCGACAAATCCAATCCTCAGTCCCCTTTCAACGACCCGTGCGTGAGCGGTGATCAAGCCTGTTTTGACTGGCCGAATGAAATTGACTTTCATTTCGATCGTCGAAAAGTCTTCTGTATCAAACAGCGTGCGCCCGAAAGCAATTCCCATCGCCGCGTCGGCGAGTGCGGCAACCAGCCCACCGTGAACGCGCCCCATGGGATTATGGTGACTCGCCGTACACTGGATGCTCACCGTCGCAACGGGGCCTGTCCCCGGTTCGACGCGAAAACCTACCAATCGCGAAATTGGCGCAGTCGCAAAGCGATCCGGCGTCACAGACGCTTCCTCAGGCTTAGTCGCAGACGCGTCCCCTGGCTTAGTCGCAGACGCTTCGACGGATACTTGGTGATCGGAAGAGTCTGTCAAAGTGAGAAAACCTGTCACTTAGTAGCGGTACTGGAGTCCGAAATGGATTCCATGAACGAAAAACGTACCATAGTCTACCACGACCGACGGACGTTGTTGACCTGTCGGATTGGTTGCACTGTTGATCGCCAAGTCAGGGTCCACTGTGTCAAACACTCTCAATGCGTCAGTCATGGCAATGACATGGTAGCCAGCGGTAACGTCAAATCGCGGGAAGCGATGCCACCCCAAAGACAAATCAAGTTCTGGCACCCAACCGAATGTGCTATCTGTACGCTTGCCAGAATTTGTACTTTGGACCAAAAAACCTTCGCTAGATGTGTCCACGTCCGTGCCGACGGTGGTTGTCGTATGGCCGCTCAAATTGGCCGTGCGGCGGAGCGAACCAAACCCGGTCTTGAGTAATCCATTAAACGTCCAGCAGTTTTCTTCGTAGTGCATTGCAACACCGATTTGGCCACCGTGAAATTCGTTGTCTGCTGAGAACGAATCCGTCACCGCCTGGACTGTTCCCACGGGTGTGTTCGGTACCGCGATGGCAACTGAATTCGTTGAGATCGAAAGCGATTCATCAAGCCCCATGTATTGGTAACCATAGAGGATATCAATCGACGCCCCCAAACCGCCTGTCCAGAATTGACGAACCGAGACGTCCCCACCGTACACACTGCTGTCGGCATTCACCGTGATGGAGCCGTTGCTGCGACCTGGAAACGCGATCAAATTGTTGTCTTGAGCAGCCGTTTGTCCGTCGGTGACATTGAAGAACGGACGTACAATGACAGGGGTCTCATTGTTGGTGGTACTAAAGTCAAACGTATTCCGGCCACCGAACCACCCTCGTGCCACAAGGCTTCGACATCGTTGTGAATCGAGCCAAGTGCCGAGCGTCAAACGTCCACCGACACTCATGTCATCGAATGCGTTGGCGTTACTTCCCACCAAGAATTGAGTTGCGGCCTGGCCAATCTCGCCTGAGGTGCCCGAATTGGTCGACGGCCCGGTCGTGACAAGGTTCGGTAATCGAATTCCGTCGCGAAACATCAATAGCAACTCCACGCTACCAAACCACTCATTCCGATTAAAGCAGACGCGACCATTTTGAATGCGGCGAGTTCCTCGAGGGCAACATGAATCGCACCCATCACAACCGATCGAGTCACAGCCAATCGAGTCACAGCCGCGGTTGATGCATCCCGAGTCACAAAAAGCACCTTCGCAGCCGCAATTGGGATCGAACATTTCGCCAGCGTTCTCATAGACAACACTTCCTTGCTGCTCCCAGTTTTCTTGGGGCTCGGTCCAGGAAGCCTGTTCCGTCTCGAGCGACGTTCGCCGTGGTCGCTTCAAAACCACTTCATCATGATTAACACGCTGTAATCCAGTTGTTGCTGCTGTCCGCTCGATCGCATCGCGATCCGACTCATCGTCGAAATCACGTTCCGTTGAATTGGGAACCGCCGCATTGCGATAGCTGCTCGCGTCGTCCAACTGCGTTTCATACAGCGGTCCACCACGAGGCTGATCCGGCTGGTTGGGCACTGGATCAAATGCGGTCGATTTCTCTAATTGCGGCACCTCATTGATCGATTGTTTCGAGGTGCCACGAATCAACTCAGGAAATCGTGGACTCGAAACAGTCTCGGGCTGGGGAATCCGCCCCAGCTGCTGCATTTCCGTTTCCATTTCCGTGTCAACGACAACCGTTGGCGGGCGGTAGACGCTGCGATCGGGTTTCTTCGTTCGCACGACCTGAGCGGTGACTGAACTCGTTCCAGCCAAAGTGGCAAGAACCAGGACGAGCGAAGCTCTGAATTGCGGCGTCATCCCGCTGCAGCAAGCGAAACGTTTCAACGACTTCAAATGATGGGAAACTAACATTAAACCACCGATCCTTGGCGAACGCGAACCTGGCTGCCCATGTCATCGCTTCATTTGGGATTCTCCCAAAAGCATGGGAGTCGATCCCATATCCGATGAAACGAGGGCGCCCCCGTAGTTCTTCAGATCGGCCTTAGCGGTCGTACGGGTTAAATAAACTCGGCAAGTTTTGCCGGTTGTGACACCGGTACACTACCGCATCTCGCCATCTTCCGAGGCTTGCCAGATTGTCCTATTCCGCAGATCCATCGCGGTAAGCCAACCGCCGCCATAGCAGTAAGTATCCAAACAGATCACGTGGCCGAGATCCAGAATCTCGCCTTCTCGGTTAGCGGTATGTCCAACAATTGCAGTTTTTCCGTTTTGATGCGGGGCCGGAACACCTTCGGTCAGCGAGTACCACCGAAGCAAGTCAACGGGCTGATTCTCAAGCGGAACGTCTGGATCGTAAGCCGCATGCGTGAAGAAGAATTCGTCATGAATGAAGTAATCCCCCAGTGACTCGAGAAACTCAGCGTGAGCCGGTGGGAGAAAATCAAGCTGGCCGTCGAAGTCATAACTCTCGAGCGTTTCCACACCGCCATGGCGGAGCCAGCCGTGGTGTGTTTCCTCGCCACGAACGACTGCAAGCATCATTTCCTCGTGATTTCCAAGAATTCCAACCAGTTGTGTTCGTTTCCTCAATTCAATCAGGGTATCGATCACGGCACGAGAATTCGGGCCACGGTCAACGTAGTCGCCCAATGTCACGATAATATCACTCGGCCCTGGCTGAATCGCCTCCAGTAACGTTTGCAAGGCAACATTACAGCCGTGGATATCGCCGATCGCGATCAATCGGTTACTCAAAACAAACCGCCTGGAGATTAAAATGGGGAATCGGAAAACGAGACAGGAACAACTTTAGGTAATTTGCTCCTATTGGATCAAGCGGATCCGCACCCGCTCCCCATCGCGTACGGATTTCGGCAAAACATCCGTTGGTTGTCGGCGAAACAATCGACTTTGGACAGCCCCCGCGAAAATTAGCCGATTCGGTGACGATAATAAAGCTGCAGGGACAGGAAAGCCTATCGGGTGACCCTCACCATTTGGGTTATCCGTTACATGCGTTACCAGTTGCTTGGGTACAGTGCCTAAGATAAGGCGTTTCGGAGGATGGATCGGCAATGATCGTCCGAGGAATCAGCATGGGGCCGATTTTTTGGTTATGATAAAGTTGCCTGGACTGGTTTAACGAGACAATCGGCCCCCTTTTTCAAGCAGTCGCCCGCATGGCCTCCGTTCTCCCCACCCACACCAACGATTTCATTGGCTCAGATGCCCTTTCTGAGTTGGGCGCCCATGCTGCAATAGGATTCAACGCGGCGGACTCCAGAGACCGCACCTCCAGTGCTTTTGCTGGCGAAACGTCCAACACGATGATCCAAAGCGACGTCGATGCCTGGAGCGAAGAAGAGTTGGAGGAAGATTCATTCTGGGCTGGATCCGAAACCACGGCTCTGGTCGGGAGCATGCTCGTCCACTTAATCGCGATTCTTGCGTTGGCCTTGGTTCCCCTCAGCAATGTCCAAGACCCAGAGGCGGTGGTGATCGTTTCTACGCCGCCGGACTACACGCAAGATCGCGTCGAGCTGATCGACGAAGTCACTTACAGTGATGTGCCTCAAGAAGCTGTCGGTGCGAATAGTGTCGCACAGTTTGAAATGGCTGCTGCGTCGGCGGAACAGTTCGCCGAGATTGCTGAGATCCCAAATCCGATCGAGATGGAATCGACGGATTTCGGTGACATCATGGTCAACAAGATGTTCACGCAAGCGGTTGCGCCACTGGACCGGCTTGAAAATCAAAAAGGCAAAGTGGGCGAAGGTACGCTCGGTGCTGCGGGAGCCGTTGATCGCATCACATTCGAGATTATCAAGAGCTTAGAAGAGCGACCTACTCTCGTGGTGTGGCTATTCGATCAAAGCGGTTCACTTCATCGTCAACGTACCGAAATTCGCGATCGTTTTGACCGAATTTATTCAGAACTGGGCATTGTCGAGCGAAGCGGTGGCAAGGCCTTTCGCAAGAACAACAATGACATTCCACTGCTAACGAGCGTGATTGGATTCGGCAGCGACGTGAAGCTCTATACTGAGGAACCGACCGAAGACGTGAACGAAGTGAAATCGATTGTTGACAACATCCAAATCGACACTTCCGGAACTGAACGCGTTTTTACCGCTGTGGAATCAGCAGTGGAGCAATACAAAGGTTTACGACGGCGTGTTGCGGGTAACGACCCTCTAAGAAACGTATTGCTTGTCGTAGTGACCGACGAGCGTGGCGATGACGCAGATCATCTCGAGTCAGCGATCGGATCGTGTCGCAAATGGGGAATTCCCGTTTACGTGATCGGCGTTCCGGCGCCTTTTGGGCAAGAACATTCGCTCGTCAAATACGTCGATCCCGATCCAAAGTACGACCAAACGCCCCAGTGGGCTGAAGTCGACCAGGGCCCAGAAACGTTTCTTCCGGAACGTGTTCAAGTTGGTTTCACGGGTGATTTCAAGCAGGAGGCTGTGATCGATAGTGGCTTTGGACCCTACGCGTTGACGCGGATGTGCTACGAAACGGGTGGTATTTACTTTACCGTTCATCCAAATCGAGACGTGAGCCGCAAGGTGAACCGAGGCGATATCGATCCGTTCGCGGCGGGCTTTGAGTACTTCTTTGATCCCAATGCAATGGCTCGCTATCGCCCTGACTATTTGTCGCCCCAGGACTATGTCCAGAAGGTCAAAGCGAGTCCGCTTCGACAGTCGCTCGTCACGGCCGCTCAGATGCGCCCCGCGAGCGTGTTGCAAAAGCCGCGAACTCGCTTCGTCAAGGTGGATGAAGCGAGATTGGCAGGCGACTTAACGACCGCACAACAGGAAGCCGCAGTCCTCGAACCGATGCTGGTCCGTTTGGCAGAGATTCTCAACCCCGGGATGCCAGCACGAGAACAGGAAGAAAGCCCTCGTTGGAAAGCTGGATTTGACTTGGCGATGGGACGTGTCTTGGCCCAGAAAGTTCGCACGGAAACCTACAACGCGATGCTTGCGAAAGCGAAGCGAGGTATGGTATTCGAGAAACCCAAGAACAACACGTGGGTACTCGAAGCAAGCGACGAAATTTCGGTCGGAAGCAAATGGGAAAGCGAAGCTGATACCGCCCGAAATCTTCTCAAGGGTGTTGTCCAAGAGCATGAAGGCACACCATGGGCATTGATGGCGAAACAAGAGTTAGCAGCACCCATTGGTTGGGTCTGGAAGGAAGAATTCACGGATCCTAATCCGCCAGCAGCGATGGGAGCCGGGAACAACAATAACAATCCTCCGCCCAAGGACGACCAAAAGAAAATGCTCAACCAGGCACCCAAGCGGCCGCTTCCGAAACTCTAAACGTGATCACGAATCCGTACCAGAGTCCCCCTGTTCCTGTCGACAACCGTTCGTTCCGAACTCGCGTTCGTTGCGGTTTCAATCGAGCCATGCGAGCGTATCGTGATGGATGTCGTCGAGACGGCGTAGTTGGATTTCGAGCGTTTCAGACATGGTTTGTCCTCGCTTGTATCCTGCTGTTTGCGAAGGCGTTGATTGTCGCCATCACAACCGTCATGCTTGAGCCCGTGATCCGCCAGTTTTAGAGTGCGATTGCAAAACCGAGCTCTAGTCATTGAAGGCCCCATGGACGAGTCAACAAAAACAGCCAATCTTTCAATCGGACAGTATCTGATCCAGCGTCTTCAGGATTACGGAATCGAAGATGTGTTCGGCATTCCTGGCGACTACGTTCTTGGGTTCTATAACGAACTCGAACGCAGTCCGATCAATGTCGTTGGATGCACACGAGAAGATTGTGCCGGATTCGCCGCTGATGCGTATGCTCGTTTGAAGGGGATGGGCGCAGTCTGCGTCACGTACTGTGTCGGTGGCTTGAGCATTGCAAATTCAATCGCAGGTGCGTTTGCAGAAAAGTCACCTGTCGTCGTTATTTCTGGCGCACCTGGCGTCAAGGAAAGGATCGGCGGTGCGCTGCTGCACCACATGGTGCGTGACTTTCGCACACAGGTCGAAGTGTTCGAGAAATTCACTCTGGCGACTGCGGAACTCACCGACCCGCTGAGTGCGTTTGCGGAAATCGATCGCGTGCTTGAAATTTGCGATCGTTTCAAACGCCCCGTCTATATCGAATTGCCGCGTGACATGGTGAATGTGGTTCCACCGGTAGCGCATGCTCATCGCAATTCCGTGCACCAGTTCGACCTAAGCTCCACTGCTGAAGCGATCAGCGAAACAATCGATCGACTGCACGAAGCTAAAAAACCCGTCATTATTGCGGGTGTCGAAATTCACCGCTTCCGATTACAAGCTGAGTTGTTATCTATCGCCGAAGGCGCGAAGATTCCGATCGCTGCGACCATGCTCGGTAAGAGCGTCATCAGCGAGCGACATCCGCTCTATATTGGACTTTACGAAGGCGGGTTGGGGGATCCCTCGGTAACCGAGTTTGTCGAAAACAGTGACTTGATCCTGATGCTCGGCACGTTTCTCACGGATATCAACTTGGGAATCTATACCGCGAACTTGGATCCGCTCAAATGCGTTTTGGCAACCAGCGAACAGTTGCGAGTTTCGCATCACCACTACCATAACGTCGACTTCAAAGCGTTCTTGTGCGGACTCAGTGGACTGGAGAATTTGCCGCACCGACGCCAGATTCCCCGCGAGTTGTCGCAACCTCGGGCTGTTGCCGAAAGCATTGACGAACGGAGTAACGGCCCCCTGCGAACAAGTTGGATCATGTCGCGAATCAATCATTTGCTGGATTCCGATACGATTGTCATCGCCGATGTTGGTGACTCGCTTTTCTCCGCAACGGAGTTAACGATTCATGATGATGGAGAATTCCTGAGTCCAGCCTATTACACGTCGATGGGTTTCAGTGTTCCAGCCGCTTTAGGAGCAGCAACCGCAAAACCGGACCACCGAATTCTTGTCTTGGTCGGCGACGGGGCGTTCCAGATGACCGGCCAGGAACTCAGCTCACTCATTCGTGACTCCCATGCACCGATTGTGATTGTGCTCGACAATCACGGGTACGGCACCGAACGGTATTTGCACGAGGGAGAATGGCGATACAACGAGATCCAACCCTGGAACTACGCTGGGCTGCCGGCGATTTATTGCGGCGGCCAAGGTGGAACGGCGCAAGGTAAACTGGTTCGAACACAATCCGAATTTAACGCTGCACTCGAGGCGGCGTGGGACGACGCAAGCGGCGCCTACTTGATTCATGCAAAACTGGAGCTGGATGATGCCAGCCACACCCTACGCAAATTGGCGCAGCGTCTCGGCGAGAGATTAAACTAGCCCTCAATCGATGATAGGTTGGGCTTAGAATTTCGGGCTTCCATGCACCTCGCTCCCTGTTGGGGGGAAAGGTATTCCATGGTCGACCGCTTGCCGACAAGCCGTTGATTTGATTGATTAGGTCCCGAAATCGTTAGAACCGTTCCATTCGTTACTCAGCAGCGGGTGGTCGTGCATCCAAGGCAAGTTTCCACCACAATGGGTCGGGAGCGTTTTGAAGGTTTGTCGATACCACTGGCTAGAAATCCAAGTAAAGCGGCATTCCATTGCGACAAAATTTTTTTTGTCGCGAAACTTGACGCAATTCGGTTACTGGTGAACAAGCTAGATCGGGATATCGAGAGTAGTACGATTTGTTCCGACCTAGGGTAAGGTTTTGCCAAGGTTTGTGGGCTGAGCAAGTGTTTTTTCAACAGGTCACGGATGTTGGCTTGACGACGTTGGCATAGTACGCCATCGGAAGTCGGGACCAGATTGCCGCAACATAGCGGCTGTTTTGAACTTAGAGTGCAGGCGGTAGATACGTCCGTGGACTTGCAGCAATTCTTTAATAACGCCGTTCCACCCCGCGACCATTTCGTGGGAGTGCTTCAACATTGGGCCGAGACTCGGCCTGATGAAGTGGCGTATTACTTTACTGATGCGGAAACGAATGAATCTCGATTGACCTATGCGGAGCTTTGGAAAGAAGTTCGCGGGTTGGCGGGCTACTTGCAAGGCCGTTGCGGTATCCGGCCGGGTGACCGAGTCCTGCTGATCTATCCGCCAAGTCTGGATTTCGTTGTCGGTTTCTTTGCATGCCACGCTGCTGGCGTTATTGCGGTTCCAGCTTTCCCGCCGAGGCGTAATCGCAAGGCATCGCGAATTCGCAGCATTGTCATCGATGCGGACGTTCGGTGGGCTTTATCGACCCAGAGCGTCGTGGATCAGTTGAGTGGCGAGTCGCTGCACGACGATCTTGTCGGTATCCAAATGTTAGGGACTGACCTTGAATCGACACGTGACATCAATCGCTATCGCATGCCCAAGCTGTCTCGAGACAGCCTCGGGGTGCTCCAGTACACATCCGGTAGCACGGGCTCGCCGAAGGGAGTCATGCTTAGCCACGGTAATCTCATCGCCAATGCAGAACTCATTTTGCACGCGTTTGAGCTTCCACCCGACACCGTCGGCATGACTTGGCTGCCAACGTATCACGACATGGGGCTCGTTGGCGGTGTATTGCTTCCAATGTTTATCGGTTGCCCCAATGTGATGATGAGCCCGATGACGTTCTTGCAACGTCCATCACGATGGCTGCACGCGATTTCAAAGTACAAAGTTCACGTTAGCGGAGGACCAAATTTCGCTTACCAGCTTTGCGTGGACAAGGTTGAGGATACGGATCTCGAGGGAGTTGATTTATCGACGTTCAAAGTCGCCTTCAATGGCGCCGAACCCATCCGCAGCTCAACCATCGAAGCTTTCACTCGACGATTTGCCCCCTACGGTTTCCAGAAATCTTCATTCTTGCCTTGCTACGGAATGGCTGAGACGACGCTGATCGTTACAGGGGGACCAAAAGCAGGTCGTCCTGTGCTCAATCATTTCGATGGTGTCGCACTCGACAGCCGAAACGTGGTCGCGAGTCTGGGAAGTGACGAGAATTCGCGGCTACTGGTTGGTTGCGGGCGAGTGCTTCCCGATGAGAACGTGATCATTGTCGATGCGGAAACGCGAGCTATTTTGCCACCGACCTCCGTTGGTGAGATTTGGGTGCAAAGCCCTTCGGTCGGCCAAGGCTATTGGCAACAACGTGAAGAAACTGAAAAGACGTTCCACGCCAAGACAGCGGACGGCGATGGACCGTACTTGCGCACAGGCGATTTAGGATTTTTCCACGACGAGCAACTTTACGTATCCGGACGCATCAAGGACATGATCATTGTCCGCGGAGTGAATCGATATCCCCAGGATATCGAAGCGACCGTTGAGCATGCCAGTGAAGTGGTTCAAGCTGGAGGTGTCGCAGCTTTCGCAATGAATTTTGACGGACGGGAGCAACTCGTCATTGTCGCGGAAACCATTCGACGTCGTGATATGGACTGGGATAGCCAGCTGCAAGCCATCCGCCGCGCTGTGACGGAGGAACACGATCTTCCGCCTGACGCGGTGTATTTGATTCGAAACAGCAGCGTTCCTAAGACGAGCAGCGGCAAGATACAGCGACACGCTTGTTTGCACGCCGTTCGCGATAACGAACTCAAAACGATCGCCAAGTGGGTTCGCTGGGAAGAGATGTCTGGTTCAAGGTCAGCGGCCAGTGACCAACCGACCATGATGCAGGCGGCGGCTGGCATCCAATATGCTTCTCCCGCAAACGCGAAAGTGGTGGACGCGATTATGCACCACATCCGCCGTGTTGCTGGTGAACGAGCGCAATTGCTCTCGATTGAAACGAACATCGTTTTGGATCTTGGGCTGGATAGCTTGGAGCGACTCGAAATCGCGAGAAACCTCGAGCGGACGTTTGGTGGTCGGTTCCCAGAACAGGTGCTCGACGAAATCGAAACCGTCGGCCAAATCGCTTCCGCCATCGAACGTTATTTGCCGCCGGGCAGCGAGGCGCGCGCGGAGGCTCTACTGACTGGCGAGAGCGACGACGCATTCGGACAAATGGCGGGCGACCGCAATGGGTCTGCGGCATCGGCGACTCCACGGGAGACCGTCGAGCCAGAAAGCAGTATCGAACAATTTGCCGAATACCGTCGGCTCAAGGCAACGATGCAGCAGATGATGATGACGGGTGTGCCCAACCCGTACTTTACCGTCCACGATGGAACTGTTCGCGATACCACAATGATTGACGGTCGCGAGTTAATTAGCTTCGCTAGCTACAACTACTTGGGGCTAAGCGGCCACGAGGACGTATGTAACGCTGCCGCAAAAGCTGTTCGTGAATACGGCACGAGCGTGTCGGCAAGCCGATTGGTGTCCGGCGAAAAGCCGATTCACCGCGAGCTTGAAACATTGATTGCATCTTGGGTGGGCGTCGACGCATCCATCGTGATGGTGGGTGGACACGCGACCAACGAAACGACCATCGGACATCTTGTCGGACCTGGCGACTTGGTGCTGCACGACGCGTTGTCTCACAATAGCATCGTTCAAGGTGCGTTGCTGTCCGGAGCGAAGCGACGCCCGTTCCCGCACAACGACTACCAGACTCTCGATCGAATGCTTTCGAGTATTCGCTCACAGTTCCGTCGAGTACTCGTGATTATCGAAGGCGTCTACAGCATGGACGGTGACTTTGCCGACGTGCCGGCGTTCGCGGAGGTCAAGAAACGGCATGGTGCCTTGCTGATGGTGGACGAAGCGCATAGCTTCGGAACGATGGGGGCGACCGGCCACGGTATTGCCGAGCATTTCGACATGGATCCACGGAGTGTTGACATCTGGATGGGAACGCTGAGCAAATCAGCCGCCTCGTGTGGTGGCTACATCGCTGGCAGCCATGCACTTGTCGAATTGCTTAAATATACAGCTCCTGGATTCGTCTTTAGTGTTGGAATGCCACCAGCACAAGTTGCCGCAGCGATCGCTTCGATTCGTACACTCGACGCTGAACCAGAACGGGTGACACGGTTGCGAAGCCGGAGCGAACTTTTCCTGTCGCTTTGTAAAGATGCCGGGCTGGATACCGGGGCAAGCGGTGGCACGCCCGTCGTACCCGTCATCACGGGGAATTCAATGGTCGCGTTGCGTCTGTCCAATCGTTTGAAGGCTGACGGTATCAACGTCCAACCGATCCTTTATCCGGCGGTAGACGAATCTGCGGCAAGATTGAGATTTTTCATTACCAGCGAGCATAGCGAGGAACAAATTCGCTATACCGTCGAACGGGTGGCATTCCAAATTTCTGAGCTTGGATTTCCAACCACACCTGTGGCTGAGAAGCGTTAGTCTTGCGCATTGCGATCTTTAGCCCTTGCGATTGCGCGATGTGACTTTAGAATTGCTAATGGTTCGAACGAGTAGGTGAGTGGGAGACGCATTGGTTTGCGAACTTTCCTCGCGTGATGGGCTTTGAACCGACACCACTCCGGCCAGCGCCGTCCAAGGAGATCATTTTGCTTACTGAATCGACAGTGGAACAGATGTTCCGAAAACTAATGAATGACCCGCAACGGGACGAAGAAATGTTCGACAAAGCTGAAGAGCTAATCGAAGATGAGCTTCGTCCGGAGAGCCCTCTTCGCCACCGCTTGTCTACTGAACTCGATGAACTTCGTTTACTCGCCTCCAAGACTTGATTCATCGCTGTCTAAACACGTCGACCCAATAAACAAAACAAAAAGGCCGCACGAGGAAATTGTTTCCTCGCACGGCCTTCGTTGTTTTCATTCGGAAGGGTTGTAGGCCGTTTCTTTAGCGGCCCATCAGTAGTCGGCAAGCCGAAAGCTTAGGTTATCGATTCAGCGTAATACCGAACGTACCACCCACCATGACGACGTCCTGGTCTTGGCTTCCACCCGTTGGGGCACTTCCGCCACTCGTCGGTCCGGGTCCACCTCGCCAAATCCCTGTTGCCAAGTCGATCACTTGGAATCCGCCTCGCAGGGTAATCATCTTTGTCAATTGATAGTTCAATTCACCCCGAACGTCAAAACCGATCACGAATTCCTCATTGCGTTGGTATCGTGGCACATCGGCACGGTGAATATTAAAGATCACATCGTCCCCTGGAGCGACCCCGCCCGCCGTTGCAGTTCCAAAATCAAAGACGGTGATGTCTGTGGTTCGGGTCGTTGTTGCGCATTGAAGGCTACCGCCCGTGAACACACGGAAATCCGACGCAAAGGTGAAGCGGTCTCGGTACTTGGTATAGCGGAATCCAACCTGTCCAGTGAGCACTTCGTTGTCAGTAATCACTGAGTCTGTGATCAACTGCTCCGCATTTCCAAACGTTGTGAACGGTACACCATCAAGATCGTTAGGCGTTGAATAGTCTTGACGAGTGTTGTCGTCGCTTAGACGCATCCAACGAAATCCAACCAACGGTTCAAGTATTCCACCATAGTGATAGGGCTCCATTCGCCAGGTTTTGTTCAATTCATAGCTGTTGAAGTTGAACACGTTCTCGCTGTCACGAATGTAATAGATTCGCTGAAACGTACCTGGGAAGTTTCGATCTTCGGCAGGGATCGTGAAACGACCGTCACCTTGAAATCTCGGATCGATCGGCGCCGCTCCGCCACCAGTGCCGGTACCGCCAATGTTTTGCTCATTGAAGCGATTGAGCCGCTCTTGCGCGATGATGAAGTTCTGGTTCACTCCAAGCGAGGTCCAGTTGAACTGCCACCCAGTGTCGTCACCGGGTAACATGTATCCGACCTCATATCGGTTACCCCAGCCACCATCGAGCTTGGTTTCGGATGCGTTCGCGTCAGCTAGTTCTGGACGTGAACCGTAGAGATTAAGACGATCATAGGTTGCGTACCAACCTGTGTTCGCTCGTTTCTTCGGCTTCATGTCCGCTAGGTCAGCGTCATAAATCGGCTCGAACCAACGGAAGTCGGGATCGAATGCGAACGGGTCTGCCGCAGGGAAATATTCCTGAGCCTGTACCCTATTGTTGCCTACGCCGAGCATCGCCAGCGTCATGATTAGGCTTGCCGTCAGCTTCCGTACCGACATTGCTTGTTCCACCGTCTTGGATGAATTGCTTTGGTGGGACCCTAGCCAACTGCCAAGATCCATCACCCCCGTTTCACCACACACCCCACAGGGAATGCATGCTGACAACGTCGAATCAGGGCGAGCTGACGATATGTAGCAAGCGCAGGTCACGCAGGCGGCACTGTCGAACACGTCCATAATTCGGGTTGTGCCAGTTGTATCGGCCAGGACTGGTGCGATTGCTTAACCTGTTTGACCCCAGAAACGCTAAAAGCCCCAAAATCGGTCGAAGCCGAACAGATGACATATTCGCTACAAACTATGGTTGCTGGCCCAATCATCGACTTCACAGGCGTTTATGATACCCCCTGTTACTTCTTCCCAAGTGCTCGTTTAACCGCAAAAAACTCGGTTAGGACACGCCCGCACGGTTCTGCAAGGACACCGCCAACCACTTCGCAACGATGATTCAGGCGACTGTCGTCGAGCAAACGGTAGAGACTCGAAACCGCTCCCGCTTTCGGATCGCTTGCGCCAAAAACGACGCGAGGTACCCGCGATTGCAGTATGGCACCTGAACACATGATGCACGGTTCAAGCGTCACATAGAGCGTTGTTTGTTCCAGCCGCCAATCGTCCATTGTTGCCGCCGCTTGCGTGATGGCAATCATTTCCGCGTGTGCGGTGGGGTCGCGAAGTGTTTCACGCTGGTTACTCGCCGCTGCAATCACTTTTCCCTCACGAACAATGATCGCACCCACAGGGACTTCATCCGCAGTTACCGCTTCGTATGCAAGCTCCAACGCGCGACGCATCCAGTGAGCGTCATAGTCAATTAAATCCTGATCACTCATCAACGAACTCACTTGGACGAATCTCGAGGCGTGGCGCTATCGGTATCGTCTTGATCAATCTCAGCTTCCTTCAAATTTTCGGATGACGAACCGCCAACGAGTTTTCGAAAGCGAATATTTCGGTACTCAGCCACACATTGATAAGCGGCCATACCCAATGGAGTCGACGAGTCCATCTCAAATCGAGTACTGAAAAGACGATCTTGGCGTTCCACACTGACCATCTCCGCATCATCAATAAAACACTCGACTTTCTTGCCCGTGACACGAACACGAATTTTGTACCACTTGCCGTTCTCGAACTGCTTGAATTGACTCGTTTCATTCGAGCTCGCGTCCATGTCGTTGATGCTGCTCAACCCCACGACGCCTCCGCCCCAGCCACCACAAATAAAACTCGCGTGTGCATCACCGATGGGAAACGTCAGCCCGCAAAAAAAATCGAATCCGTCTTTCCGCTGAGCTTCCAATTCGATTTCATAGTTTTCCTTCGAAACTTCGCCAGTCCAGCGTACGCCGGTCATCGGATCTCCTGAACCAATCAAAATACGGTTCTTCTCGATTTCCACTTCGCCCTCTCCGCCAAAGCGAATGGTCTCCCATGAACCAACCAAAGGCTCCCATTTGGGTTTCACGTTGTCAGTCAAAATAGATTTCGTTTTGTTTGGCTCATCAGCATGCGTGAAGCCGAAAAACGATGAAAGCGCAACAATGCTGGTGACGATTGGAACCAGCATCAAAATCCGACTCGACATACTCGAACGCCTTGATGGAATGACTTGGAATTGCTTTGGGGGTGATGTTCTGTCATTGCAAACCGCTACCTATCACGAAAAACCCCTCAGGTCTTGCTAGTGAGAGTTTTCCAGTCACGCTATTTGCTTTCCCCAGCCTACCTGAACGTAACCGCCACGATGAGACCCGTTACCAAAGTTCGCATCCTGGGATTTCGACTCGGGTTCGTGGTGCTAGTCTTCTATTGGCTCGTGATCTTCACAGGCACACACCTGCCGGAGGTGCCTGGAATATTCACTGCGTACAACGACAAAATCAAGCACTTTGGCGCGTATTTTGGCCTCGCATTGCTTCTTTGCTACGTGTCGAGCGGCGAAAAGCCTTGGCAACGATTTGCCAGCATCCTGGCTCTTGTAGCGACATACGGTGCGATCGACGAGCTGACGCAAGGTCTTGTCCCAGGACGCACCACCGATTTTCTTGATTGGTGCGCCGATCTGCTTGGGGCATCAACGGCAATTGCCCTGTACATCGGATTACGCCTCTTTGCCAAAAAAGAACTGCACGAAACCTGATTTCACGTAAGAATGGCCGCCGTGCGCTGAATGATTCATTCCCCGAGCACACCTTTACCTGAGAAATCACGCATTTCTTTCGACCAACGCCGAGGAATCAGGGTAAGCTTCAGTTGCGAGGGATCTCTGGTCACCGCACTCGCATGGGTGATCGCCGCTTACTTGTTGAAACGACTCTTTATCGCTATGTCACAGCCTCTTGCTCCCCTCGAAACTAGAGTTCAGCATTCGTTAGCTCGAACTGGTTTCAATGACGTCAAGGTCACGCACCTTGGCGAAGGTGTGATTAAGTTGGAACTCGTAAATATACCACCCCAGTCAAAACCAATGGTGATCGCGGTTGTGCGAACAGTGGCTGGGGTGATGAGTGTCTCGACTTAGATTTAACAAATTAGATTAAAGGGACACACTTCTGTTTTTTTGATCTAACAGCGCAACCGTGTCAGTTGCCCTCGCACCGTTTCGATGTGTCCGCAAGCGAGCCAACCGCTACGCGAGCCATTTGTCAAGATTTTCGTACACAAACGTGTCGTCGGTCAGTTGCGAATAACTTTGACACACTCGGCTGATCTCCAAGGATTGGCCGATGCTCAACTCATCGCGTGGGTCCAGGCACCACGTCCCCTCCAGCAAACCCTGGCGGCGAAGAACTTCGTGCACGCCCGCAATGCATCCTCGGAACCCGTTCGCGGCGTCAAAGATCGCTGCATTCATATCCGTGACCTGGTTGCCAACGCGCAACAATGTTTCCCAATCGGAATTCGGAGTCTCCCAATCGGAACTCGGGTTGGACGATTGGTCTTTCGCATGCTTGCACTGCGTCAAAAGACGTACAGCATGGCTTGTCCAGCAAGCCCAATGACCCAGCAAGCCACCAACGAATCTTACCTTTCGCTCGATACCTCCAGCACGAAATGCATACGTGCTGAGCAGATCGGTCACGATGGCGTCGTCATTGCCCGTGAGCATCGTGATGTCCAGCCATCGATCGGATTCGGCGACAGCCCGCATGACGTCGATCGTTTGGTAGCGGTTGAACGGTGCAACTTTGATCGCGACGACTTCGGGGATTTCAACAAACTGTCGCCAAAAACTATACGGAAGTCTTCGGCCACCGACTGCTGGTTGCAGGTAAAAACCGACGAGCGGAATCACACTCGCAACTGATCGGCAGTGCTCCAGCAATTCGTCCTCTGTCGCATCACTTAGTGCACTGAGAGATAACAGCCCCGCGTGGTACCCCAAATCCATCGCCAATTCCGCTTCCCTCACGGCCTGGTTCCGAACACCACAGATTCCTGCGACCAAAACCGTTTCTGGTTTGTCGAAATGATTCGCATCAAAGTTGCGCGCGGTTTCCGCCGCCAGTTCAAGCACTGGCTTCAACAACGCATGTTTCGTCAGGCGAATTTCAAATTGAGTCGTGTGAACACCAACAGCCAGGCCACCTGCCCCAGCGTCTAAGTAATATCGCGAAAGCGCTCTCTGTCGCCGCTCATCCAATCGACGGTTTTGATTCAACGCAAGAGGATGCGCCGGAATGCAAATCCCATCACGCAACGTACCCGTCCACGAATTCTTCTCAGCTTCCATCGTTTTGTAGTCCACACTGATGACCCGACGAGGCCTCAAAATCGTCCATCACGACTCTCGAATTGTGTTGGCTTACCCAACGTGTCGCCTTCGATCTTTGTCCAATGACCAACCCAATGGACAAGTCTGTCAAAATCGACGCGTGGGACACCAAAGTTGCGCACCATCCGCTCGGTATTGCTCAACAAAGCCGTGCTCCCTTCGTGACCGATATACATCGGAACGCGATCAAGAATCTCGCCGAACCGCAACGCCGTTTCACGAACATTGTAGATCTCAGGACTCGTGACGTTCACTGCAACTGCGGGACAATCGCACAAATCAAAACACCGCAGAATGAGTTCATTCGCATCCCCTTGCCAAATTGCGTTAAAGAAACCCATCTCGAGATGAACTGGTTCGCCTCGATAAACCTTCGCCGCAATGTCGGATAGGACGCCGTATCGGAGATCATGAGCATAGTTCAACCGAACCAACGTTGTCGGATTATTGAAATGCGAGTCCGTGGCATAGTGTTGAAACAACCGCTCGCGTGCGACAGCCGCATTTGCATACTCACCGATGGGTGTCAGAGGATCGGTTTCAACGCTCCCCCCGCGGGCCACATCGCCCAGCGGGTAAACGTTGCCGGTTGAGAGAGCGACGATTTTAGATCCCGCGTACCTTTCCGATGCCAGGATCGGTCCCAGCGTATTGGTCACCCAGGTTGGAACTGGATCGGTGGCAGTTCCAAACTTCATTCCGACGAGATAGACCACGTTCGCAGAATCAGGAACTGCAGCGACTTGCTCGCGATTGAAAACGTCGCAAACCATTGTTCTCACTCCATGACACTCGAGCCAATCCCGCGTCGCGTGGTTTCGAAAGCGACTTGCAGCAACAACTTCGAGATCACATTTTGCAACCTCCGCAGCACGCTTGGCCAGCACAGCGAGTGTGGGCCCCATTTTCCCGCCTGCACCCAACATCACCAATGGGCTTTTCAGTCTCGATATGCATTCCACCAACTCATTCGAAGGATGCGTCAACACCCGTTCGAGTTGATCAACGGAATCGATGGAATTTTGGATATCGAAATTGTCCAAATGCATGATGCTGTGGTCGAGCCGGTTCGGTTACGCAGGTGTGTGTCGCACGTTGAACATACACGCAGAGCGCCATAGTCTAGTACATTGACTGTCCCCGCGTGACATTCGCTGTTTCGCGGTTAACTCGCATTTCTAAAATGGAGACACACGTGCCCAAATCTCGATTCTTCAGTCATTCCGTTTTCGCGATCGCTATCGGATTTGCACTGATTAAGGCTTCAACTGGGCAAGCACCCCAATCTCCGGACTGGACCGAGTTGGCGACTGGGCACGCGGACGCGACCGACACGATACAGAAACTGATCAACGAAAGCCAAGGACTCGTCGAGCTGCCTCCCGGCGTTTTCAAGATCACTCGTCCCTTAGAAATCGACTTAGCCGAGCTCGGCTATCGAGCCCTGCGTGGCAGTTCCGCAACAAAGCTCGTTATGTCTGGGGCTGGGCCCGCGATTCGACTTCGTGGCACGCACTTCAAGTCCGCCGATCCAGCTGGCTTTACCGACCAAGTTTGGAACCGCGAGAGGATGCCAACGGTCACGGAGATCTGCATCGAAGGCGCACATGAACAGGCCGATGGGATCGAAGCCAGTGGAACGATGCAATTGACAATCTCTCGCGTTCATCTACGAAAATTGCGTCATGGAATTCATCTCATCGAGAATAATCGCAACATCACGATCGACACCAGCCACATTTACGAAAACCACGGCATCGGCGTTTTCTATGATGATTGCAACTTGCACCAATCGAATATTGTCGGTTGTCATATCAGCTACTGCGATCTCGGTGGAATTGTCGCACGAAAAGGGAACGTGCGTAACCTTCACATCACAGGATGTGATATCGAAAGCAATATGTCGGCGACAGCCGAACCGACCGCCAACGTATTCATTGACTGTCGAGACAGCGATTACGGAACAGCCGAAGTTGCGATCACGGGATGTACGATCCAACACAATGACAAGGGTCCCGATTCAACGAACATCCGAATCATCGGCAAGAGCAATCCTCGGGTCGATGGCGAACGCGTTCGAGAAGGCCATGTCACGATCACCGGAAACATCCTCAGCGACGTACAAACCAATGTATGGCTGCAGTCCTGTCGCGGCGTCACACTTCTCGGTAATACATTTTGGATGGGATTCGATTACAACCTGCGAATCGAAGACTCTTCAAACATCGTTCTGGGGCCCAATAATTTCGACCGCAATCCTCGGTACGATTACGGACATGCTCGTGACGCCAAGAACCGTCTACTTATTCGCGACAGCTCCGATTGCACCCTCACCAGCCTGCACATCGCCCAAGCGGGACATGGCCTTGCCGGATTAACAATCGAGAATTGTGATCGAATGAACGTTTCTGGATTGACGATTCTGGATTGCGACATCGGATTGCATTTGATTGACGTCAATCGCAGTCGAATCTCTAACTGCCTGATTCGAGACGATCGAGGCGATCGTAAGTCTCAATCCGTGATCATTGAACGTGGTCTCCAAACTTGGATTGACGACAGTTTGCGCAGCTCAGAATAGGTGACGACAATCCTACCGTCGCGCGTCGACGTCCGACGGTTGCGCTGCCAGCACGCGATCCAGGAATTCATACGATTGCTTTCTGGTTTCTTCGGGGAAGTCATGCTCGGAATCAGGGTAGCGAATGATGCAATTCTCATCGGCGCCCAACAGTCGATAGACTTCTCGAATTCCCGGTTCCACGAGCATGACGCCTTGAGCATCAAAGTTTGCGTCCCGAAGCGGGCTGCACGAAAAGAATCCTCGAGGAGCTAAAGCTGCCGCGACTTCAGGGAAATCAAAAGGCATTTGGTCTGGATCAAGGCCGTACATCTCACGGATTCGAGGCATATAGCGATCGCTCGCCCATCCAGCGAGCTTCCCACCATAGTAATGATGGAACGGGTCCCAACCGCAACTCGAAACCACTGCCCGGATACGTTCATCAAACACACCAACGAACATCGCATTGTGGCCACCGAGTGAATGACCGATGACACCCATGCGATTGGCATCCACCTCATCTCGCGCGGCCAACAAATCAATGCCTCGTCGATGATTAACGATCGCTCGCATCGTGCCCGACACATACGCGTCGGTGTGAAAGTCATCGTCCGCAAGTTCACCAAAAGATGGATAGTCCGGCGCCAAAACGACATAGCCTCGTTCGGCCAGCTCAACAGCATAGTTTCGATTCGCCGTCGGTCCCTCACCAGCCACGACTCCTTTGCCTAAGGGCGATGTCGGATGCAGCGCCAATACCGCCGGCCGCTTTCGATTACCTTGCGTCACTTCGAATCGGGGCAGGTAAAGATGCGCCGTCACCTTGCTTGTCGCGTCCACACGATAGGAAATCAACAGTCGTGAATAGCCATCAAATTCTTCCCGATTACGAATTTGAACATCCAATGGTGCAAACGCGTCCATCTCGGGCAGCCGCCCCATCACCGCTTGCATGGCGACCAAAGTGTCCGCTCGCCGACGTGCCCAATCAGCTGGCGATTTGATGGGATGTAATTCGTCTTTTTCATCTCGCCATACCCTCAAATCGCGGTGATTGGGATACGACCGCGGCAAGACTGATCGTACTTGCTCCGCAGCGGGCCCGCCAAGTTGTGCGACTTGTCGCCGAGTTTCGTGAATAATCTGTTCTTCAATTGATTCGCCCCAAGAGCTTGGCAAGCCGTAGTACACCATCGATCCGCCCCCCTCGTAGCCGCCTTCGTGAAGAACTCGGCTGGATGGGATATATGCCATCACATCGTTGCAATAACCTGCAATCCAGGTCTTTCCGGCACCAAGTTCCAGCTTCAATCGCAGCGCGAAATCGACTACCACTTCGCCACCAAGGAACACCCAAGTCGGCCCATCGCCTAATCGCCATGTTTGAATGGGGTAGTCATAGTGTGTCGGCAGCTTGCCTTCCCGGTCGATCGTCTCAATTAGAAGGCGAGCACGAGCCGCTTCGAAACGATTGGACGACTTCAAAGTCTCGTCCAGTTGTTCGCGAGTCGGCACCCTTGCAAACTCGATCGGCACCTCTGCAAACTGGCTATCCAGCGAACCGGTGAGTTGAATCTCACGGCGCTCCATTGCGTCAGCCACCGCTCGGTCGATTTCGTTGCCGTATTGTTTTGCAAGTTCCACATCACGACGCGGCAGCGGATTTTGGTCCGCTCCACAACCGACCCAGACCATCGCCGTTGCACCGGGAAATCGATTTTCTATCGCGGACTGGGCATAGCCTGGCCAATCACCACACCACTGGTAACCCGACAGAACGGTAGCGTGACAAGCATATCCGCAAACGACCAAGCGAATCTTTGGCAAGTCCTCCGGATCGAGATTCTCATCGCGCGGTTCGCGAACAACTAAAATCGGCACATCATGGTCGACGGGTCCATTGAGTCGCCCCGCGAGACGCTGTTCGGGAACGTTCGACTCGACGTTGTTCCGACGATTGACGGCAAAGTGAGCGCGACCCACAGTCCAACTAAGTTCCGCATGCCGCAAGTCCGTCATCGCACGCGTTACCACCTGAACAACTTTTGATTCGAGTTCAGCTGTGTACTGATCAATCAAACTCCAAGCCACCCCATCAAGGAAATACATCGATCGCAAGCCATTGCCAACGACGGGCCCACTGTGAGTATGCGAAGTCGAAATCACGAGTGCCTTTCGTGGTAATCCAAGCTGTTCGACGACTCGGGATTGAATCCGCGCCGCTGTGTCACGATCAATCCCAACGAGGTCAAGTGTGACGAGCACAACTTGATTGCCCTGCGGATCTTCGATTGCCATAGCCTTCGCCCACAGTTCGGTCAATTTGCCATCTGCGGGACGATCTCGTGAACCGTAACCAGACATCCACATCGGTTGCTCGGGTGTGATCAACTCACGAGCAACACCCACTTTCCATACGAACTCACCTCTCGCTACACGTGAAATCGAAGACAAGACCAGCGTGGCAAACAGGCAAAGTAGAAGATTACTGCAATGCAAGATTGGATGGCGGCATACCGTAAATCCAATACGTTCAATGATACGTCCATTCGGCTCACAGAAATTGCTCATTGGATGATCTCGTCAGAATGAAAAGTGGTCGTGTGCTATTCCCAAAACGGTTGTTTGTGCATGAAGCAGGTAACTTCATTTCCGCTTGGCAAGATTGAGGAATACGATGCTCGACGGGTTACCAACAGCGGCGTAGTGATCGGTAAAGCGCAGTCCACCGCTGTTGCGATCCACCGCAAACACAGCAATATGGTCAGCACGCTGGTTGCAACTAAACAAGAATCGACCGTCTGGATCGAAGTTAAAACTGCGAGGATAGTCCCCTCGCGTCCATTCCTCGGCAGTGTACGTCAATTCGCCATTGGGACCGACTGAGAAAACAGCGATGCTGTCGTGCAGTCGGTTACCTGCATAGACAAACTTGCCGTCGTTTGAAACGAGAATCTCTGAACAGAAATTGCTTCCCGCAAACTCTGGCGGAAGAGTCGAGATCGTTTGGCGTAGCGACAACCGGCCTGTCTCAGTCTCGTAGTCAAACAATACGACCGTCGATCCCTCTTCCTGGATCGAGTAGAGCCAACGACCACTGGGATGAAAGTGAAAATGCCTCGGTCCGTCTCCTGCTGGCAGCGAAACCGCTGGCGGATCGTTTTGCGTAAGTTTTCCCGTCTGGTCGTCGAACCTCCAAACGAAGATTTGGTCCAGACCTAAATCGACATGCAAAGCGAAACGGCCCGACGGATCAGCTTGAATCATGTGCGCATGAGTTCGGTCATGGCCACTGATCGCATAGCTCCCTCGCGGAGCATGCGTCGCCTTGGTCGGCCCAATCTTGCCCGCATCCTGCTTGATGTCGGTGGCGTTACCCAATCGACCATCCGACAAGATCGGCAGCACCGCGACGGATCCGCCAAAATAATTGGCCACCAACAAAAACCTTCCCGACGGATGGATGCTCACATACGTGGGACCGGCGCCGCCGGAACGGACCGAACCGAGTAATTCCAATTTCCCATTTGACGGATCAATCGCAAAGGCACTGACGGTACCCTCTTGAGGCTCGCCCACACGATCAGTCTCATTCGCCGAATACAAACGAGTTCCCGTCGCGTTGATAACCAGGCTGCTCGGGCTGGTTCCCATCTCGTGAACCCCAACAGCCACCATCGCCCCCGTGTCACGATTCACTTGGAACAAATGAATACCCCGACCATTACCAGGTGGCAGATCAACCTGCGTTGGCAATACGTCCTCCAGCGGAGAGCTAAACGTACCGACATAGGCAATCAGCGGCCCTTGCCTATCGGCATCTTGAGCTTGTGTCGTGCCACCCATGAGCGAGCAGATTCCCGCCAACACGGCAAACGCTCTCAAACAGGAGCAACTTTGCAAAAAACATCGGGCACGGTCGTGACAAGTCTTGTCAATCATCAGTTGGATTCTCCTTGGAGCTGCTTGAAGCGAGGGAATGAGTGTAGTCGAGCGAGTCGGTCGCTGGGTAGAATGAAGGATCCTGAGCCACTCCCCTTGTCCTTATGCACTTAGTATTGACGAACCTCATGAACGATGACCTATCGCAGTTGACAGCCGCAGATGTAATGCAAGTAGTCGTCAAAACCGTCCCATCGACAATGACACTTCCAGAGCTGGAACAAGAGTTGATGCGAGCAAAAGTAAGTGGCTTCCCCGTCGTCGATGCTGGAAAACTGGTTGGTGTGGTCTCGCAATCCGACATTGTGCGGCAAATGTGCGCCGAACGCGACGTTGCTGAGAAAACGTCCGATTTCTACTTTGACGAGACTGGATTCCATGAAATGAAATTGGAATCCGCGAAAGAAATCTCTGACCGAATTGGAGAGCGGCTCGAAGGACTCTTGGTAAAGGACGTGATGGCCAAGAAAACAATCACGGTGGAGATTGATCAACCATTAAGTGAAATTGCCAGTCGATTCATCGACCATCACGTGCATCGTCTGCCCGTCATTGACCAGGGCGAGTTAGTCGGAATTATCTCAACAATGGACCTGCTGCGACTCATCGCTAACCGGCGTTTGAAAACGTCCTGAACACCCTCGACGCTCCCGTTCGTCGAATTGAATCAAAGATTCTGTTCCGCGAGAAAGCGACAGAAAACTGCATTCCTCAGGACAATTCGCGAACGTTCGCATGACACCACCGTCGCGAATACAGCTAGATCAAGCGATGAAAGCGTCGCGGGTTTGATCAATCCGAGCGAGGCGAAGATGGTACGAGAGTGGAGGGCATTCATTCGTCATGCTCCTCAAGCCCGTTCTACAAAGGACGAGGAAAGGTTCGGAGAGCGAGAGATCGCCCGTTTTTTTGACGAGCATGGCGATGAAGGGCAAGGTGCCAGCAAGCCATCGCTGGGTTTGAGTACGTTGAATCTCGTCCTCGCTCCAGATCTAATGGGCTCGTTGTCTGTCGTCTCCATTCCCAGCGACCTCACTTAAAATCGTTTGGAAATCAGGTGGCAAAAGAACGTCGCACCCTGCTTACCAGGAAACCAGCCTAATGAAGAGTCTCGTCTTATCACTTGTGACGCTGCTGGGTATGGCGTTGGCAACATCGGTTGCTGCCGAACCCGCTAAGCCCAACGTGTTGTTCCTGATTGCTGATGATCTGAACACGTCACTGAGCGGTTTCGGTCATCCCCAGTGCAAGACGCCGAACTTGGATCGTTTGGCTGAGCGAGGCGTAAAGTTTGAAAATATGCACTGCCAGTTTCCGGTCTGCGGTGCCTCGCGAGCTTCGATCATGTCGGGATTGTATCCCTATGCTAATCTCACGATGGGCAACCAAGGCACGCTTCGTGGAAACATGCCAGACGTGTTGACGCTGCCCCAAGCCTTCCGCAACAAAGGGTACTACGCCGCTCGCGTGAGCAAGATTTATCACATGGGTATCCCGCCCGAGATCATTGCTGGAACGGCCCTCCGCGATGACCGTGAATCGTGGGAGGAGGCGATTAACGTCAAGGCACTTGAACAGCTGGCGCCGGGTGAATCCACCAACTGGTCCCCCCAGGACAAGAGTACCCAAAGCTTTACGGGCGTGATCGCTTCAGGCGACGATCATGATCACGCCGACGGTATGGCAGCCGACCGAGCAATTGAGATTCTTGAACGAGTCAAGGGCCAGCCCTTTTTTCTAGCCGTGGGTTTCGTTCGTCCGCACGTCCCACTCGTCGCCCCGAAAAAGTACTTCGACACCTACGAGCGAGCCGACATGATTGCTCCTGTCGTGACGGAAGATGATCTCGATGATGTGCCAACAATCATTCGCGATTACAAACGCAACAGCACCACGTTCGGAATCACCCCAGAATCTCACAAGGGTTTGCTGCAGGCTTACTACGCAAGCATTTCCTACATGGATGCCCAAGTCGGACGCGTGCTCGATGCACTCGAGAAAAGCGGTGTTGCGGAAGATACGATTGTGGTGTTCACGAGCGACCACGGCTATTTGCTTGGCCAGCATCATAAATTCCAGAAACAGCATTTGTTCGAAGAGGCCACGCGTGTGCCATTCATCATCAGCGTGCCGTGGATGAATGACCAGCACGGTCGTGGCACCAAGAAGATCACCGAGTTAATTGACGTGTATCCTACGTTGACAGAGTTGGCTGGCATCACAGCACCGAGCGTGCTTCAGGGCACAAGCTTAATACCGCTGCTATCGGATCCTGAGTCGTCGGCATGGACCAAGGCGCAAGCGTTTACAGTAAGCCAAAGCGGTGGTGAATCGATCCGCACGCCTCAGTTCCGTTTCACCCAGTGGGGTTTTGGCGATAGTGGCACAGAGCTATACGATCTCGAGAAAGACCCGGGAGAAATTAACAATGTCGCCGATGCCCCCGAGTATGCCAGCGTCGCCGTTCGGTTGCGCGAGCAACTGCTTGCGAAACGCGATGAGGTCGGGTTTGCCAAGAACCGCAAAGCACTCGTCGGGAAGAGAAAGAAGAATCTGAAATAGCTTTCCGTGCTGATTCAAACTTTCGTGTCGCTACTGCACTTTTTGGTCCCCGATTAAGTGAACTTACCGATGTCGCCAATCTACCGCTCTTCCAAGAGTCCGTGTCATAGCATGTTTCGGTGTCTGGCTTGCTACGGATGGATGGTATTGCTCAGCGGGTCGGTACCGCACGTAATCGGCGGTGACGGCGATTTGGCAGAGCGGATGGATGTTGGTAGCGGGACCAAGCGATGGCAATCGACTCGCACGATCGCATCCGTGGATGCACACCAGGCTGCGGCGGCCGACACAGCGTTCGTCTTTGCGATCTCCAGCCGAAGGATTGCGAAACATGATCGCGAGACCGGCGAATGTGTTGCGGTAAGCGATGGGGAAGCGGAGCATCTGAATAGCGGTTTCGTTTGGGACGGTCGCGTTTATTGTGCCCATTCCAACTATCCAAAGACGCCAGAGCGCAGCCAGATCATGAGTTTGGACACGTCATCGATGCGATTGAGCGTGTTCAAGGATTTCGGCGATCGGGGCGGCAGTCTGACGTGGGTACTCCGACACGATGATCATTGGTGGTGCAATTTTGCTTACTATGGTGACGAGAACCACCGCACAAGACTCATTCAGTTCGACGGTGACTGGAATGAGCTTGGAAGCTGGACCTACCCCAAGGTGCTGATCAGCCAACTTGGAAGCTACAGTTTGTCGGGAGGTGTCTGGCGCGGTGATGAGTTGTGGGTGACAGGCCATGATGATCCCGTCATCTTTCGACTTCAGTTACCCGCATCGTCTCCGAGGTCTGAACAGACTCCGAGGTCCGAAGAGCCACAGGAACTTGAGTACATTGGGCGACTCGATGTGCCATTCACAGGCCAGGGAATTGCGGTTGATCCGGTGACGGATGGACTCGTCGGAATTCAACGTGGTAAGCGGCTTGTTGTGTTTGCTACAGAAACGGGGCCAGTCGCCACAGCGCCACGGCCCGTCGAGAATTCAGTTCGGTTGCGATTAAGCGTGATGAGTTTCAATATTCACCACGGCGAGGGTGTCGATGGAAAAAGCGATTTACAACGGATCGCGAACGTCATATCGGCATCGAAACCAGATCTGGTGGCACTGCAGGAGGTCGATCAAAACGTTCTTCGAAGCGGCAATGTAGATCAACCGGCGGAACTTGCTCGGATGACCGGAATGCATGTTGCTTTCGGTGCCAACATTGCGTTGCAGGGCGGCGAGTACGGGAACGCCATTCTGTCTCGCTATCCGATCGTTTCCCAGTCCAACACGCGGCTACCTAATCGAAAGGAAGGGGAACAACGCGGCGTTTTGGCAGCCGTGATCGAGCTGCCCGATGGAATTCCTCGACTGACGTTTCTATCCACTCACTTCGATCATCGAGCGGATGCCCAAGAAAGGATTGCGTCGGCGGTGTCAATCAACCAGCAATTTGGGCTGATTATGAACCGCTGGCGATTGATGGCAGGTGATTTGAATGACGGTCCACAAAGTCAAACGATTCGCGAGTTAGCGAAGCATTGGCGGGTGACGAACGAGCAGGCGTTGCCGACGATTCCAGTCGCGAGCCCGTCACGCCAGATTGATTTTGTTTTGGTTGCGAATTCTGAACCGTGGAACGTGATTGAGACTCACGTAATCGATGAACGAGTGGCATCGGACCACCGTCCGATTGTCTCCATCGTTGAGCTCGGTTCCGAGTCGAACTAGTTGCAGTGAGACCACGGCGGCTGGCACTTCAGTGCATTGCCTCGTTTGATCCGTTCATTCAACGTCTGAGCTTCGGGCGACACTGATTCGCTTCCCGACAGCCTTCATTGGCGATGTCCCGTTAAACAGTTGCTTTGATGTCGGCGAACGAACGCAAGTCGTATGGGATGCCGACGTAATCGAGAACGCGGCACAGGCCACGAAGTGCAACACCGAAGCCGTCTGGGCCGCTGAAGCCACCGAACTGACCGCCGCCTTTGACGTGTGGTTCAAGATCGATAAAGACTCCGTCGACGCCGCGCTTCGCCATTCGTTCTTGCAATTCTGGGAGCAGCGATTTCATGTCACGAAGAATCGCTTCGTGGCCACTGTCGCCGATGTCCGCAGGCACAAAGTGGCTCAAGCTCGCTTCGTCCACATGGTCGATACGGCCACTCGGTGAGGGATCGTGATAGTCCTTGATGTGAACCCAGCCAAGGCTTGGTTTCATCGCGAGGTACTGGCCAAAGGTTTCGTCGGCGGAGAAGCCTTGTGTGACGATATTCGCCGCATCAAAGATCGTTAGCATGGCGGGATGATTCACTTGAGCGGCGATCTTCGCGAGGATATCGCCGGTCTGGCCAACCAAGTTCGCTTCGACTTCGAGACCAAACGTCAGGCCGCGTTTGTCGCAAGCCTCAGCGATCTGGCCGAGTTGGTCACAAACTTGATTGAGATGGTCTTCGGGAGCCGTTCCCTTGGGGTGATAGAACGCGAAGCCGCGAATCAATTTTGCCCCGAACGCTTCGGCGCGGTCACAGGCGGTGCTGACGTCTTTTTTAAGGTACTCGTCGAACGGAACGTATCGATTGCTGGTGCCGTCATCGACGTCGAGCAGCTTCACTTTTCCGATCGGTGATCCGATGCTGCTGACTTTTAATCCATAATCGGACTGCATCCGCACCAGATCACTGATTTCAGCGTCGGTGAGTAGCATCACGTTCTTGATCCCGTTACCGGCGTCAATGAAGCGAATCGAGTAGTACTTCAGTCCGAGAGCGGCAAAGGCAACATATTGCTGGATTGCGGTCTTGTCGTTGGCGGCTTCATCAGCAAAACCGCTCAAGAGGATGGGGGTGGTCATCAGATTCAAATCTCGGGTAATCGCGAGGGTTTCGGCTATTTGTTAGGTCGGCTTGATGCCGCGACGGTGATTTTTTCGGATCGCTATGGATTCGGATATCGAACGATAATGTTACTGTGCAAACCGCCACGCGGGGTCCAACGACTTTCGACAGTGGCTTGACGAGGCTTTACGACGGCCAGAAAGTCGTCCATGATTCGGTTGGTAACGGCTTCGTAGAAAATACCTTCGTTGCGGAACCGCTGGAGATACATTTTCAGACTTTTTAGCTCAACACAGACTTTGTCGGGCACGTACGTGAATACGATTGTCCCATAGTCGGGTTGGCCAGTCTTGGGGCACACCGAGGTGAACTCAGGGCAATGGTGCTCGATCGTGAACTCCCGGCTGGGGCTGGGGTTATCAAACACTTCCAATAATTCGCGAAAATCACTCGCGTCACTCACGTTATTACGCTCCCAATCGTCATGAAGTTGTCCACTGTAAATTCGGCCGGATTCT
>JBGSNA010000064.1:0-6678 GCA_041739875.1 Pirellulaceae bacterium
CCGTTTGACGGTCGAGCAACTGGGCAAACTTTTGACGAGCTCGTATCGTCAAATCGTGCCGGCCGAGCAGATTTCAAAGGACGTAGCCGACGGCGCACCGACAAACGCCGACGGCACGATCAACCTTGTTCGCTACGCCGCACGGATGCAATCTGACATGCCAACAGTGTTCGCATTACGCAAACTTCCATCGCGGCGGAATCGTAACCGTGGAACAAGCTGCCGAGAATTTCAATGCATGGCGAGGCCGGATCGCGCCGAGGCAATTCGCGATCCTTGGTGGCGAGCCCACCCTCAATCCAAACCTGTGCCGAATTCTCGCCCTTGGCCGATACGCGTTCCCACGCTCGCGTCGGCTGCTAGTCAGCAACGGCTTCTTTCTGCATCGTCACGCCGACTTACCACGGTTCCTGATCGACCATCGTTATTCACTTGAGATCTCACAGCACGGGGAATCGCCTGAGTACTTGAATCGTTTCGAGCCCGTTCGCGAATTGCTCAAGAGATGGCAGCACGACTATCCCGGCATTGCCATCACGGTTCGTCCATCACATCGAGGTTGGATGAGACAATACAACGTCGACGCAACAGGACGCCCCATTCCAATGCAAAGCGATCCGCAGGCCGCGTTCAAAGTTTGCATGCAGAAGCACTGCACTCAACTATTCAAAAAATGCCTTTGGAAATGTCCAGCCCTCGCGTACTTTTCAATGACCGAAGCCAAGCTGCGGCTCGAAGACATCCCCGCATGGCAACTCTTCCGCGACTACCAAGCCTGTCCACCAACAGCGACACCGGCCGAGGTTCGCACTTTCGTAGAAACCAAAGCGATTCCCCAATGCGGTTTATGTCCGAGCAATCGCATTCCCTTTCACCATCCCGATCCAACTCAAAGGATTGAGCAACAATGACAGATAGCAGCAGTTCACACAGCGGCGACTTCCCACCACCGTGGCATCCGTTCGTTCCGCCATTCGATCCACCTGGCAGCTCGTCAAACACTCACGCATCACCACCAGGTTCATCAAGTGACTGCAATTCAAGTGACTGCGGCTCAACCGACAGTGAAAGCTCTGTCTCCGAAGACGATCGCCCCGACTGGTGGCCGGACACGCTACCTTGGCCACCAGAGCCCGAAGCCCCAATCATCATCGAATCACCGCCACCCGTTCACACGTGGCCGCAACTGCCTCCCGACCATCCATATCATCTCCCGCCCGACTACTCCTACCCACACCGCATGCCACCCGGACACCCCGGCACGCCAACTCCACCCGGCTCCAGTTCCTCAAGCGAAGGCTGGGTGTGATCGCATTTAAGTGTGGCTTTTTGCAGTCCAGCGTGACACCTTGCGATCTACGGCAAAGAAAAGTGATGACCCAGCAGTATTGGCTGCATTCCACTCTGTACTTCCGGTTCCACGCGTCCGTTTTGCGGGTATGTTCTCGTACCTTTTGATTTCAACCTGATCCCAAATCTGAATCTCCCGACTTCATGACCACCCAGCTGATAGTGACCCACGCGGGCGGAGCCCACAAAGACGATTTCCTCGCCTGTAGTCTGCTGGCTCATTTGCATGGGGTTCCGATTCAACGTCGGGATCCAACGGATGATGACTTGGCCGACCCATCTATCTGTGTCGTTGATATTGGTGGTGTTCATGATCCGGGACTGAATAACTTTGATCATCACCAATTCCCTCGTGATGCTCCGCCACTTTGTGCATTATCGCTTGTGCTCCAGAGCATGGGGCTCTACGAAGACGCTCTGTCGTTCTGTGCTTGGCTTCGTCCGGCGGAATGGCTCGATACGTTAGGACCCAACGAAGCAGCCAATTTGATGGGAATTCCTCGTACCGCATTGGGAGCGCTCAATTCTCCGGTCGACATGACCCTGCTCAACCGATTTGCGAGCCACACAGAACTCAATTCAGAAAGTCCCATCTACCAAGTCATGTGCATGGTTGGTGAGGATATTGTCAATTACTTACGAACTCTGCGGCAACGGCTGGACTACCTGAAAGAGCACGGTCAGTACTGGACGATTGAAACGGATGGCGAACCGATTCAAGCTTTGTTCCTAGAACAAAGTGAGACCATAACAGACGATCCATCGTTCGGAATCTACGCATTCATCGAGAGCGAAGGAAAAGAAGACGAGATTCACGCAACGGTATCTCCTGATCGCCGGGGTGATGGATACGGATTGTCGCGATACAACGACAGTCAACGTCTGGATTTTTCGCAAATCGAATCGTGCGACGATGTTCGATTTGCCCACAAGCGAGGCTTTGTCGCCAAAGCCTCGACGACGGATCCGACACGGCTAAAGGAACTGTTGCGACTCGCTGTTGTCAAAATGGTTAACTGAAACCGTAAAGATCAACGAAAGGGTCTACGCGCAGCAGTTGAAAAACTGAACACCAAACCTGACGCTTACGGCGGCTCTCGCTGAAATGGCAATGAACACCAAAGGCTATACTTGGCCATGCCGAAGTTTTCGTGTTTGATTGAATTGATTATTGCGAGTATTTTTTCATTTTCTTGGCGTTTGGTGAAATAGACTCGCGGTCTCACGCATCTCTAGTTCTGTGAAAGCGAGATTTTTTGCGAACCACCGGGTTGCGATTGCGTCTATCTCTCCGAACACACAAGTCACATTCACAGAAGTGCAAGTAACGAGCTTTCTGATGTTAACGAATTTTCAATCCAGTCGACTCGAACTGATACACGAAGGCGATTTCTTTGGCGGCCCCAGCAATCATTGCTGCCCGCTGAATAGAAATCATGCCCCGGTGTATCCGCGTCTGATGTGACACTCGCTTTCATAAGCGAACGACTTCTTTATGAAGGCTCGGTGTCACGCAGACATCGAGCCTTTTTTCGTGTCCGCATCGAACGGGCAACCCCACAACGAACCCAATTTGGGCTGGTAGCTGAGACGGTCTAGCGGCGGTCTGAAGAACCGCAGACGAGGATTCGAGCGCCTCCCCGCCCACTGACAAGGAAGATATGCGCCGACAGCAAACGCTGCGGCGATTGGAACAACACAACATCGGATACAGGTGCAGATGGAAGCACGCCTGCTTTGGGAGCAGGAGGCTGCTTTCATTTGTGGGGGCTCCTGAAGTTTTTCGCTGGTGAATCCACTTGGTGGTGGTGCCTGATTGTCGATCAGGTCGTGGCGAGTTCTATCCTCGTCACTATCGCTCGTTTTTTCTCTGGTCCACTGATGGTAACTGCCCAACAACCCATGGACGCTTTTCTGAAAACTGGCCTTGACTTTGCTCAAACACGGTGAAATCAATGCTTCCGAAACTCGAAACGAACGTGTCACCGAGGGGTTCTTGAGCAATTACCACTCAGTATCGACGATAAACTTGCAACCGTCAACGACATGCAAGACAGCCGATTGTGACTCTGGTAGACTTGCCGCCCAGGGAAGCTGCTAATTAATTCGGCGTCCTTGGATAAACAAAATGGCTTAGCGAAATGTCTGCACTAACAAACGAATTCGAAAAGGCTGAGGAGTATTTAAGGGTTGGGCATCATTCTAAAGCATATGACTGCCTGGAATCCCTTGTTTATTCACTGAGTGCCGCGCAGTTTGCCAACCTAGCGGAAGATCTTGAAAAAATCGCAAGCAAGTTTCAACGCAAGCGTGAAGCTAGCCTGTTAGCTGTCATTGAAGGAAGACGCAATCAGTTTGCCGCAGGGCGACGAAACAACACCCATTCTGTTGCGTCGGATTTTCGGCAGCGGCTTCGAGAGCAGCTCGTTAATTTGAGCGATTACAACATCTTCGATTGGTCAACTTCGTACAAGAGATATGTCGCGGAGATGTTCGAAGTCGCAACCTCTGATTGGAAAGATCGCACTACGCGAGCAATGCTGCTAGACGTCGTGCGTGAAGAGTTTGGCCGCCATGCGAAGGAGATTTTTGACAAAGGATACAATTTCAAGTCGGAAAGCTATTCGGAGGAAAGTAAACAGAATTTGGCTGCGCGAGGACTCGTGAGCTTCCTTGACCTACCATTTCAGGAGAATTTAGAGCGTTTAAGCATTACGAGACTTGCTAGCGCCGCTGAAGTAAACCGTCAACTTTGTTCATCGATAATCGCCGGCGTGATTGATGGATTCTCCCGCTGCTCGTTTGGTTCAGACAACGGTGCGTCTGTATTACAACGACTCGAGACTTGGCGATCGTATGTCGGTTTACTTACAGGTACGAGCTTGAAAAAACTCGAACCGGTAATCGGCACGTCTTCAATGTTGCAAAGAGCTCGCGAGTATTTACTGCCGCTCTGCGAATCACTCGATCGAATATTAACGCCAGCTGAAAACGACTTCTACATCATTCGCTCGACGACATGGGATAGTCGTGTGCAAAGCATTACTGTCGAACTGGTTTTTCCGGTCCTTAGTGGCGCAACCCGCTCAATACGCGTTGTAACATATCTAAATCCGGAACTACTTTCGTTCGGTGAGCTTGAACAGCAACTCAATCGTGACGCTGCGGTAATTCTTGCTCCATTAAGCGAATTGATGATACCTTTGGTCGACGAGCATGCTGCCCTAAGAGAGCGCGTCGTTAACACATCAAACACAGCGACAAGTCAATCATCGGAACAGATTGAGCAGATTGCTAGTATCGTTAAGAGCTATACGTCAAGCCTTGCATCTGGGGGCGATTCAATCGCGGTTGTCTTGCGTTTCAATTACGCGGAAGAGTTCCCACTAGAGCAAGCTCGCGTTCCTCAGCGATTCTACGTTGACAGACCGAGTGTCCGACAACTTGTCCCTTCGATAAATAGCCGCTCTGGAATCCGCCTTTGGACCAGTCTGCGCCGGAGTGGGAAGACAACGAGCTGCGTTCGTCTTGCTCGCGAAAGCGACGCAATCGACGTCGTGTTTCAGACTTGTCAATTTACCGATCAAGAAGAGTATTCAAACTTCTTCTATGATCGAGTACGAGATTCTTTAGAATCCGAGCGGCTTCCAAAAGACTTCCTATCAGCGTTCTTTCAGCAGTACGCAGCGATTCCCAAATCAGCTTTGAAGAACCTTGTTTTGGTCATTGATGAATATGAAACGTTCTTTGAGTTGCTGGAACTAAAATCCAAAAACAATCGGTTGCTTCAAATAGCGGTCGTACAGCCATTACTGAATCAGCTTGTAGAGTTCGCGCAATCAAACCTACTTGTCTTGCTTGGGCAACGTCCCGATGCCCACTATATCTTGATGGAACAAAATCAGTTAAGTCCATTGGTTCAACACGAAGCATTCCCTTTATTCGAACACGATCATTCCAATCAGGCAAACGAGTTTTGTGATCTACTTCAAAAAACACTGACGTTTCACGTCCCTTTCGACTTGAGCTTTGCTGACCGTGTTTTTGCAGAGACACATGGCCATCCCTATTTGACAGTATCGATGCTCCGTGACTTCCTGGCTTACTTAATCAACGAAGAAAACTGGCCGCTGAATGCCACGTTATCCGCGGAAGATTTTCAAAGATATGCGGGGCATTGCTTGACGGCAAGCCATTTGCGTCGGAGCAAGTATTTTGCGTTTTTCCGCAAGATGGTAGAGGGTTACCTTTCTCCAAACACCATGCATTCGCAACCTTGGCTCTATGCAGTACATGACATGATGAATGAACTGACAAGACGAAATAGCGAGATGACCTGTAGCGAGGGTGATTTCGGACGAATCTTCGAAGCCCGTGGGCTGAGTGAGCTTGATTTGAATTCGAATGATTTAATGATCAATGCAATTAACGGCAATTTTCTGGCTATGAAAGAAGGGGTCGTTTCTCCAAGAGTGCCCCTTATTGCTCGAATTGCAAATTCCGTCTCTACTTCTTAGTATTTAAGGACTTCATCTAGATGGCAATTGACTCGGAAAGAATCGCAGAGAACGTGATTCGCAAAGCGGCTTCCATTGATGCCAGTATTGTCATTTTTTGGTACGAGATCCCCTCGGGTCGAGGTGCTTTTGCAAACCAGCTTCGCGAACAGTTCTTGGACTCGACCGCTGTCGTGTTCGAACTGAAGGCTACTGATCTTTTTGCCAATGCTAATGCTCTTCAATCGGATGTCACGCGAGTTATATCAGAATGCCGAGCGGAAATCGAAAGCATGGAAGCTCCTATTGGTAAGCTTGCTATTGTTGTCTTGAGCAAGTCAAAGTTTCATTTGCCCCTGGTTTCGTCGCCTGCAGACTTGCCGAATTGGTACCCAGGTATCGGAGGGACGTGTGTCAATGTTCCGATTGTAGATCTGTCATGGTCAGCTGACGGGAATCTTAAGTCACCTGAAGTCGACTCAAATGCTATTTCGATGCTTCTCTACGACTTCAATGCGATAGCTTCTGCACTCATGAAGCGTGAGCACAATGCAAACCCTCAGTCTTCCAATGCATTTATACAGGCAATAAATGACTTCAGTGATCTAGAGAAGAGCAATTTTAAATTTACGATGGCTGTGTTTCTGGAACGCGTTGAAGCTTCTCAGTCGAAGTTAAGCAGGATAGGGTACACGGCGAACGCACACTATAGCACGGGAATTCCCAGTACTTTGGCAAGGTAGTCGAGGTTCCATCCAGCAACTCTTCGCCGCATCGCGATGCTGTACTTGTCGTTTTGCTGCTTGAGCATGCTGAGTCCGAAGCGTTTAAG
>JBGSNA010000095.1:0-29676 GCA_041739875.1 Pirellulaceae bacterium
TGGCGGCATGGGCGGTGGCGGCATGGGCGGCGGTGGCATGGGCGGCGGCGGTGCTTTCGCTGTCCCAGACGACGCAGCACTCGGTCAAAAAACGTCCGTGACGACTGACACCCAGACGACTGACACCCAATCGTCTCCGTCGACTCAAGAAGATTCGATCAACCAGACGCAAACGCCTGGTAAGGCCATCGTGAATGGCATTGAACCCATTCGAGTCAATACAGCCGATGGACAATCACACTCCGCTGCGTGGGACGATTATTTTGCGAGCTTAACAATCAGCAACACGGCTGAGCTTCAAGTACTCGATGGACGTATTCGTGCGACGGTGCGTGAACTGAGTGCGCGTGCGACGGGTGCTCAAAAAGCGGACCAACAAGACAAAGCGATTGAACACTTCAGCCAAATTGGTGACGTGATTTCCGGCGCGATGCGTGCCGGGCATGTCCAACCGTGGATGTATCAAGCGCTTGCGATTTCGCAACAAGCGACCGGTGCGCCCAAAGAAACGATCGAACGAACTTTGCTTTCCGCAGTCGACTTTGCCGAGGACGCGTCGGATGTGTTGCACGTTGCTGCTCGACTTGAAGAGATTGGCAGCGACTCCGCAGCGCTCAAACTTTGCCAAGACGTCATCACTCTCGACCCCTATCGGCGAGAGGCGTTCGTCATGGGACTGAGAATCGCTAAAAACTCAAATAACCTAGAAGGCCTTCAATGGGCTTGCTCCGGAGTCCTGTCGCAAGCGTGGCCGGAACAGCTTGAACCTGTTGTGGCTGAGGCTCGACTGCTTGCTCGAGCGACTTACGCGGAACTGATGGAAAAAGGCCGCAAGACTGAAGCAGACTCGTTCAACGCCTCACTCAAGCAAGCCGCCTCGCACGATGTGATTGTACGCGTCACCTGGACCGGTGATGCCGACGTGGATTTGGCAATCGAAGAACCTTCGGGCACCGTATGCTCGCTGGAGAATCGCAACACGACTGCTGGCGGAACGCTGATTGGTGATTCGTATTCCGGACGCGGTGAAGACAAGACGGGTGCAGTTTCGGAAACCTACATGTGTCCAGAAGGATTCAGTGGCCAGTATCGTTTGCTTGTTCGCCGAGTGTGGGGCAACGTATCGACTGGAAACGTTACCGTTGAAGTCCTCACCGACATCGGGAGAGATGAACAACGTTACATTCGTGAACAGATTCCGTTAACGGAAAAGAATGCGCTCGTTGTATTCGAAGTCAAACAGGGCCAGCGTAAGCAGGAAGTTGCTGAAGCGCAACTTGCGAACCTACGTGACGTTGCCCGAAATATCCAAAACCAAGTCCTTGGCCAGGCCGTCAATAACGGCAATTTTGGTGAGGGAATCGGTGGTGGCCCAGTTTTCGGCGCACCGAGTCCGAACGCCCAGGCGCTTCAAGATTTTTATCGTGATGTCGCGTCATTGACGGGGTCAGGCGGATTTAACGGTGCCACTGGGAACCCGTTCTTAGGACGCGTCGGAGCCGTTGGCTTTCGTCCTGAGATCACGACACTTCAAGAAGGTGCGTCGCTACTCGGCTTGGCCATTATCTCGGCGGATCGTCGTTATGTTCGAATTTCTCCCGCGCCGCAGTTCCAACAGATCGGTGACGTATCGACGTTTAACTTCACCACGGGTGGTGGCACAACGACACCGGGCGGTGCCGGTGGAGCAGGCGGTGGAGCGGGCGGTGGCGGTGGACTCGGTGGTGGTGGTTTCCCCGGCGGCAATTAGCCTGGTTTTTCCGCAACATTCGTTAGAGCAGCCCTGACTTGGCACCAAGAATTTATTCAACTTGCCTACGATTGGACGGTTTTACGGCGGTGAGCCGAACTCTCACCGCCTGACTCGTTTTATAAGAGCTATCATCGCGGTTCCGCAGCGGGCATAATCAAGTGTCACATCTCTCGCGACCTTATTGATTGCTATGTCCAGCGACGAAACGCTAAACGAAACCATTCTTTTCGATCCCGAGCGTTTAAAGGCATTTGCCGAACAATTGCTTGAGCTACGAAAATCGAATCCCTCTGCCACCGTGGACACCGTTCTTGCGGCGCTCGATTCGACGACGCAATCTCTGTACCGCGATCCTTTGCTTCGTTACATGTCTTCGGATGATGACGCTGGCAATGCAAATCTGGGTGCAACTCAGATGGTTGATGTCATGGAGTCTCCCACAGGTTATCGCTCGAGCGACACAGGGCAAAATTCCTCGCCCGCGACCCCAGTGCGAGCGGATGCGACGCTCGACGTAACGCTGCCGACGACGCCCCCGCCAGCAAATGATCTCCCGCCAGCGGCCCGTGCTGCCAGAACGGAACCAGACCCAAAATCCTTGGACCCGACAAATTCGGTCCAGAGGCTTCCGGAGAAGATTGGCAAGTTCGAGATCAAGGGAGAATTAGGCCGCGGCGCGTTTGGCGTTGTCTATCTTGGCTATGACCGAGACCTTCAGCGAAATGTCGCGATTAAACTCTCGCTCGTTTCCGACAAGAAGATCCAAGAAAAGTTGCGAGTCGAAGCGTCGAAGGTCGCTCAAGTTGAAAGCGATGGAATTGTTCCGGTGTATCACATCGGCAATACCGAATTGGGTGCGACGTACATCGTCCAGAAGTACATACAGGGTCCGACCCTTCGCGACTTAGTCGCCCAAAAAGGGCCACTCTCGCCTTTAGGCGGTATTCGCCTCATTCGTGACATTGCCCTAGGTTTGGAACCGGCTCACTTACGCGACATACTTCATCGCGATCTAAAACCCGACAACATTCTTATCGACGAACAAGGCAAGCCGTGGATTGCGGACTTCGGCTTAGCCATTTCTGAAGAGGAACAACAAGGTCGCAAAGGCGAGTTGGCCGGTACTCCAGCCTACATGTCGCCTGAACAAATCAAGGGGCGCATCGATTTCCTTGACCCGAGGTCGGACATCTGGTCCCTCGGCGTGATGTACTACGAGTTACTATGCGGCAAACTCCCATTCAACGGTCGCGATCGTCGTGCACTTGCGGAACAGATCTGCGAACTCGACCCACGACCACTTCACCAACGATCACCCCATCTGACCGAAGCCGTTAATTCGGTGTTCCAGCGGTGCTGTGCAAAAAAGCCGGTCGATCGCTTTGCCTCCGCGCGGGAACTCGCGGTCGCTTTGGACCAACTCATTGCCGGCGGACTGAGCGACCAGAGCTTCCTCAGCTCGACGGCAATGAATCTGTACGGTGACAGCACACTGATGCCCGTCTCGACCCAGTCGCGAACGGGAACTCTCGCGGCGTCAACGCACCAGTCCAACCAACAAAGCTCGACCCAGCACATCTCTAGTCGCGAATCCATTTCCAGCGTTCACACCTCGCAATCGACATCGGACCAAACGACACCGGAAACGTCGCTACAGACGTCGGTTTATCAACCTCGCCAGTGGTGGCTACGCACGCTTGGCCAACTATTGACATTCGCCATGGTCGTCGCGGCATCGGTTGGTGCTGCCATGTACTTCGTCCGTCCAAACCCAACGGGTAATGGCGAAGTGTCGATTCCAACCGTCGCCGTGACGACGCCCGACTCGGATACTGCTCTAGCGACTGTGCCAGCAGTCGAACCCGTTGCACCAAGCGGCGGCGCTGTTCCCAACGTAGGCATGTCGAAGCAACCAGAATCGGAAAAACCGAAGCTGGATGTTGACGGATCGCCCGACAAACCATGGATTGTCGATGCGAGCGGCAAGGGTTCACACACAACAATTCAAGCAGCGATCGACGCTGGTTCCAAAAACCCTGGCCCCGACGGCGCAAGCATTGTTGTCAATCCAGGTGCTTACGTTGAGCAACTTCAAATCACTCAACCGGTCAGCATCCGAGGGCAAAAGGACCTGGGCGATTGTGAATTAAAAAATGCAGAAGGACCGCCCATCAAAATCCTTTGCCAGAATGGCGGTAAGGTCCTCATCCGAGACCTCATGATTGATGCGCAAGGACACAGCAGCTCGATTCAATTCAATGCGATCGATGTAGAGTCGGGAACGCTCGAAATTGAATCGTGCACCGTACGCACAACCAGCCAAAACTGTATCAAGGCTTATGAGAACACTTCGGTCTCAGCCACGAAATGCAGATTCACAGAATCTCGTGAGTTCGCGATTTCAACTCGCAATCACAAGAATTTAATGGTCAGCGAGTGCTATTTCCGTTTGTCGGGGGTTCAATTGATAGGTGGACCGGGCACGATCACCTCGTCACAGTTTTATGGTCAGGAAGGAGTGTTGTCCGATCGCTCCTTGCCCGGTGAGGTGGACGTCAGCGATTGCGTGTTCAATGAGTGCATCCAGTACGGCACCGCCGCAACGAACAACTCTGCAATGAACGTCACGGGATGCACCTACAAGGATTGCAAATTGGGAGCGAGAGCCGTCTTCATCGACGAAAGTGATGTTGGCGAAAAACCGACCGAAGCCCCTGGAACGATGACGATTGCGAATTCGACTTTCGAGAACTGCACAACAAGTGTCCAAACGGACAACGGTACCATGAGCGTGCGAGAGAATAGCAAGATCGTTGGTGGCATCATGGCAATAGGCATTAATGGGGGTCAATTTCAAATTGAGAATTGTTCCATTTCGGAGGTCGCAAGCACCGGAATCACGGTGCTACAAAAAGGCGCTGTGACTGTAACGAACACTGACATCAATGGCTGCGGTCTTAACGGGGTTGTGATTAATAGCGGCACATTGTTGATGACGGGCGGTTCGATTACTGACAGTATCGATGTCGGTGCATTTTTGGATCGTGACTGTGTAGCAGCAACGTTTAATGGTGTCGCGTTTAAAGACAACCGATCGTTTACCGTTACATCACAAGCGGAAAACGCATTGCTCACTTTCACTCGCACTCGGTTTTCCGGAAGCGACTATGGCATTCAAGTTTCCGCCAAAGAGACCCTGACCCGGGTTGGCATCGATGGCTGTGTTTTCTCCGATTTCCAAAAACAAGCCATCTACGCGAGTGGCAAGGTGCATGTGAAGTACAAGAACTGTGACTTTGGAACGCTCGCGGAGGACAAGCAAGTCGCCAGTCGCCAGTCGGCCATTGTCGAGAAACTGTAGAACACCCCCGAAAGCGGTCGCACCGGGCAATCCTCACAATCGGTTTCCGTCAACCGTCAACATTGCGCGGACCTTACAACCGGTCGGAATGCAATGGGTGTCTTGGGAAAAAGCATGGATATTATTCGAGAGGGGTAAAACCTGCATCGATTTTATGTCTTAAGCTTGCCTGGGTCGTAAACCCGAACTAGCGTGGATGAAATTGAAATTCCAATCGCTTCACTCCCTGATTTTGTTGACGTCTCCCTGGAGTCCTAACGGTGTCTACCAAAAGAACCTTGTTGTCAGTTCTCGCACTCGGCGCATTGACCGTCGTTTGTCCACAAGTTTCGGCTGAGGAACCAGCGGTTCGGTTGGTTGCACTGAGTCGCCAAGACGAAGCTCGTCGCTTACCAGTCGATAATTCGGCGATGTTCACTGCGGCCAGCCGAAAGGTCTCGATCGCTTTGGATATCTTGGCCTCGGGCGAAGACAAGTCGTCGCTTGCGGGAACGATGGTTACGGTTGTTGATGGTGCGGGAAACGCGAGAGAGTTCACAGCCGACGATGCGGGCATTGTCACGATTGACAATGTGACGGAAGGCCCGCACGCCATTGTCGCGTCAACGGACGAAGCCCACGGCTCAAGCTTATTCGTATTTCAAGAACAGAAGAACGACGCTATCGAGGCCGACTTGGTCGACGCAAAGCCAGCCCGCATGACCATGTTGAGTGTGTCCGGTGACGGGCTGATACCGATCATCAACGAATACCTTAAAGATAGCGATGCGTCGCCGTTTGCTGACGACGACTTGGGATCCAGCGTCGCCACAGGTGCCTCATTCGGGTACCAAGTCGAATTGGGTCCAAATGGCGAACTGAACGGCCAAGTGATTTCCGTCGGTGCGGGCAATCGTTCGCTTGCTGGAACGACCGTCGTAATTTTGAAGGATGGTCAAGCCGTTGCACGCGATGTTTCGGATGCGGATGGCCGCTTCAGCATGCTGGGTGTTCGCCCCGGTGTACATGGTCTCGTTGCCGCCGGCCCTGCTGGTTATTCGGCATTCGCCTTCGAAGCGGTCGCGGGGAACGCCATTACGAATCAATTGTCCACTAACGAATTCCGCTTGGTGAGCACGGTCGCCATGGCCGCAAAGGATTTGCCCGTTGTTTTGATCCCACCAAAAATGGTCCCAGCCGTCGTTACATCGATTCGCGGCTACTATCCCGCGAATGCTGGCATGGGTGTTGGCGGTGCTTCAGCTGCAGCGGGTGCGACGGCTGCAGCCGCAGGTGCTGCGTCCGCAGCTAGCGGTGTTGCCAATTCGTCCATGGGCGGAAGCCCTGCGGCACAGCCACAGACGTCCGGTTCATTCGGCGGGGCAGGCGGAGCTGCTGGTGGCGGATTCGCTGGCGGAGGCCTCGGTGGTCTCGGTGGTTTGGGAGCAATTGGTGCTGTCGCCGCAGGCGTGGCCTCGAACAACAATAACAATAGCACTCCAGGCGAAATCATTTCGCCTTCGTCTGTTCAGTAGTCGTCTAATCGTCGGACTTCATTGCGTTGGGAAGTTCGCTCATTCATTGGAGTGAACTTCCCGATGCTATCGGCTCCACATCACTGGGCGGTCCGCTCAACATTACCGACTAGAAATTTTCATTTGCGATCCCTAAGCTAGAGGGGCAGGCTAGGTTCAGGAAAAAACCATTTGATAGGTCGTTTTCCTTCTCCGTTAGACTTCCGCTAGTTGATTGGCAAATGGTTGCTGATTTTGACACACGAATGACGAACACCGACCAAATCGAGTGGGTGTGTAAGCGTTTCACCGCCGCATTGCGAGCGGGAGAGACGATCGATGGCTACGATTCGTGGCTGAGTCAGGTTCCCGAGACACTGCGTGATGTGCTGAAATCACGCCTGGTGGAGTGTCAGCGAGAAATATCTGCGTCATCGGTTGAAACATGTGTTTTGTCATCCGATGCGGTGATGCCAAACGGCGTGCTCATGGAGGTCAGCTTTGACGAGGCTCCAGAGAGCAACGCCGCGATTTCCAATTGCCGCACGTTTCGCGGTCTGTCGCGTGAAGCATTGGAACGTTTATCGACGGAGCTTGAGAAGGTTTCGCTTCCCGCTGGCAGCGTATTGCTCGAACAGGGCACACCGGCTCGTGGGCTGTTCTTGATTATTCGCGGATCCGTGGATGTTATTGACAGCAACACGGGGGAGCGAATCGACTGTGACGGTGCAGGTTCCGTCTTGGGAGAGATGTCACTGCTGACTGGCGGCATGTGCTCCGCCGGCGTGATCGCCACGAGCGACGTCGAAGCGATGTTGCTTTCAACCACGGGCTACAGTCGCTTGATCCAAGCGCATCCAGAACTTGAACTTGCTCTGAGCCAGTTGGTCAGCGACCGTCTGGGTGGACGACCACATGACGCGCTCTGTGGAAAAACGCTTGGCGGCTTCCGACTAACGCGTTGTTTAAACCGCGGTGGTATGGGTGTCGTCTACCAAGCGGAGAATTGCGAGACGGGAGAACCAGTTGCTTTAAAAATGTTGCGACACCGCTTTATCTATGATGAACAGATGCAGAACCGATTCGATCTCGAATCACAACTGCTGACATCACTGAAACATCCCAACGTTGTTGCTTTGAGATCCAACTTCGTCGCCTATCGAACTCGCTTCCTAGTTCTCGATCTATGCGATGGCGCCGACCTGTATCGTTTACTGAGTATCCACGGCAAGCTTACGACTGAAACGGCTAAAGCGGTGCTTGGCCAGATCGCGGCGGGCTTGAGTGAGGCTCATGAGCAATCGATCGTTCACCGCGATCTGAAGCCAGGCAATGTTCTTGTCGACCGCAGCGGACAAGTGAGGATCACCGATTTTGGTTTGAGTCGACTACTGGAAGCGGAAGGACTGGAAGTCAAAGCTGTGGGAACTCCGTCCTACATGCCGCCCGAGCAATTCCGTTCGGAGGAACCAATTTTTGAAAGTGACTGGTACGCATTTGGTTGCCTTGCATACGAGTTAGTCACTGGGGAAATGCTCTTCCCAGGCAGCAATTGGATGGGACTATATGAACAAAAGAAAACCGCCATTCCCTCGGCACAATGGCCCCCGCTCGCCACAGAGATTGATTCCGAGCTCGCCATGATTATTCACGGGTGCATTGATCCCGTGGCAAAGAATCGTCGACTTGACCTCCAGGCTATCAGCAAATGGGCCAAGCATGCACCCGAGCTGTTTCCGATGGATGTGGCATAAGCGTTCGTAACGATCTGCATTGGCTTAGGCGTTCATCCATCGATGGGATCGTCCCGACAACTTTTCCAAGTCATAAAAGTAATTGGGATACGTCTTCACCGTACAAGACGGATCTTCGATCTTCACTCCAGCCAATCTCAATCCAGCCAATGACAAACTCATCGCCATTCGATGGTCGTGATACGTCGCCAGGCTAGCACCCTGAAACAGGCTTGGGTGACGGGGCGGGACAATCGTCATCCCGTCTTCATGCTCAGTAATCTCTGCGCCGAGCTTCCGTAACTCAGTCGCTAAGTCGCCAATGCGGTCGGTTTCCTTGTAGCGATTATGTCCGACTCCACGCACACGACTGGGACCATCCGCAAAGAGAGCCACCACAGCAAACGTTTGAACGGTGTCACTGATCATGTTCATGTCGACATCAACACCTCGCAACGGCTTACCAATGACAGTGATGCTGTTCGTCTGGTACTCGACGTCGCACCCCATCTTGCGAAGCACTTCACAGAATCCTACGTCGCCCTGCATTGCGTCTCGCGACAAGCCCTCCACCGTCACGGATCCCTCGCTGATCGCTGCGGCTCCCCAGAAGTAACTTGCGGCCGACGCATCAGGTTCAATTTCATACGCGGTACCAACATATCCAACGGAACCGATTTCGTAGGAGGTCGTCAGTGACGTACTTGGTGAGGAGGTGATTTTTGCACCGAAAGCACGCATCACGTTGGCTGTCATTTCGACATACGGTTTGGAAACCAACTCTCCATCCACCTCGATGCGAGTTGCCTGGCCACTGATCGGTGCCGCCATCATCAATCCGCTGAGATACTGGCTGCTGACACTGCCACGAACTCGAATCGAACCGGGATGCCAACCGACCGAGCGAATCAGCACCGGCGGGCATCCACCAGGTGAGATCGCATCGATGGAGCCCTGCAGGATCGGTTGGATTGCTTCAGTCAAATCGCCAATCGGACGTTCGTGCATCCTTGGCACGCCATGCAATTGGTAATTGCCCCCAGCAGCAGAAAGTGCAGCTGTCAAGAATCGGATGGTCGTGCCACTGTTGGCGATGAACAAATCGATCACACCCTCGCTTGCGTCCAGCTTATCTCGCGTGACACCGTCGACAACCAACACCGTTCCTCCATGGCTCGAGGAAACGTTCACTCCGATTTTACGGAGCGCATCGATCATGACTTCCGTGTCTTCGCTTTGAAGCGCCCCGCAAAGTGTGGACTGGCCCTTTGCAAACATCGCACAAAGTAACGCGCGGTTGGTCAGACTTTTACTTCCGGGCGGGCGAATCGAACCACAGACGGGCCCCCCAGGAACAATTTCGACTGTTGTGGAAGGATGGGTATGGGAGTTGGAGACAGTCATGCGTGTAATTTGTGCTCACGAAGAGCCGTTCATCGAAGTGGCAGTTAAATCGCCATCGAAGTGTCTTGGCTCGGCAGCACCAGAGCGCCCACGACCATCGAGGCGAGGGTGACGGTGTGAATCAACCAATCATGATCACTTGTCACCACGGTATGTAGCGTGACCATCGTAACCACGACGAGGCAAGCTAAAAACTGGCGTTCAGCAAGACGGCGAGATTCTCCGCTGGCGATCTTCGTCGCGACGAGCGTCACGCCCCCGATGGCTGGAAACAGAAACGTCGACAAAACGGCGAAAAGGTGACTCATATCCATCGGTTGGCTCCGTCTTCGCTAGGGCCGCAAATTTAAATTTGCTCGCTAGCATTGCGGTTGAAAAGAACGCGGGTTCGAAGGTTGCCATCCATGGCTTCCACCGCGTCAATCGTGTTATTCGCAGGAGCGAGAACTCTGAGATAGGTCGACTTGAGGAAAAGTTGAAAAAACGATGAAGATTATTGCCGTTTACCTTTGGCCGACTCCTGACCTAGACTCCGTCAGCACCGTATGGGGTCAATCGTGGCCATCACGGATTAAACGGCTCGCCGAAGGAACGGCTATGTATCGCTGGTTACTCTGTTTCCGCTATCTCCGAACGCGTTACATCGCGTTGGCATCAATCATCAGCGTCACGCTCGGCGTAGCCACCATGATTGTTGTCAACAGCGTGATGGCGGGCTTCTCGGCTGAAATGCACGAGCGTTTGCACGGCCTCGCGTCGGACATCTTGATCGAGTGCCACACAAGCGGCGGCATGCCCGACCCAGATCTGCATCTACGCGAGATCGAAAAAGTCTGTGGTGACAAAATCGCCGGAAGTTCCGTGAGCGTTCACGTCCCAGCCATGCTCGGGATCGAATTCAACGGCCAACTCATCACTCGTCATGTGAACCTCGTAGGTATCGATCCAAAAACGTACGACACGGTCAGCCACTTTGGTCGCTACTTACTCCATCCTGAGAACCAAGAGCAGGTCGACTTTCGTTTGCGAGACACGGGTTTTGCCCCCGATCGAGAGGACTTCCCAGCGTCCGGTTGGGGCTATCGTCGAGCGAAAGCAGCCTGGGACATCGCGCTAGCCGCCGAGCACCAAAGGCTTCAAAGCCTTTCGTCACCTCAAAACCCAAACAACGAAGCTGATAGCGAGGGTCCCTCGTTCACACCGTCTTTCTCGCAAGAAATGATTTCTAGCGATGATCCAGCAACCGCGCACGAGTTTGATCCGGCAACGGAACAATTTCCTGGGATCGTCTTGGGAATCTCGACTTGCACCACACGTATGCGAGACGATGAAAACAACGTTGTTGACCACTATTACGCCCGACCGGGCGACGACGTACGCATGATGTTCCCCAATGCATCGGACGACACGAAAGTACTCAACCAAAAGTTCACAGTCATCGACTTGTATGAGTCGGGCATGAGCGAATACGACAGCACATTTGCGTTTGTCTCGCTCGACAAGCTCCAAGACTTGCGAGGCATGGTGGACCCGGCCTCAGGCGTTCGAAGTGTCACGACAATCCAGTTGAAACTTACCGAAGGCGCTAACTTGAATGAAGTTCGCGACGAACTGCGCCGTCGTTTTCCTCCTGATCTCTACGCCTACCACATCCAAACATGGCGTGACATGCAAGGCCCGTTGCTAGCCGCCGTGCGTTTGGAAACAACAATTCTCAACATCCTGTTGTTCTTGATCATCGCGGTCGCCGGCTTTGGAATTCTTGCCACGTTCTTCATGATCGTGGTGGAAAAGACTCGCGATATCGGTACGCTCAAGGCTCTCGGTGCGTCGGGCTCGGGCGTCATGAGCATCTTCCTGACCTACGGATTCCTACTTGGGGTCGTCGGAAGTGGTGCTGGATTGATCGGCGGACTGGTCTTTATTCACTACATCAATCACATCGCCACAGCGATCGAGTGGTTCACGGGCCAAGAAGTCTTTGATCCGACCGTGTACTACTTCACCAAGATTCCAACGATTATCGATCCGTTTACACTGTCATGGGTTGTCGCTGGTGCTGTCGCGATTGCCGCAACTGCGAGTGTGTTACCGGCGCTTCGAGCTGCGAAAATGCATCCTGTGCGTGCTTTGCGTTTCGAATAACCAGTTTTTATCGCATCGACCTGACCCCACGTTTCCGACGACGTTCACATTCCCCCTCGAAGTAACTCTGCCATGGACTCCAAAACCAACGACATCGTGCTTCGCGCCGTGGACCTCTACAAGAGCTATCACAAAGACAGCGTCGAAGTCCCAGTGCTTCGTGGAATCAATGTCGAAATCACACGCGGCAATATCTCTGCGTTGGTCGGCCGAAGCGGTAGTGGCAAGAGCACCTTGATGCACATGATGGCGACGCTCGACAAGCCCGACCGAGGCGAAGTCCACTTTTGCGGTCGCCGAATCGACAACGCTTCGCGTGCCCAGCGTGACGCTTACCGAAACCATGACATCGGTGTGATCTTCCAGTTTTATCATTTGCTCCCCGAGTTGTCCGCGATCGAGAACGTGCTTGCGCCAGAGATGATCGCACGATCAGCATGGAGCTACTTCAAACACCGCAAAGAAGCTCGACTTCGCGCCGAGGCGATGTTGGATCGTGTGGGGTTGCTCCATCGGGCAAAGCACAAACCCAGTGAAATGAGCGGTGGCGAGATGCAGCGTACTGCGATCGCCAGAGCCTTGATGACCGATCCGACGCTATTGCTCGCTGATGAACCCACCGGCAACCTCGACACCGAAACCGGGCAATCCATTCTGTCGTTACTCGAACAGCTCAATCGTGATGATGATTTAACGATCGTGATGATCACGCACGACGACGCGATCGCCGAGCAAGCTGACGTCTGTTACCGGATGCAAGACGGACAACTCGACTCGCGTCCTGCGCTCTTTCAAGTCGCCTGAATGACGACCGAGACGACGCACAATCAGCGTGTGCGGCGTGATGCAATTTCGCGTAAAAATCAGCACGAGCTGAATCTTCGTGACGAGTCCGTGTGATGGTAGAGTTGAGTTGCTAGCAAGCCGATTCTCTAGGTGTTACCCAATCCATCTCCCAGGCTTGGTGCGACTTCAAAGAATCAATTCGCTGGCGTTTCGTGACACCTTCCACTTGTCGCGGACATCGATCCACCTGCAACGATTCCGATGACGATCGCTCCGGCACAATGCGTGGCGAGGCATCCATGTCGCACTCCGAAGTTTTCTCGGACTCTGAAATTGAATCTCTTCCCGCGATGATGCGCGCCGCTAGCGGGTCCAAGACTCGTCGCAGCACTGCCGCTCAATCACCGCTGGAAACGTACCTGCGTGAAATCAACGAGACTGCTTTGCTCTCTGCACAGCAAGAGCTCGACTTGGCGGATCGCATCGCTAAAGGCGACGTCGAGGCTCGTGACCAAATGGTTCGAGCCAACTTGCGATTGGTCGTCAACATCGCTCGCGGTTACTCTGGCAAAGGTCTTGGACTTCAAGACTTAATCGAAGAAGGCAACCTCGGTTTATTGCGTGCGGTCGAAGGCTTCGATCCAACCGTTGGGACTCGCTTTAGCACCTATGCGAGTTACTGGATCAAGCAATCGATCAAACGAGCGCTCATCAACAGTTCGAAAACGATACGCATCCCCGCGTACATGGTCGAATTGCTCAGCAAGTGGCGACGAGCAACGGCGCGGCTGACCGAAGAACTCGGACGCACGCCAACCAATGAAGAAGTCGCACGTGTGCTCGGCTTGCCAAAGAAAAAGTTGCCGATCATTCGCAAAGCGATCCGAATCAGCAACAGCACACCCCAGAGCGACCAGACCGAAGCCGGTTGGTCACTCGGCGAGATGGTCCAGGACGAACGCCTCAAGGCGCCCGACGAGGCAATGCTCGACCATGACATCCTCCGTCATGCGATGGAGTTGTTGGGCGACCTCGACGAGCGTGAGGCCACGGTGCTGAAACTGCGTTTCGGTCTTGGCGGCGACGAGCCACTGACACTCAAGGAAATTGGTGCCGAACTCGGACTGACTCGCGAACGAGTGCGTCAAATCGAGACGGAGGCCCTGCGTCGGCTAGCCGATGGACTCACCGATCCCCGAGAACGTGGTTTCTAGAACGTGCCGTTTCTGGGGCACGCTTGACTTCAAGGCTACAGACGCTCGCAAAACCGAGTAAACTGGTGGGTATCGTCTACGGCTCGATAGGTTTGCTGTCGAGCCGATTGCCGTTTCCCTCCCACCGTCAGTTGTAGCTCGCGTCCGATGACCCACCCTATAATTCTCACGCGTTCCTCCCTTCCGTTTCTTGTCCTACTCGCATTCGCTTGCATGAGTACGTCGCCCGCCCGGGCCGACGACTCGGCGAAAAAACTTGTGGATGAGCCCGCCGCTAAACAGGACGCAACTCCAGCGGCCGATCCGCCGGCTGAAGTGAAACCGGACGCAGCCAAACCTGCTGCCGAGAAACCCAAGCCTGACGCAGAAGCCAAAAAGGCTGCTGCGAGAAAGAAAAAGGCTGAGGCAAAAAAGGCAGAGGAGAAAAAAGCTGAAGCCAAGATGGAGAAAAAGCCTGAGGCCAAACCTGAGCCGCCCAAACCAATCTTCACTGATGCAAATTTGATTACAGCCGTTCGAGCCGAAGTATTCGAGAAGCGATACAACGAAGAAATCATCACCGCTGAGGACGTCGCAAACATCTCGCGAGTCGTCGGACGCGGCCGTGGCATCAAGTCGCTTGCGGGTCTCGAGCACTGCAAAGCCCTCATGCTAATTGACCTCGAAGACAACGAGATCAGCGACCTCGCTCCCATCGCCAAACTGAATCGTTTGCAAAGTGTCAATTTGGCTGGCAATAAGATCCAAGACATCAAGCCAGTTGCGGAACTGAAAGCAATGCAACTCTTGGATCTCAGTCGCAACCAAGTCACTCAACTCGAACCCTTGGGCCAAATGAGCAACCTTCGCTCACTCTACTTAGCGGACAACCAACTCGAGTCGCTCGAGCCCATCGCCAAGCTAGAAAAAATTTGGTCGCTCGATGTCTCCGGCAACGGACTCAAGGACCTTTCGGCCGTTTCAAAACTCGGATGGCTGACAACGCTCGACATTGCCCGCAACGAAGTCAGCTCGCTCGAACCGCTCGTCGAATTGCGTCAATTGGACTTGCTCATCATGTCCAAGAACAAGCTGGAAGACTTGACCCCACTCGTCCAAATGTGCGAAAAAGATGCACAAACGGATCGACGCTTTGCTCCCCATCTCGAAGTCTATCTGGGCGATAATCCGATCGATGAAAAGAAGAAAGCAGACCAGTTCGAAAAGCTCAAAACCTGTGGCGTTAAAATCTTCGAGAAGTAATCGCTTCAAGTTCCCAACTCCGCCAGTGAACGATCGCTGGCGAGGTTACTGAGCAGCGTGATGGCTCAGCCCTTCACGACGAAGTTGACCATTCGGCCTGGCACAACGATCTGTTTGACAATAGGTTTGCCGTCAAGCGCTGCTTGAACGCGTTCGTCGGCGAGTGCTGCCGCGGCTAAACCCGCTTGATCCAAGTCGGCTGGGACGGTGATCTTCGCCTTCACTTTACCATTGACTTGAACGGGAATTTCAACATCGCTCTCGGCGATCGCGTTTGCGTCCCAGACTGGCCACGATGCTGCGGACACGCATCCTTCGCCTCCCAGAGCCAACCATAACTCTTCGCTCATGTGCGGCGCGTAGGGTGACAACAAGATCAAAAACGTTTTCATGGCATCACGCGGGCGTTTTTCGGACCGCGTGAAGAAGTTCACGAATTCCATCATCTTAGCGATTGCGGTGTTGAAACTCATGGCCTCGGTATCGTCGGTGACTTTACGAATTGTCTGGTGCAGAATCCGCAACTGCTCGTCATCGCAAGCATCATCGGCTATCGCATCATTGAGTTTCACTTCGTCAGCACGATCGTCAACGATCATTCGCCATGCTCGATCCAAGAATCCACGCACACCGCCAACGCCATCCATGTTCCATGGTTTGGTAGCCTCGAGCGGGCCCATGAACATTTCATAAAGACGCAGCGAATCGGCACCGTACTCTCTTACGACAGCGTCCGGATTAACAACGTTTCCGCGACTCTTGCTCATCTTTTCGGCTTTCGCCAAGACTTTGAACTCGGTGCCCGTGAGAAATGTGCTGCCTTTGCGTTTTTCCGTATCATCATCCGCAAGATCACGACCGTCTCCAGCGTGCTTCAAGATGACGGTCACTTTTTCGCCGTCTTCAACACGGTCACCGCGAATCCCCAGCGCATCCAATTGCGAACCTGCACTAGCAAACACATCTTCGCTCATGTGGTACTGGGGCGAACCAAGAATCATCCCTTGATTGACGAGGCGACCAAAGGGTTCCGAAGTACTGACATGGCCGCGGTCGTACAGCACCTTGTGCCAGAACCGTGAATACAACAGGTGCAGCACCGCGTGCTCGGCACCACCGACGTACAAGTCAACTGGCATCCACGCTTTCTCTTTTTCGGGATCGACGAGGGCTGAGCTATTCTTGGGGTCGATATAGCGTAGGTAGTACCAACACGATCCCGCCCATTGAGGCATGGTGTTCGTCTCTCGACGATAACGCTTGCCATCGACGGTGACATACAGCCACTCGTCTCCAGCTTTTGCCAACGGTGGTTCGGGACGTCCGTGCGGCTTGAAGTCTTCTAAGACCGGAAGTACGACGGGCAACTGCTCCACCGGCACGCCGCGTTTTATCCCCGTAAGCTGGTTATCCTCATCGACCTCATGCAAAATCGGGAACGGTTCGCCCCAGAATCGCTGGCGGCTAAACAACCAATCTCGCAACTTGTAGTTCACCGCTTGTTGTGCGATGCCGTTCTTGGACAAGTCCGCCGTGATCGCCGCTTTCACCTGCTCCGTCGTTTGTCCATCGAAGCCTTGACTGTTGATCGCAACGCCTTCAGCCACATAGCACACTCGGCCTGCGAGAATTTCGTCACGCTCAGGATGATCGCTCGGCGGATTCACGACTGCGACGACAGGCAACTTGTACGTCACCGCAAACTCAAAATCGCGATCGTCGTGTGCTGGAACCGCCATAATGGCGCCAGTCCCGTAACCAGCCAGTACATAGTCAGCAATCCAAATGGGGATCAACTTTTCAGTCACAAAATTGATTGCGAAGGCGCCTGTGAAGACACCAGTCTTCGCTTTATCGCCTTCGGTGCGTTCGCGATCGCTCTTGAACGATGCCTTTTCACAATACGCCTTGACTGATGCCTGTTGGTCGGCGGTGGTCAATCGCTCAACGAGCGGATGCTCAGGCGAGATGACCATGTATGTAGCACCGAACAGCGTATCGGGTCGCGTCGTGTAGACTCGGAGTACATCATCATCCGGTTTCTCTGGAAAACCACTCGCCGTGCGTGACGCTTTCCATTGCATCACACCAGAAGCATCGCCGATGTAGAAGTCGACCTCAGCGCCTGTGCTGCGACCGATCCAATCTTGTTGCAACTTCTTGATGCCGGTGGGCCAATCAAGATCATCCAAACCGTCGAGCAATCGCTCAGCATAAGACGTGATACGCAGCATCCATTGGCGCAGCGGGATGCGTTGGACAGGGTACCCACCACGTTCGCTCTTTCCGTCTTGGACTTCTTCATTCGCAAGTACCGTCCCGAGCTTCGGACACCAATTGACGAGCGCGTCATCCTGGTACGCAAGTCGCTTTGAATCACGATACAACTCGATGGCTCGCGCACCTTCGGTTTGGACATCATCAGGAATCGGAAGCTCGGCAATCGGACGACCTTTTTGGTGGTCGACGTCGAACCAAGTGTCATACAATTCAAGGAAGATCCACTGAGTCCAACGAAAATAGTCTTCGTCGGTTGTCGCCAAAACGCGATCCCAGTCGTAGCTGAACCCGAGCATCTTCAATTGACGAGTAAAGTTGTCGATATTCCGCTGCGTTTGGATCCGAGGATGCTCGCCGGTGCTAATCGCGTGCTCTTCGGCGGGTAATCCGAACGCGTCAAAGCCCATGGGGTGCAGCACGCTCTCGCCACGCATCCGCGCGAAACGAGAAACAATATCGGTCGCCGTGTAGCCTTCAGGGTGCCCCACGTGCAATCCGTCACCGCTGGGGTACGGAAACATGTCGAGCACGTACCGCTTCTTCGCGCCAGGATGCTCTGGTGTCGAAAACGTGTGATTCTCGGCCCAGTAGGCTTGCCATCGTGGTTCAATCTCAGCTGGGTTATATCGCGGCATGACGAATCCGAAGAAGTCTTCAAAACGAGTGGGAAGGCAAAAGTACGCGAATTCTAGGGAATACACGCCGATGGTCCCAGGGTGTTCGATGTTGACGCTCTCGACCGAAACACTTTACACACAGACGCGGTCCTGGATGGTTCTGGATTAGCCGTAGGATTCGACCAAGTTCCCGTAAATTGCCATGCAACGTCCCAAGCGATCCATTGCCGCTTTTTTTGCACTGGCGGCCGGATTTTCCCTGCTTTCAATAGGATGTCGCACGAACTCGCCCACCGGATCCCCAATCTTTGTCTGGGTTCCTCCCAAGATGGCGTCCACCGTCGGCCAGCGAATCGCCGTCAGCGAGATCGTGGGCGACCCAAGTCTTTCCACAAAAATCCACCAGCATCTCTTCGCATCCGTCCCACGAGACACGGGAAGAAAGCTGACGTTTGTCGACTTCGAAAATTTAGAGAACAAGTCACCCGTGCAACTTGCCTCGTTCGCAAGCGAGAGCGCCAATGACGTGGTTCTCGCGTCCGCCGCCCGAAACGAAGGCATTGACTATGTGCTTCGCGGCGAAATCCTCTCCGACCGCGTTCCACCAACGGACGCATCCAAGCGACTGACCGTTTCTTGGCGATTGATGTCCCTCGATCCGAACAATCCCCAATTGCCAGCCCAACATGTCGGTGGCCAACCCGTCGTTGTGGAACTCGAATCCGCACTCAAGAAATATCCGGACTTGGCCATTCTCCCCGATCAAGAAACGACGCTAGCCACCGCGGCCGCGCGTGATACCTACGAGTTGTTCGCACCGTCGATCCAGCAACATCGAGTCCAGTTAGCGAGTCCCTATCCGATGTTGGGTCGCTCCGAAGTGCTTCGCGGTAATGCCTTGGCACGCGCCGGACGTTGGGGCGAAGCTCAAGAAATTTGGGAGCGAGTGGCTCGTACGCATCCCAGACAAACATCGGCACTGCACAACTTGGCTCTCGCCGCCGTTGCGTCGCAAGACTTCTCACGCGCCAAACAACTGGCACGACAAGCGATCAAGAAACGCTCGAGCGAACGCAATCAATCCACGTTGGTGTGGATCGAACTGCGTCAACGGGATTACCACAAAGCTTTTGGCCTGCCCGATCCGCCAGAAGGCTGGTTCGTCACCAAAAACCCCGATCAAGTCTTGAAGCGCGCTCCGACGTTCAAATTCTCAAACGCCGCGAACTTCCGGTAATTCAGACACTCGCTGAATCAGAGAACTGGATCTTTAGACGTTCAGTTCCTTCAGACGCCCCCGACTGTCGCCAATCGACTCTGCTGGTGTGCCAAGACAGTCGAGCATCGACAGGAAAAGATTGCCCATGGGCCGCTCGTCCGCACACTGAATGAATCGCCCAGTCGGAATTTTACCGCCTGCTCCTCCAGCTAGAACAATCGGCAAGTCACCATGGCTGTGACGATTGCCGTCACTAATCCCGCTGCCGTAGAGCACCATGGAGTGATCGAGCAAACTTCCACCTGACTCCTGTGTCTCGTCGAGCTTCTTGAGGAAGTACGCGAACTGTTCAACCAAGTAGTAATCGATCTTACTGAGTTTATCGACTTGGTCTTCACGATTGCGGTGGTGGCTCAATTGATGGTGTCCTTCCTTCACGCCGATCTCTGTATACGAGCGGCTGCCACCTGCATTGTCGACCATCAAAGTTGCGATGCGTGTGGTATCCGTTTGGAAACCGATCACCATCAAGTCATACATCAAACGCACATGCTCACGAAACGCTTCAACGCGTCCGAGTGGAATATCGATATCCGGAAGCGCCGCCTTGTCTTCTTGCTCGGTCATCTCGATTCGCTTTTCAATCTCACGAACGCTCGTGAAGTACTCATCCAATTTGCGACGATCGGTACGTCCCAGAGTCTTCATCAATTTCGAAGCATCTGCGCTCACGACATCCAAAATGCTTTGGCGCACAGTATCTCGCTTGCGACGCTCGGCCGTGTCGCCCAAACCAAACATTCGCTCGAACGCCATTCGCGGCGATGTCTCTTTCGGCATCGGCTGGGTTTCATTTCGCCAGGAAATATTCGACGAATACGCACAACTGTATCCCGAGTCACAACTGCCCGCGTTGCGACTATCGACCAGCCCGAGCTCGATCGACGCGAGCCGTGTCTTACCGCTCAATTGAGTCGCCGCGACTTGATCCACACTGATTCCCAGACGAATATTGCTGCTCGTCTTGGTCGGACGTGCGGCTGTTAAAAACGTGGAAGCACACCTCGCATGATCCCCCGCACCGTCACCGTTGGCACGACCATGCTCGTGAGCCAAGTTCGTGATGATGTTGAGCTTGTCCTTCAGTGGAGCGAGCGGTTCGAGTGTTTTGGAAAGCTTCCAATCTCGCTCCGAACCCGTCGGCGTCCAATTCGGCATGATCGCGCCGTTAGGAAAAAAGATGCACGCCATCCGCGTCGGAGCCGCTCCACTCGCCTGTATTGCCGGCGCAGCACAAATGCTTCGTGCCAACGGCGACATCGCATCCAGTAGCGGCAACCCCATGGCAAACCCAGCACCACGCAGCAGAGTACGTCGGTTGAGAACGCGTGAGTCAGTAGAGTTTTTCATCGTATCGACTTGTTGTTAAGGGAATCAGCGTTTCGTATAAGACTCGCGATCAAGACTCAATACCCGACCACTGGTAGTACTGGAATTGGCGGCTTCGAATGACCTCGAGAACAAGGTCCTTGAAGTGTCCACCGCTTGAATTAACTCGCTCGGCAATCTCATCAACGGTACAACGATCCGTCGGCGACAGCTCGCGTCCCAAGGCAAACGTCATCAATCGTGCGGCTGCCGTACGGACGAAAGCTTCTCCCTCGCTTGTGGCCAAAACTTGGCTCAACTGCACTGCACCCGAGAAATTCCGACCACCGGGCAACTCACCACTCGCGTCCACGTTCTGCTCGCCATCTTTCGTCCGAAACCGACCAACCGCATCGAACTCTTCCAGGCCAAATCCGAGTTGATCCATCACGCGGTGACACGAAGCACACGCGGCATTCTCGCGGTGCAAAACGAGTTGCTCACGCAACGTTGCATTTTCGCCAGCCGTCTTGGTCTCTTCTAATTCCGGCACACCCGGCGGCGGATCCGGAGGTGGAGTGCCCAAGATGTTTTCGAGAATCCATTTGCCACGTTTTACCGGCGACGTGCGAGTCGGGTTACTCGTTAATGTAAGGACGCTCGCATGCGAGAGCACGCCACGCCGCGGTTGATCCGCGAGCGAGACTCGGCGAAATTCATGGCCCTCGATATTCTTCAAACCGTAGTGCTCGGCGAGTCGCGAATTCACAAACGTGTAATCCGCTGAAAGCAACTCATCAATGGATCGATTCTCACGAACGACGTTCATAAAGACTTGCTTGGTTTCCTCCGCCATCAAGACAAGCAACTCTTGATCGACACCCTTGAAGCGATCCGAGTCCGGTTCGAAACCGTTCAGGTTCCGCAACCCGAACCACTGCGCCGCGAACTCGCTCGCTAGCGAATCGCTACGTGCGTCTGCGAGCATTCGAGTGACTTGTTGCTCGACTACCGTCTCGGCCAACTCGCCTTTTTCCGCCAAATTCAACAGCTCGCTATCGGGTGTGCTACTCCATAGAAAGTAGGACAGTCGTGTTACGAGCTGATAAGGATCAAGTGGTACGTCTTGCTCAGCCGACGACGCATCGAATGCCTCGCCTGGGGTCTCGATTCGGAACAGGAATCTCGGCGAAACCAACACGGCTGAAACAGCAATTTGCAGCCCCCGATAGTACGACTCGCCACGCCCAATCGCTTCGGACACGAGTCCAGCGTATGGAACAACATCCTCTTTTGTCACCGGACCACGAAAGGCACGTCGCATCAGCGGTTGCAAACAATCGATCGCAGCCTCTTCGACATCGACATAATCGCGGCCTTTGCGTGTTGGCGTCCGTCGCACCAGTTCTTTCTGGCTCGGCGGGTACCAAGCCGATGGAGCCTTGTTCGGCCCCGATACACTCAAACGACGCACCATAAACGAATATTTCGCTTCGTCGATGTTACCGTCGGGTTTAAGCGGTTGACCAAGTTGCTTCCTTTGCATTTGGAGATGTCGACTATCGAGCACCTCTGCGTCTGGAAAATTAACCTCGCCAACCTTCCATGATTTATTCTCATCAAGCTGCATCACAAACAACTGCTGCTTACCCGCCTCAAGCATGACACGTATTTCATCACGCTCGGAATCACCGCCACCGCCGAAGTACTTGAAGTCACAGACGCCAAGCAACTTTCCAAATCGGTCAAAGATGCCAGCGGAGGCCATCTTGTCTTTTTTTGCATCTTCTTTTTTTGAATCGTCGGACTCTTTATTCGGTTCTTGCGTCGCCCCCGCCCGCAATTCGATCCGATACTCACCGTCACTGGGCAAGTCATACTCAGCCCAGACATAAGATCCAGGAGCGAGAAAACGTCCGAAGAAACTGCCGACTTTATTTTCGCCAGCGACGGCAAATCGATCACCGGTCCGATCCTCATCAATCTTCGGAAACGTCTCGGGGTCAAACACGACTTGTTGCGACACCGTTTCTGCGGCTGCCATATATTTCTCGACCAACATCGGCGAAAGCGACAACATATCTCCATTATTGTCAAACCCTCCGCCGACTTCATCCGACGGAAACGCTTCTCCAGGATGCAAATCCATTCCAAACAAGTCGCGTAGAGAATGGTTGTACTCCGTGCGATTCAGTCGCCTTGCAGTGACCTTGCCAGGCCGAGGTCGCAAATCACAGGACACGGCATAGAGCGTTTTTTCAATCGCTGTAACGAGTTGCTTTCGCTCAACATCCGACGGAACCGAAGCGTCCTCAGGCGGCATCGCACCGAAACGAACCATTTCAAGCACGCGGTTCATGTGCCCCGCGCCAGCTCCCACCGCCGAGAGCGTTTCCAAATCCGACAAGTCCAATTCGGCTTCGGCAACATCCGAATTGTGACAATCGATGCAATATTGTTGGACCAACGGCCATCCGTTAGTGGACCAATACGCCGCAGCAGCCTCCGATCCCGTTTCCTCTGCGGTAACGCCAACACTCAAAATCAACGACAAACCGCTCAATGACAAACCGATTGCCAATAGCAACTGCTTCGGAGCGCCAAACTGCTTCGGCAATCGATCGATGGAATGTGCTTTCGCCATGCGAATTACTTAACCAGACGTTCACAGCCTCGTCGAAGCTGAATACGTGGTGGGGAGATCATTGAGACCTTCAGTCAAATGACCGAGGCCAGGAGGTGGGAGGCAGCAACGTGGGAGGTAGGGCGATTCGCAGGCCACGTGCAACGCGCTGGCACAGTCTCAGCGAATCCAATGAGGTGGGGATTCCATTATACGGCGCTGGTCCCGAATTGCCAAACGAATCGCATTGCAATGAACCGACTCACTGAGTGAACGCAAAGCAACCACTTTCCCGACGGACACTACCCTTCCCCCCGCCAGCCGGCTGGGAATTTCGTAGGTTTTCCAGTCGTGTTAACGCAGGCAATTGTCGATTCAGCCTCCACGAGCACTTCGCCACTTCGACGCAGCACATAGCGATGCCGAATGCGAACATTTCGAATTTCAACCACGTTCGTCGTCAATTCAAGCACATCGTCGAACTCGGCCGCCCCGAGATAACGGACATTCATTTCCGTCACAACGAGCATCAGCCCACCGGACTCGAATTCTCGGTAGCTCACTCCCGCAGCACGGAGCATTTCGACCCGGCCGCGTTCAAAGTAATTCAAGTAATTCGCATGGTGGACCCGACGTTGGCCATCAGTCTCGTAGTACGAAACTCGAAACTCTAGCACGTGCGAGCTTCCCGGATTCAATGGCCTGGTGATCACTGTGTTCATGGTGGGTTGGCTCGTGGGATTCGTTTTGGGGCGTTCTTCGGCACGATGCGGGCGATAAACGGCGGTGATACCAAAAAAGCCGACCGTTCTACACACAGGAATCAACAGTTTGAATTGACCCCTGCGGTAAATCTCGCGTAAACTCTTGCCTGCCAACGTTTTCCACTTACTGAGAAATGAAAATATGAGCTTTGGCTCTGGTTCTGGCACAGGCTTCGAAACCATGCGCGGACGCAACTTCCCAGCACTTCGGCAATACACGGTGTTTCTTGAGAACCGCGTCGGCCAATTGCTCGAGGTGCTCAAGCGGTTTGAAGGCACTGGAATTCGCGTTGTTGCGTTGTCCATTAATGACGCGGCTGAGTGTGCCTTCGTACGATTTTTGCTCAGCGACGCCGATCGTGGCCGCGAATTGCTCGAGCGAAGCGGCTTGGCCATTATCGAAACCGACCTCGTCGGTGTCGAACTCCCGGATACACCTCAACCGCTCCTGCGAGTGTGTACGGCGCTTCTGCAGGCTGAACTCAACATTATCCAAGCCTACCCGCTCATCGTGCGTCCCCACGGTAAACCGGCGGTCGCAATCATGGTGGAGAACATTGAGTTGGCGATGGAAACTCTTCACTCAAAAGGTTTTCGCATCCTCAACGAAGGTGACCTGCAAGACGAATCCCCCTCCGGCGAATTGTAGTTGCCGGCTCGCAGACATTTGCATCTCTTCACTCGCTCAGCATCTTATGAGCGCACGGATGCTTCGCTTCAGAATACGAAACCACTGAACCCAACGAAGCATTCCTCCAGCCACAGGCTCTCAGTGTTGAAGCTGGTAACTGCGGACGAAACATCACCAAGAAAACGAGGTCACAATCGTCGCCATGAACCCAGCGATGCATCGATTCCCCTACATCACCGACTATGTCAATGATGTCTTCGCAAAAGAAAAGACCCATTGGGACTTCATCTTGCTGCGACCACTGCTGCTGGTGTTCTATTTCTTCTTGCGAATGATCGTCTTCCCACTCAAATTCGTGTTCCACCGGTTCCCACTTGGCTTCGAAGCTAGATTGATCGATCGATTCATGACGCTCGGCTTGAAGTACTTGGCACGACATGATGCTGCGGAACTGATGCTACGACACGTCCAAATCGAACCACTGCTGTATCGTCACGTCCTCCAAGGCAATCGCAACCTACCTCCCGAACCGCCGGGCAAACTGAACGGCATCGACGGTGACTTCGACGTCAACGACCTGGAGACTGCGATTAACCATCACATGACGATCGGTCATGACAAACTCTCCTATGAACTCGTCGATCGATTCGATAAACAAGTCTTCCTCGACCACCTCGCTGAGATTCAATCCAGTCGTCCCCAAGACCACAACGAACTTGGCAAACAAGCACTCCAAGAAAACCGTAAACACTCGTTTCAACTACTCGGTGCCACGAACATCGTGCTACTGATCGTGACCACCATCACGATCTTTGGCGATTTGAAGACCACAATCACAGCTCTCAACTCCTTCGGTTCTGACTCGATTTTGTTGTGGTGTATGAAGCGACTTTACGCCGGAAATTTGGATGCTCAAGCGGATTTTGACTTCTTCATGCAAGAGGTCAACAACCGCGGACACTACAACAGCAGCGCGTTCTTCTCGAACCCAAACCAATACCTCTATTACCACATCGTGTTCGATGAAGTCGTCTATGACTGGCTCATGAATCGTCCGCCGCTCAATCCAAACGCCAAAGCTTGAGCCAATGAATTGCTTCATCACACGAACGGGGTCGACTTTGCCGGGCCCCCGGGTCCCCAACGAAGACATCCAACGTTATTTGGGCGTCATCGATGGCGAGTCAGAAGTCCAACACAAAGTGCTGTCGATGAACGGCATCGTTGGACGACACTACGCGCAAGATGAAAACCAAGTCGCCACGGATGATGTCTACGGGTTGGCCGCCCAAGCCGTGTCCACCGCATTGAATGATTTTTACCCAACGTCACCAATCACCTATCTCGCCGCCGGCACGACCTACGCCCCGTTCGCCGGACCGGGTATCGCAACGATCCTCCACGATCGACTCAAGACCATTGGTATGCTTGATCGGCCAATCGAGATCAGCTCCCATGCGGGGATTTGCACTTCCGCCGCGCAAGCCATGATCGCCGCCATCCGCGGCGTCTCGTGTGGCGATCACCAATCCGCCTTGTGCGTCGGCGCGGAACACGCGTCACAAGTTCTCAAGTCCAGCGTCATACAACCGATCGATGACCGACGCGAACACACCGACCTGCGCAAGACCCAGTGGTTCATGTCCGTGTTCCTGCGGTTCATGCTATCCGATGGCGCTGGCGCCTTTGTCCTCGAAAACAAACCGAATGACACGGGCATCTCGCTGCAAATCGATTGGACTCATTCAATGTCGATGGCCAACGAGGCACCGCTTTGCATGAAGCTCGACAATCCAACAGGACTACTTTCACAAGACGTCACAATCCTATCGCGACACCTTGTTCCCACCTCAAGCAAGTTCCTCGCCAACGCACTCAAGCAACACAATGAATCGCTGGATACGTACAGCATCATCCTACCACACATGTCATCGTTCTTCTTCCGACGCAAAATGGAACGAGTCCTCCAGGAACACTTCAGCGACCCGGAGCGACCAGTACCTTACTGGACGAATCTGGCTACCGCCGGCAACACCGGCGCCGCCAGCATCTATGTCATGCTTGACGAGTATTTACGCGGACATGAACTGCGTGACGGCGATCGAATCATGCTCTTTGTGCCTGAGTCTGGTCAATTCAACTATGTCATGGTCAGCCTGACTGCCGTCGTTCGATGAACGAACACGTGAGCCAACACGAACCGCCCCAGCCTGAAACACCCGAGCCTGAACCGCCCGAGCGAAAGCGGCTCGCGATTGTTGGCGGCGGAAGCAGCGGCCTAGTCACGCTCAAAATTGCCCTGGATCTGCGTCCCGATTGGGACATCGTCTGTTTCGAGAAATCCAACAGCATTACCGGGTGTTGGGGCAATCCCTATCCCGGCTTCGTGTCCACCTCCACCAAATACACCACACAATTCGCCTGCTACCCGATCTATGGCGCAAGCGTGCAAGACGACGCAGGCAAGAGTCGTAGCGAGTTCTTTCGCGAAAGCGAATATGGCGAATACCTCAACCAATTTGCTGACGCCTTCGACCTGCGATCACGCATTCGACTCAATACGACGGTTGAACACATTGCACCAATGAATGACGGCACCTATTGGGAACTCACCAATCGATCAACCGAGAATGAAAACTCGCCAAGCACGCGTGAGCAATTCGACGCCTTGATCATTTGCACTGGCCTCGCTGCACAAGCGAAACCAGTCGCTAGCGACATCCAAACACTCGGCCCCTCCGATCTAAATCGTCCCGAAGGGCTCGGACATATCACAGGGAAACGGATTGTCGTTCTCGGTGGCGGCGAATCCGCCGTCGATTACGCCAACCGCTTGTCACAACCAGAACTAGACAACGAAATCTACCTTTCCCTTCAATCAGGCATCCGAGTCAGCCCGCGATACCATCCGATTCGCGGCGTTCCGTCAGACTTCCTTCGCAACCGCTTGATGCTGTCGATTCACGAAGACATTCGCAATTGGATCGGCCAGCGATTCGTCGAAACTCGAATCAAGTATCAAGAACGATTCGAAAGCTGGTTCCCCAGCGACCAAAAAACGCCCAATCCAAACACCCATGAGTCACAGCACTTCGTCGAGGAAAGAAAGAAGTGGGCGTTGCGATTAACGCTCACCGCCAAAGACGAACTCTTCAACATGTTCCACAACAAGAGCGATGACTTCCTCGACTCAGTAGCCTCCGGCCGTATCAAGATCATCGGCCAGCCATTGGACGGTCAAATGAAAACGTTTCGCCGGTTCAACTCGAATGAGACGATCGACATCGCCCCCGACAATATCGTTCCGGCCATCGGATACCGATCGACACTCGAAGAAATCTCTTCCGGCATCATCGGCCTGCGTGATTTCTATCTGGGCTGTGTCCACACTCGCTACATGAATCTATTTCTCGTCGGGTTCGCTCGCCCAATCATCGGCAACATCCCAAGCATCAGCGAAATGCAAGCTCAATACATTTGCCGGTTAATCTCGGGCAAGGTTCAACACGAAACAAGCTTAGCGACAAAGCACAAACAAACACAAATCTACAACCAAGAACGTTTTGCAAAACTGAATCTAGACGCGATCTATCCCGTCGAAATGTTCCCCTACTGCGACGAGATAGCAAGCAAGCTCAATGCACTACCAAGTGCCCGCGAGCTGGGAATCGCACGATGGATCCGCACCCAGCTAGCCCCAGCGTCCACGATGCACTATCGCTTGCCAAGCCACACAAACGAGGAGTCCCCAACAAATCCACCGGTCTATATGCCAAAAACTTTGGTGCTATTTCTGCTGGCCCTCAAGCCGCTCGATGCGATCTACCGAATGCTCCGCTTCATGCGGCCGTAGCACGCTGAATTTGTCGCAAGCTGTGCGAATGGGCTAGAAGTCGATTCGATTGGTATCGCAAACCCTACCGACGTGAGTGCTCCAAATGAAACTTATCTTGTAACAGTTTAGTCGCTGGGGGTAATGATTGCTCTCGGTGCGACGAAGCATTGGTTGCGATTAAATCCGTTAACGAGAAGATTTTTGATCTCTTCCTGGTCTAGCGTCATTGTGAAAATGGATTCGAGACGTCGATATTTGCCTGCGCCAATCGGGCCTGACTACCACCGCGCAGCGTGCAACTCAGTTCATTCATAATGAACGACGCATTTGCATTGGCCTCTCGTCGGCATCACCTAGCCATGGTCTTCGTTTAAAACAAGTCGACCGGGAGGATGGGTTTGACGCGAACCTTATTTCGCAGCCTCTGACGTGTCTGCATATAACCGACGTAGCGCTGCGTCGGGAGGCCGCGTCAACAGCTCAAAGTAGATGTCACTGGCGCGATGCCCATGACGTCGTGCGGTCTCCGCGATCGTCATTAAGCTCGCCATCCTCCGCCCACCGTCGGCGCTGCGATGCCCAAAGGTAATCTTGCGTAATACCACCAACGGACGCAGCGCCCGCTCAGCCAGATTGTTGGTCGGAGGAACGCGAACATCGTCAACAAAAATCAGCCACTCGGTGTAGTGACGGTTGATTCGGCCTTGTAACGTGATCGCTTTTTTATGAGCAACCTTCGTCTGGCTTAAGCAGTGGAGACATTCGCGAAGCCAAAATTCTTCAGTTCGTAGCTGCTCTTTACTGAGCTTGCCGGCCGCTCGCTCGCGATGAAATGCACAGGCTCGCGTGACGAAGTTTCGAACGTCATTGAAGAATGCAAAGTCAAGCGATCCTTGCTTTGTCAGCTTCTGCCAATCGCGAGCGGTTCGTGCTAGATGAGCCAGACATTTCTGCTTCTTATCCGTTGTATGAGCCGCGTAACCGCTGTAGCAATCCGTGACTAAAGTCCCCGTGAAATGCGGCCCCAGAATATTACGCGACACTTCACCCGCACGCGTCGTATCAAACTGAAAGTGAATGCATTTCTCATCGCCATGAACCCAAAAGTAGGCGCGGTCGCCGTTGAGCGTCCAGTACGTTTCGTCGGCATGAACAGCGCCTTCACTGCTGCTGATCTTCTTGGCAATGTCATCGACCATTGTTACGGC
>JBGSNA010000111.1:0-12557 GCA_041739875.1 Pirellulaceae bacterium
CACCGGTCATTCTACGACGCACTCTCGCTGGAGCCATTAGCCGTCGGTTGGAGCGACAGCGGATACCGACGGAATCCTCAACCGCAAGGCTTTCCGACCCCGAAGGACGGGATTGAACAATCGGATCTTGATTGGGGTCTAGTGGGGTCTAGAAATTCTTTCGAGGCTGTGAGTTTTTAAAACGTAGGGTGGGTCGAGCGGCGTTAGCCGCGCTGACCCACCCTTGTTGTCGACGATTTGCGGTTGGTGGGTCTGCATCGCTAACGCGTTTTGACCCACCCTACAAAACTAAAAAACATCACAGTCTCTTCGGGATGGATGGAGCCACCGCGGAGCGGTTTCGGAACGTAGCCGAGGGTAAGCGCAGCGCTACCCACGGAACACGAATCTAACTCATGCGTCAGTTATTGTTCACGCGATCCTAAGATTAAGCTTAAGTTTCAGGGGTTTTGGGAGGGGAGGTTATAGAACGACGATAGGGGATGTAAATGACTCGAAAGTCACTTACATCCCCTTTGGGAGAGCTCGCCGCTTCGGTGGGAGGGGTAGCAGCTTAGTTGTTAAAGCTACCGCCGAAGTTGTATGACGCGGTCACAGGAACGATTCCATAGACGCCTTCAGTGAATACTTGACGCACAAAATTATTGAACAAGCGTATTGGGGCGCTTGGCAAGACCACAACATCGCCATCTCGAAGCCAAATCTCGTCAACTGGTTTTGCTTCACGGCCTAGGATTGCACCGCGAAGATCAAGCGTTGTGGAAAGCAATTCGAAGTTTTCACCGCGACGGAAGATCACGACTTCTCGCAAGTTTGCACCGGTGATGTGCCCGCCGGCCAACGCGATTGCGCCGAGAACCGTTGTGGGCGTATTCATTTCGAAGCGACCAGGTGCGTTGACTTCACCAAGCACAAACACGTTATGAGGGGCTTGGTTCAAAAGCGACGGTTCAACTTCCAATCCGCCGACGACGGCGTCATAGCGGAGATTGATTTCTTGCTTGAGTTCACTTAGCGTTAACCCTTGTGCTTGGACGGTGCCAAGTTTGAGCAAGCGAATTTCGCCTGAGGGGGTAAGCGTTTGCGTGATTTCTTGTGCAGCGAATCCGCCAGCACCGCTGATCGCTTCGCGAATGTGGCGCGCCGCGGAGCCTGTGTTGATCGGAGTCACGTCAATCAGTGGCTTGGGGTAGTATTCTTCGTAAGCCTTTTCTAGGTATTCACGCAATTGTTGGACGGTAAGTCCTGACGCTTGGACTTGGCCAATCAATCGCATCGTGATTGTACCGTCGGGCTGGATTTGCATGCCGCGTTCAAGAGTTCCGCGGGTCAAAGTCGCATCGGCTTCGGATTCGATGATCAATTCATCACCAACCGCCAAACGGTAATCACCATCGGTCGTTAAGGCAGTCACCATGTAAGTGAGGCTGAGCGTATCACCGGCGCGCAATCGGTATTCTGGCAACCGCTGCGTTCTTGCTGGGCCAGCGTACTCTCCGGGACCATAGTTCTCGAAAGGCGAGTCATACGGACATTGCCAACACTGTGGTCCGTTCAAGACGGGACCAATGCCTTCATGCTTCCCGAAACACTCCGCGTGCGAGTCGCCGCTGCGGTCGGCACATGGAGCACACCCAGCATAGTAGCCTTGTGCATCGACTTGTGCATTGACGGAGGATACGAATGAGACGACAAGTCCAAGCAATGCCACGTAGCGGCTGAGTTGTTTGAAGCGTTGAATTGACATAGGTAACACTCACGTTGGCTGAGACGCCAATGAACGAAATTGAACGGACGACAACAACGATCGACAGGGTCAAACGAAGTAGGAATCTGAGTGGTTTTGAAACGAAGACTAGCGACGACCGAACGGGAACCACGACTTTTTGTCAGTTACTTGGGGCGGTATTACTTGGGGCGCCGTGACTTGGGGCGTCGTGCCTGGAGTAGATGCTTTGCTTGCGGTGGAGTTGGCTGAGCGATTCAAGTCAATTGCACTTGGGCGATGTGTCGCCGCAAACTGCTCCGGAGGCAACCGAAGGACTGGCGAATCCGGTGGCAACCGACGATCATTCATCGCCGTGACACATTGATTGGCGAGTTGGCTGTCACCGACGCGAAGTGCAGCTTCACGCAACGATTGAAAGCCTCCTCGCGTCGGTTGATGCTGGTTTGCAACTTTTAACTCTTCGAGCGCTTCTTCATTTAGGCCCTGGCTCAGCAGCGCTTTGCCGAGTTCGCGTCGGCAGTATCCATTCGATGGATCGACGGCAACTGCGGCACGATGCATCGTGAGGGCGACGGCAGCAGCGTGCGGATCGGACGGATCAGCGAGTTGTTTCTCGATTTGACCAAGAAGCACCAACGCGTCGCTTGCCTCAGGGGTCGATTGCCCCGCCAACGCAAGTTGGTCTTTCGCATACCCAAGGTAGATTGCGGATGCATCCAGCGCCGAAGTGTTCGCGAGTGACTTGCCGCGGAGCACAGCGGTCTCGTGCACAGCGACTGAACGCACGAGCGTATCGTGATCAATCGGACCGCGTGTGGTCCAAAAGTCTTTCGATTCACGGACTGCGTTCATCGCCGATTTGAGCTGACGAGCGTGGGCTGTACCACCGTCGCGAGCATCGCTCATCGCAACGAGTAACTCGAGTGCCTCATTGGCGATCTTGTGAGCGGAGTGCGTCGCGTCCCGCTTCAGCCGGCTGTTCGCATCTCGCAGAGACTCTCGCGCCATGTCACGCAACTTCGACGAATTCATCGTGGCTGCAATCGGTTCCACCTCGGGTGCTGGAAGCTCCAAGTGAGGCTGGATCCAAGGCGGAGTCGACTGGGACATCGCTGCGAGAGCCGTGAACGAATCTGTCTCTGGCAACCGTGTCGTTACCGGATGAAACGTCTGGGCCGACGGGAACGCCGCCGCCGATCCAGCAGCGTTCACGGGCTCCACCGAAGGCATGCTATCAACCGAAGGCAAGCTATCGACCGAAGGCAATCTCTTCGGCGCTGGTAGAGCCGGCAACGGCACAGGCACTTCCGCTTGCGGTTTCGGCAGTCGCACGGGTTCTACCGTGTCCAGTTCGGACGCAATCGGCAAACGCAGCGGAACATGGAACTGAACTGCGTCTGATTCAAAAGCGTCTGATTCAAAAACGTCTGCTTGAGCAGCGTCTGTTTGAACAGCATCAGATTGAATCGCGGGCTCAAATTCAACGGGCGTTTGAGGCGTTGCAAACTGGTTGGCACGAATCTGGCCTGCACCTGGTACAGATGAGGCGCCACTTGGCAGCAAAGAATGGTCAGCGGCATGAAGATGCGCGCCGACAGCGGTTGCACTGAATCCATGGATTGCTGCAAGCAACGCAAAGCGGCGCAGCAATCGATGTGCTCTTCGGGACTCTTCCATGAGTAACGATCCGTTATTCAGCCAGACATGACAACCACCAGCGAACGCATCCTTGCGCACGCACATTCAGCGGAACAACGATTGAATCGTCGTTTGCCTGTTCATCCGGTGACGCATTCCGAGGCTAGCGGTATCAATCTCGAGAATAGTGCGTGCCTATCACGTACGACTGTCTAGAGCGTTGGAAAGCGCATTGCCGAATCGACACAACCTGTCCGAGTAATCGGCATCTTGTGTACGCATCGGCATGACCGGCATGTGGTACGCTCGGCACTGAGCGATATCAATCTAAAGAAGACATCGATCTAAAGAACGGGTCCAACCGTCCACGGAACGAACTCATGATCGCCGAAACCGAGACGTTCACTCGCGGTCGACTCACCGCTTGCAACGCGAAGCGCGAACTCAAAGAAACGCTCACCAGCTTGTTCGACCGTCTCGCCCGTAAGGATTGTACCGGCATCGAGATCCATATCGTCGCGCATGGACTCGAACAAATTCGAGTTGGTAGCGATTTTAATGACTGGAGTGGGCTTACAACCGAAACAGCTTCCGCGACCGGTCGTGAACAGAACGAGGTTTGAACCGCCAGCCACTTTGCCTGTCACGCTCGCAGGATCGAAACCGGGCGAGTCCATCACAGCCAACCCAGCCGTTGTGACTGGCTCTGCATAATCGTAAACCGCCTCCAGTGCCGTCGAACCGCTTTTCGAAACGGCACCGAGACTTTTTTCGGTAATCGTCGTCAAGCCACCAGCCTTGTTTCCGACTGACGGGTTGTTATCGATTTGTCCACCGAACATGGCGACATGTTGCTTCCACCACTGGATGCGCTCGATGAGCTTCCTTGCGACCGCTTCGTTTCGGCTGCGAGCAACGAGCAAATGTTCGGCACCATACAATTCAGTCGTCTCGGAGATCACGCTCGTGCCGCCGCATGCAACGATCCGGTCACTCACGACTCCCACAGCTGGATTGGCCGTCAAGCCGCTATAACCGTCGCTTCCGCCACACTCCACGGCCAGCATCAAATGCGAAGCGTCCGCATCCGCCCGCGTGCACGCGTTGGCGCGGTCCAGTAACGCTTCGACCAGCTTTTCCGCCTTGTCGATCGTAACGCGCGTTCCGCCTTCCGTTTGCATCGTTAACATCGGCGTCGAGTCGTCGCGGGTCAGTCGCTCGCCGCTGGGTGCGTACAACGAAACGACACCGTGATGTTGCTGCAGATATCCGGCGGTTGTCTGTTCACACCCCAGCCCGATGATAAGACAGCCACCGACGTTCGGATGTTTTGCATAGCCGGCCAAGACACGACCGAGCATTTGGTGTTTGATACCGTGATACTCCAGTGCACAGCCTGTCGTGTGAGTGGCTGCGAAGACACCGTCGACATTCGGCCAACGCTGCATCCGCTCGGGCGTGAAACGACTGGCGACTTGGTGGCAAACGGTCGCGCTACAATTCACGGTAGAAATGATTGCGATATAATTTCGAGTTCCCACCCGTCCGTCGTGGCGGTGGTAGCCTGAGAAGTGGCGCCGAATTCGCGGCGGGGCCAGCGGCGGCGCCACATGAAGCTGGCCGGAGTCGACGATGTGGTGGTCCGCCAAGTTATGCGAATGCACGTGATCGCCGATCCGGATGGGCTGAGTCGCGCGACCGATGTTCTGGCCGTACTTGAGGACTTGGTCGCCGTGGGAAATGTCGGTTAGGGCGATCTTGTGGCCTGGGGCAATTTGTCCGCGCGTGGCGAACGAGGCTCCGTTGCCGACCGAGACCTTCATTCCCGGGGAAAGTGCCTGGATCGCGATGGCCACGTGGTCATGGGGGTGCAACCGGATGAGCGGCGGGGAGACTGTGTTGGTCAATTGGCGGCTGTATTTGTAATGTTGGAGCGATTCATCGTGAGGTGTGGTTCCGAGGAATCGAATGGATGCCTATATTTTGGCGTAACCGTTCAAACCATCACCACTTCTAACGCACCTAGCGCCGTAGGCGACGATGAAAATTCACGAATATCAGGGCAAACAGCTCTTTCGTAAAGCTGGCGTCCCCGTGCTCGAAGGCCATGTGGCCAAGACACCCGAGGAAGCTGCTGCAGCATACGACAAGCTTGGCGGTTCCCTAGCCGTTGTAAAAGCTCAAATCCATGCCGGTGGCCGCGGTAAAGGCAACATCATCGGCAACCCGAGCCAAAAGGGTGTTGTTTTGGTTCGTAGCGCCGCAGAAGCTAAAGCGGCCGCCGAAGGTCTGCTTGGCAACAAGCTAGTCACGATCCAAACAGGCCCCGAAGGCCAAACCGTCAACCAGATCTTCGTCGAAGCTGGATGCGACATCGCTCGCGAACTGTATCTCGGCATTGTCGTCGACCGCGCCGCGAGCAAGCCCGTGCTGATGGTCAGCACCGAAGGTGGTGTTGAGATCGAGAAAGTTGCCGAAGAAACACCTGATCTGATTCATAAAGAGCACTTCGATCCCGCCAGTGGTCTGGATGGATATCAAGTCCGCAAGCTGTGCAAGAAGCTCGGTATCGAAGGCGCAGCCGCCAAGAACGCACATCAATTCATGACATCGATGTGCCGGTTCTTCGTTGATTACGATTGCTCGATGGCCGAGATCAATCCGCTCGTGATCACAGGCGACGGTAAAATGATCGCCCTCGATGCCAAGATTACCTTTGATGACAACGCGATGTTCCGTCACAAGGATCTCATGGAGCTTCGCGATTTGAACGAAGAAGAGCCGAGCGAAGTTCGTGCTGCGAATGCCGGACTCAGCTACGTGAAACTCGAAGGCAATATTGCTTGCTTGGTCAATGGTGCTGGTTTGGCGATGTCGACGATGGACATCATCAAGTATCACGGTGGCAAGCCTGCGAACTTCCTTGACGTCGGTGGTGGTGCGAACGCACAACAAGTCGCTGAGGCGTTCCGCATTTTGCTTTCGGATCCGAATTGCAAAGGCGTGCTTGTGAACATCTTCGGCGGCATCGCCCGTTGCACGACGATCGCTGGTGCGTTGATCGAAGCGAGTAAGACTGTCGGATTCACGGTGCCGCTTGTCGTTCGACTCGAAGGCACCGAAGTCGAGGAAGGCCGCAAGATGCTCGCCGAGAGCGGAGTTGCCATCATCAACGCGACTGACTTGACCGACGCTGCACAAAAGATTGTCGCCGCTGTTGCCGGCTAGTGTTTGCTTTTTGAACAGACTCGCGGATGAAACTTTTTCTCAGCGAGTCCATGATAGAAACCGGCGGGACCACGTCCTGCTGGCAATTCCCCTTCGAACAACCAACTTAATTTCGGTTCAGCAATGAGCATTCTGGTCGACAAGAATACGAAAGTCATCTGCCAAGGTATCACTGGCAATGCGGGTGAATTCCATACACGCGGCTGTAAAGACTACGGCACCAACATGGTCGGTGGCGTCACGCCAGGCAAAGGCGGCCAAGAGGTCGCTGGATTGCCCGTCTTTGACACCGTCGAAGAGGCTGTGGAGCGAACCGGTGCGAACGCGACGATGATTTTCGTCCCGCCACCGTTTACCGCTGATGCGATCCTCGAAGCGATCGACGCCGGTATCCACATTATCGCGGCGATTACCGAAGGCGTCCCCGTCATCGATATGGTTCGCGTCTTCGAGAAAGTAAAAGCCAGCAATTCGATCCTGATCGGACCCAACTGCCCCGGCTTGATCACTCCCGGTGCGTGCAAGATCGGAATCATGCCTGGTTACATTCACAACCCCGGCAAAGTCGGTGTGATGAGCCGCTCCGGCACTCTGACCTACGAGGCCGTTTGGCAAACAAGCGGCCTTGGACTTGGACAAAGCACCTGTGTTGGACTTGGTGGTGACCCCATCGTCGGTACAAGCTTCATCGATTTGCTCGCACGTTTCCAAGAAGACGATCAAACCGAAGCGATCTTGATGATCGGTGAAATCGGTGGATCCGCCGAAGAAGAAGCCGCAGCATTTGTGAAGGCAAACGTGACCAAGCCTGTCGCCTCGTTCATCGCTGGACGTACCGCTCCTCCTGGAAAGCGAATGGGCCACGCCGGTGCAATCATCAGCGGCGGTAAAGGCACAGCTGAAGAAAAAGTCGCTGCTCTCGAAGACGCTGGGATTGTCGTTGCACCGTCGCCAGCCGACATGGGCAAGGCTGTCGTCGAAGCGATGAGCCGCAAGAGAAAGTAGTGTCGCTTGGATAACTCTTTCCAGCTGCACTAGTGCGGCTGGAAACACAGTTCTTATGTGCAGTATCCAAAGCTCAAAATAACTAGCACGGCATGACGAGCACGACGCGCAAGCGAGTGATTCGATGGGCTATGTTGAACCGCGTGAGTCTCACCACGGCATGAGATCGGTTATCGATTCTTGGTCTATTCACGATCACGCGGCGAGCGAGATTGCGTTCTCGTCGTTGGGTTGGTAGAAGCACATTCATGGACCAACCTTTGATCCCCTCGTCGAGTCACCTAGGCACCTTTCGCAAGCGTGCTGTTGTCGCTGTGATTCTGCGTGGCGAGCGATTGCTCATCATTCGACGAGCGCTCACCGTGACCGCGCCCGGTAAATTGTGCTTACCGGGCGGTGGAATTGAGGAAGGCGAAACGGAGAGTGAGGCGATTGTTCGCGAGATGCAAGAAGAACTCGCGATCAACATCACACCCGTACGACTTTGCTGGACGAGCGTCACGCCTTGGAACACGAGTCTGGCGTGGTGGCTCTCGGATCTCGACCATGCAGTGATCCCCGTGCCCAATCCCGACGAAGTTGCTGAAGTTCACTGGTTGACCGTCGACGAAATCTGCACGGCCGACGACATGCTCCCGAGTCTGCCAGCGTTCGTCAAAGCGTGGCGCCGCGGCGAAGTGGATCTGCAACTTCCCTAGTTCGGCACGTTGGCGACGACCGCGAATTTCCATTGGCATGCGCGGAGCGAGTATATTGGGGAGACCGCGTTTCGATTCGCGGCCCCCGCCATTTCGCCGTTCTGGGCTTCCATCAATGTTTCGACGATACCTCGCTATCGCTTCACTGGCTCTCTTGATCGTTGCCAGTGGTGTCGCAGCCAAAGAGACGCCAGACCTTCCGCTGTTTGATATCTCTGGCGAGCAACACCGTCAAACGGTCATCGCGGCAGGAACGCCAGACACGTATCAAGGCCACCCGACAACGTTACGATTGCCAGGCACGGATACGATTTTCTGTGTATGGTGCGTCAACCATGGTGGCTCAGCCGGTCCGATGGCGCGAAGTGATGACGGCGGTTTGACTTGGACGCGATTGGACAGCACACTGCCGCCCGGATATTCAACGCACCAGAATTGTCCAAGCATCTATCGTCTTGTCGATCGCAGCGGCAAAGCCCGTTTGTGGGTCTTCTCCGCAGCACTCGGAACCCGCTCGGGTCCAGGCATGCCGAGCATTATGAGTGAAGACGATGGCCAGACGTGGACGGAAATGCCACCGATCGGATTCAAGTGCGTGATGACCTTCAGCAGTATCGTCCAACTCCACGACGGGCGCTATCTCGGTCTCTATCACAAAGGTCCTGATGGCAAAGACAAGTCACCACTCGAAGTGTTCCAAACCTTCACGAGCGATGGTGGCTTCACTTGGTCCGAGCCAAAGGTGGTCGCATCCGTCGACGGCAAGAATCCATGCGAGCCGTTTGTGTTTCGTGCTCCAGACAACAAGGAACTGTGCTGTCTGTTGCGAGAAAACACACACACCGGTCGAAGCCTCATGATGTTCTCGCAAGACGAAGGCGACTCGTGGAGCACGCCCATCGACACACCTTGGGGGCTGAGCGGTGATCGTCACATCGGCGTGCAAACAACAGACGGACGTCTCGTGGTCGCCTTTCGCGACATGGCACCCGACAGCCCCACGCGAGGCCACTTTGTTGCTTGGGTCGGAACTTACAACGACATCAAGAACGGCAAGCCTGGCCAGTACCGCGTGAAGCTGCTCCATAACCATGCCGAACGCGTCACCGACTGTGGATACCCCGGAGTCGAGCTTCTCGACGATGGCACGATCGTCGCTACGACGTACATCAAGATCCAACCCGGCCCTGAACAACACTCGGTGGTTAGTCTGCGGTTTCAGCTCCGCGAACTGGACAAGATGCTTTCCGAATAACCATTCAACCTGATTCAACGCTGACTACTTTTCGGTCCTCGCCACACCATTGAACAATCATGATTTATCGAACCTTGCTGCTGCTCGCGAGTCTGTGTTGCCTCCCCAGCGTCTTTGCGGACGGGCCAAACACTAACGGGGCCAGCACTAACGGGCCAAATACTAACGGGCCAAATACTAACGGGGCCAGCACCAGTCGGCCCAACGTCTTGTTCATTATCGCGGATGATGCCTCTCGCGACAGCATGGGCGTCTATGGCAGCCAATACGTTTCAACGCCCAACTTCGATCGCATTGCACGCGAAGGCGTTCTCTTCACGCAAGCCTATAACTGCAACCCCAAGTGCGCTCCAGCACGCGCGTGCCTGCTCACCGGTCGCTATTCGTGGCAACTCGAAGAGGCCTGCGATCACCAACCGTTCCTCTCGGACAAGTGGGTGTTCTATCCGTTTCTTCTCGAGGACGCTGGTTACGAGATTGGATACACCGGAAAAGGCTGGGGACCCGGCGAATGGAAGCAAGCGAAAACTAAGCCTGGCGAAAAGACACTGAATCCTGCCGGGCACGCCTACAGCAAGCTCAAGAGCGAACCGCCCTACCAAGGCATGAGCAATGTCGACTACGCCGCAAACTTCGACGCTTTCTTGAAAGCCAAACCAGACGACAAGCCATTCTGTTTCTGGCTCGGCACCCAAGAACCACACCGTGCGTACGGCGAAGGCAATTGGAAACTCGACGGACGCGATCTCTCGAAAGTGACTGTCCCAGCCTACTTTCCCGATAACGAAACCATTCGCGGTGACTTGGCGGATTACGCCATCGAAGTCGAGTGGTACGACACTCACATCGGCCGCGCGCTAAAGCACCTCGAAGAACATGGTTTGCTCGAAGACACGTTGATTATCGCAACGAGCGATCACGGAATGCCTTTTCCTCGCGTTAAAGGACAAATCTATGACGACGGTTTCCATGTTCCATTGGCCGCACGCTGGGGCAATCGGATTCAACCAGGCCGAACGGTGACGGACTTCATCACCTTCCCCGACCTCGCACCGACACTCCTCGAATTGGCTGGAGTTGATGCCCCAGAACAAATCACGGGCGCGAGTTTCGCAACGCAGTTACTTGCAAAAGAATCTGGACGTATCGATTCCAAGCGAGATCACACGCTGCTTGGCAAAGAACGTCACGACATCGGACGCACCGACGGGGATTTGCTCAGCGTTGGATATCCCGCCCGAGCTCTTCGCAACGACAAATTTCTCTATGTTCGCAACTTCAAACCGGATCGTTGGCCTGTCGGCAACCCCGAATACGAGTACCCGAACTGTGACGCCTCACCAACCAAGTCCTACCTCACCGGACTTTCCATGGCTCACGAAGATTTTAAGTTCTTTGAAATGGCGTTCGGCAAGCGACCAAGCGAAGAATTGTTCGACATCGAGAGCGATCCAGATTGCATCAAGAATCTTGCTGACGATCCACAATTCGCAGCGACCAAACAACAAATGTGGGCTCAACTCGAGTCCGAGCTCACCGCACAAGGCGACCCACGCATGCTTGGCAACGGAGACATCTTTGACTTCTATCCCTACGTTGGGATCGAAAAGCAACAGAAGCTCTATAACCAACCGGATTACGACCCCGTCAAAATCTTCAACGAGAAGTACGGCGACTCGCAAGTGAATCAATAAGCTCCATCGAATCGCTGCGAGCGATCTCGAACGATAGTCTTCCGCAGCGCTTTCGACGGTCCGCTAGACGAGCACGTCACAACGCGCCGCATTGAGGACCGTTGGGGCAATCTCGCGAAGCGACAAGACCTCGTCGACGCCGCCCTTGGCAATCGCTTCCTTGGGCATTCCAAAGACGACGCAAGTTTCTTGGTTCTGTGCGACCGTAAAGGCTCCGGCCTTGTGCATCGCATCCATTCCGTCCGCACCATCATTGCCCATACCCGTAAGAATCGCTCCCACTGCATTCTTTCCAAGCGTATGCGCGCACGAATGAAATAGCACATCGACACTCGGACGATGACGGCTCACCGGCGGCGCAGAGAACACGCGGACAGAGTAAATCGCGCCGCTGCGTTGGACTTCCATGTGCATATTCCCAGCCGCGAGCAACGCATGACCAGGCAAAATTCGATCTCCGTCTTCCGCTTCCTTGACCGTAATTCGACAATGTCGATCCAAACGTTGTGCACAGCTCTTGGTAAAGCCTTCGGGCATGTGAATCACGCACACCGTGCCGGGTGCATCCGGTGGAAACGCAGCAAGCAATTCAAGCAATGCCTCGGTGCCTCCCGTTGATCCACCAATCGCAATCACCTTATGCGTACTGGAGAGCAACGATCCAGCCGAGGTGGGCTTCGGCCCCACGTACGTTGGTCGGTCCGGCGCCACACTCCGCCGCTGGACCCTCGCGCCGGCAGCCGCTTTGACCTTCTCAACAATCTCACGCGCGATGTCATCCATTCCAGATACAACATCAAGCTTGGGTTTGGTAATAAAGTCCACGGCACCAAGCTCTAATGCTCGCATCGTTGTCGCGCAACCCTTTTCGGTGAGCGACGACAACATCACCACTGGCATCGGGCGACCCGACATCAACTTTTCGAGAAACAGCAATCCGTCCATTCGCGGCATTTCAACGTCAAGCGTCAAGACATCCGGATTGAGCTTCAATATCTTTTCGCGAGCAATGAATGGATCGGCGGCTGAACCCACGACCTCGATCGATTTGTCGGTCTCCAAAATTTCGGTAATCAGTTGCCTCATCAAGGCAGAGTCGTCAACGACGAGAACGCGAGTTTTGTTCATTCGATCCAGCTGCCTAAAAGAGTGTCACGTCGTTGGTGTGTGATATGGTTTGTTGAACAATCAGCGCCTGTTTGTCATCCTTCAGTTCCACTTCGGCGGCTGTTCGAGCATCAAGCATTCGAACGTTCACCTTGTTTGTATGCGTGTGGAACTTCACATGCATGCCTGAATCTCGCTCGGTA
>JBGSNA010000118.1:0-2815 GCA_041739875.1 Pirellulaceae bacterium
TTAAAACGTAGGGTGGGTCGAGCGGCTTGTCATTACCCACAAATGTATCATCAAATTGCGTTGACCAGTCTCATTGAGTCAAGGTGTTGTTGCAGTACTTGGTAGCCTCGCCAAGTCGTTTGCCAGCCTGGTTCACCGTCGTGGGTGCGGCCCAGGAAGCCACCCAGCTTTGCTAACTCACGGAAGAACTCGTAGACGGTCAGCTTGTTGGTTGCCAAATTGGGTTTGACGATCTGCAAGCACTTCAGCCAGCTCGACGGCACATGCGTCACCGCCTTCGCATCGGGTTGCGAGCGACCGATCAACTTCATCTGAAACAGTCGCACTCCAATCACACTGATCAATCCCAATAACGCCTCCAAACGATCCGCCGAACTCAAGGCGTGGTGCTCGGCACTGCAACCGGTTTTGATCACCTTGTGATACTCCTCCACCATCCAGCGGTTCTCGTAGTCCTCGATCACTTGCCAAACGTCTGCGAACGTCTTCACTGGCAGACTAGTCAACAGAACCCAGCGAATCGGAGTGACGCCTTTGGGAGCGTCGACCTCTTGGACCACGACAACATTCATCGCCAAGCTCTCGATCGGGCACTGCTTCAGCCACGGACTTTGGTGATGCGGACGAGGCATCGTGATCGAACAGGACGACACCTCCAGCTTGGCCGTTCGAGCTTTCACGCCCTGACGACTTCGCAAGTTCAACTCATAGCTGCCGAGCACTTTGGCGCCCTCGATCACCTTGCTCAGTGAAACTGTGTTTCCCTGATCATCAATGACGTTGCGATTGAGTTTGGAAGCTCGAATGACGAAATCACATCGGGTCAGCTTGATGTGACACATGGCCTCAAAGTTGTCGCCGCCGCGATCGAAGACATGAATCCACTGCGAACCTTCAGGAGGTTGACCGATCTCGTCGACAAGGTCTCCCCAAAGCTGGCTTTCGCGAACTCGTTTAAGAGCCTGCGCCGAGGTTTCTTTCTTGGGCACTCGTTTGCGGTAGTGTACCAACACGCCTGCCATGCCGCGGACTTGTTGCTCGCCACAGTCATACATCAGGCAGTTGTGCAGTTGCAGGCCGCGTCCCCGACCATCGCCCAGAATGCCCATCCCGGTGGTGGCTTGATGGCTCTGCTGACTGATGTCGGTCGTGTCGCTGATCAGTAAGTAGCGGCCCGGCTTGGTCTGCCGAGTCTGTTGCCAGTGCGGCGTAGCGATGCCGCTGAACGTGACCGATGGCGAGGCGAACAAACGATACGCCGCTTTGAGATCTTTCCACTGGGGGTTCTGTTGCGGCAAAGATTTTTCGGGTGCCCGGAGCATTTGCGTGGCGACCTTCCCGATGCGTTCGTTTCGTCGCGTGTCACCCAACTGGCAATCCTCAAATTGCGTTTCAACCCACTGAACGTTGTCGAGAACTTTCATATCGTACCGAACTGTTGGCGAAAAAAAATCGCTTCGCTGGACAGTCCCTGGAACTGGAAGCTTCAAGAGGGGACCTTTCATGGTCCCGCTGTGAAGGCTATCGAAATCTGTCGTCGGGTCGAATGAAATTCTTTTGAAAGCAAATCGCTAAGTCCTGGCAATGAAACGACCTAGCAATTTTTCCCGCCCACCACCTTGGATAGGAAATGTGGGTAATGACAAGCCGCTCGACCCTCCCTACGTTTTAAAAACTAGGCACTAGCAACTGGCCAACAACCTTTGGGAGGCGGGGGCGGTATGATGGCGGGGCGTGTTGTTGGCTCGCTTCTCTCGCTTGGGATGGTTGCAATGTTGCGTTGGTTGGTCGTTGTTTTGATCGTTGTTGGCGGGCCGTTGCTAAGTGCCGGGCCTCTCGCGGGGGACTTGTTTGCAGAGGATGCGACGAGTGTTGATGCAACGGATGATGGCAAGTTGCGGATTATCTGCTTCGGGGCGCATCCGGATGATGCTGAGTACAAGAGCGGTGGTGTGGCGGCTTTGTGGGCGGCGGCTGGGCATCATGTGAAGCTGGTTTCGGTCACCAATGGCGATATCGGCCATTGGCAAATGGCTGGCGGGCAATTGGCAAAGCGTCGGACTGCGGAATCCGCCTTAGTGGCCAAGCGACTTGGTGTGACGTCCGAAGTTCTCGATATTCACGACGGCGAACTGTTGCCAACTCTAGAGAATCGGCGAACGATCGTGCGGTTGATTCGTGAGTGGAACGCAGATCTGGTGATCTCGCATCGGCCTTGGGATTACCATCCGGATCACCGCTACGTGGGAGTGTTGGTGCAAGACGCAGCCTACATGGTCGCGGTACCGTTCTTTTGTCCTGATACACCACCGCTGGAGAAGAACCCCGTGTTCCTGTATTCCAGCGACAGCTTTCTGAAGCCGTACCCGTTCCAAGCGGACATCGCGATCGATGTCGGGTCGGTGTTTGAACAGAAAGTCGATGCACTGATGGCGCTCGAATCACAAACGTTCGAAGGTGGTGCATTGGGCAGCGAGGAGATTGCGGCGTCACGACCGCCAGCGTCCAAGCCTGAGCTTCGACGCGAATGGCTGCATGAAAAATGGGTGCAACGACAATCAGGCGAAGCCAAACGTTATCGTCAAACACTCGCGCGTTGGTATGGGGCGGATGCGGCGGAGAAGATTCAATATGCGGAAGCGTTCGAGATTTGTGAGTATGGACAACAGCCTGAACCAGAAGAAATTCGTCGACTGTTTCCGTTCCTGCCGGCGGAATCGAGTCGGTAGATGAGTGACGGTATTGGCAGGGGTGTCGTGAGCGGCTTTGGCGCTAGCCGCCGGCGAAGATCGGGTGATTAGGGCCGGTGGCTAGC
>JBGSNA010000150.1:0-55274 GCA_041739875.1 Pirellulaceae bacterium
GGCGATGCGTCGTCGAGTGATCGTCCATAACCAAGCTCGGAACTTGACTCCCGGCCGCTGGAGATCAAAATTCCGCAAATCCTTCGAAACGGAGACCAGCACTTCTTGCGTCACGTCCGCAGCATCACTGCTTTGCAACCCTGCACGACGTACCCATCGATAGACCAATGGCCCATAAAGATGCACGAACCGATTCCACGCTTCGGGCGATCCTTCACGTGCGGCCAGCAACAGCGATGGCGTCGTCGAGGGTTCAACCAGTCGTGTCATACAACTCCCTGAAAAGAATACGTTGTCACGTCACTTCCGAATCAACGCTTCGATGAACGAAGGATTGCCCTCTCGAATCCACACTTCACGTCGGCTCGCGGCTACTTTCCGTTCATCTCGTGCACGAATCGCGTTTGCCAGATTGTTACTCGTAGATCGGGAAGAACGTGTTGAATGCGGCTTCAGCGAAATCGCCAGGGTCATTGAAGCGGCGGTTGCGATTCATGCTGCTGATGGTTTGCATCTCGTCGTCGCTTAATGCGAAATCGAACAATGCCAAATTCTCTCGCAGTCGCTTCACTTGGCTCGTTTTGGGCACGATCACAGTGCCACGTTGAATGCCCCACCGCATGACGACCTGTGCTGCTGTGCGTCCATACTTCGCTGCGATGCTTTTCACAGCCGGCTGTTCGATGACCGCTTCGTTCGTCTCAGCCATGTTGAGCGAAAAGTACGATTGCGCTCCGAGCGGCGAGAATCCGGTGACGGCAATTCCCGACTCATGGCAATATCGAATCAGCTTTTCTTGAGTCAGATACGGGTGCAATTCAATCTGCAGCATCGCAGGCGGGATGGTTGCGTACGACAACAAGTCACGAATCAGCGACGTGCCGAAATTGCTGACACCAATCTCGCGGACCAAACCCGCAGCCACGAGTTCTTGCATCGCTTCCCATGTTTCGCGAATCGGAACAAGTTCCGCTTTCATCGCTGGTGAGGCTTCGTTCGGCTCAAAGAACCAACCGGGTGGATAACGAAACTCGAACGGGACAAAAGCAAGCGAGATCGGAAAGTGTACCAGGTACAAATCGAGGTAATCGAGTTTCAGGTCCGTGAGTGTGCGTTTGACCGCGGGCATGACATGTTCGGCGCGGTGGTACGTGTTCCACAATTTGGACGTGATCCAGAGTTCGTCACGGGTGACGGTTCCAGCCGTCAATGCCTCAGCGATACCCTCGCCCGCTTGAACTTCGTTGCCATAGTCACAGGCAGCATCAATGTGGCGATACCCAATGTCGATCGCCGAACGAACCACACCCGCTGTGTCGGCCGTATCGATTTTCCAAAGGCCAAGTCCGACGCTCGGTACCTTGGCACCGCTGGCAAGCGTGATGATTTCGTGACTGATGACTCGTTCCTTGTTTAATTTTGTAACTTGTTGGCCAGGGTCTGATGGGAATGCGTTATCGGATTTTTTGATCGGGTAACTCAGTTCCAATGCCTTCATCGAGTGGCATTTTGTCTTCGACGATACCCGTTTCTTGCATCAGCCGTTCCAGTTCGGAGCGCAGCTCGAGGATCAGCTGCTCATGTTGTGGGTCTTGGCTCAAATTATGAAGCTCATCGGGGTCGTTTTGCATGTCATAAAGCTCAGCCATATGACGATCGCCACTGCCATCGCCATGTGGATAGCGAATGTACTTCCAACGGTCACCACGGATCGCACGGATATTGGGTGTGTACGGAAATTGCTTCTCATAGTTGTAGTGATAAAACCAGGAGGTTCTCCAGCCACTTGTATCACCGCTTGCCAATCGACGAATGGACTTGCCGTGGATGTTCTCAAGCGGTTGGACGCCACATAAATCGAGAACTGTCGGTGCGACGTCTTCGGTGAGCACTTGTTGCTGAATCCGTTTCGGACCCGTGGATGACGTCAGTTTCGGATAGCGAATGATCATCGGCACCCGCATGCTCGCATCGTGTGCGGTGCGTTTGTCGACCATGCCGTTCTCGCCTTCGAGCAAACCATTGTCGCCCATGAAGATGAAAAGAGTGTTATCCAGTTGCTGAGTTTGTCGCAGATGTTCGGTGAGGCGACCGATGCTGTCATCGATCGATAAGATGGTTCCCCAGTAGGCTCGGACCATCCGTTCGAAATCTAACACGCCAGCGGCTTTGTCATTCGGAAATTCTTTTCGCCACTCAAAGATCGGGCCATAGATCCCGTGCCAGGTATAGAGTCGCTCTTTCATCCACGTTGGCTTGTCGTCAAGCTGGAACGACGAGTGCGGATAATCGACGGCTACGTGATCGAATGAGTGCTCATACTTCGGCTCTGGGAAATAAAAGCTATGGGGAGCTTTTTGGCCGAGCATCAACAAAAATGGCCTCTCGCGTGGCTTCTGCATCCACTCCAACGCCATGTCGGTGACCACATTTGTGTAGTAACCAGGGACCACCTTTCCGCCTTCTCCGTTTGTATTGAAGGTGGTGTCAAAGTAACTGCCTTGGCCTTTGTGAGTGACGAAGTGATCGAATCCGGGACGAGGCTCGTCGTTATTCTCGCCCATGTGCCACTTGCCGATATAAGCCGTCTCATATCCAGCGTCTTGGAGTTGGCGAGGAAAGCTGGCTAGTTGCGTTGGGTACTCGGTGAAGTTATTCGTCACTCCGTGAGCGTGTGCGTACAGCCCGCTGAGGATTGACGCTCGGCTTGGCGAGCACAAGCTCGTGGTGCAGAACATGTTCTCAAAAAACAGTCCTTCATTGGCAAGCGAGTCGATGTGAGGTGTCTTGAGATACGGATGGCCAGCGCACGACAACGCGTTCCAGCGAATGTCATCACAAAGCACCAGCACAACATTAGGCCGCGGAGACTGGGCTCGTGCGAACGAAATTGAACTCATGAATACGAGTGAAAATACAAAAAAACGAATCACAAGACGAAACTCCCTCGGGGGCGAACAAGTCGATAAAAGCGAGATCACGCGGACAATCGAATTCGAGTATACTCCATGGCGTTTGACTGAACCCGACCCCCTTTCGAGCATACGAACTTTATGTCCAGCGGCGCGAACCCTCTCAACGACCAGCGGAAGTCTGGTTTGTCCACCGTCCAGTGGCTCATCTGTATCATGGCGGCGATCGGCTTCGCCTTTGATATCTATGAATTGTTGATGCTGCCCCTGATCGCCCGAAACGCCCTGTTGGAACTAGGGAACATTCGTCCGGGAACGCCCGAGTTCACGTACTGGATCGGGATGCTGTTCTACATACCCGCGTTTGCTGGCGGTATTTTTGGATTGCTCGGCGGTTACTTGACGGATCGTTTCGGTCGGCGATTGGTGCTGACTTGGAGCATCCTGCTCTACGCCATTGCCGCGTTCGTCGCCGGTTTTTCAACGAGCTTGCCGATGCTGCTCGTGTGCCGTTGCTTCGTGTTCATCGGTGTGTGCGTTGAGTTTGTCGCCGCGATCGCCTGGCTAGCGGAATTATTCCCCGATCGCGCCCAACGCGAAAAGGTGCTGGGCTTCACGCAAGCATTTTCGTCGTTCGGTGGGATCCTCGTCGCCATTTCTGCTGGGGTCGCGGCGGCATGGAGTCGCGGTGAAGCGGCACCGTTGTTGTTTGGGTTGACGATCCCCGCGGTGAGTCTGCCCGCGATCCAGCTTCCGAGTTTTCTGAGTTTTCTAGGTGAGATTCAAAACAGTCACGCGGATTGGCGCTACACGCTCATGTCGGGTTTGATTCCCGCACTGCCATTGATTCTGATTCGACCGTTCTTGCCTGAGTCGCCGGTGTGGGAGCAGAAGCGAAAAGCGGGTGTGCTCAAGCGTCCCAGCGTCGCAGCCCTATTTGCGCCTGATTTACGTCGCACCACGATCGTGACCACATTGATGTTCATGTGCTCGTTCGGAGCCGCATTCGGTGCGATCCAGCAGATGCCACAAATCGTGCCGGGGCTGCCGGACGTTCAGCAAGAAATCCAAGCCGCCACGTCCGCGAAATTCACGGACGACCAGAAAGCGACATTGATCGCGAGTCTCAATGCGGCTGGAAAGAGCGAAGAAGAGGTGAAGCGTGCGGTGATGGGCGAGTCACGCAAGATCGCCGGTCCGATCGAAATGGCTCGCGCGACGGAAGCGACCAAGACGCAGGAAATTGGCGGGCTCATTGGGCGATTTGTTTTGGCGGGGCTCGCGGTCGTCGTCATCAGCCGAAGACAATTGCTCCGGATTTTCTTGATCCCGGGCTTGATCGTCATGCCACTCGTTTTTGCGTTTGCGGGGACGACGAGTTTGTCGTACTTGGAATTCGGTATGTTCTTCGCCGGTTTCTTGACGGTGGCCCAGTTCAGCTTCTGGGGGAATTACTTACCCGGTGCCTACCCGTTGCACTTGCGAGGGACCGGAGAAAGTTTTGCCGCAAACATTGGCGGCCGAATGCTCGGCACTTGCTTTGCCGGCGTGACGCACTGGTTGGCTTTGGTCCTTCCGATCGATGCCGGCCCGGCCACCAAGGTGGCCTACGTCGCTGCGGGTGTCGCCTTCGTGTTGTACTTGGCGAACTTTATCCTGAGCTTCTGGCTCCCCGAGCCCCAGTTCGATCATCATGCGGATGCGGAGTAGTCCCGTTCCGTACTAGTAAGCACGCGCCAGTTCGACTTCATGTCGACTGGAGCGTAGCGATTTGAACGACACAGCGATGTCTAATTGCTGGTCACGGTGATGTTGTCATAAAGGACTTCAGCGTTCGTTGCGTTGGCGAACAAGCCCGGGCTTCCCTGCGTGTTGGCGGACTCGTCCTCAGCCGTGAGTGTCCATTCACTCGGCTCCGTATCCCCGCGCGGCCAAGCTTTTGCTCGCAATACCGCCTTGCCGTCTTCGACTGCAGCTTTGAACTTGAGCGTGTACCAGGTCCCAGATTTCCACGTGAAAGGAACGCTACGAGCCATCCGCAATTGAGCGGTCCAGGTGCGAATTTGTAACTGCTGGGATTCGCCCATCATGTCCATCGTGTATCGCTGGGCGATCAAACCCATATCAGGCAGCTTGACCGAGCCGTCCGCAGCTTTGACATCAGCTGAAATCGTGTAGTCATGCAGTTCCGTTGGTCCCATCCACGATTGGCTGCGAGTACCCTTGGGGATAGTAGTGATCTTCACCATCACGGGTTCACCATCAACCTTGCGGGCGATGTGGCGATAGCGGGCACCGATCCATGTGATTGGCACTTCGCCCGGCGTGAAGTCGAACTTCCATGGCAAAGCTGGGATGACTCGTAAACGTGCGGCGCCTTTGACATCACCGCTGTGAACGCTGATCATTGCGGCGACGTGGTCACCCGAACTGTCCGCTTGAAAAACGCCCTTGGAGTCGATTTTGCCACCGCCGGCAATTTCGTAGGTGAGATTGCTCGGAAGTTCCTCGAGTCGTTGCCCAAAAGCGTTGTAAGCAACGACTTTCATCTGTAGCTCCGACCCAGAAGTAACCATTGCATCCGCAGGAATGAGTTGTAATTGAGCAACCGTCGTGTCTTCGCTTGCCGGACGTTCCGCAGGCAGCTCATCGCTTCCAACTGTGCTCGGGCCAAGTTTTGGTTCCACGTCTGGCTTTGCAAGACAGAACAGTCCACTTGTCGTTGGCAAGTAGACTCGTCCGTGCGAAACGATCACCGATCCGCCCGCTTCATGGCCGCGTGGCAAGCGAGTTTTGAAAATGGATTCTAGGCCATCGCCAGTTGGTTTGAGGATGTGGAAAATTCCGCTCGCGGTGCACCCGTAGACTTTGCCGTCTGCGTAAACGAGGCTTCCACGCATCGTTGTTCCAAGCTTGACTGGCTCACCGACTTCTTCACCGGTTTCTGTATTGAGTGTATGAAGCTCGCCTGTATCTTCGACGACGTAGAGATGGTTCCCTACAAGAAGCGGAGAGCTCTTGCCGATCATAAGCTGTTCCGTGCGCCACACCTCGGCGGAAGTTGACCCCAATGATGCGGACGCGCCATCGATTCGCACCGCGGCGCCCATGTTGGTGCCGACCGGGTTCTCTTCGCCGTGGGCTGCATAAACAGCTCCTTTGCTATCGACGACCACGGAGGTGTTTACACCGCGACGAGATAATGGTTCCTTCCAAAGAATCTTGCCGGTGCGGGGTTGGATCCCGTAAACGGCACCGTCTCCGGCTCCAGCGATCATGACTTGTTGACCATTGATCACTCGGATCAACGGTGTGCTATACGTTGTATCTTCGGGAAGTGGGCGGGTGCTGTTGATCCAAACCAATTCGCCAGTCATCTTGTCAAAAGCGAGGTAGCGGTGTGCTGGCTTGGCGGTGTCATCCCATCCAGTGGTCACTCCGCTGACGATCACGAGATTCTCAAAAACCAGTGGCGTGTTCGTGCGGCCACCGTACGTGCTGAGCATTCCGAATTCTTCGCTCAGCCCATGTTCCCAAATGGTCTTGCCCGTTTCGCCATCAATGCATTGCATCAAGCAGCACGCACCGAGTGCATAAATGCGATTCGTCTCAGGATCCCCCGTCACATGCGACCAGCCGACACGCTCGGCTGGAACGTCGGAGAGGAACACGTTGTATATGTTCTCCCAAAGCACTTTGCCCGTGGCGGCGTCCAAGCAAATGATTTTTTCGGAATCCTTGGCCGTTCCTGGCAAGTCACGGGTGATCGTGAACAGCCGCCCGTTCATCACAATGGGCGTCGAAATCCCTGAGGCTTCTTCGCTCTTCCACAGAACATTGCTCCCCTCGCCGCCTTTGGGATCAAACTCGTCAATTAAGCCGACTTCATCGGAGACACTATTTCCATGCGGACCACGCCAAAACGGCCAATCCATCGGATCGGTTTCAGCCGTTGCAATCGAAGACGACGCAACAAGGATCGAGAAACAGACAACGTTAACGAAACGGGCGAAAGATATACAAGTCACAGAAGCACTCCAAGAACGCGAATCAAACAGGGACGTTTGAGACGATTGAGGATGGATCTCACGTGGCCGTGTGTCAAGACACTGCCCTGCAAGAACCGGCAATATGCGAGTTTTTTGATGCTATTCAGCCCCGCTTTATCTGCCGGCGTCGGCTCTCGCGAGTTTCCACGGCACGGAAACGCAAGTGCGGTTTTTATGGGCTATCCAGTTACTGAACAAAACCTTCGCTCCACTCGACCCCATTCGCACGAGACGGCGGCCGGAAGTTTTTTAACTGTGCTTGCGATCTGGAAGTTTCTCGGGGGCATCAAGTTTCTAAGGGGCATGTCGTCTTCGTGCAACGAGAACTCGATGCCCGCAATGCCGCGTCAGGGCGATTTAGAGAATCCGAAGTGATTCTCTCTTGCTGAGTTGAATCGCAAGCTGATAATACGCATCGTGTCGTTCAACGACATTTCCATTCAGGTCTCAACGTTACTCAAGTGTCAACGTTCATGTTCGGCCAGTCGCGTCGTTCCGCCAGAAATTTCCTTGCCGTATTGCTTTGCGGTTGCTGGGTGGCGTTGACTCTCGTTTTTCCAGTCGTCCAGTCGCAACGTGTCTCGCATGAGACCCAAGTCGTTGATTGTGTGTCAGCGAGTTTGCCGTCGACCACGCCGTTTTCCGACACATCGATCGACGAATCGACGCTTCGATTGTCCCAATCGGTTTCCAAGATTGACGTTATTGAGCGTTACAGCTTGCCTGGTCAATTGCTAAAGCAGTGGACACTGTCGACTTCCACGCCTGCTCATGGCGGTGCTTCGGTTTTCAATCCAAGTTTGTTGACTTTGGGTATAGCACTTCGGCTGTGAAGCCCTTCTTGATTCGTCAATTCTCTCTTTGACGACTGTCTTGCACTTGTTTAACCGCTAAAGCGTTTTCGCTGGCGAGTTGAATATCGCTACACACTCAGCCTTGCTTTACCACTCATCATATTTTCGCGTGATCGGTGGATGAGGCGAGCGTTATTCATTATCCCCCAAAGTCACATCTCAAATACCCAAAGTTGAAACCTCATGGCCATGATCACCAAGGCTCCCCAGCCAATCGTCTCGCCGAACTCTGATCGCAATTCCGCGGCTTCAAATGCAGCAAAGTTACCACTGGATCCGAAACTCCAGCGAGTGAAGGAAGCCGCTTCCCAAGGCGACTACCAACGTGCACTGGAACTTCTTCCAGCAGATAGCCAAGGCCAAGAAATTCGAAATTGCCGAGCCGTTTGTATGATCCGGATGAACCGCTTTGAAGACGCTTTTAGCGTGCTGCGAAGAATCGTTGTTAACGAAGGCACACAAGGCGTTCGTCCCGAAGTTCCGGATCACATCAAGATTAATTTCGCAATCGCTTTGTTCTATGGCGGACTTCCGGCCGGTGGACTTGAAGTCCTTGCCGAGACGCGTCGCGAAGACGATCCCGCCGTCAAGCAACTTCGTCAAGCAACGAACCAGTGGGTCGCAGGCATGCGTCTTCTGAGTCGATTGGATTGGAAGCTCAATCGAATCGCTCCCAAGATATTGCCTACCGTGCCGCAAGAGAAACTCGGTCGGTTCATTTGGGAAGTGGTATGACCTCTCACGAAGATCGGCCCCAGCGAGCGGATCAATCCCATCTCGGACTGAAACAAGCTATCAGTTCGCCGAAAGGGTTCTTTGCTCGTTGGTCGGCTGTGGTGCTAACCGTCTTCCTCCTTGCCACACCTCTCCTGGTTCACTGGGCGGGGCTTGCGGTGGCGACCAATTCGAATCGACTCGCGGATTGGTTGCCAAGTAACTTGGAGGAGACGGTTGCGCTCGAAAAGTTCAATGCCTGGTTTGGCGGTGATGGCCAGTTCGTCGTCGTGAGCTGGGATGGATGTCGCATTGATACGACAGCAGATCCAGCGGACGCGTCTAACGACGATCCTCGACTGGAACGACTCGCTCGATTGCTTGTCCCCTCAGACGTTCTCGACATTGCACGTGCTACCCCCAGCACAGCATCGGACGTTCAGATTGCGCCGAGCGAAATGCTGCTCGTCGCTCCCTCAAACTTTGATGCATCGGACAGTTCGCCCCGTGAACTGTCCAGTGATCATGTTGTGCTCAGCGATTACCGTGGGCAGACGTTCTTTCGAAAAGTCATCACCTCACGATCACTGCTGCAAACACTGACCGCAGCACCGCTCAGCATCAAGTCCAATGACGCTGTGCATCGTCTCACGGGATCAATTTTGGGGCCCCAAGGGCAAGCATGTTTGATTGTTTTCCTGAATGATTTTCCGACGGATCAGTTGCGCCAGGCAATCGGAGTGCGAAACCCTCGTTGGATCGATCGAAACCAGCCCCAGGGGGCTTTGCTACGTGCTCTTGAAGCCTGTGATATTCCGATCGACGAAGCACACTTGGGTGGGCCACCGATTGACAATCTTTCGATCAACGAAGAGGGCCAGCGAACACTCGTTCGTTTGGCATTAGCGGCTGGAGCACTCGGGTTGTTATTGGCTTGGTGGTCACTTCGTAGCATCGTGCTGACGTTGATCGTATTTCTGTGTGGAATCGTGAGCACTTGCGGAGCAACCGCGGCCATTTGGCTGACAGGCTGTCATGCGGATGCGATCGTGTTGGCGATGCCATCACTCATTTATGTGCTTACGATTTCAGGAGCCATTCACCTCGTAAACTACTACCGGGAAGCTGTGTATCAACATGGCATCCGCGGTGCATCGGGCAAGGCGTTGGCAGCCGGTTATAAACCGGCCGCTTTATGCAGTGTGACAACGGCACTTGGCTTGCTTTCTCTTTTTGCGAGCGACTTAACGCCCATTCGGCGTTTCGGAATCTTCTCGGCGTTAGGCATGCTCCTGATGCTCGTGGTGTTGTTTTTACTGCTTCCTGCGGCGCTCGAATTCTTCGGTCGAAAACGAGCGTTTGGATTTGCGGTTCGCTCCAATACTCAGGATGGCGCGAGTTTGGGTATGGAGGATGGTAGGGACGGATTCATTGAGCGTTGGGCCGTGCGTTGCGCGCATTGGGTGATCGGTCACTACCGAAGCGTATGTGTGCTAAGTGTCGCTTTGATGATCGTCCTCAGTTGTGGGATCAGCAGAATTCGAACTTCTGTGGACTTGCTCAAGCTATTCGATTCCGAGACGAGGATTTTAGCCGACTATCATTGGCTGGAGGACAATCTTGGGAACCTCGTGCCGTTGGAAGTGCTTGTTCGATTCGATTCACAATCTCTCGGCGAGCTGGGAGCAAAATCGAATACGGGGAGGTTGACAGTTTTGCATCGTGCGCAAATGGTTGATCAAGTGCGGAGCAAGATTGACCAGCGATTTGGCGAGCACGGCAAGGGGCTCATTTCACCTCCGATGTCGGCGGCGGCTTTTCTTCCGTCGCTTGGGACAGGGCAACGCGGAACCGCTGCGGTCATTCGCAATCGAGTACTCAATACCAAACTCGAACACAGCCTTGACGCGCTAAAAGCAAGTGGTTACGTCGTGACGGATCCAGAGACCGGTGACGAGCTATGGCGTATTAGCTTGCGAGTTGCGGCGTTCAAAGATGTCGATTACGGAGTATTCGCTGAAGAAGTGAAAGAGGTTGTCGATCCACTGGTCGCATTAGCGTCACAAAAGTTTAGCGAAAGCGCGAATGCTCAAGTCGAATCACTCGCTGGGTCAAACGTGATCGATTCACCCATCACGGTGATTCACACCGGAGCGATTCCCATTGTCTACAAAGCCCAGCGAGCGCTGTTGGGAAGTCTGATTGAAAGCACGGTTTGGTCGTTTTTGACCATCACGCCGCTACTCATGTGGGTCACTCGTGGTGTCGCCGCTGGGTGCATCGCGATGTTGCCGAACCTGTTGCCCGTATTGGCGGTATTCGGTTCGATGGGATGGATGGGAATCCCGGTTGATATTGGCTGCATGATGACCGCGAGTATCGCGTTAGGCGTCGCTGTCGATGACACCATTCACTTTTTGTGTTGGTATCGCCATGGTCAAGCAACGTGTACGTCCCGTGGCCAGGCTATCGAAGCGGCGTTTCGAAGTTGTTGCCGACCGACACTCCAGGCGTCACTGGTCAACGGGCTCGGTTTGTCTGTGTTTTTGCTCAGTACATTTGTTCCGACCAAGCAATTCGGGTTGTTGATGTTGGTCATTCTCACGTGTGGAGCTGTTGCTGAACTCGTGTTGTTGCCAGCGATTCTTGCAAGTCCGCTTGGTCGTGTGTTTGACATCACTCCGCCACAATCCAAAGCACGACGATCTCGCTTCGTTGTGCATCTTCCCGCTATTCGAATCAGCGTCGCGCGACGCAAGAAAGAGACTGTATGAATTGGTTTTGGATGTTTGCTGGAATTGCGGTGGTGGTCGTTGGAGCCGACATGCTTGTCCGCGGCGCCATGGTGCTGGCTTCGGCGATTCGAATCTCGTCGCTCGTCATTGGCTTGACGGTGGTGGCCTTTGGCACGAGTGCTCCCGAGATGGCGGTGTCCGTCGTGTCGAGCGTTCGTGGTGAAGGGGATATTGCTTTGGGGAATGTCGTCGGCAGCAACATATTCAATGTGCTGTTTGTGTTGGGGGCTTCCGCGTTGATCGTGCCGTTGGGCGTGTCTCGGCAACTTGTTCGTTTTGATATACCTTTGATGGTCCTCGCTTCGATTGTTGTCTTTGGATTAGCGATGGACGGCTTGATATCGCGACTCGAAGGTACAGGACTGTTCTTTTGTTTAATTGTCTATACCGGCGTACTCGGTTGGATCGGGCGTCGCGACGCCAAACAGGCGATCGCCAGATCGAACGTCGAAGATTTGCCACCACCGCGATCGATGCGAGTCTTACTTGCGTATGCCGGCGTCCTTGTTGTTGGGCTCGCGCTGCTTGTCCTAGGAGCAGGTTGGCTTGTGGAAGCTAGTTCATCCATCGCTCGCGAGTTTGGAGTCAGTGACTTGGTGATCGGAGTTACCATTGTCGCGGTCGGAACATCGCTTCCAGAAGTGGCTACATCGCTTGTCGCTGCGTTGAAGGGCGAGCGTGATATGGCTGTCGGGAATGTCGTGGGCAGCAATCTCTTTAACTTGCTTGGTGTTCTCGGGGCGTCGTCGGCGGTTTCTGCGAACGGCGTGACGGTGATCGATGACGCGTTGTGGTTTGATATCCCCGTCATGGTCTTGGTCGCTGTAGCAAGCTGGCCCATCGTCCGGACTCAGATGACGGTCGCAAGATGGGAAGGTGGATTGATGGTGTTTGCGTATGCGCTCTACGCCGGCTATCTGGTGTTGACGGTCGAGGAAAGTTCAAGGCTCGAGGATTATCGCAATGCTGTCGTGTTCGTGGTTGGTCCAGTTGCGTTGCTTGCGTTCCTAGTATTGGGTTGGCGGGATCGACGTCGCATCATGTGCCCAGTTCAGAATGTGTAGCATGTTGATTTCATTCCCAGCCAGTTGGCTTGTGTTGCATAGGTTTGAACGATGAACTGGGAAGCATGGTTAGTCGGCTTGACTGTTGTCGCAGTGCTTGCCGCGCTGATACGTGACATGCCGTCGGATGCAGTCATGGTGGCCGCGATCGCGTTTCTCGTTGGTGTCGGCACGATTTCCGGATCGGATCGGTTGTTGTCTGCGGGCGAGGCCGTCGCTGGGCTTGGGAATCCGGGGCTAGTGACGATAGCGGTACTATTCATTGTTGTTGCCGGACTTGTTCATACCGGGGCAATTTCTCGAGTGGTCGATCCATTTCTGGGGATGCCTCGTTCCATTCGCGAGGCCCAGCTAAAGATTCTCACGCCGGTGATGCTACTCAGCGCCGTACTCAACAATACGCCGGTTGTGGCGATGTTTATGCCTGTGGTTGAAGACGTAAGTAAGCGAACGGGGATCGCAGGCTCGAAGTTGTATATGCCGATGGCGTTCGCTGCGACATTTGGCGGTGTTTGGACGTTGATCGGAACGAGTACAAACTTGGTCGTCAACGGATTGCTGATTGATGCGACCGGCCAAGGTTTGGGGTTGTTCGATTTGGCATGGGTGGGTGTGCCGGCATCGCTCGTTGCTTTCGTGTTTCTCCTATTGAGTTCCGATCGCTTGTTACCTGATCGTAAGCCTGCGATAGACTCCACGGATGACCCACGGCAATACACGGTTGAGTTGATGGTCCAGCATGATGGACCACTAGTCGGTAAGTCGATTGAGGAAGCAGGGCTAAGGCATTTGCCTGGACTGTACTTGATCGAGATCGAGCGAGAGCAACAGCGGTTGACGGCCGTCGCATCCTGGCAACGCTTGCAGTCAAATGACCATTTGGTGTTCGTTGGCGTTCTCGATTCAGTCATCGATCTTCAAAAGATGCATGGGCTTGTGCGAGCAATCAACGAGATTCAGCATGATTCAAAGCATGAAACGAAAGGAGCTCCGCGTCGCCACTTGATCGAAGCCGTGGTCTCGCAGCGTTGCCCACTGATTGGGCAAACACTGCGCGACTCAAAGTTCCGAACACAATACCAAGCTGCTGTTGTGGCAGTCGCTCGTGGTGATGAAAGAGTATCCGGCAAACTGGGTGACGTCGTGCTGCGGTCCGGTGACACACTGTTGCTTGAAGCGGATGAAGACTTTATTTCGCGTCAGCGGAACTCGAAAGATTTCTTTCTTGTCAGCGGCGTTGATCGTGATCATGCGATCCAGCACGACCGTGCCTGGATCTCGCTTTCTATCATGGTGTTAATGATCGGCACGGTTACGCTAGGTGGCATTGACTTGCTCAGTGCCTCACTCGTTGCGGCAACTGGAATGCTCGTTTTTGGTTGCGTGGATTTAGCTCGAGCCCGGCAAAGCGTCGATGGCCCCTTGCTCATTGCGATCGCTGGTTCGCTGGGGTTGGGAAAAGCAATCGAAGTAAGCGGCCTTGCTTTGATGGCCTCGCAGTCGCTCGTGGGGATGGCGGGTGAATCGCCGTGGATGCTGTTGGTCGTGACCTACGTGTTGACGATGCTGCTGACTGAGTTGGTCACAAACAATGCCGCAGCCGTCCTGATGTTTCCTATCGCAATGGAAACGACTCGACGCTTAGGCATTGATTCAACAGGATTTATGGTAGCGATCTGTATCGCTGCCTCAGCTGGTTTTGCGACTCCGTTTGGGTATCAAACTAACCTCATGGTTTATGGCCCAGGCGGCTATCGATTCAGCGATTATTTGAGAGTCGGTATACCGCTTGATTTGATTTTTCTTGTGGTTTCAGTCACGCTTATCCCGATCGTTTGGCCACTTCGGTAGCTAGTGCCAGTTACTTGGTGGTGCCAGTTACTCGCTTGTTGAAACGCCAGATTCCGCTATGGCGGCTTCGAATTGAGCGAGTTGGCGACGAAGAGGTGGTGAGTGGGGCAACAGCTTGACGGCGCGTCGCTGTATTCGTACCGCATTCTCGAGATCGCCTACTGCGAAATAGCAACGACCACAGGTGTCCATCATCGCTTCGCTCGTGGGATCGATTTCCAAAGATCGCAAGCTGTATTTGAGTGCGAGTTGCGTGTCGCCTTCAGTATTACTCACGAGCCAGGCGTAGCCGTTGAGCTTCTCAGCGACGTACTCTTCGATTTGAGGGATCTTTCCAAGTTGGCGAGATTTTGCTTCCGCTTGATTGACTTCGGACTGACTGATTCGAATCTTTTGTTGAAGCATCTCGCCAATTTTCTTTTTCCATGCTTCATCTCCGTCAAGCCGATACATGCTGATCAAAATGTCGATGTTGGCATCGTCCATCTCATACGCTGTGAGTAATTTTGGTTTTGCCGATTCGATATCGCCCGCTGCGATGTCAGCTAAGCCGCGGTTGTAGTCGAGAATCGACGGGATTTTGTCCACATTGACGTACAGCGACTTCAGTCGATTAGCGAACTGGTCGTCGCTTTCCAGACGTGCTTGCAGTGGCTCGAGAACTTCGACGACGTCGCTGTGACGAAGTAGTTCTGCCAGCATCGATGCGAAATGCATCCGAGAATTTGCTGCTGCGAGTGAATTGATCTCAAGCGAGTCGATGATATGTATGAACTCTCGCTCGGACCAACGAAAGAGTCCTTTGTCTTGAAGCTCCTGTGCAATCTCGCGGTGCGACTGCGCGATCTCCTCCAGCTGTTTCGGAGACATTTTGCTCTTTTCTTCGTCTGTTTTCGGCAACGCGTTAATTGTCAACGCTTCGCCGGCGAGTACTTCCGCCGCTTCGTCGTCGCCGGCACTGATCATGGCTTCCGCTGCTCCATACAGGAGGACGGGTTGCTGAGAGAAGATCCGTGGATGATTTTGACGCAGCTCCAGCACGAAGGAGTGCAATTCATGGTCGATCGCCCAGCTGCACGCGTCGATCAGGTCACGCGTTGTCGGCGGAATCAAATCCAGTTGTTCCGTGGCCAGCCGAAGAGCTTCGTTGCGATCGCCCGAGGTGGCGGCACGCGAAGCACAAACTCGCGTGAGTTCAAGTACGGTGGAGCGGCTTGCTTGTTGAGTCGCTGCGGCATCAATTTCGTGTCGCTGTTGCTTGATGAGCTCTCGCCACTTTTCGGCCGAGTAATGTCCGGAGGCAATGTCTTCTGCATAGACGCGAAGCCAGGCTGCGGCTTGACGATCGTTCTCCCCGAGTACTTGCAGCAATGTGTCGGCTTCATACTGTCTTTGTGTTGCCGATTCGCTCATCGGTTGCTGCATCAAACGCAGCGCCGCTTGACGGCTGAGGCGAAGACTGGTCTCAAACCGAGATAATCGAACGAGGGCTTCGAGTCCTTGACGTTGAGGGAGTTCAGCGAGCAGTTCTAATCGGCTGCTTCGCTCCGCCTCACTTTGGGCCCCGTAGTCTTCCAACGCATCTCGAACGGCCTCTGGATCCGTCTCCTTTGACCAACTCACCATCAGGCTGCTCACCAAGTGGCGAGCCGACATGGCAATTTCACTGTCGGGATCAAACTGTGCCTTGTGAAGTGAGTCGAACGCTTCGAGACCGAGTCGCTGGAGCATCTCCTTCGCTCGCTGGCGTGTCGCGAAGTTCGGGCTGCCGAGCCGTTGGACGAGCGCATCGACGCTGACAGGCTTGTTGGGGTTGGTCGCGTCCGAGTTGTTATCACTAGCTTGAGCTGGCGTTCCCGCCATCATCACAAACAAACTCACGATCAGCATCATGAGACATCGGCGTTCCGGGTAATGTTCTTGGTTCATCCTAAGGCACTTTCGAATAGTCGGATGCGACGGAAGTTTTGTCAGGGCACCTTCCTCCAATCGTACCCGCACGGCCTCCAATCGTACCCGCATTGCGGTAGATCGTGACAGCCTTTTTGGGATCGCGTGGCGGGTAGCGGTCAAATTTGTTGCCAAAGCTGGTGGGGAATCGCGTTGGCGCAGGTCGCTGGGATGGAGTTGTCGCATTGAACCTAACGTGCCGACGTCGCGTACATCCAAGCTACGCGAGATAACTCGCGCAAGAGCCAAATAGGGCCAAAATCAATCAGGCCAAGAACTTTTCTTTTTGTGCGGAGATTGATCGTGGCGAGTGATGCAACCGGTCCAAACTTCGATCTGCCACCGCTCGAGGCGTCGGTTGAGACGCAAAATGGCACTTCGTCAGCGGGAAATCATGTCGACACCAAGTCGTTGATGCGGGAAACGCTCGCTTGGATCATTTGGACGGTGCTTGCGGATTTGTTGATTTTTCGGGCTGAGGGTTTGGCAGGACCAGCGGTCTTCTTGGCGATGGTTCCGCTGATCTTTTGGGTCGGGACTCGACCAGCCGGGCGAAGGTCTTGGGTCCTTTTTTGCAGCCTCGGTTGTATGCTTGCCAGTTTGAGGTTGGTTTGGTCAGGCGGTCCGCTCGTTGTGTTCGTTGGAATGATGTTCATTCCAGCCCTCGCGATGGCTGTGTCAGGTCAGTTTCCGCTGGTCTTGGAAACCATGACGCTCGGAATTCGGTCTCCGTTTGACGGTATGGCTCGGATGATGCAGCGGCAAATTCAACCGCACAAGGTTGGCGGTCACATGATGCCAAGGTCCCCGAGCACTGCTCCGAGCATTGCCTTGTCGTTTGGGCTTCCCGTCGTTGCCGCAGTCGCCTTTGGTGGCATTTTTGTGTTTGCCAATCCAGACTTATACACGTCAGTGATGGCCAGCATCAACGAGTTTCAATCGCGATTGTGGGATTTCTTGAGCCGTGTCTCGTTTTGGGAGGTTCCGTTTTGCATCGCAGCGCTATTCATAGGCGTTGGTTTGCTTCGTCCGCTTCAGCCTCTGATGAAGTTTGGTCCTCGCGAAGAGTCGGAGAGGGTGCTTGGCGTCACGGGCGAACCCGCACTGCTCTATTCGGCGTTTCGCAATACACTGCTAACATTGATCGTATTGTTTGCGGTGTATCTATGTTTCGAGTTTACAACACTCTGGCATCGTGAGTTTCCGAAAGGTTTTTATTACGCGGGCTACGCGCACGAAGGGGCGGCGTGGTTGACGTGTGCGCTTGCGCTGGCGACGGGGACGATGTCGCTGATCTTCAGCGGAAAGATGCTGGGTGATTCGCGGTTGGGGCGATTGAAAATCTTGGCGTGGATCTGGTCGGCGGAGAATTTTCTGCTCGCGATCGCAGTTTACAATCGGTTGTTGATCTACGTCGGTTACAACGGCATGACCCGCATGCGTTGGATCGGTTGCTTTGGCATCACGCTGGTTGTTGTTGGTGTCATCATCGTGCTGGTGAAGATCGCCAAAGGTCGATCGTTCTGGTGGCTATTACGGGCACAGTTGGTGGCCTTCGCGTTGACCGTTGCGGTTTACTCGGTCTTTCCGGTGGACTACGTCGCCCACCGATACAACGCGTCGCGCATCAAAGCTGGGTATCTGCATCCGTCCGTCATGATCGCAGTCAAACCGATTACCGACGAAGGGATCTTACCCTTGCTCGAACTCGCCGACGTTGACGACGTCAAGATCCGCGAAGGCGTCCGGGCGCTCTTGGCGGAACGCCAGTCTCAAATTGAGGATGATTCCACCGAATCTCCCTGGCATTGGAGTCGCTACCAAGCCTCGACGGACATGCTTTATCGAGAGTTGGCCAAGAACCAGATTGATTGGGCGAACTACCTCCAAGCCCCAGAAACCCGAGCCCGAGCGATCGCTGAGTTTCGCGAATATGCAATGCAGTGGTATTAGGCTGCGAAATCGAAGTTTCGGCGTCGGGCGAAAACCGCTACCATACGGTGTTATTCGCCACGGTTGCGTAAAGCCCCTAAAGTATTAGCCCCCCAGAACGCTGGTTTTTGCCAGATTATTGAAGGATTCGCTTCGCATGAGTCGACCATCACGCGCTAACCGTTCGACTGGCGATCGCGGATCGGACACTATCGTGAATCCCGAATCCCAAATCGAGCAAGAGCCCGATAATCGCAGTCCTCAGGCGGTATTTGGCGACGAAATTCGTTTGGCAGGCCAGCGCGAGACCGTCGAAGCGTTTGTCGTCGCCTTTATTTTGGCACTTCTATTCAGAGCCTTCATTGCCGAAGCCTTTGTGATTCCAACCGGATCGATGGCCCCCACCTTGATGGGCGCTCACAAAGACGTTTTCTGTGAACGCTGTGCGAAGCAGTTCCAGTTTGGTGCCAGTCTCGAGAACCGTGGCTCCAGCATGAGTCAAACAGTCGTGGCTGGGATTTGCCCGAATTGTCGGTACGTGAATTGTTTGGACTTGGCCGGAGACGCGAACGCAGCGACGTTCAGCGGCGATCGAATTTTGGTGAGCAAGTTTGCTTATGCGATCCACGACCCCGAGCGATGGGACGTGATCGTGTTCAAGTTTCCTGGTAACCCAAAACAGAACTACATCAAACGGCTTGTCGGTTTGCCGAACGAAACTCTCACGATTCAAGCCGGTGACGTGTATGCGAAACCCACCGGTTCCGATGAAGTACCGATGATGGTGCGAAAGGCACCGCAAACTTTGTTGGCCATGCGGCAACCGGTCTACGATACCGACTACCAGTCACTCGATTTGATCGCAGCGAACTACCCAAGTCGTTGGCAGCCTTGGAACGAAAAGGCGACTCAACCGCCAGCGGACTCATGGCAAATCGAACGTGATTCCGAAGGGATCGCTGCGAAGGTCAAGACTGCTGATCCGAACCGACTCTATTGGCTGCGGTACTTTCATCGTTGGCCGTCACCTGAGCAGTGGAAGAAGGTTGATTCGGGAGAGTCACTCGGCAAGGTGAACCCGTACTCCAGTCGCGCGATCACGGACTTCTACGCGTACGACTCCTATGCCGCCGTCAATGTGAACGCTGTCTATGCCGAGCGACTGGATTCCAACGGTGATACGTTTATCGACCTTAATTCTTTTAACTCAAATTACACTTCAGCCGGTGGACTTGAGCAATTCAATAACCGGTTCGAAGTTCATGTAGGCAATTCAGATACTGGCATGGAAGGCATGCACTGGGTTGGGGATTTGATTTTCGAAGCGGATGTCGAGACGACCGCCGCAAGCCGCGAGTTGATGTTTGAACTCGTCGAAGCGGGCGTGAAGTATCGTTGTCTGATTGATTTAACCACCGGCAAGGCTTCACTCAAGATTGACGATAGAGAGCCTCGATCGTTCGATGACGGCAATGGAAAGTTAACGATTAGCCCCGAAGCGAGTACGGGAATTCTGGCTGGCGAGCGACATCGGATTCGTATGAGCAATTGTGATGACGAGCTTTTGCTATGGGTTGATGATGACGTCGTTGTGTTTGATGGGCCGACGACGTTTGATGCCAGAAAATTTCGTACAGCCGAGAATCATCGTCCTTACACGCTTGCCGGCGAGCATCCGTTGGACGCCGCGCCGGTGGGTTTGGCGGTTCGTGGCGGTGAAGCCAAGGTGCATCACTTACGAGTCGATCGCGACAAGTACTACATCGCAACGAAGAACAGCTATGAAGGGTTGCTTGATTATGACCTCTCCGAGTTGCGCAGTCGTTCGTCGACGTACACTACGAATGCTGGGATCCAAAAGGTGTTGGCAACACCTGAACTTTGGGATTCGTTTGCTGGATGGCAGGCACGCCGCAATGTGACGTTTGAAATGCAAGAGGACCAGTTTTTCCCGATGGGCGATAACAGTCCCGAGAGTCAAGATGCTCGCTGTTGGGCTGGAACAAAGTTGCGTCCAGGTCTGCCGATCAGCACGGATGAAGACGCCTATCGATGGGCCGATGCGCATTACGTTCCTCGTGATTTACTCGTCGGAAAAGCCTTGATGGTGTTCTGGCCGCATCCATGGAATCGTCCCGTTCCCTATACCCCGAACCTGAAGCGAATCAAGTTGATCCGTTAGCCGAGTTACCCTGCGGCGCCGACTTACCTTGCAGCATCGTGCTGCCGGGGACACGGAAATATTCAACTTCGAATGGAATCGAAACTATGGCTCACCTTTTTTCAACTGCGACGGCTGGGGACAAATTCGACCTGTCCCAAGAGCCGATTCTGCAAGCGGTCGATTTGCAAAAGACCTACGGCCGACGTCGTGTCGTGGATGGCGTGAATTTGCACGTGGGACAAGGTGAGATCGTCGGCTTGCTCGGTCCCAATGGGGCTGGAAAGAGCACAAGTTTCCGAATGATTTGTGGAATGGTCGAGCCAGATCGGGGACGCGTTTATTTGAGTGGCCAAGATGTGACGGATTGGCCCATGTTTCGCCGCGCTCGCGATGGACAAATGGGCTACCTGCCGCAAGAGCCCAGCGTGTTCAAGAAGCTGACCGTGGAACAGAACATCTCATCGCTACTTGAGTTGCTTGGCGTGGACCGTGCAACACGGAAAACGCGGACGCAAGAGTTACTCGAAGAGTTTAACATCACGCACATCCGCAAGAACCGCGCAGGCGGGCTCAGCGGCGGAGAACGTCGTCGACTCGAGATCGCACGGTGTCTGGTTTCGGACCCTCGAATTGTGATGCTCGACGAACCCTTCGCCGGCATCGATCCTGTGACCGTGCAATCCATCCAAGGTGTGATTCGTCAATTGCGTGATTCTGGGATCAGTGTGCTGATTACCGATCATGCCGCGAGAGAAATCCTCGGCACCGTCGACCGGTGTTACGTGATCTATCAAGGGACCGTGCTCGTCGAAGGCACGCCCGAGGAAGTGAAACAGCATCCCAAGGTGCGAGAGGAATATCTTGGCGATCTCGATGCTGCCGCGGGCCCGATGCCGCGAGTGCATGCCCCCGCACGCCCTGAGACTGGCGACGAACCCGCTGGTGGAGCCTCAATCCCACGACCACACTTTCGTCCGCGGGTCGACGAGGGCACGCCCAGCAATCCCGTCCGTCGAAGCGTCACGGACGTTTAGTTGATCGCTTTGAAAATCGCCACATTTTGACGCCTTTTTTCGCCAAGCGTGGACTCATTACGGTTGCGAGTCGATGCCAGACTCGACGTCGGGATGCGGGTAAATCGGCGTCAGCTCAAGTGATTGCTCAAGCAACTCGGCGGCTTCACTTTGGCCGCTCGATTTGAGTTTGCCGACGAGTGTGAGTGTCGGTCCGGTTTGCAGCGTCATCGGCAACGAGTCGAGGTTGGCCTGCCACGCAGCCATTTGCGATTCGACCTCAGGTGGCGGCACCACTTGCCAAAGCAGCACGCGAGCGAGCGAAGCGATGTCCTCACGATTCACGTCACGTTCGAGCAATCGTAGCGCCGTCACCGCTTGCGTTCGACTCGGTGACGAAAGTAGCCAGCTTGCTGCGACCAATGATGTTGCCGGTGTGGAGTCCTCAAGTTTAGCGATCGCGGCGTCTTGCATGGCTCGATCGTTCATCCGCGATTGCCAAACCACTGGCAGCCATCCAACGCACATCGGTGGAAGCGGGCGACGATCGATCTGGCTGACCAGTTCCAAGGCGACTTGGTAGCGGCCACTTCGCATGGCGGCTTGAGCAGCGAGGATGGATAGCCATTGCTGTCGCCAAACGGGCGGCCGGGCGCTGATTGTATCCAGCAGCGGACGCAAGCACGCTTCGTATTCGCCTCGGTTGAATAGGTCGATCGCTGCTTGTTCGTTTTGGGGCGCGTTCGTCGCTTCGATCCAGAGGATGCGTTGGGCGAGGGTGGTGAACTCCGCCTCGCGGCCCGGAAGCCTTGCGACGAACTGCTTATCATCCAAGGAAACGATCGTCCCGGTGAGTATTTCGATGCGGCGCGGATACCACGACTGGGGACTCGTCGCGATCGGCTCGACCCAAAACGTGACGACCGCGTTTGCGGCCCATGATGATGAGATGGCTTCTTGTGCGGGGACGTCATTTGGCGTCGCATCCGCAAAAGCCAGTGCCAATATGAACATCCAAAATCGGTTGCCACGCATCATTCGTTACCTGATGCTGGAGAACCCAATGCTGGAGAACCCAATTGATGTGTATTTACATATTGGTATTGGCCGCCATTCATCGATGCGAGCTCACGAAGGAAACTCACCGATGGTGCGGCGAAATCGGTGCCAAATTCGATCGCGTGAATGGTGGTGCCGTTGCTGTCGGCTCGCCGCTGGATCTCGAAAAGTTCTGAGCCGGACAAACGCGGAATGCGGGCGTCGGTGAGAAAAAAGATGACATCGGGCGACATCCGCAATGCCATTTTCAGCGCTGAATCGTGTTCGGTGCCGCCGAAGGCATTGATCGAGTCGACATAGCGAATCGCTCGTTCGATGGTTTCAGTTTCGCCGCGATATAGCTGTGTCGGCATTCCTGAGAGCTGGAACGGTGTCGGTTTATCATTATAGAAAATGATTTGAAATTGTTGTCGTTCACCGAGTGATTGGAGACTGCGAATCAGTTCGCGTTTGGCGGCTCGCAACGGGCGTCCGCCGGTACCGTTCATGCTGTCAGACCGATCGAAGACGTAAACGAATCGCGAGCCGCTGCCCGAGACACCGAAGACCATCGTGGTCGTGTCGTTCGGTTTTGTTTCGGTATCCTGGCCACCATCGCCACCCAAAGCAGCACCGCTGAGGGCGACGTCCCCGGCGAGCCCGCTGGACGCCATCGGTGACGGTGTGCTCTGCATGGACTGGAGGATCCCCGCTAGGTCCAGCGGTTGGGCGAGGTCCGCTGGCGGAGCCGACAACGTGGACTGCGTCGGTTCGCCCACAGCCTGGCTTTTTTGAGTGGCTTCCGTGGCCATGTCAGCGGCGTCGACGTAGCGGGTTTGGTCTTTTTGGCGGTGAACAATCGCGATCCCAATCTCGCGATCGGGTTCATCGCCCGTGCCATGATGCGGCCGCGTCCACCACACCCCGAGTGCCACCAGCAGGCACACATGCACAAAGAGCGACGCGATGAACGCCGGCAATTGGCGGTGCGTCAGCTCCATCGGCGTGCCGGATGAGCCAATTTCCAGAGGAATCCGGGCGGCTGGTGGGGGTGATTTTCGAAAAGAAGTCATAGATCATTTAGTCTTGCGAGCGAGCCGGATCTTCTCATTTCGCCTGTTACCAACTAGTCTAATGCCCGTACGGCAATTGATGTCGTGCGAACCAAGTGAATCCCAATCCATTTTTTGTTCCTTCGGAGACTCTGGCGTGAGTAGCGATCCAACCCCAAACCGATATCTGTTCACGAGCGAATCGGTCAGCATGGGGCACCCTGATAAGCTCGCCGACCGAATTTCTGACGGCGTGCTTGATGCGTTACTTGCTCAGGATCCGTACAGCCGCGTTGCCTGTGAGACGATGGTCACCACCGGTATCGCAATCATCGCCGGCGAAATTACGACCAAGGCCATTGTGAACTATTCGCAAATTGTTCGCGACGTGATTAACGAAGTCGGATACACCGATGATGAAATGGGGATTTGCGGAAACACTTGCGCCGTGATGGTGTCGCTCGATTCGCAAAGCCCAGATATCGCTCAGGGTGTCAATGAAGACTCCGCGAGTGGCAAAGATGTCGGTGCCGGCGACCAAGGTTTGATGTTCGGTTATGCGTGTAAAGACACGCCGGAGTTGATGCCGCTTCCAATCGCACTTTCACACCGCATCATCAACCGCATCACGGAAGCTCGCTTTGCGAAGGAAGTGCCGTGGCTTCGGCCCGACGCGAAGGCTCAAGTGACGGTCGAATACGAAGGCAACATCCCGGTCCGGATCGATACGGTTGTGGTCAGTACCCAACACGCTCCAGACGTCACCAACGAAGAAATTCGGAAGTTCGTGATCGAGCATGTCGTCACTCCTTGTTTGCCACCATCGCTCGTCAAAGGCGAGATCAAGTACCACATCAACCCGACCGGCAAGTTCGTCGTTGGCGGACCCCACGGCGATTGCGGTTTGACCGGTCGAAAGATCATCGTCGACACATACGGTGGCTGGGGACGTCACGGTGGTGGTGCATTCAGCGGCAAAGATTCAACAAAGGTTGACCGTTCGGCAGCCTACATGGCTCGATACGTCGCCAAGAACATTGTTGCCTCCGGCTTGGCCGAACGCTGCGAAGTCCAACTGGCTTACGCGATTGGTGTGACAGAGCCTGTGAGCGTGAACGTTGATACCGAAGGCACAGGACGGATCGATAATTCCAAGTTGTGCGAACTGATTCGCGAGCACTTCCCGCTCACACCGTCAGGCATTATTAACCATCTCCAACTTCGTCGTCCGATTTTCCGATTGACCTCGTCGGGTGGTCACTTTGGCCGCCACGAAGATTCCTTCTCGTGGGAAAAAACGGACAAAGCCGAAGCACTTGCGGCGGCGGCTGAGTCATTGACGGCTACGGTTTAAACAGTCCCTGTGCGGCTCGTTTGGACAACAGATCCTCATCTCAATCATGTTCCCGTCTCCGCTTGGGAGACGTGGGTGGGAGAGATACTTGATTGCCAAGGTGACGGCTTGCTCGTCACCGGCGACATTTCGGAGGGCGACGACGTGGTATTTGAGTTGCGTCGACTCGCCGAGGCCGTGAACCAGCCGGTGTTCTTTGTTCTCGGTAATCATGATTTTTACCAGAGTTCAATTGCTGTCACTCGACAGCGAGTCATGGAGATCTGTCGCGAGCATCCGCTCTTGACCTACCTAACCGACGCCCAACCCATTGAGCTGTGTTCGGGTTGCTACCTCGTTGGTGATGATGGCTGGGGTGACGCAACCCAGGGCGACTATGCTCGCTCACCGATTCGGCTCAACGACTTTCGCTTGATCACGGACTTTCACAGTATCTCGTCGAAAACTTGGCAAAAACGGCTGAAACTCGAAGGTCAAGCAAGCGCCGAGCGTCTCGCACAAAAGCTCCATGCATTGCCCGAGGATGCGGACCGAGTTCTCGTGATCACGCATGTGCCGCCATATCGCCAATCGTGTTGGTACGAAGGCCGCACCACCGATGACTGGTGGGCACCGTTTTTTGTGTGTGGAGCCGTCGGCGAAGTTTTAAGTACCTTTGCGAAATCGCGTCCGATGATCCAACTCACCACGCTTTGTGGACACACGCACCACGGTGGTATCGCTCAAATGTCCAGCAATCACTGCGTCTACACTGGATCTGCCGAGTACGGAGTCCCGCGAGTCGAAGCGGTGGTCTCCGTCAGTTCCTCAAGCACCCAGATCAGCTCGATCTCACGCACCAGTTAGTTGTCACGCGCAACGGTGATGAGTGACAAAGCGGATGTGGGTGGTGTTTCGAAGGCGAAGATCCTGTGGAACCGTTCACTTGGGTGGCGATCAAAATGCCCACAGGCAAATGCGTACTGAATGAGTCCTGGCTCTCGCCAAGAAAAGCATGATGTGCTTTGATGAGATTTGTAAATTGGCAGATTTTTAGAATTCGCTCGGCACGCGAATCCGAAACTTGAGTTACGCTGGAACTCGCGACTTTTGACGTTGATTTCAACTCGCGGTCTTTGATGCACTTTATTGATTCCAAGAACGATATAATCCCAACAACGACATAAATCGAGTTTAGCGGATGCGATCTATTGAGCGATACAGTTTGATTTGGTTGATCGTCATGGCTGGTGTGATGACCCTGGCCACCGCTCGCGTCGCCGAGGCCCAGCAGACCACCTCGTCACGGCCAGTCGAGGGTTTGCGGAGCGCTGATCCGTCGCCGATTTTGCTCAGCGGAGGTGAGATCGTTTCTTCGCCGAGTGAATCTTCGCACAAGGCTGACGTGCTAATCGAGGGAACGACGATCGTTGCTGTCGGCGTGGATCTTGAAGTTCCGGAAGGAACTCAGCGATTGGATTTCAGTGGCAAGCGGATCTACGCAGGCTTGATTGACGCGATGCACGATGTCGAATTACCAAGTCAACCGTCGGTGGATACCAACGGTTACTGGAACGCTAACGTGACGCCGGAGTATCGAGCCGCCTGGGTACTTGATGGAAATGTCACTGACGAGAAGAAGCTTCGCGCTCAGGGCATCACCGCGCAGTTACTTGCTCCCAAGGATGGAATTATCAAAGGAGCGAGCTGTGTCGTGTTGCTTGTCGATCCGAAACATTCACAACGATTGTTGCGAGACGACGTGTTTCAACACGCGACACTGACCGTCCCGCGTGGAAGTTCACGTGCCTCCTATCCAAACTCTCCGATGGGAGCAACCGCGTTGGTTCGGCAATCACTTTATGATGCGATGTGGTACCGAGACGCCGTTCGAAGTTTCGGACTGCACCCTGGTGTTTCGCGGCCGGAGCCCAACACAGCGTTACAGACGCTGGCGCGAGATCTCGAGAACAAGGTTTGGGTATTTGACGCAGCCAACGAGCGGATGGCGATTCGCGTCGCGGATGTTGCGGACGAGTTTGCGCTCAAGGTGATGATTCGCGGCAGCGGTTACGAGTACCGTGCGCTCGACGAGATTGCGGGAGATCACCGAGTCGTTTTGCTTCCTGTGAATTTCCCGGACGCGCCTAGCACAGACACGGTCGCCGCCATTCGCGTAACACCGTTAGTGACGTGGATGCATTGGCACTTTGCGCCGGAGAATCCGGCGAGATTGCATGACGCCGGAGTTGAGTTTTGTCTCACGACGGATGGCCTCGAAGATGCGGGACAATTTTTGAAACAAATTCGCTTGGCTGTCGAACGTGGGCTCAAGCCGAATGTCGCCCTTGCGGCCGTGACAACCACGCCAGCAAGCCTGCTTGGCATCGATCAATCCGTCGGGAAAATTCAAAGGGGGATGCTTGCGAACTTTGCGATCACCGATGGTGATTTGTTCGCAAAAGACACCAAAGTGATCGAAACTTGGGTTGCGGGTGTACGGTTCCAAAACGGGGATGATACCCAAGCGACCGAAGACGACGCCTTAATCGGGAGCTGGGGTGTTCGCGTTCCAACAAGCAAGAAACCCGTCGCTGCGACGATCCTTTTCGAAAAGAAAGGCAAGTCGATCAGTGGGAAAATTCGTTTGCTTGACGCCAAGGCCGATGAGGAAACGAAGGGAGATGGCGATAACGACAAGGCGAAAGAGGATGACAAGACTAAATCGGTTGAGCTGAAGAAGCTGATTCGACAACGAGAGCGTCTCACTGCGACGATGGAATTGAGTGAGCTTGGTGATGACTTTCCGAAGGGCGTATCGCACTTGACGATTCTCACCGTTGGCGATTCGAGCGGTGGATTGAAAACCGAGCTGTTGGCCAAGCTGACCACGCCCGATGGCAAGACCACTTCGCTTTCGCTGGCTTTCCAAAAAGAAGACTCAAAGAATGAATCGTCCAACCAGGATGCAAGCGAGAAGGGCGAGACGGACGAGAAGGTCAAGGGCGTGGATGGCACGGAGTCGACGGATGGTACGGAGTCGACGGGTGTCGTATCGCAGCCCATTGAATTGGTTTTTCCTCTCGGGGCGTATGGATTGAGCAAGAAGCCAGAGCAGCCCGCGATCGTTCTTTTCCGGGGAGCGACCGTTTGGACCTGTGGGCCGGAGGGAATCGTTGAGAATTGCGATGTCTTGGTTCGTGATGGCAAGGTGTCGCAAGTTGGAGTTGGGTTGGAGGTTCCGAAGGCCGCGGTCGTGATTAAAGCAACTGGCAAACACATCACGCCGGGGCTAATCGATTGCCATTCGCACGCGGCAACGGACGGTGGCGTCAATGAGTCGGGCCAGACGATTACATCCGAAGTCCGTATTGGTGACTTCATTGACAATAGTGATATCAAGATCTTTCGGCAGCTTGCCGGCGGTGTTACGACGGTGAATGTCTTGCACGGCTCTGCCAATCCAATCGGCGGGCAGAGCCAGGTGCTCAAGTTCCGTTGGGGCGATTCTATGCGTTTGATGAAGTTCGATGGTGCTCCGTCGGGTATCAAGTTTGCATTGGGTGAGAACGTTAAACGCTCGACGTCGCGTTACCCGAACACACGCATGGGGGTGGAGCAAATTCTTCGAGACCAGTTCCTTGCGGCTCGTCAATACGATGCTGATCACAAAGCGTGGAATGCCGGGAATCGAAATCGGTTGCCGCCTCGTCGTGATTTGCAATTGGATGCTTTGGTCGAGATCCAACAGGGTCAACGGTGGGTGCACTGCCACAGCTACCGCCAGGACGAGATCGTCGCGACGTTGGATGTCTTGGAGGAATTTAATATCCAAATCGGCACACTTCAGCACATACTCGAAGGGTACAAAGTTGCCGACCGGATCGCCGCCCACGGTGCAGGTGCTTCGTCGTTTTCAGACTGGTGGGCGTATAAGTACGAAGTGTTCGACGCGATTCCGTACAACGGAGTGTTGATGCATGACGCGGGTGTGGTTGTTTCATTCAACAGCGACGATGCGGAACTTGCTCGTCACCTGAACACGGAAGCCGGCAAGGCAACCAAGTACGGTGGAGTGCCCGAACAAGAAGCGTTGAAGTTTGTAACACTCAATCCCGCGAAACAACTTCGGATAGATGACCGCGTCGGTTCACTTGAAGTCGGCAAAGATGCTGATCTTGTTGTTTGGAGCGGGCGTCCCATGTCGACTACCACGCGGTGTGAACAGACGTGGATTGACGGACGGCAATATTTTTCACTTGCGATGGAAAAAGAGATGCGAGATCGAGATGCATCGCTAAGGACTCGCTTGGTTCAAATGGCCTTGAATCACCAACCCGAAAAGACGTCAAAGAAGAAAGACGACGCGAAAGAGGAGTCGAAAGAAGAATCGGAGCGTTGGCTGCGGTTTGATGAGTTTTGTAATGCGGGCCAGGATCGAGGAAGCAATCAATGACGAAGCGTTTGAATCTTGTCGCGTTTGCGTTTGTGATGTTGAACGCGATGACGTGTGTTGTTCAATCGAATGACCAAATTCCTGGTATTGCTCAAGCCAAGCCGATCTTGATACGCGGAGCGACAGTCCACCGCGTGGATGCGGGAACGATCGAGAATGCCTCGGTGCTGTTTGATAAAGGACGCATCGTGGCTGTTGGGACAGAAGTGATTGTGCCGGAGGACGCGGAGGTGATCGATGCCACTGGCAAACACGTCTATCCCGGATTGATCGAGTCCATGTCGGATCTCGGTCTGCGTGAGATTTTGGCTGTTGATGTCTCGGTCGACAGTTCGGAGCAAGGCGACCGGAACCCCAATGTCCGTTCTTGGGTGGCGGTCAATCCCGATAGCGAGCTGATACCCGTGGCTAGGGCTGGTGGTGTGCTTGTCGCGCATGTGTCCCCTGGAGGACGCTTCGTCCGCGGCCAGTCCGCTGTGATGCAGCTTGACGGTTGGACGGCGAAGGAGATGAATCTACGTGCTCCGGCTGGCTTGTGTGTGAATTGGGAATCGCTCCAGCCCAACGACAAAGACGCTGCCGAACAGGCGAAGCAGCGTGACAAGAAGCTCAAGGATTTAGATGATTGGTTCGATGAGGCCGCCCGTTACGGCCAAGCTCGCGGCGCGGGCCGAATCACGGGCGTATCGGACTTGCGACTCGAATCGCTGTTGCCCGTTCTCAGCGGTGAGTTACCAATGTTTGCTGAAGCGAATGAATTGTCGACCATCGAGTCCGCAGTTGCCTACGCGGTGGCTCGCAAAATTCGGCTGGTTATCTTTGGTGGTTATGATGCCGCCGAGTGCGCTGAGCTGCTAAAACGCTACGAGGTCCCAGTCATCATTGCGGGGACGTATCGTTTGCCGCTGTATCGTCATGATCCGTATGATGCTCCCTACACGTTACCCGAGCGACTGCGGAAAGCGGGAGTCGCGTTTGCGATCTGTGGTGAGGGGCCTGGATATCCCGGTGGATCGTCGAATGCAAGGAACCTTCCTTACCACGCGGGCAATGCTGTTGCTTATGGTCTTCCGCGTGATGAAGCGATCAAGGCGATTACATTATCGGCGGCCCAGATCCTTGGCGTTGATGATCGAATCGGGTCCATTACCGTTGGCAAAGATGCCACACTGATCGTGGCCGACGGGGACATCCTCGAGACCGAGACGGGCGTTGCGTTGGCCTTCATCCAAGGACGCGCGGTCGACTTGTCCAGCAAGCACACGATGCTTTACGAAAAGTACAAACAGAAGTACCAGTCCAAGCCCTAGTCCGAAACTGAAACATCCTGGAAGCGTTCGCCGTTGGTAGGATTCCCAGTCAACCCGTGATTCAATAGCGACGTTCACCCCACAATCGAAGTAACTCAATCGCGTGCTCGGCGGCGTCAGCCATTTCGTCTAGGCACGCGAACTCAGTGACACTGTGAATGTTGTGCTGGCCGCTGGATAGGTTGGGTGTTGGCAGTCCTTTTTCGGTTAGTTGGCTGCCGTCGGTGCCGCCACGAACAATCTCTGTTCGATAAGGACGCCCCAGACTTTCGTATGCCTGGATCGCTAAACCCACCGCTGCAGGCTCTTTTTCTAGGCCCTCTCGTAAGTTGCGATATTGCTGGCGAGTTTCCACATCGATTTTCAGTCCAGGATACAGATCGACGATTGATGCGGCGACTTCAAACAATTTGTCGGCGTAAACTTGAAGGTCCGAGCTATCGAACGAGCGGAGGATGAGTTCAACGGTGGCTTCTCCAACGCCACCACGAATCGTGTGCGGATGGATAAAGCCTTGTCGCTCGGAGGTCGTCTCCGGCGAGCTGTGTTCGCGTGGTAGCGCGGCAATAAAGTCAGCAGCGGCACGCATCGCGTTGATCATGCGGTCCTTCGCGATGGCTGGGTGAATATTGTGGCCGACGAATCGCACCGTTGCCGCGTCGGCAGAGAAGGTTTCGACATCGATGCAGTGCGAGCCACCGCCATCGAGAGTGTAGGCGACTGTTGCATCCAGCTTTCGCAAGTTGATTTTGTCAGTCCCTCGGCCAATTTCTTCGTCACACGTAAAAAGCAGTTTAATTTCACCGTGTTGACGATGAGGTTGTTCGATGAGGGACTCAGCCACTTCCATGATGATCGCCACTCCGGCTTTGTCGTCACCACCAAGCAGCGTCGTGCCATCCGTCGTAATCAGCGTTTTGCCAACGAGTAAGTCGAGTGTTGGCGAGCTGCTTGGTGAGATGACGGTGCCATTGGGAAGAACGATGTCGCCACCCGTGTACGCGTCGATTACTTGCGGTCGAACGCCATCTCCAGGAGCCTCTGGCGAGGTGTCTAAATGAGCAACGAGCGCCACGGTAGGACTTTTTCCGCCATGAGTGGCTGGGACGGTGCCCCAAACCAACGCGTTTTCATCGACGTGTGCGTCGTCAACGCCCATTTTCTCTAGTTCACTGCAAAGTAGTTGTGCGAGTGAGCGTTGCGATTCCGTACTCGGGTAAACCTTACTTTCAGGATCCGCCGCTGTGCCGATCTGGACATACCTTAGGAAACGATCGAGCAATCGAGCTCGGTTGATCGTCACGTGTGTCGATTTTGTTTGATTGGACATATTGAATCGATGACTCCGGCGCGTTGTGGATAGGTGTACCCGCATGCCTATCGGATATGCTAGCTTATTCAAGCCGATTTGGCGAAACGTCTTTTGACTCTTGGACCCAGGCAGCCACTTTCATGGCCGATGAAGTTTCGCATTTAATCTTTGATGTTGAAAGCATAGCGGATGGTGACTTGATTTCAGCCGTCCGGTATGGCGGTGAAGGACTCAGCGGCGCCGACGCGATCGTTCGTTATCAGAGCGAATTGTTGGAGACCAAAGGCTCGACATTCATCCCCTACACGTTCCAGTTGCCCATCGCGGTGGTAATCGCAAAGGTCAGTGCGGATTTTCGGTTGCTGGATATCGTATCATTGGACGAATCCGAGTTTCGTCCGCATGTGATGACAGAAAATTTTTGGCGTGGGTGGGAAGCATACCGTCGGCCCCAGTGGGTGACCTTCAATGGTCGTTCATTTGATATGCCGCTCATGGAGCTGGCCGCGTTTCGCTATGGCATTTCACTACCCAAATGGTTTGAGAGCGAGGGGTACAAGTCGCCCAGGAATCGATTCACGCTGGGAGCACATCTCGACTTACAAGAAGTGCTGACCAATTTCGGTGCCTCACGGTTCAATGGTGGTTTAAATCTCGCGGCACAGCTTCTCGGAAAACCAGGCAAAATGGGGCTCACCGGTGACCAAGTGCAATCGCAATATGACCAAGGAAATTTGCAAGCAATCAGTGACTATTGTCGTTGCGACGTTCTTGATACCTACTTTGTCTTTCTTCGCACCATGGTGCTGACGGGTAAGTTAACGCTCGAGTTGGAGATCGAGCGAGTCGCCCAAGCGAAGACTTGGATCGAAGAGCGCGCGGACGGATGCGAGGCATATCGGGCGTATTTAGGTGGTTGGGGTGACTGGGTTGCCCCAGCCGTCGACCGGTCCTCATAGGCCGTGAAAGCCGGTCGAGAGGCTGTTTCACGGTTTGTGAAACGAGGGGATTCGGCTTTACGTCGACGGCCGTGGACTGCTAGTGTCGAGTTCACGTTGCCCAGAAAAAGGAATTGCGAGTCGCTTCATTGAGCATGCGAAATCGTTTCGATTCCAGACAGCTGGTTCATAAACGGCCGACGTTTTCACCCACATTCGCCAATCTTACCCATCACGGTTTATGGCTAGGCAAGGAAGTCGCTGCCAACCGAAAAATCGGTATGCCCCATCCGGTTCAATCTGCGTGTCTGCGCGGAGCTATGGCGTGGTCACGCTACGATTCTTGGTGCTGGCTGTTGTTCTAGGTGCGAATCCCACGGTGGTTCGTTACGCGTCGGCAGATGACGTCGCCGTCGTTCCGGACCAGCGACAAGCGTTCGTCGAAAGCGCTTCAGTGGCAAGAGGTGATTTGGTCGACACGTGGTTCCGCGTTCAATGGTCGACCGAAGAGCCTCGCGAGTGGCACATTCGATTGAAGATTGTTTCGGATGAGTCATCGGAATTTGTCGAATTCGAGAATCACTGTACTTCGGATAGTTCGACTGGAGCGTTCACGTTTGTCTCCGGTCAACCCGTGCTTTCGATCGATACACGCGAGCCTTCTAACGGGGGCGCAGTGCGTGTGCATGTGCGTGCATCGCAATCAGCCCAACTGAGTTGTGAGTTGATTTCGTCTGGGGAAGCGTCAAGAACCGAACAGGTCGCGATTGCTGATCTCATGCCCACCGCTTCAACGCTCGCGAGATCCGCACCAGCAACAGCCACATCGCCGGCCGTGAGCTGGACGTTCCAGCGGACGAATGATGATGCGGTTGAAGTGCTTCTCCGAAAACCTACTCAAGTGATTTCCGTCGGTGAGCCGCTACTGTTCTCTTTGGCGATCAACCGGCTCGAGGCGTATCGCAATAGTAATGTCACTCTTCGATATACTCTTCGACGGGTGAACAGTGGGGCAACGGTCGCGAGCCAAGCATGGGAGCTCGTGTTAAACGAATTCGGGTCAGCGTCGAAGATCGATGTGACTGCCAGCGAGCTTGTCGAGCCGGGTGTGTATGAGCTTCGGAGCGTCGTCGAAACGAGTGATGAGGGAATATGGAGCAAGTTTCGTCGCCGAAAAGAGCTCGTTGCCGAGTCCGGTCTCACACTTGTTGTCGTTGACCCCAAAAACACAGCTGCGGCGTCTCTAGCAGAAACGGTTGACTGGCATGAGATCTACACGATTCGTCCGTCAGATTCTCGCCAATGGTCTTGGACTGGGTTTGTTCCTGCAACAACCGACGTGGTGTTGTCGACGATGCACTTGCAAAGTGAGACCAAGCTCGCGACATCCCATCACGCAAGTCAAACAGTCTCGATATTGGAGCCAAACGCCAGTTTCGAAGCCAAGTTGCCGGTCGATCGAACTGGGGCACCACATCTCATTTCTCTTCGATATCCGTCCGGAGCCCGCGCACGGTTCCGGATCGATGTGCTTTCAAGCTCTCAGCCGCTTCAGCCTCGCAAGACGTTCGCGATCAACGAAAACGCTGTCGGAATCGATCACTCACCTTGGTCAACACATTCGTTCGTCTACTATCCTGGCGGCTACAACGAGACGCTTCGTATCACGAATTTAGACGCCAAGAGCTCAGTTGCTTTTCACAGTGTCCGGGTATCTGCGGGACCCCAGACGCTTGCTGGTTCCGTTGTTGATCCCTTGGTTGGATCGTCCAACGGCAGCGTTGTAGCGTTCTCGCTCAAGGATTTTGGTTGGGTCGATCAGCTGACGACCGACTTTGATGCTCGCAGTGACATCGGAACATGGTTGCCAGAAACGAAGTCGTTATATCGCCTCCACATCGCCGCGAGTCGACTCGCGGATTATGTTCGAGCATTGGGCATGAACGCTGTTGTCATCCCAGCGAATCAGGGAGGGCGAGCATGGTTCGCGACCGACCAGTTTAGTCGTCGTTATGTGCGTGCAAGCGAATCGTCGGAACAGCTTTCCGCTTTGTTGCATGCTCTCGACGATTCTGGGCTCGGCGTTATCGTCAGTCTCGATCCGACAATGTCGCTCACGCGGGTCGAAGCGGGGGTTCGCAGTGGAGTCGCGGGCGCGAACTCGCCATTGCGAAGTCGCCGATCCAGTCTGGAGGCATCACGATACCAGCCTCTGGATGAATTGGTTCAGTCATCTACGGATTTGATGGTGGACGACTTGATGCGAGTCTGTGCGGGTCACGCTTGTTTCAAAGGGGTGAGCCTCAATTGTTCAGCGAATAGTCATCTTGCGCCTCTTACAGGCGACGACCAATTGGCGACTCCGATTTACCAACGATTTGTGAAATCTCACCCAGAATTGGGTCATTCGCTTGCAACACCGGAATTGATTCGCCAGTTCGAGCTTTGGCGGCGCGGCGATGGACGTGCTGTTTTCGAGGTTTGGTTGCTGAGCGAGCAACGTCGTTATTTCGAGGAACTCGCCGAGCGCGTCGGCCGTTTGGTGTTGTTGAGACTGCCTGTGCCACAGGTGAACTTCACGGGCGAGACCGGCTTATGCACACATACTTGGCCAACGGCTTCGTCGAACTTGTATCCCGTCGTCGAGCACCAGCGTGCGTCACTCGCTTCGCTCTCCCGAGACTGTGCAACTTCGAATCGCTTGAACTCCATTGCCGCAATGGAGCCCAATCATTTGCGACCGCTTGCGATTGGTGTGAGTGAAGTCGACGGGGCTGACGCATTGCCAACTGCGGTATTCCAGGAATCGCTCGCGCTGGACCTGGCGAGAATTGTCGATCGTGTGCACCCAAGCGTCATTGTTGTTGATTGCAACGTTTTCACTGGAAGTATATCGCCGCTGCTCGCGTCGGCGCTTCGGTCGATTGCGTTGTCGCCGATGGCACAAATGAATAGTGTGGTATCAAGCGATGCTATCGCGAATCCGGTGCGGCTCTACCAGCACTCCACGTCCGGAGCCTTGCTTGCGATCAATCTTGCTCCTTGGGCAACAGAGATTGATCTGGTCTCTGGCACCGAGGTTTCTTGGGCTGGCGATGCACTCGTTTCGCCTGTCTTGATCGCGGCGACGAATGCCAATATCGAAGTTCAAACGAACTCTATGGCAAATGCCAAAAGCATTCGACTCGCAGCAGGTGAGATCCAGTTGATCCGAGCAAATACGGACCAGCCAGTTCGGATCGTTGACTGGTCAAGTCGTCCGGCGGACGGTGAAGCCGGGCTCATCCGAGTCAAGGACGCAGTAACGAGAGTTGTCGAGCGTCTAGGAGTATTCTCCGAAATGCCTGATTACTTAGTGCTCGCCAATGGCGGATTCGAGTTGCCTTCTGATGTTGGTATCGTGGGGTGGCTTGCCGCACAGCACCCGTCTGGTGCGGTGCGAATCGACACCGAGTCAATCGAAGGAAAGCAATCGGTTTGCTTGACAACCGACTCGCGCAGCGGTGCGCGTACTTGGATCGTCAGCGAGACGATTCCTGTTCCCGCTTCCGGTCGATTGGCAGTCTCCTTGGCATGTCGTGGAGAGTTACAACCGGGCGCGATGCCTTCCGGACAAGAAGCCGTTGGCGAACGTGCTGTGCGGAAGCTTCGTATTACAATTGAAGGCACTCGAGATGGCGAACCCATGCGGTTTGCATCCGAGACCGAGATTCCAGCGGATGGACGTTGGCAAACGCGTCGTGTCTTTCTCGAACTCGACGGGATTGAACCGAGTAGCACGGATTCGCTCAGGTTAGCAATTGACAGCTTATCCGATGGGCGAATTTGGATTGACGATGTCCATCTTCATGACTGGTTTCCGTTAGAGAGCGAACGAAACGATCTTCAAGGCCAATCATTCTTGGCGGTCCAAGGGCTGCAACGGGGAAACATTGTTCCCGCATCGAGGTTGATACGGAACGATTGGGCAAGGTATTTGTTGACAACCCGAGTTGTGACACCAACCACGAAAACACAGCAAGCTGGTGCGGTATCACCACCACCCGTTCAAGACATCGGTGACAAACCGACTGCAGTACCATCCATTATTTCCGAGCCGGAAGTCCCTGGAATGGCCGAACGATTGCGCAGCTGGCTGCCGCGTCGACTACGATTTTAGTAACTGTTTGGAATTTTTTGGTCATCTCTCCCCATGGGGGCGATTGTGAAGCGAAACTCAGAACGACTGCGTTGGGTTCGATACGCCGTAGCGATAGCTGCGACGTGCGGCTTGTTGTTGGCGACGATGGCTTGGTGGGCTGTGGGGCAAACAAGCCACGTACCGGATTTCTATGTCCAGGCTGAAAAGCAAATGCCTGTTCGTGTTGCCGAGGCGAGTCGACGCCTGCAATCTGATATGAAGCAGTTGCAGAATGACGCTGGGAAGCGAGGCTCGTGGCGGGCGGCATTTAGTGACGATGAAATCAATGCCTGGCTCGTTCAAGAGTTGCCGGCGAAGTTCCCAAAGCTCCTCGCCAAAGGCGCCAGTGATCCACGTGTGATGATCGAAGATAATCGCATTTTGGCTGCGGTGCGTTACTGTGATCGACGCATTGATACCATCATCTCGTGCGAAGTTTCCGTTGAGTTGACCGAAGAGCCCAATATGCTGGCTGTTCGCGTTAGTCATTTGCGTGCTGGAGCCTTGCCGCTTCCTCTAGCAAGCTTCCTTAACGGCATTAGCCGCGAGGCGGCAACCGGTGATGTCGATATTCGATGGGACCATACAAACGAAGGGCCTGTCGCGCTGGTTGCGGTACCAAGCGAGCATCCGGGGTACGCGCATAAGCCTGTCGTCGTGGAGTCGGTTAAACTCATCGAGGGACAGCTGTTGCTTTCCGGGCATACGGGCCCCGAAGCACATGAGGCGTATCAACCGCGGGGCACAGTGCACCGCTTTGTGTCCTATCGAGTGGCCGACAATCGTAACTGTAAATCACCTCGTATGTCTTCGAACCAGAGTTCCGATCGCATTCGATAGATCTTGGATGGAACAAGGCTCAGATCAGTTGTCGAGGCGTCGTTTGAATTCCAGACGAGTCGAGCGTGCCAACACGCATCTGTGGCTTCGATTAACTCAAACTGGCCGCCTGCGATACGAGTGACTCTACCGCGTCCACCACTGAGATCGCCTTCATAGCGAAGATAATGCAATCGATGATCTGGGAGTGCTGTCGCGGCGATACCCGAATGTTCTCCATACGGATCGATCACCTGGGTGGAGAACGTTTTCAGCCGGCCGTCCAGCTCGAACATCCAGTCCAGGTGTGTCTCCGATGTTCTCTCCAACATCGTGCCCGCTTCGTGTTTGAGTACAACAAACGATGGATTCAATGGAGTCACACCTTACCGACCTTGCGTTTCGATTGAATCGTAACGGTGCTTTAAGTTTTCGTCTTGTGGTGGCTGGGTCAAAAGGACGTAACGCACCCTTTTCTTTGCTTCGTCCGTTTCTCCGACGAGTGCGAGTACTTGGGCACCACGGATCTTCGCATCGTGCCAATCATCACTGCCACGCGGTAATCCACTCGCGAGTTCGTCAAACCAATGAACCGCTTCACGTCGAAGTTGTTTATCGTCGCAACTTTCAAACACAGCCGCCAAATCACGAATCGTTTCGGCTGGTGTGTTCGATGTGTCAGCGAGTTGTTGGGCCGCAGCACGGGTTTGGTCTTGTTGGCCTAGCCAAGCCAATCGCCGGAGATGATTGAGCGTCGTCGACGCAGCTCCTGGCCAAGCTTCAATCAGCTTCGCGACGGGTACACGAACAGTCGAGTTCACCATGGCATCATTCATTAGACGATTCTCAATTGCCGCTCGCCATTGTTCGTCTGGGTTCTGCAATTCTGGACTGGCCTGAAGGTTGGTGCGGAATCTCAGCAGCGAGATGGGAACCTTGGGGCCAGTGCTCAGCTCGTCATTCAGCGGCTTGAGTTGTGCTTGATCTAGAGCGAATGCAGCGGACGCTAGATACGATTCGTGGACCAACGGTTGGGCGGAAAGCCCGTATTCGTTGAACGCTTCTTGAAATCGCTGGCTTAGGGTTTCTCGTTCGTTTTTCGACGCCATCGTTGAGGCTAATTGCCAGAGCGAAGCAACCTCATCTCGCTTCGCCTCGTCAAGCTTGGATTCAAGATTCAACGTGGCTACATCAGCGGCGTCGATGTAGCGCCCCTTTTGCTTGAGACTTTCGATCAGCCATGTTCTCGCGGCTGCGACCGGACCTTCCATTGGCCAGGTCGTGATGCTCTCGCGCAGCATCGTTTCGGTTTGCGAATTGTATTGATCTTGCTTTACTTGTCCCAGCAACGTCGCCGCTTGCACAGCGATCATTGGTGCTTTCGGCTCCGAAGGATGCTGCATCGCAGTCCGATACAGAATCGATGCCGCCTTGATCGAATCATTGTCAGCCATATAAACCGCGGCTGCCTTGGTTGCATAGGTTATCGCGCGGCTGCTATCGGTATCCGCGAGCGCCGCTGCTGCGAGTAGCTCGCCTGCTCGTTTCGTATCGCCACGACGCAGCCAATCTTCGCCCTGAGACGCGACAATGGAGGGATCAACGGACTTCGTCGAATTCGTGTCGGTACCCAGTGACGATTTCAACTCTCGTAACACGATCGCTTCCGCTCGCCGGCGCTCGTATTCGCCATTACGGATTGAAATCATATCCATCCAGTCGCGAAGGATTGAGTCCAAGTCCGACGTTTTGTAGCCCAGTAAAGTAACTTCGTCCGGTGGCATGAGCTTCATTCGCAGCAGAAAACGCAATCGAACAAGGTCCATTTCGAACGATAGTGGGGCCTTCGTCGCATCGTTTCCGTAAAACATTTGGAGCTGGCGCGAGACGCTTGCCCATTGTTCAAATATCAAACCCAGTCGAAGTCGAAGAGCAAGTCTTGCAAGTGACAAAGACGGGTCTGGCGACTGCGGAAGCAATTGAAACTCCTCCATCGCTTGGCGAGAATTGCCCGTTCGCAGAATGGCTTCGATGCGAAGAAGTTGCAACTCGGCCCAGCCATCGGAGCCTTTGGGAAGCGATTCGGTCGCGGACTCGGCATACCTCAATGCCTTGGTGGCTGCATCACGTTGATCTTCGCTTTCTTCGTCAAACACATCTGAAATCGCAAGCATCGTTTGTACGATATTCACTTGGAGTCGCTGGCTCAACTCGCCCAAGTCACTGGCCGTGGGTGATGTTGCTCCGCTCGGACTGGATTCCGTTCTCACTCGTTGTTGTCGAGCACCTTTAAGCAACGACTCGGACTCACGGACGAGCATCGCGCCGCGCGCGACGGCCCGGTGCGAATCGTCCGATTGCGGTCCGTTGATCGACGCAGAAACGCAATCCTGGAAACATGCACGGCGCAAAATCTCGATTTGCTGGAACTTCAAAAAGACGAGGAAATCGGAGTCGCCATAACTTTCAAGTAGTTCCGTAACAGGTTCGCTCGATTGACTGATCTGTTCATCGCTGAGTGTTCCCTTCGCAAGAAGCTCTGCGGATATTGCCCGCGAAAGCGCCACGGTCCAACGCGCGCGATCCAAGGACACACCTGCAGCACCAACAAGCTTCACTTCACAAAGACGAATCGCTTCGGCAAATCGTGATTGGCGGATCAACGCCTCCAATACGTCGGGCTCGCGATCCGTCGTGGCTCGTCTTACGGGCGACGCTCCATAGTCTGCCGCAAAAGCGATGTTCGTCGTCATCCAAGCTGCTAGGATCCAGCCACACAAACGCATGCCTTACTCCTCAATCGCGAAGAGCACTCGGTCGGCGCCGGCAACGCGTGCCGCGTCAAATACGGCAACTGCGTCTGCCATCGACACCGCTGGTTCCGGATCAATGATGACTGGTGGCTGGACCCCGAGTTGAAGGATCTCCGACAACCGAGTTTTTAAGACATCAAGATTCGCGATCGGTTGCTGGTTCAATTCAAGCGTCACGCCAGTTGAAACGAGGGCAACTCCAATCACAATCTCGTCGAAAGCTTCGGCGGCGATTTCGGGGTTCGGTTCGGCGCCGCCACCAGGTTGATCCGCCGATGCAACTGAACTTGGTAAATCTGATTCCGGTGCGTCGAAACTGCTTGTCCAAACAAAGAAGATCAGCAATAGAAACACGACATCGATCATCGGCGTCATTGCGACCTCAAGGGAACTGTCTCGCACAACGTGTGGTGCCTTCATCGCGACTCCGCAGTCAGTACCGCGATGCGAACGTCCGTGACACCAACCTCAGCAGCTTCTCGTAGCAATGGTTCGATCGAGTCATAGGGAACACTCCGGTCCGTCCGAATCCGAATCGAAGGTTGAATTGACGAATTCTTGTACTCGCGAATGGCCGTACGAAGTGCCGGCAAGTCGATCTCCCTTGATGCAATATGCCACTGGGAATTCGCATCGACATGGATCGTCAGTGGTGCGATCTCCAGGTCATTTGCCAGGGCCGTACTCGCCAACGGCAAATCAACGGGTAACCGAGTTTCCTGTTTCGCCAGATGGCTCGAAACCAGAAAGAAAATGATCAGCAGGAATACGACATCAATCATGGGCGTCATATTGGCTCCCACGCTCGTTCGACGATAGGTTGATGGTGTTCGCATTACCGACCATCTTACCGTCGTGCTCGCCGATTGTGCAGCGGTTTCGCCGCTTGCGTTCTCCACCGAGGATCCATTCGTTCTCCCGTCCCATACGTCAAAGCGGGGCGAAAAGAGCGTCCGTGCGGGTCGCGGACCGCTAGCTTTAGATTCGTTCAATTCGGTACCGGTACCTACTGGATTGACACCAAGAAAATGCAAGACGCGTGCCAACTATGTCCCAGCAATCGCGGCATTCCAGCGAGCATATCGCGACCGAGCGAAGCGAATACCGCACGCGGTCGCTAGTTGACTACATTGCGAAGCATCTGTCCGGTGAGTGCTCGTCGGCAAGCGGCGGCACCTTTGTGTCGCATTTCGCGAAGGCCTTCCTCACAGTAGAACGCAGAGTGTGGATTGACGATCAATCGCTCATACGCGGGGTGGTTTGGGTCTCGCCACGCAGCCAGCACTGGGTCGTTCGCGTGCGGCGGTTCGATGGGAAGCACATCGATAGCCGCACCCGCGAGTTGTTGCGACTCGATTGCCGCTGGCAGCACCGACACATCGACGACGTCACCGCGCGCCGTATTCACGAGATAGCTGCCCTGTGGAAGCCACGCGAGCGTCTCGCGATTGATCATATGACGCGATAGATCGGTAAGCGGGCAATGGATGCTGAGCACGAAAGCGGCTCGCATCAGCTCCTCGAGTGTCTCAACGCGTTTGATTCCAAGAGCCTTGTCGTAACCATCCGGCTTGAATGGGTCAAAGAAGCGAACATCCATACCAAGCACCTTCGCCCGCTGGGCCACGGCTGAGCCGATACTTCCAAGACCAATAATTCCAAACACTCGCCCGCGCAGACGCATTAAAGGTTGTGCAACTTGATAAGACCACGGATTGGGCTGTGCTCGCATTCTCTCGTTGTAGAGGTGGATGCCGCGAGTCAGAGTCAGCATCATTCCGATCGCTGAATCAGCGACCTCTTCGGTCCCATAGTCGGGCACATTGGCAACTGGAATGCCGCACTGGCGAGCAAACGCGTGGTCGACATTGTCAATTCCAACACCACAACGCACGATCAATTGGCATTGCGTCAACCGGCTAATCGTCGACTGGCCCAGAGATAAGTTGTGATACATCATGACCGCGTTTGCGTCTTCGATGCGACCGACAAGTTCCGTTTCGTTGAATGCGTCCAAGGCAACGATATCTGCGATGTCGCCCAAAACTTCTCGTTCAATCTCAAGCGAGTCGTTGATGAAGTCAGTGATATAGACGCGATGTCGGCTCATGGTGGGACTTTTGTGGAGGGGAGTCGAGGCGAATGGTGTCATTACTTTTGAACGACGGTTGAAGTTACAATTTCACTTCACGCATTTCCGTCACGTGGGCTGGGAGGGCACCGGCCATTGGACGCGTTGGATGCATGAGCGCTTGCCGGCCTTTCATGAATTTACAATTAAGGGTTATTGATGTCACTCACTCACGCCGAGTTACTCCAGTTGAAGCGATGGAATACGCCAACAATATATAACGGTTGGGAGCAAGTCACATCTCGCGATATCGCAGGAGAGGCTTTCAATGTCGAAGAAACTAGAGATTTCATGCCTCAGATGGGACCGATGGTCGGACGGGCGGTCACGCTAGTAATTGAGCCGTCCAAGTCGCGGCACAAACAAAAAGCGAATTGCTGGGCTGACTATCGCGAGTACATTGCCTCCGTGAATGGCCCAAAGATTGTCGTCGTCCAGGATCTCGACAAGCCGCGCGTGATCGGTTCGTTTTGGGGTGAAGTCAACAGCAACGTGCATCGTGCCTTGGGCTGTGTCGGAACGATTACTGACGGCGCGATTCGTGATGTTGATGAGATGACGAACGCTGGATTCAAGGCGATTTCGCGACGGCTATGTGTTGGTCACGCACACGTCGTCCCGGTTCGCTGGGGGTGTGAGGTGGAGGTCTTTGGACGTGTGGTCCAGCCAGGTCAGTTGATTCACGCTGACAAACATGGTTTCCTTGCCATCGCACCAGAAGACGAGCCTCGATTGCTCGACGCAGCGATCTTTATGGATCGAAATGAGTGCCAAACCGTTATCGAAGCAGCCCGGGGTTGCAGTGGACTCTCGACGTCAGAGGCTCTGTCTCGTATCAACAACGCAGCAACCCAGTTTGGTGCCGCGACGCAAAAGCAATTCGGGAAGTCGGGAGAATGGAAGTGAGTACATTCCTATCGCGATTCGCGTTCATTTCAACACGGACTAGAATGAGCGTGTCGCTGATCACAGTTCTGTAACTGGTTTGTCTTTTCCCAAAACGTCCCGTGCCATGAATACTCAATCGTGTTGGTTCTTGCGGTTTGCCGCTTTTTGGGCGGTTGCGATGATGGTTCCTTCACTTGCGGCCCAGACGCCAAACAACAAACGCGAGGAAGAGCGTTTGAAGCAACAAATGCAGGAGAAGGCTCAGCGGCTACAGGAGCAAATGCGTGAAGTCGCTGGCGATGCAAGTCAGCTACCGAGTGATCCTCAATTGTTGACTCTGCATAAAGAGTTTATCAGCAAGGCAGAGAAACTTGCGATGGAGTACGAACGAAAAAAAGAGTTCGATAAGGCTCGCGAGGTCTATACTTCCTTGGTGAAATTGGTCCCGAGCTATGGACAAGCTACCGACGGGTTAAGTCGGATTCTAGGGAACCAATCCGTCCAGAATCGGAAGGTCGCAACGATCAACGCGAACCAAGCATGGCAATACTCGGGCGTTGTCATCACGCAAGGCATGCCGGTCCACATTGAGGCTCAAGGAACGTGGAAGGTTGTTTACGAAACGGGAGCTGGTGGAATTGAGATCCCAGAAGAACTGAAGCCGCGAGACAACCGCATCCGTCTGGGGACGTTGATCGGCACGATCGTTCAGTCGCCTAAAGAGCTGGCCGATTCAAAGCCTTTTGTCATCGAAGATGGCAAGGATTTTATCGCGAAGTCCACGGGGCAATTGTTCTTGCGCATGTTCGATGTGGATCCATCCGACAACGAAGGCAAAATGATGGTGCTGATCCAAAGTACGTTTGCAAATTGATCAAGTGCCAGAACGTTTAGGCTGGCTCAGTCTTGGCTACGGACGAACCAAAACCACAGACACCCCGCACCGCCGAGCAAGATGGTGAGCGAGACAACGGCGATGATCAATTCAATCATTCAGAAATCGTCGGCAAGTTAAAAGAGCAATCGAATTTTGGGGGCGTAGCGATCGCGGAGTTCTTCGTCCGTGATGAAATCCAACATCACGGACGGAACATCGGAAGGACGCTGCAACTTGGTGAAGGCAATATCATAGGCTTTTGCAGTCATCGACGCATGACCTCGATCTGATTTGGTGTCAACTGAGGGGGTGGCGCTGTCAACCTGCGAATTCAAGGAGAGTTCTTCCCTTTCCGGAGGCAAGAACTGGATACGGTTCAGTTCGTTGATAATTTCGAGAGCATCTAAGGCGGTCACCCGGTAGTCGCCATTCACGTCAACGAAGACGCCACCTGGATCTTCTGTCGCTGGATCCAAGATTGGATTATCGTCGCGTAGATTCAGCTGGCGGATGACCTCCAGTGCGTCCGAAGCGGTAACGCCACCAACCGTGTTCACGTCAAATCGATTGCGAGCGAGTTGGAATTTGCGTGGTTCGTCGTCCACGATGTCGATGGTCGCGGTGCCAGACGTGTAGCCCGCTGCGGTGAATGTGTACTGTAGCGTGGCAAGTAATTCTGGTGTCGTGTCGTTGACTGGGGTCAATCGAACAGTTGCCGAGCCTTGTCCAGCAGGAATGACAATCGGCGATGCCATGACGAGTTGCGATGAAGCACCGCCGGTGACATTGACGTTTTGGTTTGAGGTTGTATCGGTGTTGCTTCGATGGACCGTGAGTACGATCGCGTCGGTCGCAGCGTCTTCACGAATCGAAGCAACGTTGAACGAAGCGGAAATCGTTTCGCGGTCAGTGACTCTTAGATCGATGCTACCCGGGTCCGTGTTTGAAGCGGTTGCGCTGAGCGACACCGTTTGCTCACCATCCAGGAGCGTGTCGTCGATTGCACGGACACTCACCGTTACCGAAGTCTGGCCTGCGGGAATCGAAACGGTTGTGGGTAATGTCGCCTCGCTTGCGTCGCCAGAATCAAGCGTGATGATTTGTGCGGTAGTTAGGGCTGGGCCACTGCGCGAGATCGTTAACGTTGCGGCGTCTGGGCCGGCATCTTCAGTGACCGACGTTCGATTGAGAGACAGTGTTAATATTGGCCTGGGGTTTACCACAACATTGAAGGTGCTCTGGGCCGCGCCATTGTCGTCGTCCGTGACTCGAACGGTGACCGTGAACGTGCCGGCGCTAGCGTAAGTATGGCTGCCGTCGAACGACGCGAGAGTTGTTTGGCTGGCGCTGCCTTGGCGATCGATGGTGGCGGTGCCGGAGTTAACCGAGGTTTGGTCACCCCAGTTAATCGTGTATTCAAACGTCTCGGCGGTCGCAGGCGTCACACTCGTGTTCGCAAATCCTGGGTCGCTGATTTGACCAATGTTCGGTAGTGATAGCGTTTGTCCGACAGCGATCGTTTGATTCGCAGGAACTGTCAGGGTGGGCAGCGCATTCGTGATATTGGCGTTGGTGGTCGTCACGAATTCGCCGTTGGACCCTCGCAATACAATTTCAACAACGTGGTTCCTGTTATCAGCGTAAGTGTGTGATGCAGTCACGGTGACGTTGCTTGCGTCAACATCCCAACCAATATCGTCCAAGGCGGCAAAGTCCAGTGGTGTGAGCAAGGTTCGTGCGCCGGAGAGGATCGTTGGATCCATCAGCACATCTCGTCCGTTACTCGTGATGCCTTCCTGCCAGTGACCGCGATCACCGGACTGAAGCGGAACACTACTCGCACCGAAAGCCGCTGCCGCTTTTGGTCCAGCGAAGTTGCCACTTTGAGAAAGGTTGTCCCAGGGCGATTTGTTCGATTGAGCTGGGATGAATCCAATCCCAAATACGTGGGCCAATTCATGTGTTGCGACGGTCAGGAAGTCAACTTGATTGTTTTGAATTCCGCTACTGTCGGTGTCGAAGTACCAGTTCGTATCGGCGTTATCGAAAGTGATCGCTCCGCCCCAGAGAGCAAAATCAGTTTGCGGGCTAGTCAGCGCACCAGGCTCGCCGCGGCCCTGCACCAATTGGTTCCACGCTGGTGTGCCGAATGAACTGAAGCCACCCGGGCCACCAAATCCTCGTGTGTTGCCTGGCAAGTTTCTTGCTCCCGCATAAACGATGATCTCGTTTGCAGCAACTTGCAGGTTCGGTCGAGTTTCCGAGGCGCCTGTGGTGGGATTGGAGAACACCGCTGACCACGTGTTGGATCCTGACGCAGAGATCGCAAGTAAATCGTCATTCAAGCGACTGACGATCGTGTCAGCCGCGATTTGCAGGAGATCCTTCCTTGATTGGCTGCTGAAGAAACCGCTGTCGAGTGAGTAATCAATCCGAACTCGGAGCGGACCTGTTGCAGGGAGCGAACTTACGGAGGCTGGTGTTTCGCTTCCGTCGCCCCATCGCACGGATGCGGTTAAGGCGGTACCAACAAGTCCAGCAGAATTGATTACCTGGGAGAGATTGAACACTTCCCCTTCCGCAACCATCAATCGGCGATCTTCGAGCCGTTCGGAAATCAATGCTCGCTGGCGTTGACGTCCGCGCGATCGAACTTTTCTGGAGGGACCAGCAAACATCGCCCGTATTCGCCAAGTCAATCGCTTATCGGTCATCGATTACGGTCCTGGTCAAGGATTGCGTTTTAATTAGTGGGAGTTCTTTCATGAACAATCGCACTTGCATAAATTGCTCGCTATCAAAATTCAGTAGTACTAAATTCCGGGGCGCCAAGCTGGCCAGTGTTTTGTCCACGATCTTCAGGCTGCCCAATGAACTTTCTATCACCGTTATATTTTTTGCCCCTCTCGCTGGGTAGGCTGATTCTTCGGATTTAGGTGACACAATTGGAATTCGGCTAGACTACGTCAGCTTTGGTTTGGCGTGTTGGATCGAGTCTGCGAAGAAAGGGAGAGTCGGAATGTTTCGAGCATCTGTATTGGCCGTCGTTTTGATCGCCACCGTAGCGACGGTTCGCGGCGAAACGAGTGAATGGCGTGCCGAGGTATTACCCGTGGAGCTCGGCGTTGGCTACGCCGTTCGTGCGCTGGATTTATCGGGCGATGGGAAGCTCGATATCGCAATTGTCGATAGCAAGCGATTCCTCTGGCTCGAGAATCCGACGTGGAAAGTCCATGTAATGCATGAAGATGTGAAAGCATCGCATGACAACGTCTGTTTCGCACCCCACGATATTGACGGTGACGGCGACATCGATTTCGCCGTCGGTCGCGACTGGCAATTTGGCAACAGCGATTCCGGAGGCCACATCGGTTGGCTGCGCTGTCCTGAGAATCCTCGTGATTTGTGGGCGTACACGCACATCATGGACGAACCAACGACACACCGCATGAATTGGATCGATTGGAACGGTGACGGGCGCCAGGAGCTAATCGTTGTTCCGCTCAAGGGGCGCGGATCACGTCCACCAGGATTTGACAACACGACTATCCGGATGTTGATGCTCTCGCCTCCCACTGCGAGTGAACTCGCCACAGGCAACGGCGAATGGAGCATTCAAACGCTCGATCAATCGCTTCACGTTTCACACAACATTGATGTTGTTGACCTCGATTCCGATGGTCGCCATGACTTGCTCGCCGCCAGCTTTGAGGGTGTGACTTGGTTTCGTCCGGATGGCGAGAAAACTGTCGCGACACGATTGGGCAGTGGCCAGGCTGGCACGGCACCAGCGATTGGTGCCAGCGAGATTCGGCTGGGTCGACTCGGCACAGATGCATCGTACTTGGCAACCATCGAACCGTGGCACGGCGACAAAGTCGTTGTCTACACACAGCCTAGCAATAAAGAATCGAGTGAGCTGTGGACGCGACAGGTACTCGACGAACAGCTCAAATGGGGGCATGCGGTTGCCTGTGCCAATCTGGATGACGATGCAGATCAGGAACTCGTGATTGGTGTTCGCGACGACGCCTCGGCCGCACACCGCGCCGGTGTGCGGATTTACGACCCAGTGAACCCCAGCCGACCAGTGAAATCTAGCCAGGGTGAGTGGCAGCGTACGCTCGTCGCGCCAGGTCAGGTTGCGGTGGAAGATCTCGTTGTCGCTGACTTGGACGGTGACGGTGATAACGACATCGTCGCCGTCGGTCGCGCCACGCACAATGCCGTCATTTACTGGAATGACTAAACCTCGAATTCGTCTTTACTTGACTCTCAACTTCTTCATACGCGTAGGAATCTGTCGGCATGGTCAATCAAGCGTTCCACGGACGTTTCAAGTCCTTTTCCATATCCATGGTTGTGTTTCTGGGGCTGTCGGGCACGACGTCCTTGTCTCAGTCGGTGTTGGGAGACGACTGGACCCAATTTCGTGGCGTCGATCGAGCCAATCGGTCTGCCGAAACCGGGCTTTTTGAAGGTTGGGTTGAATCGGGTGCGCCGCCACTCGCTTGGATGGCAACGGGACTTGGTTCTGGATACGCAAGCGTTTCGGTTGCTGGTGGCGTGATCTACACCAGTGGCAATTTTGACGATAGCCAGTCGGTCGTTGCAATCAGCGCTGAAGATGGATCAGTGATCTGGAAGCAAGCCATCACAAACGGTCCACCCAAACACGGTTACGATGGTTCGCGTACAACTCCAACCGTCGATGGCGATCGGCTTTATGCTGTCAGCAGCGACGGCAAAATTGTCTGCCTGGACCGCGGAGCCGGCTCCGTCGTCTGGCAACGGGATTTTAAGGAGTGGAATGGCAAGATGATGAGCGGCTGGGGCTACAGCGAATCTCCACTTGTTGATGGGGACATCGTGATTTGCACGCCGGGCGGCGATCAAGGCATGATCGTGGCATTGAACAAGTCCACTGGCGAACAAGTTTGGGCGTGCGAGTTGCCCAAGTTCGAAAGCAAAGTTGGGCTCAACGGCAAGGACCTCAAGGACGGTGCAGGATACGCTTCCGCCGTGATCTCCAATGGTGGTGGCGTGAAGCAATACGTCCAACTCGTTGGTCGCGGACTGATTGGAGTTCGCGCGGTGGACGGAAAGCTGCTTTGGCAATATGAGCGAGTTGCCAACGGCACAGCAAACATTCCCACCGCAATCGTCGACGGCGACTACGTCTTTACGAGCACTGCTTACAACACGGGCTCAGCGTTACTGCATCTCGTGGCCGATGCCGGAGGCGGTGTCAAGGCAGAGGAAGTTTATTGGCTCGAGGCGAATCAGCTACAGAACAAGCACGGCGGCATGGTGCTCGTTGACGGCTACATTTACTGTGGTCACGGCAACGGTAACGGCTTGCCCGCCTGTGTCGAAATGAAATCCGGCGACATTGCGTGGGGACCGGAGCGTGCTGCGGGCGACGGCGAGACGAGTGTCGTGTACGCGGACGGACACATCCTCTTCCGCCGCGAAAATGGTACGGTCATCGTCGCAAAAGCAACGCCTGAAAAATTCACGCAGGTGCTCAAGTTTGAGCAAGAATTTCAGCAAGGTAAGACCTGGGCACACCCCGTCATCGCGGATGGCAAACTGTATCTGCGCGAGCAAGACAAGTTGATGTGTTATCGACTGAAGTAACGCATTCGCAGAATGTAAAACTTATCCGCTCAATCGATCCATCGCTTGAGCAGGCCTTGGTAGGCATCGATGCGTCGATCTCGCAAGAACGGCCAGTGCGTTCGCACGACGTCGATTTCATCGAGGTTACAGTCCGCCGTGACAATGCACTCGCTTTGGTGATCCGCCTCGGCGACCACCTCGCCGCGAGGCGATGCGATGAACGACGCACCCCAGAATTCCAGATTGTCTTCGATGCCGACTCGATTCGGGGCGCCTAGCCATAGGCCGTTCGCGATTGCATGGGCTCGCATCGAAGTTCGCCAAGCGTCGTGTTGGCCGTGGCCAAACTCTTCCTTCTCTTCGTGAATCCAACCGATCGCCGTCGGGTACAACAGGATCTCTGCACCGGCCATCGCGAATAACCGAGCTGCCTCCGGAAACCACTGGTCCCAGCAAATTCCTATCCCCAGTTTTGCGTATCGCGTTTGGATGGGCGTGAACCCAAGATCCCCGGGTGAGAAATAGAACTTTTCATAAAACAGCGGATCGTCGGGGATGTGCATCTTGCGATAGATCCCCGCGATCGACCCATCTGCGTCAATTACGGCTGCGCTATTGTGATACATGCCTGGAGCTCGACGTTCGAAAATCGGTGCCACAATCACGACGCGTTGTTCCTTAGCGACGGCGCAAAGGGCATCGATCGAGGGGCCAGGAATCGGCTCGGCCAGATCAAAATTACAGTGGTCTTCGCTCTGGCAAGGATAGGGCCCGTTGAATAATTCTTGCAGACAAATAACCTGAGCGCCCTGGTCAGCGGCCTGGCGAGACCATTGGCAAGCCGCTTCAATCGACGCGTCTCGCGAGAGGGCATCTCGCAACTGGACCAGTGCTAAGCGTACATTTCTTGTCACGTTGATTTTTCCTTAGTCTTGTGCCCGAAGTTCGAATCGTATTTTCAACTGTGTCTGAACCAAAACGCCCCGAAATCATCTTTGTTGCGGGCAGCGATACCGATGTGGGCAAAACCTACGTCGCGTCGTTGCTCGCTCGACAGCTACGTCATTCTGGCAAGCGAGTCGGAGTGTACAAGCCGGTAGCAAGCGGATGTGTTCGCAAGGACGGAATTCTCGAGTCGAGCGATGCCGTCAGTTTGTGGAATGCGGCTGGATCACCGTTGGATCTTGATGCTGTAAATCCCCAACGTTTCATGGCACCGCTCGCACCGATTCTCGCCGCCCGTCTAGAAGATCGCGTGGTTGACCGAGGCTCGCTAGTCGCTGGCGCTACGCGATGGTACGAACACTGCGATGTGCTCATCGTCGAAGGCGCGGGCGGGCTGATGAGTCCGATCGCGGACGCTGTACTCAACATCGATCTGGCGATTGCACTAGCGCCTGTGAGCCTATTGGTCGTGGTTGCGAATCGACTCGGGACGATCCACCAAACGCTGGCAACGTGCTCCGCAGCCGAATATCGAGGCCTCAAACCAGCTGGCATCGTGCTTTCCGAAGTCGTTCCCTTTGAAGCAACGAATCGGTGTCTAGCACTCGAACATAACGCAAGCGAGATCGCCAAATACACCGACGTGCCTGTCCTCGCACAAATTGCCTACGGCGGCGATAGTGTCATCGCGATTGAAAAATGTCTGCCATCCTCAGCCAATGACACGAAAGCTTGAACGATGATCGATTTAGATGGGTTGCTCGATGCTGCGACGCATGCCGCACGCCTTGGGGGTGATATTCTCGCTCGATACTTCCACGGTGGCGTCGTGATGCGAGACAAGTCGGCCGACGGAGGCAAATCGTACGATCTCGTCAGTGATGCTGATATCGAAAGCGAGTTAGCGATCGGAAATTACTTGCGAAGCCAATTTCCGTCGCATGAGTTGCTTGGCGAAGAGTCGCTTTCGGAAGGCAACGCGGGTGCCGATGATTTGTGGGTGATCGACCCGTTGGACGGAACCAATAACTTCGCGCACCAACTCCCGCACTTTGCCGTTTCAATCGCCTACTACCATCGCGGCCAAGCGATGGTCGGCGTCGTGTTGAATCCGATTCGCGATGATCTTTATATTGCCGTCCGCGGTCGCGGGGCCCACTTCAATGGCAAACGCGTCTCGGTGAGCAATGACCCGACACTCGCAAAAACGCTCATTGGTTGCGGGTTCTATTACGATCGTGGTGCCATGATGCGAAGCACGCTCAAGGCTATTGAGGAACTCTTCGGACAGGACATTCACGGCATCCGTCGCTTTGGCACCGCTTCGCTTGATTTATGCCAAGTTGGCTGTGGCCAGTTCGGTGGTTTCTTCGAGTACAAGCTTTCGCCCTGGGACTTTGCCGCAGGACGATTGTTTGTCGAAGAGGCGGGCGGGCGAGTCACCGACGCGAAAGGTGACTTACTACCGCTCGAACAAACGAGCGTCGTAGCCAGCAATACATTGCTGCATGACGCGATCGTTGAGATCACGCGGCGGCATCATCCATAACCGCTGTGCCGTCCGCCTTGGCAGGCTTGGGGCGAACAACATCCTTTGCCAATCCGATCGCTTCCCAGCTTCGGATGATCCACCAAGACATGTCGTACTCCCACCACCGGTGGCCGTGGGCTGCCGATCGTGGCTGAGCATGGTGGTTGTTGTGCCAGCCCTCGCCGTGGCTGATGAGTGCCACGAGCCAGTTGTTGCGGCTGAAGTCCCGAGTCTTGTAGTTCTGGTACCCGAACATGTGCGAAACCGAGTTGACGGCCCATGTACCATGCAACACAAACACGGTTCGCACCGCGACCGCCCATACGTACCAACTCGCGGCGTAACGCAAGGCTTCGCCCGAGTCGTATCCGCTGCTGAGAAAGCCGAACACTGCGCCGACAAGCGTGATCAGCAATGCATGCCCCGCAAACACAAAGAACCATCCGTTACGGCGTTCTAGTTTGAGATAGAACGGATCTCTCAGTAAGTCACGCACATAACGCTCGTAATGAATCGTCCGATCCAAACTTTTGTGTCGGCATACCACCCAGCCCACGTGTCCCCATAGAAAGCTGACGAGCGGCGAGTGAGGATCGGGTTGATGATCGCTATGTTGATGGTGCATGCGGTGAATCGCGACCCAGCGGGCTGGACTGTCCTGCAGGTTGCACATACCCATGATCGCCAGCGTGTGTTCGAGCCACTTGGGGCACGTGAAGCCGCGATGCGTTAGCAGCCTGTGGTACCCGATCGTGATACCAAACATGCCAAATGCGAAGTGACCAAGGATCGCGAGAATCACTCCCGACCAAGTAAATAGCCACGAAAATGTCCACGGTAGAAATGCCAAGACAGCCACCATGTGCACGCCGGTAAGCACGATCACGTACTGCCAGAGGATCCTCAGCGGCTCTGTTTCTTCGGGGCGCGGCAACCGTTGAGGGTCGATGCCGGTTGTTGGCAAGTCCGCCATCGGATCGCTGGTCGAGTCCGAAAGCGATTGCGGATTATCAAGGGTCGAGTTTGTCATAGGACTCATCATTCTCGCCGGAGGTGGCGTTGTCCAGATTCTCACAGAAAAGTGTGATCACTTCGTACCACATGAACCGCAAAACGAAAAAGCCGATCTCATGCTTTTTCGCACGAAATCGGCTTTTGTTAGTCGATTGAAAGGCAAATTCGACTGGGCAAGTTCGCTCGGCTGGATATACCACCAAGCGAACCGCCAAACACAGCCTATTTCTTCTTCTTGCCCTTCTTGTCGTCGACTTCTTCCTTTTTGACTTTCTTTTTCTTTTTCAAAGAAACCTTGAGAACGCGGGTTTTCGGCATGCCGACAACACTCGCTTCCTCGTCCCAGCGATCGATTTCTTTCATTCTCGCAACGCGTTCAGCACGCGTGAGAACATTTCGTGATTTAATCGCCCCGGCTTGCACCTTGAGGCTTTGGTCCATGGTCATGGTCGGTTACTCAATCAAACAAATACGTTGTTTTGTTACGTTATTTTAGCGTTTTTACGTCCCTATCCAGGACATCTTTTCGGGGCGATTTGGGCCATGTACGGCGGTCATTCGCTCCGCGAGGCCTCGTAAAATAGAGACTCGTGGCCACTTTGACAAGGTTGCCCGAGCGAGTATTCTTCGCCGCATGCACCCCCGCTGGAAAACAATCGCGATCGCTTTGGTTAAATTCACGATCCCCGTGGTGATCATCGGTTTCCTGCTTTCGAGAATTGAGCCCGAAGATTGGGTCCAATTCACTGCTCGGCCCAAAAACTACGGGCTTCTTACCTCAGCACTCCTTGTTGCCCTGGCCGCGTTGAGTATCTCGTTCCTCCGTTGGGGGATTCTGGTCCGTTGCCAGGGAATCGAGTTGTCGATGCTCGAGACATTTCGGCTCGGCAGTATCTGTTACTTGCTCAGCTTCGTGTCGGCTGGCAGCGTCGGCGGGGACCTTTTCAAAGCAATATTTCTCGCTCAACGTCGGCCCGGCAAGCGAATCGAGGCGGTTGCCTCTGTATTCGTCGATCGTGGCGTGGGAATGTACGGATTGGTGCTGTTGGTTACCGCAGCCTTTTTTTTCTACGGGCGAAACTCTTCTGGCGGAGACAACCTCGAACGCATTCGGCTGGCGACGCTGGCACTCGTCGTCGTTGGAACGGTGGTGCTCTTGGTGCTGGTGCTTGGCGGCAAGTTCGTCGATACGTTAATGAAACAACTCGGCAGGATGAAATACGTCGGCGGCGTGTTTCTCCATATTGCTGGACCGCTGAGGATGTTCCATTCGCATCCGTTTGCGTTCGGCTTCTCGATCTTCTTGAGCGTACTGGTCCACGCGGGGTTGACGCTGAGTATCTATCTTGTCGCCAAAGGTCTCTACGATTCACCGCCCTCGCTAGCAGAACATTTCGTGATCGTGCCCATTGGTATGCTCGCGTCCGCACTTCCGATCGCTCCAGCCGGCATGGGAGTGCTCGAAGCGACGATGGAATGGCTCTATCACGTCATTCCTCGACCCGAGACGGCCGCCTCGGGCACCCTCGTCGCTTTGGTCTTTGAGATGGTCAAACTCATCACAGCCGCCATCGGCACCATCTTCTACTGGACCGCCAACGAAGAGATCCGCCACAGCATGGAAATCGCCGAAGAAGAATCCCAAACGTCGTAGGGTTGATCGAGAGTACGGTGCTTCATCGCTGAGACATAGGTTTGTTATTGCTTCCTCGGTTCG
>JBGSNA010000197.1:0-2569 GCA_041739875.1 Pirellulaceae bacterium
CATTTGTAATTTGCAAAGCACGAAACCGTTCCCATAAGTTCGAGCGTCGTGGTGACTTCCATTCCCTCCCAAGTGCTGCGGAATCAACCAGGGAGGTTAAAAAGCGGCCAGTTCTCACCAGCAGTTCCGAGTCATTATTTCTTTCTTGGCATCTTTCGACGTTTGGTACGCCGAATGCAACTTGTTTCGCCGAACGCAAAGTTGGAGCTCACGAACGAGGTCCATCAACGAAAAAACACATTTGGAAAGCGAACCATGGTCACCCGCGAAGAACTCAAGAGTCACTGGGATGTGGTAAAGAAACGCTTGCAGAACAATTGGCGTGAGCTTTCCGATACCGAACTCGCGCACTTCAACGGCACACCAAGCGAGCTGATTGGTGCGATCCAGCAAAAGACGGGGGCATCGTGGAAAGAAGTGGAGTCCTATCTCACCAAAGTGATGCGAGATCGAAGATCGGTTTCGCAGCATGTCGGTGGTTTGGCAGAACATTATGGGGAAGAAGCGAGTCAGTTTGCGCGTGACGGTTACGACCAGCTTGCTTCAACCGCGTCAGAATACTCGAAGCGCGTTGAACGAACCGTTCGAAGTCGTCCCATGGAATCGTTGGCGATTGCATTTGGAGTTGGACTCGTCGCTGGTGCAGTCGTGTTAATGAGTCGCCGCCGATAACTCCATCCGTTAAGACCATTCGCTCTCCTAAACAAGCTGAAGCCTAATGACAACTGTCTCCGCAACAAAACAGCGAACGATCGAAATCCGACAGCGCATGCAGGCAATTCGAAGCGATCTTCCTAGTAGCATGGAGGAGGCTCGCGAGGATGTCAGCAATATGACCGACTGGAAGTATTACGTACGCTCCTATCCTCATGTTGTGTTACCGGTTGTGGCAGCAGCAGCGTTTAAACTTGTTCCGCGAGCTAAGGGCTCGGCGGCAAGCCAAGTCGCCTTTATAGAGGGTGACGAGGGTGTCCGTCGGGTACGATTTGTCGAGGACACAATTCCAAAAAAGTCAGTCGCTGCTGGGGTGGTTAGTTCTTTGCTAACCCTTGCGCTTCGTTCGGGCAGTTCAATGGCGGTGCGTCACATCTCGCAAATGTTGCATGGTCCACGAAGTCAGCAGTAAAGGCTCATTATGATCGCTCCCGCAAAGTCAACGAATCCGGCACGTGCACGAAACACAGTCCCAGTCAACGTCGCACCGAGTCAAATGTTTTCCAACGAACTTAGCACGGCTGAGAAGGCTTTGGAAACGACGAAGCAATGGATTGCTCAGAATCCGACCAGTGCAGTCGTCGCTAGCGCCGTGCTGGGATTACTAGTCGGGTATGTCGTCAAACGCCGCAATCCCTAAACAAGCCTACTTTCAACTGCATTGAAGCCAATACGATGAGCCAATCAACCGGATTTCGTAGAGTCGTTCGGGACATAGCTGACCTCTGTGAATTGCAGGTCGAGTTACTCACCGCTGATGGTAAGGTTGCGACGCGGCGCAGTGGAACCGCTGTCGCGATACTGATCGTCGCAGCGATTTTTGGATTGTCGGCATGTCTTGCGACCGTATTCGCTTTGGCATCGTTATTGCACGAAGAGGCGGAATGGACGGTCAGTAGTTCACTGTTGGCATCTGCCGGAATTGCAGCAATCGCTGGCGGTTGTTTCGCAATCGTCGGATTTACGATTTTGAGAAAAGCAATATCAGCGTTGGATGAGACGCGGAGTGAGTTCGCCGAAAACCTTCGGTGGATTAAAGCAGCAATCGTTGCACCCGAGACCTCGCCGAGAGCCCAGGTGGATGAAAACAGTTTCCGAACGAGAACGTCAGCGGGCTTCTCGGGAACGCCTGTGATGGGTGGGAGTTCCAAGCGATCCCCATACGATAATTAAAGACAACTAATTTACCTTCGAATCACCTTCTTAATGGAATCGAGAAAATGGCTACAAACACTCCCAGCAGAGCCTCAGCCTCTGAGCAAGTACGAGACGCAGCCCGAGAAAAGTTTGCCGATGTGGCCGACTCGGCAGCGTCGACAATGCGAGAAGCAGGTTCACATTATGTCGCTGAACCTGCGAAAGACGTTTTTAGCCTTCTGCGCGACTACGCTAAAGATAAGCCGGATGTTGCCGCGATGTGGGCATTCGGAATCGGAGTGATGGTTGGTTGGAGACTGCGCCGCTAAGACAACGCATGACGAGCCGATCAACGAATTACGAGACGCCAGATTTCATCTCAGCATGCGTTTTCGCGTACTCCCTCGACGCACGTGCCAAGATAGAAGCGAGTAGAACACAGGGTAGACGAGCGAGATGGTTACCAAACTTCCAGGCGGATGTGGAAAGTACCACAACATGACCAACATCGAGGTCGTCCAAAGTCCAGCACCGATCATGACAATGGGCTTCCATTGCATCGGTGCTAAATTGGGGTAAATCATCCACACCGGCGATACTGTCAACACTGTCAGACTCCAGAGTGTAATCGCCGTTAGCCACGGTGAAACAATTGATGAGAAGATGCCGGCGTAGAGAGCAAACGCGTTCCAGTAGGAAGGAAAGCCACGAAAGAATC
>JBGSNA010000243.1:0-2309 GCA_041739875.1 Pirellulaceae bacterium
CATCGGCATCAAATGGTTTTGTCAAGACTTCGATGCCAGTGAGATCGCGAATAGTCACCGTACCCTTGAGCCCAGCGAAATACTCGCCAATGTTTTCGTCAGTCATATCTGTATCATCAAGGGCAACGTAGATGGACTGCCCATGTGCCATGACACATGTTTGCTTAAACGGCGCTGAGTGCGTTGTGGGTGTCGTTAGATCGACAGTCATCTGCATCGGTTTGGCATCAATCCATTCGTAGAAGTCCGAATGCCATTTCCATGCCGAAGTGCCAAAGTGGATCGATGCGCCGATCAAAGCGAACGAGGACAAGGTTGCGACGATCCGTCCCTTAGCGATGGCGTTGGAAGGATGCGTCAAATGCAGGTTCTTTCTGGGGTAACGTTTGAAATCACGCGGGACGGGCAATCGACTCGGAAGCAGACCAATAAACGCGACTCCCGTCCTCGCGTGCATTTCATGGTTCCCCGCGTTTCGTGAGACGAACGGCCAAAGAGATCGAGAGCAATAGCCCAAGGCACACGGTCGCCGCAGCGTAGCCTGCAGGAGGATAGTATAGAACAACTTCAGAAGCGTCATGGCCGTATTGGGAGATTTGCGCATTCCAGAGTGACCGCGTAATCAGCCAGCCCACCAACGCGATCACGAACAAGAGAATGATGCTCAACGCTCGTTGTCGGACGAAGCAAAATGCCAGTGCAAAACCGGTTGATGCTGCAATCATTGTGCAGATCGGTAGCGAAATAAGGATTGCTTGCTGGCCATGAGAAAGGACCGGTTCGTTCTCTTCTGGTTGGCGTTCAAGCGTAATTGCGAGAGCAATATATCCAGCGAAGCCTGCAAGGCCGAAAACCATCGGAAGAACGACAAATAGGAACGGTGCAATTGCGGCAAAGCGAGATGTGGTTCGTGCTGAATGATCGATTTCAATCGCAGTGTTGCCGGGCGGTTGATACGGATCGACGTCAGTCATGAATTCAGTCGGGGAACGTTACGGTTCAGCGATGGCCGCGAGGTTGATCAACCACTCCAGCGGCGTCAGCTCGCGGCCTTCGTTGCAACCGATGGTTCGTCGGTTCTGCTTGGGCGGCGAGATATCATCACCGAAACGATTAACCGTCACCGTTGAGTTTACAAGCCAACGCAGGACCGAGCAACATTCGACCGAGGAACCGTGAACATAGGAATCGACCGCGCAACTTCGAGCGCTACCAATCGACCGCGCACCGACATGCGCCGACCGGACGAACGAGGGGCATCACGTGGGACGGATGGCGGGAACAATGCAATCCGAGTCGGGTCTCGGATAGCATTGCGATCCTTAGTTGATGCCTGGCGTCAACAAGTAACCCAAAACAAGGAACGCGACAAAACCGACAAAGCAGCCACCGACTGCGGCGGTCCGCGTCCGCGTACGATCAAACGCGATACTGGCACCGGAAGCACAAAATGAGACAAGAATCACAAAAGCATTCACCAGGGACATCAGCAGATCGTCATTTGATGGATCGCGAATAGCTAGGTTCGCAAAATATGCCATGAGCGAACCAAACAACGTCGTAATTAGCAGTGCCGTGCGCAACGATACCTTCATGCGAGTCTAGTTCGATACGGTCAGGTCAGATATGAGCGTCAACCAATTTCAGCACGACGAACGTCTGCGTTAACGCGGCGGGCGCGGTGGACTATGACTTCAAATCCCGCGTGACCGCCCGCTCGCGTTCAACGCTTGGTTCGCCGAGCTTGGGTTCGTTGGATGTTGCCGAAGCCGTGCAGCGCGACCCGCCATTGTAACCGACGAAGCTAGACCGAGCAAAGACAGGCGTCGGATTTCGACCACGCAATTTCTCACGCTGAGTTCTGCATCCGTTACATCATTGTTGATTCGTGCTGGTGATGGACTTTTTGCGACGGGTTACGAAATGCAAAATTGCTCCCACAGCTAGTCCAACAAATCCACCGATGGCAGACGCGCGGCCAGTACCAAAAGGATCGCCGGGGGATGTACCGACAAACGATCCAAGCGTGTTTGCACCAACAAACATCCCGACAATGGCAGGAAGTATGAACCATACAACACGTGAAGGAACACGGGGTTTCACCCTGCTTGCTGGCTGCGATTCTGGAGGGGAATACGGGTTCATTGCAAGCAAGACGCTTCAGTCGGCGAACGTTTAAGATCACCGGTTGGCCGAGGTGTTGTCGTTTTGGTCGAGTGATCGGAGTGGCCAATCCGGTGCATCGATTTTGTTGCACTGAGAGTCACTCGAGTTCACTCGTCATTCAGTGATCGCGCATGACTGTTCTT
>JBGSNA010000251.1:0-2020 GCA_041739875.1 Pirellulaceae bacterium
TTCTATCACTCCGTCTGGCATTACTGAGAGCTTGGATGGCTTCATTTCGTCGATCTCGTCTCTCCGAAAATGCGTCGTCTTTGCTTCTCGATCACTGAGTGAGTATTGCTCTCCTTCGCTGCGTAGAGCACCGACTAAAACGCGCGCATCATGTAAGAGCACGGAATAAGTGATGTAGTCGGGATTGATTGCGTAGCTCGGCTTCACGATGTCTCGCAAAACCGATTCGTAGTCACGATGGATAACATTCGAAAGATCAGGGCCAATGGCGCTCCCCTTTCCGTTTAACGCATGACACTTCGAGCACCCTGCTTGCTCGCCGTAAAAAAGCCGTCGACCGCGTCCCCAATTGGCATCGGCAAGTTGGGGAATCAATGCATCCACAGCCTTTGTCTCTTCCGACGATTCCATTTCTGCCCAAGGCAGCAAAAACCGATTGAGATGCAATGACCCACGACGAATGTTTTCATTCGAAAGCTTCGCTAACCAATCAACATTCAAAAGGTTAGTTCCGACGCCAGTCTCGCATCGCAATACCAAGGGCACTGCACGAGTTGCTCGCGAAGGAAGAATCGATTGTCCGAAGTAGCTCTCTGCCCGTTGAGTTGCTGGCCTTAAATCGCCAACCGAAGTACCCCACGAGAATGGATGCGAACTTTTAAACGAAAATGAAGACTCCGCAATGAACTGATCTTCTTCGGGTGGATAGTCGAGAGCCGAACCGGGTTGGACACTCGGATAAAAGAGCCCTCGCGCGTCGAGTTGCATCGACATCGTCAAGACACCTGGCCGTTCGAGCCGTTTCCAAAGCTCTTCCGGATGGCGTTGTCCTAGCGTTAGTTTCTTCGCCAAGTCGAAATTGGGATGTGGTAGCCATCCTTGCCAATTGGAAATCGAAGAATCATTAGAACGCCAGTCCACCTGAATACCTTGCAATGAATATGCAAGATCGATGGCTGGTAGTTGTGGAATAGCCGACGCTTGCGGACTTTGATCGTCACGACTAAGTCCGGGAAGACTCAAAGCATAATGAACGGCTTTGCGATGCCGTTCGGTTTGAAAGATCAAGGTGCGCTGGTCAGGAGTAACGCCGACAGAGTGGATCGGAAGCGACTCACGGGGCGTAGCTTGCTGCAGTTTCGTTACGGCATAGCCCGGGCGGATCGTTTCCAGTCGATCGGCCGCCGAAACGTATTCCCCAAACTCAATCGACGTCTTCTTCGTCACTTCCTTGAGAGTTTCCAAATCGATTGCCTGATCGAATTCAACACGGATCTCGCGTTGAGCCGATGACCAAATCGCGATTGGTTGTCCCTGTTGCGAATCGCGATACCTCAGTTTGAAAATCCTACCAAGCCCCGAGGGCCCCGAACCCCAATCCGGCCCACCGCTGTGACACGCGACTAGCAAATCACCTTGGGGTGACAAGCAACAATCAACTGTGAGCATTCCCAAACAGGCGATCAACTGATTGGTTGCAACATATTCGCCGTCGCTGGTCCGAAGCAACCGAGTTCGGTAAATCTTTCCACGCGATTGCCCACAGACAAACAAATCGCCAAACCAATTCGGAGGTCCCCATGTTGGACCATTGGCCTTCGTTGGTAAGTTAAAGGCGAGACCACAGGCAGATTGATGCTGTGGTCGGTAGTCAAAAAGGCTTGGTTCATCGAAAACGTTTGGTAAATGCTTGGGATGACGAGGTGGAAAACCATAGTGTCGGTCCGATTTGATATGAAGGAGTTCATCAAAAGGATTGCCGTTTGGCAGCCAAGTCGCACCTTCTTGGTCCGTTGCGAACAGTTCCTGATGCTCATCAAATCCGAGTCCGATCGTGAAGCGAACTCCGGTACAAACAGTATGTCTTTCAGATAAATCCGGCGAGATCCGTTGAATGGTTCCTCGTTCGGTGTTGAGGTTGAACTGGGACTTGCCGTTCTCGTCCAGTTGATACGCTTTGTTGTAGTCCTTAACACCAATGCCAAAGTAGATTGCACCATCGACGGGCGAAATCGCAACC
>JBGSNA010000271.1:0-11005 GCA_041739875.1 Pirellulaceae bacterium
GCGGGTGTTACTACAGGTTCCATCGCCGAGCAGCTATTACTCAGCACGCACACGATCGATACGCATCGCGAAAATATCAAACGCAAGCTGGGTGCCAAAAGCGGTGCGGAGCTAAGCCGACTAGCGATCCAAGCCATGTTAGCAAGCGGCTGATGGACATCGATCAATCCTTTGCTAAGTGGTTGAATCCGCCACTCTTTTTTCGTCGCTCACCCGATGTTGCCAGCACTCTACATTACGCAAAAAGTTCCGTTGCGAACGCTTCAAGTCTTAATTGCTCGCGCATCCAAGCCACAACTTTGGGCTTTCGTGGTTCCATCAAAACTCAATATCCAAAGCCACGGTAGCCGCCGAAGCCGCGGTTGCCGAAACCAAAACTGATACCGACTCTCGGACCATAGCCGTAGTTGCTGCGATAGCCGTAGCTGCTCGGATAGCCGTAAGAACCATAGTTGCCGTAACGCGACGAGTAGTTGTTATAAGGGCTGTAGGATCGATTTCCGTAGGAGCGATTCGAGTACACAGAACCACGGTATGTCGGGTAACTGTAAACGCGGGCACTTAGTCCTCGGTTGCTGTAGCCACGGATGTAGTTTCGCCAGCCTTGAGCCTGAACCTCGTTTGTATCCAGGAGCAGACTGGATGCCAAAACAACTGCGGTAATTAGTAAGACATTTTTGGTCTTCATCGTGTTCTTTCCAAAAGAGTGGGGTGGCAAGTACATTGCATAAGATGATTCGGCGCTATTCAATCAGCCGAAAAGCGTTAGCGTCCGGTTTTCTCGATAACCGAGAGCTAACGCTCGTAGGCTGATCAAGCTGTAGGACCTTTTACGACCTTAGCGTGAGGCTTCTGGCGATCAACTTCTGGTCCGAGTATCAGTTGCATAAGTAGTTTTACGCGTGACCAAGCCCCGCGGAAATCGAGCAAAGTTTGAAAACGCCTTGGTGGATTCGACCAGCCTATCCCATTGACAGTTATCGGAACTGTGACGGTGGTTTCGCCGCGATATCCGTCATGGCGGTTACGGCGGGTACAATCCGCAGAACTGAGAGGTCAGCAAAAGTGATTGTTCGCGAAAATAAAGAAAGTCGCCGCTCGCCGTGAAGGATCGACTTTTAGCGAGCATCGAACCTAGTGACGTAGATTTCCGCGTGTGTCTGCGGTCACACGAAAACCGGAGATCGAATGTCGAGCAAAGACGAAGTAATCGAGGAGGAAGTCATTTGCCGTGCGGCGGTCGGGGATCGCGATGCGCCAAGACAGATTTACGAAGCTTTCGGTGGCCGAGTCTTGCGGACGGTCCGAAGAATCGTCGGCGAGTCAGACGCAGCAGATGTGATGCAGGATGCGATCCTGCATCTATTCGATCGCCTGCCGTCGTTCCGTCACGAAGCACAATATGCGACTTGGTTACATCGGCTGGTTGTCAATGAAGCGCTCCAGCACCTGCGAAAGCGGGGGCGACGTGTCATGAAAACTCGGCCGCTGTCGCACGAGAACCTAACAACGAGCGATCGATTTTCGTTGGCGAGCGAACTTTCCGAAATATTGGCGCGTGCGAGGGAACGAATTGAACCTGAATTGCGATTGGTATTTCAGTTGAAAGAAGTGGACGAGCTATCTTACGCACAGATCGGCGAGATTGTCGGAATCCCCGAGGGCACAGTTGGCTCGCGATTGAATCGAGCGCGGAGGGAGTTGCGCGACCCGCTACTGAACCTCGGTGGGGAGCCGTAATGATGACTATGAATTGTAACTTTGTCCGCGATCAACTATCTGCTTACATGGACGGCGAAATATTGCCAGCGTTGGCGGCTCAGGTTGAGCAGCACCTTTCAGGATGTAAGTCTTGCACTAAGGAGCTTGGCGAGTTCAAGCACCTTAGCAATCTCGCTCGCGCCCACGTCGATTCGGCAGGCCAGCCGCCAGCCTGGGCAACGATCGCGGATAAGCTCGACCATTCCGTCAGCGGCACGGCGCTAGCCGCCGGTTCTTCTCCGATCCATCGGAACCTAGAGGTAGCCACCGCTCGCTCACCAAACTGGAAAACGCTCACCGGTGCGATCGTCGCGCTTGCGGCAACCGTTCTGGTTATCGCGAACATGATGACACCCAATCATGAGACTCCTCCGACGACGAGCCAGGCATCGGTAGCCGCCGTCGACCTGCAACCTGTGTTGGAGCTTTATCAACGCGACACCGCTGCGGCTTTGAACGCACTGGAGAAACAGTTCCCGTTTAAAGGTGTTGCACTCGCTGACGTCGATGCTGATTTTGGGCGAGCGACTTACGTCAGCACTGCCGCGAGAAAACACACTTTACCCGGCGACGCGATGGTTGCCTCGACCAAAACATTTGCGTTCCCGTTTTGCCAGTGCCCCGAAGGGCAATGCATTTGCGGTCCAGGTGGTTGTCACTGTATCGCGTGCGTTTGCGAACGTCCGGATGGAACGACTTACCTGGTGCTCGAACACTGCAAGTCGCAAGCGGTCAGCTTCGGCAATTTGCCGGTTCAATTGGTCAAGCGAGGCGACCACGAAGTTCAACAGGTCACGATTGACGGTACAGCAACGATTTCTTTCAATCGACCCCATAGTAAAATCACGGTAATGGGTCTGCGAGGCGAATCGGAAATCGAGACATTAATGGCCAGTCTGTAAGCGGTACGGCGCTAGCCGCCGGTGCGTCGCACTTTACCCGGAAGGGCCGAGGGCTAGCGCCCAATCGCTCACGAGAATCCAAAATAATACGATACTACCATGACATCACCACCTAAAAAATCTCGCTTCGCTGCTGTTTGGTTCACGCTGCGAATGATCGAAGTACGGCTGCGTTTCATTGCGGTCCTGGTCGCGATCGGCTTCGTCGTTGGCTATTGGGATACGATTCAAAACTACTGGGACCGTTACACCAAACCTGACGTATCGACGGCAAATAACGTCGCCAGTGACTCTGAGTTTTATTGCCCGATGGACCCGTCGGTCATTCGCGAAAGCCTCGAACCCAACGGTTCGGTGCCGAAGTGCCCGATCTGTGGAATGCCGCTCTCGCTCCGCAAAAAGGGAGCTCCGATGATCCTGCCACCCGGCGTGGTAGGTCGCGTCAGCCTGTCACCCAATCGCGTTCGCATGGCCGGAATTAGGACCAGCGAAATTGTACTCAGGCCGATGGAAATGTCGATCCGCACGGTCGGCGTGGTCGCTTATGACGAAAGCCATCAATCGCAAATTGTCAGCCGCATCGGTGGCTACATCGAAAAATTGCTCGTCGACAAAACATTCCAGGGAGTCAAGGAAGGCGATGCATTGGCAGAAATCTATAGTCCGGAACTTTACACAGCCGTTCAAGAGTTAAAGATCGCTAATCAAATCTCCAACAGCAATCTCGGCAAGATCGCGCGTGAGAAAGTGCGACTGCTCGGCATTGATGATCAAGAAATCGATTCGATGTTGCGAACTAGCGACGGCAAATATCGTGTCATCATTCGTTCTCCTGCAACGGGTTTCATCATCCAAAAGATGGTGCAGCAAGGCTCAACGGTTACACCCGGTCAAATGCTGTTTGAAGTCGCTGACCTTGCCGCAGTTTGGATCGAAGCCGACGTGTATGAACGCGACCTGAGCATGATTCAAGCGGGTCAAGAAATCGAGGCGACTGTCGAAGCCTATCCAACTCAAAAGTTCACCGGGACTGTTAGCCTGATTTATCCCGAGCTTGACCCGGTAACTCGCACCAACCGCATTCGCTTTACTGTCGACAATAGCGACCGAAAGTTGCGAGCGGGCATGTATGCAGACGTGACATTGTCGACTCCCGTGCAAAAGATACAGCCGTTTGAGACGATATTGGCCTCGACAAAAAGGGTTCCTGAGAATGCTGAAGCTGCGATCGCCATGCAAGCCGTCTGTCCCGTCACCGGTGCCAAACTCGGCAGCATGGGCGATCCCGTTGCGGTTCAATCCGACGGTCAAACCGTGTATCTATGTTGCGCTGGCTGCGAAAGCGCCGTGGCCAAGGAACCTAAAAAGTATGTGTCACGCATTCGCACGATTTCCGACACCGCCGTTCTGGCGGTTCCTGAAACAGCGGTGATCGATACAGGCGACCAGAAGATCGTTTACGTCGAACGAGAAGAAGGTGTCTACGAAGGCGTCTTGGTTGAGTTGGGCCCGAAGTCGAACGGATACTACGCCGTTTTTTCTGGCTTGTTGCCGGGCGACCAAGTGGCTGCTGCCGGGGCTTTCTTAATTGATGCCGAAACGCGATTGAATCCCGCCGCATCGGCAAGCTATTTCGGCGCAAGTGGTGGGCCTTCCAGTGGTGGCCAATCGAGTGGTGAAGGCGAGAGCAGCAAAGCGACGATGACTCCGAATGCAACGAGCCCAATGAACGATGATCAAGCCGAGGCCTCCTCGATCGATGCTTCGACCTCGCGATTAACTCAAGACGGATTGGCGGAGATTGCTAAGCTCTCACCCGAAGACCAGAAGCTCGCAAAGCTGCAAGTGCTCTGTCCGGTCACGATGGAGCCGCTTGGATCAATGGGTAAACCATTGACGGTGACAGTTGGCGACGATGCCGTCTTCGTTTGCTGCAAAGCCTGCATCAACGGGGTGAAAATGAACGCCGACAAGATGCTCGAACAAATCCGTCGCTGGCGTGAGAAGAATGGGAAACATTGATGGTGCGAGGAGAGGGCTTTGGAAACACCAATCGACGCTAAATAACAATAATTCATGCCGGTTGTCGCTGGTATTTTACATGCTTCTGCCCATGTCCTTATTTTTTTATTAGTATCAATTAGCGAAAATTAGTGTTCCAAAATTCCTCTCTCCGGCATTTCTAGATCTTGGCATGATTGAACGCATCGTCGAGTACTCCATCCGCAATCCGCTAGTCGTGATTTTCATCTCGATCGGCGTGGCCGTTTGGGGATTGCATGCGACGATCAATACTCCGGTTGATGCGATTCCCGACTTATCCGAAAACCAAGTCATCGTCTTTGCGGATTGGCCTGGGCGAAGTCCGAAAGAAATCGAAGACCAAGTCACCTATCCACTGTCCGTCAACCTGCAAGGGCTTGCGGGGGTAAAGGCGATTCGCGCGACTAGCGAATTCGGCTTCTCGATGTTAAACATCATCTTTGAAGAAGGTGTCGACTTCTATTTCGCGAGACAACGAGTCCTCGAAAAGCTCTCGGTCGCCGCGACATTCTTGCCCGGTGAGGTCGAGCCCTACTTGGCTCCTGACACAACAGCATTAGGTCAAATCTATTGGTACACCGTCGAAGGCGACGGGTATGACATCGGACGACTGCGCGCGATCCAGGATTGGTATGTGCGTTACCAGCTTTACAGCGTTCCCGGCGTGGCCGAAGTCGCCTCGGTCGGTGGATTCCCGATCGAATATCAAGTCGACGTAGATCCGAACAAACTCCGTTCCTACGGCGTCACCCTGGGAGAACTCTACACTGCGATCGCCCGTTCCAATTCCTCGGTCGGCGGTCGTGTCGTCCAGAAAGGCAACTCGGAATATCTAGTCCGCAGTACGGGCTGGATTGAATCGTTGGCCGACGTCGAACAGACGGTGATCAAGTCGATCGACGGCACGCCGATCCATGTCCGCGAAGTGGCCACAGTGCAATTCGGTTCCAGCCAGCGACGCAACGTGCTGGAAAAGAACGGCAGCGAAGCGGTCGGTGGCGTCGCACTGATGCGTTTCGGAGAGAATCCGCTTGTCGTCACGGATCGTATCAAGGCGAAGATCGAACAATTGCAATCAGGACTCCCTGACGGTGTTCGCATCGTCCCGTTCTACGACCGCACCGAGTTGATTCACAACGCCGTCGAAACAGTCAGCGGGGCGCTCATCGAAGAATGTTTGGTCGCAAGTGCCGTTATCTTTTTAATCATGTGGCATTTGCGTAGTGCCCTCATCATTTGCATCATGCTGCCGATGTCGGTGCTGATCTCATTCATCTTAATGCGGCAAGTTGGCATATCGTCCAACATCATGTCGCTATCCGGTATCGCGATCTCGATCGGCGTTTTGGTCGATGCGGCAATCGTGATGGTGGATCAAGGGGCACATACGCTGCACGAAAAGTTTGGTAGTGACAAAGTTTCCGGTGACACGCGAGCGCTGTTGACGCCGGCGTTGCGAACGGTGGGGCGACCGATTTTCTTTTCACTCGCCATCATGATTCTGAGCTTCATTCCCGTGTTTGCGCTGACGGGGATGGAAGGCAAGATGTTTCATCCCTTGGCCTACACGAAATCGTTCGCGCTGATCGGCGTTTCGATTTTAGCGATCACGCTCGTTCCCGCGATCATCCCTTGGATGTTGCGAGGACGGATTCGCCATGAGTCGGATAGTTGGCTGGTGCGTCGCGTGATCGAAATCTACCGACCGGTGTTGAACTATGTCATGGATCACCCCTGGCCGGTTGTCTGGACGGTTTCAACGATTTGCATTCTGGGTTCGATTCCCACTGGTTCAAGACCTGTATTTTTTGTCGCATTGACATTGGCACTCACCATGGCCGCTTGGTCGGTGTGGGATCAGCAATCATCTGTTCGTCAGTATTTGAAATTGGCTGCGATGTTGGGCAGCCTGATCGTGCTGGCGCTGATCGGCAAACAAACGATGGTTCCATTGGGACGAGAATTCATGCCGCCGCTTAACGAGGGTTCGATCCTCGATATGCCGGTAACGATCCCGCGTGCATCGGTAACGGAAGTGGCTGCCGACTTGAAAGCTCGTGATGCCGAGATTCGTGCGTTCCCTGAAGTTGAATTGGTCGTAGGAAAAGCCGGCCGCGCTGAGACCCCGACCGATCCGGCTCCGCTGGACATGGTGGAGACGGTCATCAATTTGCGAGATCGCAAGCTGTGGCCCAAGCGAGAACTTCGTTACGAAGATGCACTGCGGCAAGTTGGCCGCGTGTTTGGAGCGCTATACGAGGAGGGCTACGTGAGCGGTACGGCGCTAGCCGCCGGTTCCGACATCGACGGCGATCACGCGCCGGGGGCTAGCGCCCTTCCGCTCACAGGACCACTGACGGCGGACGTGACGATGTTGGTCTTGGAAGACTTCGACGCCATGATGCGTCTGATGATTTTGCAGGAGCAAAATCTATTCGAAGAACAACTTGCTCCGGACTTGCTCAAGGCAGCGATTGACAAGAGTCTTGAGTTGATGCGAGCAAACCGCAGCTTGCTTCCAGTGAGCGGCACGGCGCTAGCCGCCCGTTCTTCAAATGACAACAACGATATACTGGGGGCTAGCGCCCTTCCGCTCACAGACGCTGACAAACTGGCAAAGCAATTGACGCGGTACGCAGATGTCGCGATCGTTCAAAAGATACTCTCGCAAGTCCGTGAGCAGTTAGCCAAACAAGGCCGACGCGCCGAAGGCGTTGATCCGAACGCACTCAAACCTGGAATAATTCGCGGCGTTATTCAATCGACAGGCGAGCTGCTTGGTGGATCGCGCCCAAGATTCGAGACGATAGTGCTCGATCACGTTTCTATGGTACGCGAAACACGATGGACGACCTTTATCAAAGAATTGAATTGGCGGCTACACGACGCCGCCGTGCCGATGGTCAATCAGTTTGCGATCGACCACATCCGCACCAAGCTGTCGGAAACGGACGAGTGGATTGGTCCCGTGAGCGCCGTGCCGCTCACTGAATTGAAAGCGGAGCTCGAACAGCCGTTTGCTGACGAGTTGTTCCTTTGGCAAAAGGATAAATCGACGCTGCTGAATGAAATCGATAGCGTCGTGCGAATGCCGGGCTGGGGTAACATATGGACGCAGCCGATTATCAATCGCATCGATATGCTTGCCACCGGTGTCAACACGATGTTGGGTGTGCGCGTCTTCGGTGACGATATCAACAGGATTTCGGAGAAGAGCATCGAGATCGCGGCTGTGCTCAAGAAGCTTCGCGGTGCGGTTGACGTATCAGCGGATCAAGTCGTCGGCGAAGGTTATCTGGAAATCGACATCGATCGCGAACGTGCGGCTCGCTTTGGAGTCAACATCGGCGACATTCAAGACACGATCGAAACGGCATTGGGTGGTCGCGCCATCACCATGACGGTCGAAGGCCGCGAGCGTTTCCCAGTTCGAATTCGTTATGCACGAGCTTTTCGTGACGATGAACAATCGGTGAAGAATTTGCTAGTCGCCGCGTCGAGCGGCGGCAGCGGAATGACTGGCGGTTCCAATGTGAGCGGAATGGCGCTAGCCACCGCTGCTTCGATACCGGCGGCTAGCGCCGTGCCGCTCATTCCGCTGCAAATTCCGCTGTCGCAATTGGCCGAGATTCGCATCGTGCAAGGACCGTCAATGATCCGCAGTGAAAACGGTCTGCTGCGTTCCTACGTTCGATTGAATGTTCGTGACCGCGACATCATAGGGTTTGTCGAAGAAGCCCAGGCGACAGTCAACTCATCCGTTGCCATGCCAGCAGGGATGTATATCGAATGGACCGGGCAATTTGAACATGAACTCCGCGCCAGACGCACACTTTCGATGATCGTTCCGGCCGTCGTGCTGACGATCTTCGTCTTGTTGTTCGTCGTCTATCATGATCTGGCGGATACGCTGATCGTGATGTGTCTGACTGTCCCCGGCGCGATCTTCGGCGGCATCTTGTTTCAGTACCTGTTTGGTTACAACTTCAGTGTCGCAGTCTGGGTCGGATTCATCGCCTGTTTTGGTCTGGCCACCGAAGGTGGTCTCGTTATCTTGGTCTACTTGCGTGAAGCGATTGAGAAACGAGGCGGCTTGGAGAATTTGACGTTGCCGCAGGTTCGCGAAGCCGTCATGGAAGGAGCCGTTCATCGGCTGCGTCCCAAGCTGATGACCGAGTTGACAACCATGATCGGACTGGCGCCGATGCTTTGGGCCAGCGGCACTGGTTCCGAAATCATGCAACCGATGGCCGCGCCAGTGCTGGGTGGTATTTTGGTTGCCGATGAAGTAATTGACTTGCTGCTGCCAGTCTTGTTCTATCGCGTCCGTGCCGCCCGTTGGCGAAAGATTCATGGTGACAAATCTATTTCGGAAAATGCATGAAGGATCGAATGACCAGAGACATCTAATGAACGTACACATGTGGTTTTCATTAGTGTCAACTGGCGAAGATTCGTGTTTCATATTCCGGTTTTGGGGAACACTAATCTTCGCTAGTCGACACTTATTTAGGAAAAGGCGTGATTGTTGACTGCCGTAGGTTGACGGTCGTTTTAGAGTCTCTTTCGAAAGTTCAAATGATGAAATTGTCAGAATTGCGCGGATTTTTTGTCGCGGGCTTGCTCTTGGGTGCCATTGCTTTACCTGTATTCGCTCAGGAAAAGGTTGTTCCCGCTCACGCACATGAAGATGGGCATGGGGGCACCGATTAAATTGGAACTTGACGGCAAGCCGGTCTTCCTGTGCTGCAAAGGCTGCGTCGCCAAAGCCGAAGCCAACCCCGCAGCGACGCTCGCCAAGGTCGAGGAACTCCGCCATGCAGGAATGGCAGGCGACGACCACGAGCATGAACCTCCGAAGAAGTAGACTCCATGCAGTTCATGCAGATTCGACACGCTGGGCTTCATCTTGCGAAGAACGGCGATTTGAAGTAGCCTTGACAATATGAAATTTCCATTCCTCGCCTTACTACTGATCGTCAACCTATTGACGTGTCCAGTGCGTTGTCTTTCGTGTGAAGCGAAAGTTACGACGGGTGAGGAATGTGCGCCAGCAGATTGCTCTTGCTGCTCGCATGATACTGAGGCTCCGGTTTCTCAAGTGCCGGAGCCCTGTGGCGACGATTGCGGGTGCCAGAACTGTATCTGCGAAGGTGCGGTGGTAGAGGCCGCAGTTCAGTTGCCGGACTTGATCGAGCATTTTGTTGCCTGGGTGCAACCGCAGACGCTAACCGGCCATTTCGGCATCGATTCATCCTCTTTCATCAAGCGGCGATCTGTTGTCCTGCCAGGGCAATGTTTTTGCGGTCGCGATGCGCGCATTGCGTATCAATTCTGGTTGATCTGAACCAAGAATAGATTTCTACGGGCTAGACATTTCTGGCTCTGAACTCTTGGCTCTCAACTCTTGACCTTGCCCATGCTTCTCCCCTGGGAATACGGTGTTCGCAATCTGGCTCGACGGCCAGTACGGACGGCATTGACGCTCGTTGCCTTGGCAACGGTCGTGATGCTGGTGTTCGTTGTCGTGGGATTCATTCGCGGACTCGAACAATCGCTCGCAGTGAGCGGTGACGAAGATGTTGTGTTGGTCTATTCAGTGAACTCAGAAGAGAACATCGAAAATTCATCGATCGCGGCGCGAACGCCTGCTCTGTTGACCGCAAGTTTGGATGGCAGCGTCAAACGATTCGGGGTCACTCATGTTTCGCCCGAGTTGTATTTGGGAACTCGAGTGAAGACGACGGACGGAGATGGTGGTTTGGGGTTGGTGCGCGGCGTCAAGGTTGCGGCTCCGTTGGTGCGTCGCGGCGTCAAGTTGATCGACGGGCAGTGGCCACGCGATGGAGAAGTGATCGTCGGTCGATTGGCTGCGGCAAAATTGGGCATTGGAGACGAAGAGATGGCGATCGGAGAAAGCGTCGAGTTTGAAGGACGCTCGTGGAAGATTAGCGGTCGATTCGCGGCTGGCGGTGCGGCCTACGAATCGGAAATCTGGTGCCGACTGGAAAACTTTCAGACGGCAACCAAGCGGCAAGACTTGAGCTTGGTCGCGATGTTGTTGTCTCCGGCGAGTTCGCCAGCGGAGGTGCAGTTGTTTTGCAAAGAACGGACTGATTTGGAACTGCGGGCGATTCGCGAGACCGATTACTACGCCTCGTTGCAACAGCATTACAAACCAGTCCGCATGTTGGCATGGTTCGTCGTATTGTTGGTTTCGGCGGCAGGGATTTTTGCTGGTCTGAACATGATGTATGGTGCTGTGGCCGGACGGATTCGAGAAATCGCGACCTTGCAAG
>JBGSNA010000298.1:0-25484 GCA_041739875.1 Pirellulaceae bacterium
TGTTGCCGCTTCCAGGACGAACCCGAACGCGAGCGACACTGCTCTTACGGCGGCCTGTACCCAGGAAATCGCCGTTAATTTTGTCCTTCTTGACCGCGACCATGTACTCAGACGTTGCTAAAAGTGGGATTCAAAATGGAAGTAATACGAGTCGGGCAACCTGCCCATTGAGCGAAAAACCAAACCTAGGCTTTAGCGATCTTCTTGCTTGTGCGTTTGAGTTCAACAGGTTGTTGAGCAGCATGTGGATGCTCGTCACCCGCGTAAATCTTGAGTTTCTTGATCATTTGGTAAGCCAGCTTGTTCTTTGGCAACATGCGACGAACGGCATGATAGATCAAGTCTTCTGGTTTTCGCTCCAGGCGATCGCCGTAGCTTTCCAGACGCAAGCGTGGATGGCCGGTATACCAAGTGAAGTGGCGCACTTCCATCTTACGTCCCGTCATCGCAATTTTATCAGCGTTCGTGACGACGACGAAATCGCCACAATCACAGTGCGGGGTGTATTCTGGCTTGTGCTTGCCCATCAAAATCACAGCAATATCGCTCGCAAGACGGCCGAGAATCTCGTCCGACGCGTCCACGATGTGCCAATGTTTTGGGACTTGGCCTGGCTTGGCCATGAAAGTTCGTTGAGCCACCACGGAAAACGACTGGGGTTAATGAGTGAAGACGGAAACCGCTCGCCTTGTTTGCAGCGAGGAACGTGGGAATTTATCGATCTGCGGCCATTACAGCAAGGCCTTTCGAGCGGTTTACTCACCATTTTCGCCGCAAGTCTTGGCGGCTTAACCGAACGACCCAAACCGCTGTAAATACTGTTTTAGTCGCAATTTCTTCCGGGTACTGTCGCTGGTCATGTAACGAATACTGCCGAAAACAGGCCGTTTTGGTCCCCACGCACGGTCGTAACGCCCCAACACCCAGAAAATCCCAGAATACGAATTTGGGTCGCGTCCGTCCAAAGCGTACTTATTATTCAATTCGATCATGATCGCCAAAGCTTCCTCCGGCGTCCGTGTCCAATGCAAAATTTTCTTGCCCCACAGCATCCGCAGGTAGTTGTGCATCACGCCGGTGAGAACCAGTTGTCGTTGGGCCGCGTTCCAAACTTCATCGTGTGTTTCAGCCTGCTCGAATTGCTCGATGGAATAAAGGGCCGGCCGCTTGTCGGCCGTATGCTCGCGAAGCGTCGTGTAGGCCCATCCAGGCAACGACTCGAGCTTGTCATAAGTGTCGGGGTGCCGAAACGACATGTTGAACCCGATTTCGCGCCATGTGAGGAGTTGGTCCAGGAATGCCTCGGCTGGCTCGCTCATATTCCAAAAACCGTGATTCTTGCCGTTTGGCTTGGCGGCTTTGTCGGGTGTCCATTGCTCGTGCTCAAAAACTCGCGAGACAATTTCATGGCTACTGATATGGCCGAAATGCAGGTGTGGGCTGAGTCCCGTGGTCGCGTGCTCGTCCGGATGATTGCGGTCGTCGTGATAGACTTGCAACACTCGGTCAATGAAGTGATCCAATCGTCGAGCCGCTTCGAACTGGCCGCCCGGGGTTTCGGCACAGCGACTGACTTGGTGATCGATGGGAAGCGTCTCTATACCACTGTGATCAAGCAGTTTGGCGAGGTTTGCGGCTGGCCAGCGTCGTGTAATCGAGACGGGCAACTTGTCGAGAAGCGGCAGTTTAACGCGTGCTAGCGGATCGGCCTTGGGCGGTTCACACAACGCATCCAAAATGTTTTTCTGCATCCAGCGTCGGTAGCTGTGTGCGACCGTGAATGTCCGATCTGCCGTTCGCAGCGGTATCACGCCGTTGCTGTCCACCAGTTCTAGTCGCGCCTCGAGTGAGCCTTGGACAGCATCGATCATCCGCGGCAGAAAAAAACACGGATACTCATCGCTCACGACGACTGCCGCTCGCTTGGCCAGCTCATTCAGGAGTGGCGTCCCAGCCCCTGCAGTCGGTTCAACATACGGGTAATAGGTGACCGGTTTGTTTTCGAGAGCCGCCGCGTTGTCCCGCATTCCTTCGATCACGAACCGATGCAGCCTGTCACTGGCCCATGGATAACGGATCCTCAGCGGCTCGAAAATGACGAGCGGTTTATCCAGCTTTTTTGCGTGGTCGATCGCATGCTGTAGTGCAAAATTCCAAGTCGTCCGCCGAAATGCGATCATCCAATACAGAACATATTCGCCGTTTTGGCGTATCGGACGATCGTTCGCAGCATGAACACGGGCTGGCAGCATCGATTACGCGCAGGTGAGATACGGATGAAATAACAGAAGTTAAAAAGTCGACGTCCGCTTTTGGGTTTGGCTAGTGCCGCCCAGTCAACAGTCATGGTAGCGTTTCGTCCAGCCGAATTTGTCCTGAGCCGGTTTTGTCCTGAGCCACTGTGCTGCCACTCAATTCGACCTTCAACCACCCGATCCGTGTTCCGTCGCAGTCTTCAACGCCGCTTACCGCTTTTGATCGCCGTCACGACAGTGCTTGCTGCGATCACCGCGTACGTATTTGGCTTAGCTCTGTTGCAATCCGTTTGGTACCAACACTACCACTTTGCCGAGTTAATTCTTCCGCGGCTGATCGACGTCACCGTGTTCTTGTGGTTGTTCTGGGTTGGGTCGAGCGTTGGCAGTTTCTTGAACGTCGTCGCATGGCGAATGCCGCGAGGTGAATCGATCAATGGGCGATCGTATTGCCCGCGATGCCAAACGCAGCTTACGGCTCGCGATAATTTCCCCGTCTTTGGCTGGCTCGCATTGGCCGGACGTTGTCGGACATGCCGGTTGCCGATCTCGGCTCGGTATCCGGTTGTCGAAGCCATCGTCGGGGCATGTGTCACCGTGGTTGGCATTACGGAGTTGTACCGACTGAGTTTGCCGCTGTATGGATCCGCAGGCTATTACGGTCCGATTTGGGCTCCGAATATTTCGATGCCCCAGCTCTCGTTGTTGCTGTATCACGTGGTTGCGATCTGCACCCTGTTCGCCTGTGGTTTGATTCGCTTGGACGGCAAGCCAATCCCGATGCGACTCATGGCATTCACGATCGCCGTGACACTCGTTCCGCTCGTGGCATTTCCACCGCTGGGGATTGTGCCTTGGCAGGTCACGTCGACAGCCGCTATGAATGCTGCTAATGCTGGCAATGAGCGACTCAGTGCGCTCGTGCGTGTTGTTTGCTCACTTGCCGCCGCTGCATTCTTTGCACGCACGCTCGCGCGAAGTCTGTGCCCGACCGCAGACCCCAAGTTGGATCCGCTAGGCAGCGGAACGAAGAAGTTGCTGGATCTCGTTGCGATGCTTGGTGTGGCGTCGCTCATCGTCGGCTGGCAATCCCTTCCAGCCGTGATCGTTGTCGCCTCGCTGGTTGCCTTCATGGCGAGACGATGGACGGGGCGTGGCTCGCTAGCCTCTTTTGCGATCTCGATTCCCATGGCGATGACGTTCCAAATCGCCCTGTGGCGACCCTTGCATCAATCGGGCTATTGGCCAAGCATCGACGTGTCGCCTTGGCTCATCCTTGCTTACGCCGCAGCCGCGATGACGATCCCGTTGTGGTTGATCGACTCACAAGCCCCCGAAATTCTGGTGGAGCCAGGGCCGACCGATGACGATGGACAAGACGATGCCGATGGACACGACGATGCCGATGGAATCGACGACGAATAAATTTGTCTTGCCATGAAACTTCCGTTTTGCGAACCTGGACGACTGAAAAGTCCACGCACCCAGTGCCGCGTAAACGGAGTTCGCTAACGTGTTTCGTACCTATTCCCTTCTTGCCATTGCTATCTCAACCGCCGGATCGCTTTTTGTTCCAAACGCGATTGCCATCGCCGCAGAAAGCACCAGTGTTCTGGAAAATAGCCCAGCCGACAAGACAACCTATTCACTTCGCTACAAGCTGACGCCGAATGAGTCGATTCATTACGAAGTCACTCACGTCGCGAAAACCAAAACGCGAATTCGCGGCGAAGAGGAAGTCTCGCAAGTCCACACGATCAGCAAACGACACTGGGACGTGCTTTCGCCAACATCCAACGGCGACATGATGTTTGACCATGTTGTTGATTCAGTTGAAATGACTCAACAGCAAGGCGAGAAGGACGAAATTCGTTGGAATAGCGAGTCGGACGTTGACGCACCGCGTGAGTTCCGAGCGGTGGAGGAACAAATCGGAGAAAAGCTCTCCACGCTGACCATCGACGCCACGGGCAAAGAAATCGCACGCGAAGACAATGGCGGAACGAAGGCTTCCCTAGGAATGGGCTCGTTGACATTGCAACTCCCCGATGAAGCGATCGCGATCGGTGGAACGTGGTCAGTACCACGCGAAGTGAAAGCTCGCACCGAAGGCGGTGAAGTAAAGCCAATCAAAATTCGTGAACTGTATACGCTCGACAAAGTTCAAACGGGCGTGGCGACAATTCTCGTTAAGAGCGAAGCACTCACACCAATCGACGACGAATCGGTGCGTGCTCAAGTTGTGCAACAGCTCAGCAACGGACACATTCGGTTTGATATCGACAATGGGCGGATGCTGAGCAAGCAACTCGACTGGGACGAGACGGTCGTTGGTTTCCAAGGCCCCAATAGCTTGATGGAATACCGCTCGCGAATGACCGAAACCATGATTGACGGTATCCAACGCACCGCGAAAAAGCCGTAACCCCGATCTCGTAATTTCTTCAATCGCCCAGTTTACTGGACCTCAAGCAACTCGTCGCTGATCACGATCTCTTTCGGGATCGGCGAACGAAGCGATTCAAGGGCATACTCAGGCAACACGGAATACAGATCTTCTCGCTCTTTGTTGCGAACCGAGCAAACGTCGGGCATCACATGGGTAACGAGTGCGACGATCAATTCGTTGCGGCGACTTGTTTCTGAATGTCGCTGGAAAAGTCTGCCGACTAGCGGAATGCGGTTGAGCAGTGGCGTGAACGAATGCGATTGAACATTGTCTTCACGGATCAGTCCACCGATCACAAGGCCGCCGCCATCGGGCATCAGCACGGTGGTGGATACTTCGGTTGTCTCTTCTTCCGGAAAACCGTTCTCCGTAATTTTTCCACCCGACACTTTGGGCAAGACGGTCATCAAGACGTTGCCGTCTTCGGTGATGATCGGTGTTACGGTGAGCACGATGCCGACTTCGAGAAACTCAACGCTTTGGACGGTCGTTGTTTGCGTGGTTGTAGCAACCGTGTAGGGCAATCGTTGCCCAATCTGGATGCGAGCTTCTTGGTGATTGATCACCGAAAGTTTTGGTGACGCAAGGGTTCGCGAATTCGTTTGCGATTGTAAGAGTTCGATCAGTGCGCCCATATCGTTGCCTTCGACTCGCAAAGCCATCGACGGCCCTGTTTGGTCTTCCGCAAATCCGCTGCCTTCGAGCGTAATGCGACTTCCGTTCAATCGGGCGAGGTTCCTTAGGTTGATGCCGTGACGATCTTCGTTCGTCAAGGCAATTTGAAGCACGTGTGATTCAATCAACACTTGGCGAGGTGCGATGTCTACTTGAGCAATATACTGCGCGATCCGCGTCTGAGCCGATGCGATGTCGTCGACCACGAGTATCTCTCGCGTTCGCATCTGGTCTTTCGTATCCGAATTCGTAACGAAGGCGCTCCCTACCGACGACAGCAACCCAGTCGCGACCATTTGAACATCATCCGAAGCGACATAGTTCAGCGGATAGACCTGGACTGTTCGTCCCTGAGTTCGCGGATCCATCGTCGGATTTGTTGAGCCCGTCACGTAAAGCAGGTTTCCTGACTGGCTCCATCGAAACCCAGCGACACCCAAGATTGCATCGAGCACTTCACCGAGTTCGGCGCTATGAATGCTGACATTGACCGTGCCGCCCACGTCGGGCCCCACCACGAGATTCAATCGATGTTGATCTGCAATCATCCGCAGCACCCCGCTCAAATCAGCGTCCGTCGTGACGAGCGTCACCAAACCGCTATCACTTTCGAGCTGAACGCCGTCCAAGGCAGGCATTTGTGGCAGTTGGATCAGCTGACTTTCATTAGAAACGAGCTCGACGTTTGCCTCATGGAGAGGCGTGCTACTCTCGGATTGTGGCAATCGAGTTGGCTCGGTTGTCTGGTTAAATAAAGCTTGCTTGCTCGCCTTCCAATCAGAGTTCTTCCAAGCTGGTTGCAGGATGTCGTTGCGCGAAATCGGCGATTGAGCAAAGGCAGCCAATGGGTGTGCGGCACCAATCGCATAGAGCGCGGCGCACGTCAAACCACTCAGGCAAACAGCCCTGATCAGCCTACTGGACATTCGTCTTCCGATCCTCAGCGTCAATACAATCGTCATAACCAGTATCGGTAAGCTAGGCAGATGCGCCGCAGAGTGATTGCGCAAGACAACAAAAAAATCGAGAAACATGCGTGTGAAACACCGCGATGATCTGATTTCTCGGCTGCGAAATACTTCGTTCCTGCCTGACGACGCCTGATCGCTTGTTATGGTTTTTGTGACCTGCGAATGCAGATTCGTTACGAAGATCCGAAAGTCGCCGATGATACTGCGAGCGAAGCCCCCAGAGACGACGAACGGGCCTCGCAGAGCTGTGGCGAAATTACTGTTACTTTTGCGGAATAACCTCGATGGCTTGCCCGTTTTGCAGTGAACCAGCTCGCAGGAGAACGACGGTTTCGTTGACGTCTAGCCCGGATTCTATTTCTACCTCATCGCCTACTCGCATGCCGAGCTCGATCGGGCGATGCTGAATCTTTCCGTCAACCACGACACAGCATCGGGTTCCCTCGGCAGTCTTGACGACCGCACCAATTGGAAGTGTTAATACATCTTCACGCTTCTCAAGGAGGATCTTGGTGGTGACAAACGCACCAGGCAATATCTTCAGTTTTTGATTCTCGATGTCGATCTCGACTGACAGCGTTCGGCTTTGCGGATCGAGCTGAAGGCTCGTCCGAGTCACACGTGATTCAATTTTTCCTCCTGGAAGCGAAGGAGAGAGAATGGTGACTGAATCACCGGATTCTAAGTTCTCGAAACCGGCATCGACCCAAACCGCCTCGCTTTCGGGAATGTTGACAAAGACTCGTACCTTGGCGACGTTGGCGATCGTCATCAGCGGTTGGGAATTGCTTGCTCCCGCTGGTTGGACGTAATGTCCGGCATCCACGTGACGGCTGGTAACGAAGCCATCAAAGGGTGCGACTAGCTCAGTATATGTCAACATGGTTTCAGCCTGAGCGATATCCGACTCGGCAACTTTCAGCTTGGCTTTGGCGGCGTCGATGTCAGCGCTCGCTGTCAGCACATTGGCTTCGGCTTCTCGTTGCCGAGCTTTGGCTGATTCAATGCTCGCTTGAGCTTCCTTTCTGGCTGCATCAGCAGCCTGGAACTTACTGGTTGTTTCTTCTTCCAGCTTGGGTGTCACCGAGCCCTTACTGACCAATTGCTGCATCCGTTTCAGTTCTGAATCCCAGCGTGCGTACTCGGCATCGGTTCTGCCAATGCCGGCTTCTGCTTGGGAAACCATGGCTTTCGAAGAATTCGCAGCCGCCTCCGCCGCGACCAAGGCCGCTTCAGCTTGTTTGATTTGTGCCTCGGCCTGGCCCAGCAGTCCACGTTTCTGTTCCAGTTGATCCTTGTACTCGGGCGCGTTGATGCGGACAAGAATCTGTCCTTTATCAACCTTATCGCCTATGTCAAAATGAACCGATTCCACATAGCCCGGAAGCTTTGAGAGGATCGGTGTTTCCTCAAACGCGACAACACGTCCAGGTTGTTCTGTAAAGAGCTGAAGAGTCTTCTTCACTGGCGGTCCAGCCGTGACGCGATCAAGCGAATTGGCCGCTTGCGCGCCTTGATCGGAGACGGGTGGTGAAGCTTCTCTATTTGTGCATCCGACGGAAACGAATAGCAACATGTAGGCCGAAACAATCGCAGCGCCGTTCCGACATCTGCGCAATGTATTTAAGTTTGAATTGCCGGAACTGCGCTGCGATTGTTCCGGCCTACGACCAACACCTAGGTAAAAACAACTACTTTGCATAATAAAAACTTTCGGGATCGTCTGGGTCCATCGAGGCCGACTTCAGGCTTGCCTTCGACTGCAGCATCGTAAAGAACAGAGGGAGTAAAAATAGAGTGGCTAATGTGGCAGCAATCAGTCCGCCGACGACTGCGCGTCCTAGCGGTGCGTTTTGCTGGCCGGACTCTCCGAGTGCCAAGGCCATCGGCAGCATACCTGCGATCATCGCCAGGCTAGTCATCAGAATGGCTCGTAAGCGGCTGCCAGCACCGGTGACCGCCGCATCTTTCACATCACTGACTTCCGCTCGTCGCTTCTCCGCGAAGGTCACGAGCAAGATGGCATTGGCCATGGCAACACCCACCGCCATAATTGCGCCGATGAATGATTGGATGTTTACAGTCGTGTTGGTGAAGTGCAGCATTAATACCACCCCCGTCACGACTGCTGGAATGGTTGACACCGTAACCAACGACAAACGGATCGATTGGAAGTTGGCTGTCAGTAGTAGAAACACGACCACGATGGCCAGAAGCAGTCCAATCGAAAGGCCTGATTGCATCTCTTGCATCGGCGGTATCTGGCCTCGCAGTTCCACGGTGCTTCCGGTTGGTGGCGCGCCGGCTTTGGCAATCGCCGTTTGAACAAGCGATGAAACCGAACCAAGATCACTCCCGGCAATGTTGGCCGTCAGTGTCACTTGGCGCTTCATGTTGTATCGGTCGTATTGACCGGGCATCGTCCCTCGCTCCAGCGTTGCCACGTCACGAATGAGAACTTGTCCCTCTTCCGTTTTGCGAAGTGGTATTCGACCAAGTTGGTCCATCGAACCAATCGTTTCGACATCATAAGGAGAGCGAACGACAGGACGCGGGATTTCCACTTGAACCTGATAAGCCACGCCACTCTTCGGTTCCGCCCAGTAATTGGGAACCACGAATCGGCTAGATGACGTCGCTGTCACGAGCGCTCGAGACACATCGACCGGCGTCAGACCAGCTAGGCCCGCTTTCTCACGGTCAACGTTGACTTGCACCGTGGGATAATCCATCGACTGGCCAAGCTGAAGATCACGAATCGCCGGCACTTGAGCGAGTTCCTTTCGCAGCACTTCCGCGAACTCGCGATTCTTAGCGAAGTCAGAACCGCTCACCACCACTTCAATCGGTGTCGGCGAGCCGAAGCTCATCACTTCGTTCACAATGTCCGAGGGTTCGAATGAGAATCGAACATCTGGCATTTCTTTAGCTAATCGAATTCGTACTCGCTCCTTCATGATTTCATCCGACAGATGCAATTCGTCGCGTAAACCGATGTAGAGAATCGCTTCCTCGGGACCGCGTGACCATTGATAGACGGCGTTCACGGGAAAGTTCGAATGGATCATGCCGACGTATCCAAGCGTCAGCGCGATGTTATCTTGGCCCAGTTCGTCGCCGATCAGTTGCAATGCTTGTTTAGCCAAGGCCTCCGACTTCTCAATGTGCGTACCGTCGGGCGCACGCATCCTCAAGCGAAATTGACCGGCGTCAACGACTGGGAAAACACCTCGGCCCAACTGCGGTGCAATCCAGGCAATCAGTCCCAGGCAGGTTGCAAGATAGGCAGGTACAACCAACCACCGCAAACTCACAAGCCCCAAAAGAATCTTCTCGTAGACGCCACGGAATTGATCGAATGCCGAGACATGGTGTGTGTCATGGTCGGTAGAACTCTTCAGCAACCACACGGACATGACCGGCACAAATGTGCTGGACAGGAAGTACGACGCGATCATCGAGAATCCCACTGCAAGTGACAACGGGACGAACAACGCTCGAGCAGCGCCTTGCATGAAGAACGAAGACACGAACACGGCCAGAATACAGAGCATCGCCAGCAACCGTGGGACGATCGTTTCCATGGAGCCATCGCGTACAGCGCGAGCCAGAGGAACGCCGCGCTGAAGATGCGAGTTGATGTTCTCAATCGATACCGTCGCTTCGTCCACTAGAATACCGATGGCCAAAGCCAAACCACCCAAGGTCATCAGGTTGATCGTTTGGCCGGTAATCCAGAGCGCAAGGATCGAACAAAAGAGTGCCAGGGGAATATTCAATACGACGATCAATGAACTGCGCCAATCGCGAAGAAACAACAGAATCATCAAGCCGACCAAGATCGCTCCCAAGAGACCTTCGGTAACCACACCGCCCACGGCGCGCGTTACATAAGGCGACTGGTCAAATTCAAAGCGAACATCGATTCCTTCTCCATCAGCGCCGAGAGCTTCCTTCATCTTCGGTAGCGATTCTTTGATGTTGTTGATGACGCTGAGCGTGGAAGCTTCCGCGCGTTTCGTCGCCAAGATGTAAACCGCCCGTCGACCATTGACCAGTGCATAACCTGCCGGCGCATCAGCCGAGTCTGCAATCGTTCCCAAATCGCGGATATAAACTGGATTCTTACCCGTGCGAACCGGAATCGTGCCGAGCTGTTGCGGGTCTTTAACTACCGAGTTGACCGGAACGATCGGGTAAGAGTCACCGATCGGAATATTGCCAGACGGACTGAGAGTATTCCCCTTAGTCAGTGCAGTGATCACCTCCTCCGGAGACATGCTGTAGGATTGCAATTTCTTGGGATCGACCGTAATGACGATCGATCGTGCGCTGCCGCCGAATGGTGGAGGTGCCGATACGCCTGGCAAGCTCGAGAACATCGGACGTACTCGGAACAGCGCCAAGTCCTGGATCTCGGCGATGCTGCGTGTGTCACTCGATAAAACGAGATATCCAACGGGCACGCTTCCGGTGTCGAATCGCATCACGAACGGCGACACGGTGCCAGGAGGCATGAACGCTTGAGATCGGTTCACATAGTTGATCGTCTCTGCCATCGCTTGAGCCATATTGGTCTCAGGATGGAAGTACAGCTTCATCAGCGCCGTACCCTGCACGTTCCGCGATTCCACGTGATGGATACCACTGATGTACAGAAAGTGATACTCGTAGTAGTTCGTCAGAAAGCCTTCCATCTGCGCCGGGTCCATGCCACCGTAGGGCTGGCAAACGTAGATGACCGGCAGATTCAGCTTCGGGAAAATGTCGACTTCCATGCCCTTGGGCAGACCTGCCGGGTAGGGCCATTTGTAGTGCTGGAATACCGACGGACCGACAGCCAGAAAACAGCCGAGTGCGAGGCTGAGGACTAGAACCATGACGGTCGCTGGGCGACGCATGGCTGAAAGTATGAGTTGCATGCAGTGTGGAGTCCGATGATTCGTAGGCCGGAATTGTAGGTCCGAACAAGCACTGCGCCGTTCCGGCAATACGTTGGTGAAACGTTGGGATACAAATCCCGGAACGGCGCTGCGATTGTTCCGGCCTACTTGCTTCAATCGATTCCGTTTCGCCAGGCGGCAAGGTTTGCCAAACAGGACTCGCCATCTTAATCGCTGCATCGATCAGTTACTAAGGCTGTGCGATTAGAAGTTGCTAATCCTTCGGTTCAGCCGCTATTAACGGACCCATCGTTTGTCGAAACAAATCCAGTAAAGACGCTACAAACGGATTTGTATCCCGAAACCGGGGAGTTTGAGGGAAAGCGATATGAAGCGAAATCTTCAACTCTGGATCGGGGCAGTGACTGGTTCGATGGTTTTCGCTGGTTGTGCCACGACTCAGCCAGCATCCAAGGGATGTTTAGGGGTCGCTACGCCCTCAACGGTTGGTGAAATCGCTGTGGCGCTTACGAGCGTCAGTCCTGTCCAACCGGTTTCCCACGTTGTATCTCCCCTGAATACGATTGGCGAACCAGATCCTACGATGGAGACGATCGAGTCGTCCGGTACGACGACACCAGCAGCAGACGTCGTGGTGGCCTCGAATGTGCAGTTCCAATCCATCGAACAAACGCCTGCGCCGGAGATCTCCGCTGATCAGGCGTCGACGGTCCCAATGAACCTGCCGACAGCACTAGCGATGATTGGTGGTCAACATCCTGTTGTCGGTTTCGCTCGCTGGAGAGTCCAAGAAGCCTATGCCCAGCTCGACCGAGCCAAGGTGATGTGGCTGCCAAGCATTCAGTCTGGCTTTAACTATCGTCGTCGCGATGGCAACTATCAAGATGTGCAAGGTGCGATCGTCGATGTGAATCTCAATTCGTTCAATTACGGTCTTGGCGCAGGAGCCGTCGGGGCGGGGTCACCATCTCGACCTGGTGTCGTAGCCCAATTCCACTTGGCCGACGCGATTTTTTTACCCAAAACTGCTGAAATGACAGCCTGGGCGCGGGGGCATGCTGCGGCCGCGACTCTCAATCAGCAACTCCTCAATAGTGGCATCGCTTACATTGATCTGCTCGAAGCCTACCAGGACCAAGAGATCATCGCTGAAGCGGTTAAACGAACCTCCGATCTAGCGTCGTTGACTGAGGACTTTGCTGAAGCCGGCGAAGGACTGCAATCCGATGCAGATCGAACCGCTACTGAGCTAGCGCTGTTACAAACTCGTCAGTTGGCGGTCCAGGAGCGGCAGCTAGTCGCATCAACTCGACTAGCACGTGTGCTTAGTATCCCGATGACTTCGACCTTATTGCCACAGGACACCGTGGCCGTTCCACTCGACATGCTTCCGCAAGCTTCCGACGAGCCAACGCTGATTGCGACCGGACTCTCGACACGGCCCGAGCTGAAAGAGTCGCAAGCTTTGGTGGCTGCTGCTTGCGAAGCGTACAAGCGAGATAAGTACGCTCCGTTTGTACCGAGCGTTCTACTTGGCTTCAGTACTACCAGTTTCGGTGGCGGTCTAGGCAGCAACGCTGACAATTTTGGTGGACGCTATGATGTTGATGCCATGATGGTGTGGGAGATGCGTAACCTCGGTTTTGGAGAAGTCGCCGTTCGTCGAGAGCGGAATTCCCAAGTTCAGCAAGCCAACTTCGCTAAGCTGCGGATCATGGACCAGGTCGCTCAAGAGGTGGCTGAGGCGAATGCTCAAGTTGCTATACGCAGACAACAAGTTGAAATGGCACAAACAGCTATCAGTCGTGCACAAGATTCCTACCAGCGAAACATCGATCGAATACGCGATGGCCAAGGTCTGCCGATTGAAGCTCTGCAAGCGATCCAAGCTCTCGAGACTGCCCAGCGAGCTTACATGCGGGCCGTTGTTGACTACAACCGTTCCCAGTTGCAACTGCAATGGGCACTGGGTTGGCCGGTAAGTGCCCTGTAGGCCGAAACAATCGCAGCGCCGTTCCGGCATCGATTATATACGCGGAAATGCCGTAACGGCGCTGTGCTTGTTACGGCCTACACGTGTGCAGGATAGCTCGAAACAGAGAGCCCTTGCCGAGTTCACTTTCAACCTCGCATGCACCGCCGTGGTTGGTAACAATCCGACGAACAATGCTCAACCCCAGCGCTGAGCCTTGAATCGAAGGCTCGCTTTCGCCGGTCGCTTCTCCACCACGCTCGCTGACACCACAGAAGAAACGATCATAGATTCGAGGTAAGTGCTCAGCCGCAATGCCTCTGCTAGAGTCACGAACGCCTACGATTGTATTCTGATTATCGCTCGTAGCTTCGATTTGTAAGACTTGTCAGGCGTCCGCATTCTTCAGTGATGCCCAATGGTGATAAGCATCGACGTCGGCTATTCATCGAAATGTGGATTGGGATGAAACTCCTCTGCAATCAACCGCTTGTGCGACCGACTGATGCTCAGCCGATCACGATACAGATTCATAACGCCGGATGATTGCTCGCGGCAATAACTGGACACCTCGTGTCGCTCTGCAATTCCCGACGTCCGACAGACACATCGCAACGACCCCAATCTGTGTCAGAAACGCAGCGTCTCTGCACGCTTCAGTCGGATAAACAGGCGTTTTCCAAGCTTATGCTCGGAAATGCGAACATCTTTTGCCTGCACAAGCCGGAGAGAAGTGTTTATCCTAGAGATCCTTTCCCACCCAGCGGACGGCAATTTGCGGTCCCTCTCTGCCAGTTCATTTACCCCCAGCGATGCTGATGTTTTCTGAATACCCCTCAAAGTTCCTCCGTATCGCGACATTTTTTGCTGCGTTACTGTGTGGCCATTGTGAACAGATCCAGGCGGAGGCAACTCTAGCGATTGAACCGAACCAGAGAATTGTTCTCGTCGGGAACTCGCTTGCCGAACGCATGAATTTGTACGGCAACTTCGAAGCCAAGCTGCAATTCCGCTTTGCGGACAAGCGTCCGATCGTTCGCAACTTTGGTTGGCCGGCGGACGAAGTCGGCGAACAACAGCGACCGGGCAATTACACGCTCATCGACGATCCGTTGGAGGTCTATTCACCGGATTTGTTTCTGTGCTTCTTTGGCTTCAACGAATCGTTTGCTGGAAGTTCGCCGGAGGTACTCAGCGACTTTATCCAGAAGTACCGCGACTACATCGCGGCGCAAACGAAGCGATTCACTCGGGATGGCCGCAAGCCTCGATTCGCATTGGTGTCGCCAATCGCTTTCGAAGCGACGGGCAACCCGCTCCAACCATCCGGCGAGATCGAAAACAAGAACTTGAAAGCGTACACGGACGCGATTTCGGCACTCGCGAAAAGCGATGGATATCCCGTTGTTGATTTGTGGACGCCCACAAACCAAGCCTTTCAAGCGGACGCTGGGGCACAGTACACGATCAACGGTGTGCATTTGAATGAAGCAGGTGACGCGTTGCTCGCGGATTTGCTTGATGAGGCATTGTTTGGACCGACGTCGCTTGCGATCGACACGACCCAGGTTGAGCGACTTCGCTCGGCCATCAATGACAAGTCTTGGTTTCACCAACAAGACTATCGAATGCTCAACGGTTGGTACGTCTATGGTGGGCGTCGCACTTGGGATACCGAGACGTTCCCGACGGAGTTTCGCAAAATTCGCGAAATGGTCTCGGTCCGCGATCGCTACGTTTGGGATATGGCAGCGGGCAAAAGTGTACCGGATCAGCCCGATGATTCCGCCACCGGTGAAGTCTTTATCCCCGAAACGATGTTCGGATCGCGTGATGATAACTTTCGTGAAATGCGTGAACCGAAACAGTTGACGTATCCGACTCCGGAAGAGTCGATCGCACAAATGAAGGTACCGGATGGGTTCAAGGTAAAGCTTTTCGCATCCGAGCGAGAGTTCCCTGAACTGGCGAACCCGACCCAGATCAATTTTGACAGTCGCGGTCGATTATGGGTGTCATGCATGGTGAATTATCCGCAGTGGTTGCCTGGTGGCGCCAAGCCGAACGATCGGCTGTTAATCATCGAAGACACCAACGGTGACGGGCTCGCGGACTCGTGCAAAACATTCTATGACAAGTTGATTTGTCCCACGGGATTCGAGTTCATCGATGGCGGCGTGCTCGTCGTTGATGAGCCAAGAATCATTTTCTTGAAAGATACGGACGGTGACGATCGAGCCGACGAAGTGACTCAAGTGATCGATGGGATCGCCACAGACGACACACACCATGCGATGGGAGCGTGGGAGTATTCGCACGGCGGATTGCTGCACATGCTTGAGGGCGTTTCGATGTCGACGACGTTGGAAACACCGTGGGGACCGTTCCGCAATCACGGTCCTTCGGGATGTTACGTGTGGGATCCACGCTCGCTCAAAGTGCGGCATTTCCGTACGCCCTCCTACGGCAATCCGTGGTGCTTGGTATTTGACAAATGGGGTAACGGCGTCATCGGCGACGGTACGAATGCGCAACAGCACTGGGCGAGTTTGCTCAGCGGTGCGGCGGTGAATTCACGTCGAAGTGTGCAGCCGATCTTCGACAACGAGGGAATGCGTCCCGCGGTCGGGAATGACTTCTTGAATTCCCGTCACTTCCCAGACGACGTTCAAGGTCAGTTCGTTTACGCGTGTGTGATTAACATGCACGGCATGCCACGTTTCACCGTCGGCGATTCGCCTGACACTGCCGGTCTGGTTGGCAAGCGAATCGAGAACTTACTCGATTCGACTGATATGTTCTTCCGACCGGTGGATCCGATGATCGGTCCGGATGGTGCCATGTGGTTTGGCGATTGGTGCAACGCACTGATCGGTCACATGCAATACTCGCAACGCGATCCGAATCGTGACCACCAGCACGGTCGTGTGTATCGCCTTGAGTACGAAGGTAAGCCGCTGCTTGAGCCCGTTACACAGGCCGGAAAGAGCGTTGAAGAACTGTTGGCCCAACTCTCGGAGTACGAAACTCGCACTCGTTATCGTGCTCGCCGCGAATTGCATGATCGTGATGCGAGCGAAGTGCTTGCGGCCGTCGATCATTGGATTGAGACGACTGACGATCCGAACCGCTTATGCGAGGCACTGTGGTTGCAAGAGTCCTTTCATGCGGTCGACCCCCAACTTGTCAACCGAATTCTTGAGTCCAAGGATTTTCATGCTCGTGCTGCGGCGATTCACGTTGTCGGCAACCAGTGGTCTTGGATCGAAGATCCGTACGCGCTGCTGTGGCGTGGAATCGCGGATGAGCACCCACGGGTGAGGCTCGAGACGTTGCGTGCGGCGAGTTTCCTTGGCACGTTCGAGGCAACAAAGATCGTGCTCGCAGTTGCGAATTCACCTCGCGACATGTGGATTGACTATGTTCTGGAGCATACGCTCGCGGCACTTCAACCGACTTGGATCAACGTGCTTGCAAAACCAGAGTTGCTGAGTGAACTTCAACCAGCATCCCAGAAACTACTCATCGACTACCTGCATTCAACGGGACCAGGAGCAGCGATTTTTATTCCGCTGAGAACGGTTGCTAACGTTGAGTCGACTGAAGCGGCCAAGGCATCGGCATTGGCCGAACTCGTCCGTGCCGGTGGTGGAGATATTCAATCGGGCGCGAAGGTGTTTGAGCGCACTTGTTCCGCTTGTCACCTGCACGGCAAAGTTGGCAAAGTGTTTGGTCCGAACTTGACCGACGTTGGCTCGCGGATGAGTCGCGAGCATCTCATTCGTTCGATTGTCTGGCCAAACGAGTCGATCTCCAAAGGGTATGAGACCGTTTCACTGTTAACGGTCGACGGTCTTGTGATCAACGGGTTTGTGCTGAGCGAAGACACCGATTCAACCACACTCGGCATCGCCAATGGGAAAATCGAGAAGGTTGCCAAGGATGACATCGATGTGCGTAAGGAGATGAAAGCGAGCAGCATGCCGGAAGGGTTGCTGGAAACGATCGCGCCAGGCGAGTTCCTTGATCTGATGACGTTCTTGCAAGATGGGTGGATTCAATCCGAACTCAGCCTGAATCGGCCGTTACGAAAGAAAGGAGCTTGGACCGAAGTGTCTCGTGGAGCAGGTTTGTTGTTGGGCGATAACTTCCCATCGAATTACTGTGAAGAGGCCGCGAAGTTTCTTGCTCCCGAACCGATAAGCAAATTTGATTTTGCCTTTCACTCGCCCAACGGAAATACCGAGAACACGAACATCGTCATTCGGCTGACCAAGCCCGCCGAACTGCGTCACGTCGAGTTGGAGAACCGTACGTCCAAAGAGTTCTACGCCCGAGCCGAGGGGCTCGCGATGTGGGTGAGCGATGATGGCAAGCAATGGCGTGAAGTTTGGACGAGTGCCAAGCCCGAAGCGGAATGGTCGTTCGAGTTACCCGAGGGCACCGTCGCAGCCTATATTAAATTAGGCTTGACCAAGCCCGGCATCTTTCATCTCAACCACGCTACGTTCTATGGCACGCCCATTGAACCAGCGAAGTAGATCAAACGCCGAGGCGAACGGAATGTACCGATACACTTGTCATGAGGCACTTTCGACGATGAAACGCTCTCTCACTATGGTCAGTTTGTTGTTTGTTGCGACATGCTTGGTCAATCGCACAAGTTGGTCGGTCGAACCCGAGCCAGTCAATTCAGGCGGCGAGACATCCGAAACGACAGCCGTGGCAACGTTCGCCGGAGGCTGTTTTTGGTGCATGGAACCGCCGTTTGATCACATGCCAGGCGTCATTTCGACAACCAGTGGCTACATTGGCGGTCGGGTGAAGAATCCCACGTACGAGCAAGTGAAAACGGGGCTGACGAAGCACTATGAAGCACTGCAGGTGAAGTACGATCCGACGCAAGTGACCTACGAGCAATTGCTCGGCGTGTTTTGGCACAACGTCGATCCGACTCAATCGAACGGCCAGTTTTGTGACAAGGGCGGCCAGTATCGTACGGCGATCTTCTATCACGACGAGAAGCAAAAAGAGTTGGCTGAGACCAGTAAGGTCGAGGTGAATAAAGTGCTGAGAAAGAAAGTCTATACTCAAATTCTTGAAGCGCCGGAGTTCTACGTTGCCGAGGACTATCATCAAGACTACTACACCAAGAACCCATACAAGTACAAGTTTTATCGATGGAACTGTGGACGTGATGCCCAGTTGCAAAAAGTTTGGGGCGCCAAGGCAAGCATGCCATGAGGACGTGCAAGCTCTTGATGTACAAGCTCTTATCGTGCGTCAGTGTTTTTATCGGGACACTGATTGGCTCAGCAGCGCATGGCGAACTGGTTTCAAAAGAGACTCAATCGTTTTTGACGTCACATTGCAGCGACTGTCACGCGAATGGCGCCGATGAAGGCTCGTTTGATCTGCAACAACTCGGTGGCGACTTGCGTGATGTGCCCGCCGCAGCAACTTGGACGCGAATCTATGATCGAATTGCCGCTGGAGAGATGCCGCCCAAGGATGTCCCGCAACCCAGTGAGCGGGAGCGAGGACAATTCCTCACGCGGCTTGGGCAATCGCTGAATGCGAATCACTCGACGATCAAAGGGACAGTGATGCGTCGTTTAAATCGACGCGAGTACGAGAACACGCTGAACGATTTATTTGGAACGAATCTGCGTTTGGCGGAGTTGTTGCCGGAGGATGGACGTTCTCATGAGTTCGACAACGTCGGTGAGTCGTTGGATCTTTCTTTGGTGCAAATCGAACGCTACTTGGCGTCCATTGATCGAGTTTTGAACGCGTCGATCGCGAAGACGACTGCGGCGCGGGAATCGACGACAATTCACGCGACTTATGGCGAATCACAAGGTGCGGACAAATTCATTGGATCGCAATGGCATCAGCTTGAAGATGGTGCGGTCGTGTTCTTTCATGCTCCGGGCTATCCGACGGGGATGTTGCGCGAGGCGAACACGAAAGTTGCGGGGCGATACCGTATCCGTGTGCACGGTTACGCTCATCAAACCGACAAGCCCATCACGTTCGAACTCGGGGCGACAACGTTTGCTCGAGCGGCCGACGAACCGACGTTTGGTTACTTTACGATGTTGCCCGGAAAAGCAACGACCATTGAGACGGAAGCATGGATTGAAGAGCGTTTTATGGTCAAGGTGACGCCGCAAGGGTTGGCAGATCCGGGATTTTTGATCAAAAAGAATGGCGTCGCGCTGTACCCAGGGCCAGGCTTGGCAATCCTTTGGGTCGAGTTTGAAGGGCCGCTGGCAAGCGAGTTTCCATCACGCGGACATGAATTGGTTTTCAACGGGCTCAATCGCACGGAGATCGAACCACGCAATCCACAGGACAAAACACGTACGTCGTACCAACCGAAGTTCCAGGTTGAAACGTCATCGCCGCGAAGCGATGCAACAAGTGTGTTAATGAGAGTGGCGTTGAATGCGTTTCGCCGACCGGTGCAACCAGACGACATCGCGCCTTTTGTGGAATTGTTTGAATCGGAATTACAGAGCGGTGCGACATTTGAAGAGTCACTGCGCACGTCCGTTGCTGCGGTGTTTTGTTCGCCAGAGTTTTTGTTCTTGAAGGAACCGAGTGGGCGGCTTGATGATCATGCGTTGGCTGCACGATTGTCGTATTTTTTAACGCGTACGACGCCGGATGAATCACTGCGTAAACTCGCCGAAGCGGGAGAACTCAAGCGTATCGATGTCGTTGAACAGCAAGCCGATCGGTTGTTGGCTGATCCGCGAAGCGAGCGATTTGTCGAGGACTTTGCCGATGCCTGGCTGAATTTGCGAGATATCGAATTCACGAGTCCTGATCGACAATTGTTTCCTGAGTTTGATCCGTATTTGCAGTGGTCGATGCTGGCGGAGACTCGAGCGTACCTTCGTGAGTTGGTGATGGAAAACCGGCCTGTTTCGGAGCTCGTTAAGAGCGACTTTGCGATGCTCAATGAGCGTCTCGCAGAGCACTACCAGATCGATGGTGTTGCGGGTCCACAGATTCGACGCGTCGCCATCGAGGACTCAAATGTTCGAGGCGGTTTGCTTAGCCATGGGAGTGTGTTGAAAGTCTCGGCCAATGGAACCAACACCTCACCGGTGGTTCGCGGTGTCTATGTCACGGAAAGGTTTTTGGGCAAGCATGCACCGCCGCCTCCGCCAGGCGTGCCGGGCATTGAGCCAGATACACGTGGCGCAGTGACTTTGCGAGAGTTGCTGGACAAGCACCGTGACAATGACAATTGTCGAGCTTGCCATGCGTTGATTGATCCACCTGGGTTTGCCCTGGAGTCGTTTGATCCGATTGGCGGTTGGCGAGAGAAATTCCGCACGCTTGGCGAGGGTGATCGTGTGGATACCGTCGTCGGTGCGTTCAAAGTCCGTTACCGATTGGGCCCCACCGTCGATGCCACAGGAGCTTTCGCAAACGGAAAAGAATTCGATGGATTCACCCAGTTTCGTGACGAACTTGCCTCGCAACCTGGAGTGCTGTGCCGGACAATGGCGACCAAGTGGTTGACGTTTGCGACGGGACGCGAAATGGGGTTTTCCGATCGAGTGATTATCGACGAGATCGTGAAATCGAATGCTCGCGAAGGTTATGGCATGCGAGATTTGTTGCAGCGTGTTGTGGCGAGTGAGATCTTCCGAACGAAATGAAATCGAGCATGAATATGATGAACCGTCCCCATGTGTTGACTCGCCAATCAGTAGCTCGGCGTTCATTTTTGCGAGGCACGGGAGCCGCCGTGCTGGCTTTGCCGATGCTTGAGGTGATGTCGCCGACGCTTGGTTGCCGCGTTCTGGCCGGCGAGGCTGCGGGTGACGTTTCGCCACCGAGATTTCTAGCGATCTGTGCAACGCTTGGATTTCACGGACCGCATTTGTTTCCAGAGACGCAAGGCCGCGACTACGCGCTCACACCCTACTTGAAACAGATCGCCGAGCATCGTGACCAGTTCACGGTGCTGTCGGGTTTGTCGCACCCGGAACAGCAAGGCAACAACGGACACGCGTCGGAAATGACGTGGCTCACTTCGGCCCAGCGTCCGGGGTTGGCGGGTTTTCGCAATACGATTTCGATCGACCAGCTGATTGCGGACAAGGTGGGGCTTCAAACTCGTTACCCGTCGCTCGCGCTGTCGACGAGTGGACGGTCGATGTCGTGGAATGCTTCGGGAGTTGAACTCCCCGCCGAGACGTCGCCGACGAAGTTGTTCAAGTCACTGTTCACGCGAGGCAGCGATCAAGAGGTCGCGGCGGAGATGCGAGAGCTCAAGCGTGGTCGCAGTATTCTCGACACGTTGATCGTGCCTGCGTCGCGAATGCAGGGGCAGATCAGTCACCAGGATCGTGAGAAGCTCGACCAATACATGACGTCGGTCCGTGAATTGGAACAGCGTCTTGTTCAATCCGAGGAATGGGTCAATCGACCGAAGCCAAGCGTTGATCGCGGCCTGCCGAGCGACGTGCAAGACAAGAGTGACGCAATCGCTCGTCAGGACTTGATGTATGAGATGATCGTTTTGGCATTTCAAACTGACAGCACGCGAACGATCACGTTACAGCTCAGCGGAATGAATGCGGCGCCGAAGATCCAAGGCGTGGATAGTGACTGGCATGGACTCAGCCATCACGGCAAAGACCCAGAGAAGATTGAAGAGTTGCGGTTGATCGAAGAAGCGGAATTCGCGGCTCTGGGGCGGTTCCTCACTAAAATGCGTGCGATCCACGAAGGCGATCGAGCCCTTCTGGATCGAACAGCGATCATGTTCGGATCGAATCTCGGCAACGCGAGTGCGCATGACTGGCGGAACTTGCCGATGCTCGTCGCTGGTGGTGGGTTCAAACACGGGAGCTATGTGAAGCACGATCCCGATCAGAACACTCCGATGGCCAATCTGCTTGTCGCGTTTGCACAGCGGATGGGCGTCGAGATCGATCGATTTGGAACCAGTACCGCTGAAAGCGTGCGGGGACTAGACGTGTAGGTGGCGGGTGCCAGTGAACGTCTGTGGCGTTGTATCTGCCGTGTGATCTTCACGAAATCGACATCAGCAACTCACGCGGTTCCTCTCATCGTCTTAACACATCGAAAATAGGATGTGTGCGTCCCGAAGTGAATCCCCACTCAGGTTGCGATTGGTAAAAGCGGTATGCCCGAGCGACCCTTCAAAGTGCGACTTGTCTTGCTCGACACCGAATACGCCGGCAAACGTTTCCGTGTTGACGTCCCACGCTTTGTGCTCGGTCGCCATGACGATTGCGATCTACAGCTGCAAAGTTCGTCGCTGAGCCGTCACCACTGTGAAATCGTCATGAGTGACGAAACTCTGCGAGTTTTGGTGCGTGACTTGAACAGCCGAAATGGCACGTTCGTTAATGATCGCAAGCTCAGTGCTGGCGAGCGGGTACCGTTGTTTCATCACGACGTGCTTCGGATGGGGCGGCTGTCGTTTCGCCTGTCGATCAAGCACAGCTTGACGGGTGAGCCGATGTTGAACCAAGAGGCGTGTGCGAAAGACCCGCTGTCAGCCTTGTTGAGCGAGCTCGATGAAATGGTCGACGACCCATCGTTTGGGACTGGGGTGAAAGCCACCGGGCTCCTCGCGGTGGCCAATCAAGATTCGAGCGTTACTTCGCAAGAGGCTTTGCCAATTGTTGAGGAACCAACCGAATCGACTGCGGATCCCAACTCGGAAACCGTTCAAATTACGGACACTGTTGCTGTGAAGAAGTCAGCGAACACCGAGCAATCCGATGAGAACCATGTAGAGGCTGAAAAAGCCATCGCAGTGAAAGTCAAGAATGAGCCGATGAAGTTGCCCGAGCATTTACGTCGTCGCTCCGTCGACTCACAAGCAGCGGCGACAGAGGCGCTCAAGCGATTATTCTCGGGTGGCTATTAGCGAGAGAGATGCCGTGGGTCGCCGCATGAGCATCTCCAGCATCGCAATTCCTGGCGTCGTTATCGTTGGGAAGAGGCTATTCCGTTGACTCTCGGCGCATTACCGTTTCGACAACCATGTCCGGTATCGAGCCGTCCATGAAATCGGGTACCCAGCTCACTTCGTTGGGATCGATGCGAACACGAACCGTCACGAATGAACCAGGTTCGGCGTTGGTCAGGATTTGTGGCTCGAGTTCGATCGTTGCGTGGTTGATCGCGAGTGAGCGCAGTGACGCATTGACCACAGCGATCACGGCCTCTGAATCGGCGCTCGGTCGAACTGCAAAACGTGCACCTTCACGAGTCGCCTGGACCGCTTGATTCTTGACCATCATTAAACGCCCCATTTCGATGAGTCCAAAAGTGAAGAGCATCATGATGGGTGCGATCACAGCGAACTCGACTGCGGCGACTGCCGCCCGGTTACGCGCGATGCGACGCAGCGTGAAGTTGCGTTGACGGTTGTAATCAGCGGTGGAGCGGTGATTGATCATTTGAGTTACTCAACGAGCATGACTGGTGTAACCAGATAGTCACTCGAATGACTTTCGCTGGTCGATAGGATGGCATTTCGAGCAACCATTTTTGCTGGTTGAACAATAACGCGTTTGCCGTTTTTCGGACCCGTTAACTTCACATCGAGGATTTGAAAACCCTCAAGGCGGACAATTCGATAGATCGCGTTATTTCCATTTCCAGAAACATTCGTGTAGATGGGAATGATTCGTTTCTGACCGATGATCGATGCCAATTCATCTTTGATCCCGGCGCTGATTCCAGTGTCACCATTGAGTTCCAAGATACCGTTCACGTCGAAAGCGAGAGGCTTGCCCAGGTCGACAAAGTCTTCACGTGAGATTCCATGGAGGATTTGGCGTGACAGATCCGCAGTGCTGTTGTTCGCGTCACCAATGTCGACCGTCCCGCGGTTACCGGGCGACCCGGTGCCCTGGGGATAAAGATTGCATTCGAATTTCCCGTCGCTGCCACTGGATACCGTTCCGTCTTCGCATGCAAACGAATCGGATGTTTGCCCGGCGATGACCAATTCCCACGTTTCCAAGTCCAACGCGATAGGAAGAATATCGATCGCGTCGTTGTCAGTCGCTGGAGCGTAGAAGCCAGAAATATTGTTAAGCATGGCTGCCACTGAATGCGTTTCGAGAGACTGTGCCTGTCGTCCAGTGATCGCGCCAAAGAACAGGGGAAGCTCTCCATTGACGACTGATTCACGCGCAATTCGTACGCGAACAGCGTTGACGCCATTGGTCGAGTTACTGGAAAACAACCCTCCGTCTTTGGGGTCGTAGTGACCGATAGCAAAGTCGTCGATTGATGTTCCGATCGTGGGCGACTGCTGGCTTATTAAGTTGAGCGAGGCGGTCTCCATTGCGGCATAAAGAACGCTGCTTTCGGAAATGTTGCTCGATGAATTTTGCTGGTCAAAAAGTTCCCAGCATGCCGCCATCGCAGAAGCGTCTGCTGTTCGACGCAACTCCGACTGGGATACAGATATATAGCCTAGATCGAGCGTGATCGCGAGCACAGTCACAAGAACCGTGGTGAGCGCCAAACTCAAAACAGTCACGCTTCCCTGGCGATTGCGACCCTGGTTTTGGTTGATTCGTAATGCCGCAACGTTCCGCAGCATGGCAGCCGGCGTCAATTTTGAAGTGGCCATAGTGTTCACGCGGTTGGAGGAGATTGAACGAGACGAGTGGAGGGCGGTGTGGAATGGCTACTTCTGGTAAAACTGATTCACCGTGAACGTTTTTATGGCACCATGGCTGTAATAAACGCGGATCGTCTTGAGCATGATCGAGTCGACTCGGTTTCCCCCAAAACCAATGTCGACGGTCTCAAGGCTTTGTTCTGGTCGATAGTTGTTTAGATTGTCGATACTTTCGGCTGGCATGGTGACAAGGAAATCGGCGCCACCAAAATCACCCCAGTCGGTGCAGTGTCCATTTTTAATCGCGAATACAATCTCGTCGTTCTGCTTTGCCATGACAGTCGTCCAAACCACCGTGTCGTTACTCGACGATAGGCCTTTACGCGTGCTGCTTCGTGCTTCGTCAAACGAGGAGTCGTTGACGACTGAGGCGACATGAAATCCGCCTCCAGAAAACTCTTCGTCAGTCGCGTAGTTTAGCATCGCGTGAACAATAAATGGTGACTTCATAGGCTGGTTGTGTAGTTCCATTTTGGCAAAGCTTCATCGTAGATGATTTTCAATTCAGATTTCATTGCTTCACTGAGCTTCTGACCGATTTGGTAGGCTCGACGGAT
>JBGSNA010000306.1:0-40685 GCA_041739875.1 Pirellulaceae bacterium
CGGACCTCCCCGGATTCTGGGTAGAAACACCATGCGACAGTGCGTATCTGGTAGACTCCTACTGACGATTCAGTGGGTCTGAATCGGTTGTCCGAGCCAATCCAAGCCGGACGACAAAGTTCAACGCACGATCTATCCGACAGCCAGGCGATCAGCTCAATCGACCAAGTTGAGCTTTTTTCACGCCTGACCATCGCATAGATCGCAATTCGTTATCCGCTTAGAACATGAGACACACCCCTTAGACGCAGGAGCTGAAACTGCACTATGTCGAATCACGCGTCATACCCGACAAACTATCAGATGTGGCGTGCCTACGCGGTTGCACCGGTGATCACCCCGATTTCGTTTATCGCAATTGTATCGATGCTCGGCTTTACGTTGCCACCAAACGCGGTCGCGACGGGATACATCGCTTGCTATGCTGTTGCTGGTTTGATTGGAATGCCAATCGCGTTTTTACTCCGTCGCGTGAACCTTCTCAATGTCTGGACGATCCACGGTACGGCTTTTGCCTGGGGCGTCTTGTGGTCACTTTTCTGCACGATCGCTTTCGTTTATGTCGTCGCAGCAATCGACGCATCAATTCAATCGCTACCCATCACACTCGCATGTCTCTCGTTGCTTACGATTCCGCCAGTTGTTTTCGCGGGTACGGTATTCTGGCTATTTACTCGGAAACCGGGCGCCAATGTCACTGCAGTCATACAATGATCTCGCGGATAACCAATAAAGATTTGACTTCGCGTAGTGCGTAGGTCGAAGCTGACTTCGCTTGGAATGGTTTGCGTTCTGCGATCCGCTAGAGCTCGAGTGATAGCCGAAGCTCAAGTCTTCTGTTCAAGATGCGCGGAACGTCTTCGGGAACTCTCGTTTTGGCTTTTGCTTCTGTTGGTACGCCACTTTGTCGGTTAACCGGCGACGGCTAGTACGGGCCATCCCAGTTCTACGAGTCGTGTAGTGTTGGATTTCCGTTTTCAGTTGATCTTCAAACGATTCGCAGCGTTGACGCAGGCTTTACGTGATTCACGTCGCCCGGTTTCAAGAAGTGGTGTAGGCCGGAACAAGGGTACCGAAGTTCCCGCAGTAGCAGATCAGGCTGAGGCGACGAACTGCAGCTCCGCTGAACAACCTCGCTTTGCAATCGCAGCGACGTTGCGGCAGCACAACCGTCGGCAGAAATTTATCGCCGGAACTTCGCTCCGCTTGTTTCGGCCTACGACACTTAAAGAACCGGGACGGCCCTTTATGCCTCCTTGATCAAGACGTGCAAAGTCTCAGTGGAGGTGAGCAACAAATCGCTTCACTACTACGAACGATTCAGCTTCGCCCGCAGCCATGTTGTTGGACGTGCCGAACCGCGTCATTGGATGCTGAAACAACCGCCAGGGATGAAGAACGGCTGATCGATACATAGATGAAGTGAGACGCCTCGCGATCCTACGCCTGGACCAATCACGATTCCGAGCAAAGCACTCGCCGCGTTAACCGCATCGACAGTGTGCAAGCTGGCCGAGTGGCTCCGTCTGATTCAACAGAAACTCAGCAAATTCATCAAACGAGTTGAGAACATTTCTCACTGCTCGGTGTTTCAGAAGATTGCAGCGATTGTGCGGTTGATTCTCGTTCGCTATCTTCCGCTGAAATCATGAACGTTCGAGTCATGGTTGAAACATTTAAATCCGTTCTTTAAGGTTCGATTCGATGAAAGTAGTTACTCAGGTATTGTTGTTTTCAGCTCTCATGGTGTTTGTAGGTTGCGAGGGCTCCAAGAGCGCGACGAACGTCGGAGAAAATGCCGACAAAAGTGCGATGGAAGCATACGAAGCTGAAATTGCTGCATCCAATGCTGCCAACGAAGGTGGCGCGAAAGAAACCGAGTAGTAGGCAGACGTTGCTGCATCGTTGGTGTAACGATGCAAAACTTTGGATTCGTAAGAGGGAGAGTCTTCAACGGCTCTCCTTTTTTCGTTGACATCTTGAGTGCGAATCGATGAGTCCCTCACTGGACAGCGTTAACGCTTCGGGCGGTAAAATACTGTCGTAGCGAAACCCGTCAAGAGTTTTGGGCGCGGTGGTAAAAAACCGAAAGTCTTGGCGACTTCTGCTGCGGAATTCCGACACTTATTGTCCGTGTTTTGCTAACGACTCGGGTTATGGAAAGCTGGCGTTTTCAATTGAGTTGGCGCCTTCCAACTCTCCAGGCAGCGCAGCAAAAAACCTCAGGCCAAAAATTGACCTGAGGCTCTCGGTTACTCAATCAAACTTGATTCGACCGTTGGCTACTAGAAGCCTTCAACCGTTTCGCTGGAGCCACGTGTTCCCAAAGCACCCCAGAGACCGAACGGACTCTTCGATCCAGGTGCGTTGTTGAGTGCAGCGGTACCGCCTGGATGAACTTGAGGGCTGGAAGCACTTCCGGCTTCGATCGAATCCGTAATGAACTTCACAGCACCGTCGCCCATGAGGACGTGAGCTCCACCTTGGTGGCGACTTGAGGACGATACCAAGTCACTGCGCTGCGCATCTCCGGTGGTGCAGAGGTTGCCGTTTGGCGGCAAGACCGTATGCACTTGACCGAAGATCGGCATTGTGTCAGCCCAGCGGAAACCACGGTTACCGGCAGTGCCATAAGTGTTGAAGAAGGTCGCAGGTTGCGTTCCGCTCCAAAATCGCGGACGACCAGCATCAATGAATGTTCGGCAGAATGAAGGGTTATTGACGATCGGCATTTCAGCGTTCGGTGAAGCATCGATACCCTGTGTGCGAACATCGCGGTCACCCAAGTCCGTTGCAATTTCGGCCATGGCAATCGTGTTCGCAGTACCGTCGAGGATGTCAGCGAAACTGGTTTGACGACCCACCACAAACGTACCGCGGTGCGATGCGTTGGAGTTGGTGGCAGTACCCTGAGTCGCAGTGTATGGCAGCGTTCCGGGAGGTGCATTTGCGGCATTTCGAACATTGAGATACCCGTCACGACCCAATCGTTGCGAGTCGCCGGTGCAAGCGACGTAGTTGGTACGTCCGAGTGCTGGCAGACCGATACCTGGGTCGCTTGGACAACGCAAGGTTGGAATGTCAGTCGCCCATGGCGTATATTGCAGTTGCTCTGGGGTTGGTCCCATCGCTGGCCAAGGGCTGGCAGCCGATCCGCCGACGCCCGCCGTTGCACCGTCGGTTCGACCGATGTAAGGGTTGGCAATCCGCTCCCACAGCGCTTGTTGTTCCATGAACGGTTGCATGCCGACCAGGATGTTCAGACGCATGTTGTTCGCAGTCGTAATACCATTCTGCCAACTCTGTGCCTGTACCGGCGGAGCCGTACCACCGCCCTGCATCGGCAGCTTGTTGTAAGCAGCGTGGTAGTTGTGCATGGCCAAGCCAAGTTGCTTGAAATTATTGCTGCAGCTCATGCGGCGAGCTGCTTCCCGTGCGGCCTGGACGGCTGGCAACAGGAGACCGACGAGAACGCCGATGATGGCGATCACGACGAGAAGTTCGACCAGTGTAAAACCACTGCGTCTTGAAAGATTCCGACTCATTAACTAACCCTATGTTCCTGAAATGTGAAAAAACAACAAAAACTACTCCACCCCAACACAAACGGCGTTTCCCAATTGATGGGCAACTTGCGTTTGGTCCAAGCAGGTCGGTGACGTTACCGGCGAGAGAATTTGTGCCTGAGCCAAGCAACTATGCTGTTCGCACTCGTTATAGTCAACGCGAAATGGACACGAAAGTTCCGCTGTTTCGGCAAATAAATTCCGTAACTTCTAAGCTGCGACCGATCAACTAGCCTCTCAGTGAAATAGCTTCGCTTGAAAATAGAATTAAATATTTCTGAGTCTAGGTATATGTCTACTGAAAGCGTAACTAATGTTTCGCTTCATTGGCGACTGCCGGTGGGTTTCATCGTCTCATGCCGTCTTTTGCCGCAGCTATGTTTATTGGGGGTGTTGTTGGTTGCAGGGTGTTCGAAATCGCGGCCGATAGCGACGATTGAATCATCGCCCCGTCCTGACGCCTTTCGGGCTGCCGTGTCTGCCGGGCGGTGGGAAGAAGCTTGGGATTTGTCCGGCCAAGTGCTTTTGGAGTCGCCTGAAGATCCTGACACGTTGGAATTGGTCGCAAACGTCGCTTTCCAATCCAATCGCCAGTCTGTCGCCGCCGACTTGCTGGTCGATGCGGCGATGGCCACGGCGATACCGGACCAGCGACGTGTACAAGAGGCTTTAGCCGCGTTACTTGCTGTCGGGAGACTGTTCGATGGCATCGACTTGCTACGAGTGTCGGTCGAGCGACTTCCCGAGAACACCACGTTTCGCCGTTCGCTGTTTGACTTGTTAGTTGCGACTTGCCAAGACACACAGGCCAAGACGCACATTGAGTCGCTGGTTCGCCAACGCGATTTTGACGAATTGATTTTACTGGCGGGTTACCTGGCTGAGTCACAGACTGAAGAATTTAGCTCGCTCGACGAAGTGATGTCTCGCAACCCCAATGACCGCAGACCGCAGATTGGGAATGCGAAACAGCTCATGGCACGCGGCGAATGGGTGCAAGCCATCGACAGCCTTCGTTTGATTGTCGACCAACATCCGGACTTTCTAGCAGCACAAGTTCTACTGGGGAGGGCTTTGTCATTGTCGGGCGCATTCGTAGCGTTGGAAGCATGGCTGGCCAGCGTACCTGAGGGCACAGCGTCTGATCCGGGTTACTGGATCTCGGTCGGCGACTTGGCAGTGTACGGGCGCGATGCGGAGGCGGCAGTACAGGCGTATGCCCGAGCTGCCAAGCTCGACTTGGATCGTGTGGAGGCTTGGAGCAAACTCGCCTCGGCCATGCAGGCTGTCGCGTCTGAAACTGCGGATCTACAAGCGATTCAGGAGCGGTCGACGCAACTGATGAAACTGCGTCAGTCGTTTGCAGAGCACGTCGCCAGTGACCAAGTTCAACCCGACTCACTCATACAAATTACTCAGCAGCTTGTTGAGCTGGGCCGCCTGTGGGAAGCCGAGGCTTGGGCGGCGATTGGCACGACGCGTCAAACTTTTAGCGATGTGCAAAAACGCTCGATCAGTGAACTTCGTAGCGGAGTTCTTGCCAAGCTCACTGCATCGACGCCGTGGCAATCCAGTAAACGGCTACCCAGTTGGCGGTGGCTGCAAACGAACGCATCGATCGACCCAATTCAGCGGTCCATCGAGGTTGCGGTGGATCGACCGACTTGGTCTGTCGCTGCTCCTCGAAAAGTCGAATTGAAAAACGAAGCGGTCCAGCGAGGCGTTACTTTCGATGGTCGAACGGCTGGTGACTTGGCTGTCCCTGGGGTGCGAAACTTTCAAATGCTCGGTTGCGGAGGCGCTGCACTGGACTTCGATCTCGATGGCTGGCCGGACCTGTACTTTGCAGCCGCTGGGGGAACGCCACCGGGGGCTGATTCCGCCTCCAACGCGATGCTGCGGAATCTCAACGGCACTTTCATCAACGTTGCTACGAGGTGTGGTGGCGAAGATCGAGGGTTCAGTCAAGGCGTCGCCGTGGGCGATCTCAATGAAGACGGTTTTGATGATTTTGTGGTGCTCAATTATGGCCCCAATCGACTTTGGCTAAACAATGGTGATGGAACATTCTCGGACCACTCAGCACGTTGGTTGCCGGATTCGTCGACTTGGTCGACCAGCGCTGCGATGGCGGACTTGGATGGTGACTCGCTTTCGGATCTGGTGATTGTGAATTACTGCGATGGTCTTGGGCCTGTGACAGATGACTGTCCCGTCGGCGATTCAAACGTAATGCGTGCCTGCTCGCCGAATCACTTTCTCGCTGTACAAGACGACTTTTTACGTGGAACGATGGAAGGTGGATTGGTTGATGCCACGCAGCCATGGCAAGCCGTCCCAGAACTCCTCGGACGAGGTTTGGGGATCGTTGCCGGTTCATTTGACTCTCAACCCGGTGTCGACTTGTTGGTCGCAAACGACATGACATTCAACCACTATTGGTCCGCCCGTCTTAGCACGAGTACTGGTTTTTCACTCCACGAGAATGGTGTCTTGAAGGGCTTAGCCAGCGATGGTCACTCGCGTTCGCAAGGATCCATGGGAATCGCCGCAGCAGACTTGAATTTGGATGGCGATACGGATTTTTATGTCAGTAACTACGAATCCGAGTACAACACGCTTTACATTGGCGAGGAGCATTCACAATGGCTTGACGAAACCAATCGACTGGGGCTCGCCGAGCCAACGATGCCGATGGTCGGCTTTGGTACACAGGCTGTCGATTTGGATCACAACGGGCAGTGCGAACTCATGGTCGTCAACGGTCACGTCGATCACTACGAGCAGCAGGACGGGGGCGTGTTTTATGCGCAGCCGGCGCAGATGTTTCGCTTATCATCCGAGGGGTTATTCGAATCGCTCGCATCAAGTGTCGATGATGCGTATTTTCGCAGTGTGCATGTCGGTCGCGGGCTTTGGACGCTCGATGCGAACCGCGATGGACTCGTCGATTTCGTTGCCACGCACCAGACGGAGCCGCCAGCGTTACTGGTCAATCATTCCACGTCAGGCTATTCGTACGTCGCGTTTCGCTTGGTGGCAACGCGCGGGTCGCGAACGGCCGTGGGTAGCGAGATCACGATCCGTACCAAAGCGGGGACACAGCGAGGTCTGGTCATAAGTGGCGACGGTTATCTTTGCAGCAATGAGCGTGTCGTCAGGTTTGGACTTGGTGTCACACCATCGAACATCGAAGTCACGGTGCGCTGGAACAATGGCAAGACTGAAACATGGACCGATATCCAACCGAACCATGGTTGGTTACTGGTACAGGGTGACGCTGCATTCAAACTGTGACCGTGCCGAATTGATGAGCAGCCAAGTCGTCACCGGACTTAGCTTTGCACGTGCGAAATGAGTGCCGCGGTGTTGTCGTGTGAGTAGGCGATGTTAGCTGCTTCTTGGTCGCCAAGCTGGAAAGGGCCCTCCCAGTTCTTCGAGTCTCGAAGTGTTGGATTTCCGTTTTCAGTTGAACTTCTTTAAACGATTCGCAGCGTTGACGCAGGCTTTACGTGATTCACGTCGCCCGGCTTCAAGAAGTGGTGTAGGCCGGAACAAGGGTACCGAAGTTCCCGCAGTAGCAGATCAGGCTGAGGCGACGAACTGCAGCTCCGCTGAACAACCGCGATTTGCACTCGCAGCGACATTGCGGCAGCACGAGCGTCGGCAGAAATTTATCGCCGGAACGTCGCTACGCTTGTTTCGGCCTACGAAACTTAAATAACCTGATTGGCCTTTTGTGTCCCTTGTACAGATTCTCAAGGGTCGAATCGATATCGAGTATCTCTTCGGAAAAAGCCTTGCGTTGCCAACGGAGGTTAATCAAGACATTCGTCGGGTTGTTGAGCAGAGTTAAACGGCGATAATGTCAAGGACACTGCGAGGTCCTTCCATTCATTAACTCAAACTAACGATCGCATGTTGATTGATCCAGCACAGCTTGCCAACGAAAACATCGCACCGCTCGATTTTCTTGTCGTGGCTCCGCATCCCGATGACGCTGAACTTGGCATGGGCGGAACCATCGCTCGCATGATCCAAGCGGGGATGCGCGTGGGTGTCTTGGATTTAACGAGTGGCGAACCGACGCCGCATGGAAGCGAATCGATCCGAGCGGCGGAGACTGCCCGAGCGACGTCGGCACTCGGACTCACATGGCGGGGCAACGCGGGGCTGGCCAACCGAAAGCTCGAGCACACACTCGAGGCTCGCGGAACCGTCGCCTCATTCTTTCGAGTGTTACGGCCGCGATGGATCTTTGCACCGTACTGGCAAGACGCTCACCCCGACCATGTCGCCGCGACTGACTTGATCGAAGCTGCGAGATTTTGGTCCAAGCTCAGCAAGACCGATATGCCAGGCGAGCCCTATCATCCCGAGCGAATCTACTATTATTACTGCATCCATTTACGGCTCGCGATCCAGCCCTCGTGGATTGTCGACATCAGCGATCAATGGCCGATTAAGCTGGCTTCGGTCGCTGTGTACGAGAGCCAGTTCATCACTGGACGACCGTCGGAGTCACCCACGTTCTTGGACCGAGTCCGCGACGAAGCAGCTTACTGGGGCAAGATGATCAACCGCCAATACGGTGAACCCTTTGCTACGAAGGAACCACTCGCGTTATCGTCACTCCGCGATTTACTTTGAAAACTTGTTGACGCGATCCTTGTCGACTTGTCCCGTGTCATCGGCTCGCTCGACATCATGAATGATGTCTCGTTCGCTATGCGATTGCGAGTGCTCTTAGACGACTTCCCAACGCCCGACTTTGCCATTGTCAAGATCGACGTAATACAACAGCCCATCGGGGCCTTGCGCTATATCGACGACGATGTTCGCGCCGGTCGCAAAGACATCAACGCTAGCGACCGTCCCGTCTGGATTCAGTGACAAACGCCGAACGATCCCTTGACCTAGGTCATTGAAGAGCAAGTTGCCTTGCATCGCGTCACCATAAGCACCGCCATAGTAGACGTCGCCGACCACAATCGCATTGATGCCTGATTGTGCATGATTGAGCGCATACAGTGCAGCCGTTTCAGATTCGTTGCGAGTCAGATACTCTTGATACGAAGCGAGGTTTTGGTAACTGCTTAAGTTGTTCGTCACGCCGCTGCCGCCTTCGAAGTACGGCCACCCGAAATTGGCTCCTGCGCCAGCCGAGTTGATTTCTTCCCACCTTGTCCATCCAACGTCGCCCACAAAGAGTTGGCCATTGGTTGGGTCGACGGTGATTCGAAATGGATTGCGTAAACCGTACTGATAGACCTTTGACCGATTTGCATCGGGATCTCCGTTATAGAACGGGTTGTCCGTGAGGCCTTGGCCGGTTATCGGATCGATACGCAGTACTTTTCCGGAGAGACTGTCGATATCGAGGGTTCGGACGGCACGAGGGTCGGTTTGGTTGTACGAGGCTCCATCGCCAATCGAAACAAACAGGGTGCCGTCGATTCCAAAGGCTAAGGCTCCGACGGTGTGCGATTCGCTGTCGGAGGGAATGAAGTCCTCGAGGTAGGATCCGTCGGGTAAGACACCAGCCGCGGGTTCCGAGAAATTATTAGTACTGTTTGCAAACGCGTTGAAGTTTTGCCAAGTGCTATTCTTACCGAGCAAGACAACTTCGCTTCCTGCGATCACGGTCGTGTAGCCGGTTGCTGCGTCTGCGGTGACTCGAACGAGACGCCCCGCGCGGTTTCCGTTGCGATCTGGTCCTGCGAGAGTATTCGAGGCGTTTTGATAGACTTCGGGCGGGTCATAGGTGAATAGCAAGTACACATACGGATTCGTTTCAAAATCCGGATGAAGTGCGATATCGAGTAGACCACGATCGCGAGTGCCGTTCACTTGGGCGGAGATGTCGATAAATGCTGTGGCTGATTTCACATCGTCACGGACCAGGGCAACCACACCATTTTGCTGTGCGATGTACATGTTACGACCGTCCGGAGACCATTGGACGGCGGTCGGTACTTGCAAACCGGTAACCAAATCGACGGCAGCGACCGCACTCGTCCCGCTGTTACTTCCACCGGGGACCGACCGATCCAATTGCCACGACAAGAGGCGATGCGTGTTGGCTTGACCTCCCGTGGACCCAGTGAAGCCAACATAGGCTGAGCCACCAAGAATCGTTGGCAAATCCAACGAGGCACTGATGGTTGGGGTGGTCGGCCTCGTCGATGTCGACGAGACAAAAACACGCAGACGGTTGGTGGTCCCGTTGTAGTCGACCCACGCGTAGCGAACCGCGCCGGAGTTCAAGTCAATCGGTGCTGTTGTCGTGTAAAGGCTCTGTTGAACGTTACCGTTCACATTCACTGCAATATGATTGTCGTTGACATCGAACGCGTTTCGGTAAGTGTCAAACTCGATCGCGACACTTCGGGAAATCGTCTCATATCCAAGTCCTGATCCGACGACACCCAGTGCATCGACGCCTTGGGGCGAATTTTGAAGTACGAACGTGAATCCATCGGCGCCCGTCAGGCCATTTCCGCCCGTAAGAGCGAAACTAAATTGAGTCGAGAACGAATCATCCGCTCCCATCACCATTGGCGAATTAAAGTAGACGCTACCTCCGCTAAACGTGTTCGCCGTGGTTAGCCGAAGCTCATTTGCAGATTGACTTGCGTCTCCATTGAAGGTCAATCCATTGACCGATTCAAAGTTTGGAAACACAGGCAGGCTCGGCTCCGCGACTTCATCATCGACGATCGTGATCGTTGCGGTACGCGGGGCGAGCAAGCCGGCAGCACCAACGACGCGGTCGATCGTGAAGGAGAACGATTCATCACCTTCGACGAGGGTATCGTCTAGGATGTTGATGACAACGGTCTTGCTTGTCTCCCCGTCGGCAAAAACAAACGTTCCTGAGACACCGGTGTAGTCGATTCCAGCAATCGCGGTTCCATTATTCGTTTGATAATCGATCGATGAAATGCCGTCGCTTCCGCCAGTGCGCAGGATCGTAATGGAAGCCGTCGAAGCGATTTCGTCGACAGTGATCACGCTCGATGCCAATCGAAAACTGCCTGCGTTTACAGGGGTTTGATCGTATTGAAAGTAGCCGTTGGAATGCAGCCACTCGCTTTGGGTGAAACCGGGCGTCACACCGAAGCCGTCGCGCCACGTGGCAGTCGAAAATGTGGTTGGGGCCTCCGTTTCATAAATCACGCCGTCGATCGTGATATAATCGACTCGCAAATTGCGATCAAATGGTGGTTCACCATCGACAAACCGATCGTTGGCGAATCGAATTTGGACTTGATCCGCCGTGACGCTTGAATCAGCGATAAAGCTGTAACGGACGAACTCGTTGTTCACGCCGTTACCGCCAATGTCTTGCCAAGTTTGAACTTTTGTCCCGGCAATCCAAAGCTCCATCGCTTCTTCGTTGGTTTGCCCGGCCGCGAAAATAGCAATCTCCGAGCCATTACCCGCAGCCTCAAAGTACTGGAAGTAACCGTTGGAGTGAATGTACTCGCTCTCGCGGAAGCCTGGAGTGATTCCGCCAGGCTCTTTCCAAGTACCGGTGCCAAAGACGCTTGCGTCTTCGGTCTCAAAAACACGGCCATCAATCGTGATGTTATCCACTCGCAAGTTGCGATCTTTGACACCTTCAATGAATACATCGTTTGAGAACAAAACACGGACGGAGCTCGCATTCACGGGCGACGCATTCTCGTACGTGAAGGTTTGGAATTCACGATTGGAATAGTCGCCGCCGATGTTATCCCAAGTCTGTACGATGACGCCGTCAATCTGTAGCTGCATCTGCTCTTCGCCCGTTTGCCCGGCTGCTCGAATCGTGATCGGCAGCGTGTGGGCGTACTTGGCCAACGCCGTAAGATCCAATGCGGAATCAGCATCGATCGTGCCGACACTTCGCTCGAGGACCCAATCGAACATTGGCAATGATCCTGTGACATTGGAACTCGCCGTTACGTCAGCACCGGTCAGCTTCGCTAGCGCATCGATAAAGTTGACGCCCCGTTGTCCCTGGCCAACTTCGCACCCGTAAAGCAGGATGTCGCCAGTCTGTGTGAGCGACTTTCCCCACTGGCGAAAAACGCCGGAGCGGTTCTTCAGCATCTCAGCATCAATGAGTTCATTCCCCAGTTGGATCTGGCCGGAGCTTCCGTGAGTAATGAAGTGGATCGAAGCACACTCACGTCGATTTGCGAGCACTCGCGAGACCTGTTCGATACCGCTGGAGTTTTGGTCAATCAAGACGACATCATGGCCCGCCGTCACAGCATCGATTACCGCATCCGTATCCTCGATCGACGAATCCACAAACACGATAGCCTTTCCTCCCGTGTTGGTTGCGACGCCATTGACATCACCATTGGAGACGTCCGCATTTGTGGAAACGGCGACCACGGAAGCAGCCATGTCGCCCGCAAGCATGACCCTCGGTTCAAGGGGCATTCCACCTCGCCATTGCTTGCCGTTGCGTCGATTCTTAAAGCGGGTCATAGAAGACATAGGTGAAAAAACATTGAAATGAGTGGAGAACGCTGCTGAAAAAACAGACTCGACGCCCGAGCGATTCGTTCGACATCACACGCTAGTTATTGGCTTCCGCACATACAACGTTGTTTTTGTTGCTTGAGCGTTAATATTTGCCAATCGGAACATCGGCTTCCCCCTTCTATTGCACCTTCTTGAACGGAGGTGAATGTTTAACGACGGGTGTTTCGGCAACTCCATGCCACCGGGTCGCTCGGCGAACGCGGGCGAGCACGTCAAAGAGTCAGGGCGAGCGCCCGATGAAAACGCATTCCACTACGTTAGGGAAATTGCTGCTGCTCGCCCACAGAGGCAATATCGGGCATCGCTCGACGATTCGTCTGGCAGTTGGACCGAAAGCGAACGAAGCATCAAACAGCGAAGTGTCAACTTACTTTGTGACGTCACTACGATCGAAGGCAGCATCCGCGTCTTGGGTCAAGTCTTGAAAACTCAGATCGCTGATTTGAAAACGTGTCTCTTGTCCACAGTGAATATGGAGTCCTGTTTTTGTCGCAGGAAAAGCTGTCGATAATCGATTGATGTCGCCTGGCCAGTCGACCAAGGTCTTACCATCCACCGCGGCGAAAATGGACTGTTGGGTCACTCGGATCACGACGTGGTGGACGTGTCCGTCAATGAACGGATCAAAGTTTGTCGTCGTTTCGTTGTTGACGGACTTTGCTTTGTCGATCAATTCCAGTCCGCTACAAGTTTTTCCGTATCCAGACAAGACGACAACAGCTCTTTGATCCATCACCGGTAGATTCACCAATAACGCTCCTTCGTTTCCCGATTCTCGTTGAAGGGAGAACTTCAACTCGTATTCGCTTGGAGTGTCCGAAGCGACTTCCATCTTTTCATAGGCTTCGAGAATTCTCGAGTTCGGCAGAGCCTCGTCAAACGTTGACATTCCGGCAATCACGTTGCAATCTGGCCTCGCCGTCCGGAACGCCTTGATTCCTGATTCAGTAACGCGAGTGTTCACGGCGGTCAGTTCTTTGATGCCGCTTACCTCAGCGAGTTTCAATAGCGCGGCGTCATTAAGATCCGATCCAGCAAGATCCAAGTGAGTCAGGACGCGACGTCGAAGGAATGCTGGCAATCGTTCAACATTCGTGGCACCATGAAAACGAAGGGTATCAAACGAGTGGCCGAGCGAGGGAAGTGCTTCCAAAAGCTCGGACGTCAAACTTAATTTGTCGGGCGCTTTGATGCTGCGGACATGAAACCATTTTGTATCGTTTGTGTTCCATGCGTCGATCTGTTTGGAATTCCAAGGGTCCGACCAGTTCGAATAGACTCCGGAAAATTCCCATCCTTCGTTCGCCAATTGTTTTGCCGTTTCAAGGACTGGATCGGGTGAGACCAATCTCGCATTGATGCCCATTCGCAGTGTCGGATTCTGTTCAACCGCCTGTGCTGCGATCCGCTTGAAATCATTCTCACTTGTGGGGCTGTTTCGGAAATCGACCGTCAGCCAGACGGTATCCAATTGCGAGAAGCGACAAAGCTTAACCAGGGTCGAGGGGTCGTTGGTGATGAGGTCGATTTCTGGAAGCCAAGGCAGCTCGTTGAGAAACTCCCAATCGTCGTCCACTTGATTCTGGTGGATAGCGAGACTGTTCAGTCGTGGGAGCGCCCGCAATTGTCGAAAATCTTTCGACGTCAATCCAGTGTTGCGAAGTTGAAGCCAATCGAGTTTTCGATTGGTAAGGATTTGGTTGAGATCGTCTGGATCCAGGGGCGTATTATTCGCAAAGAATGTTTGCAGGTTCGGAAGGTTCGACAGCATTTCACTGACCTTTTTGATCTCACCGAGATCCGACAGTTCAACGCAGCGGAGCGATCCTGGGGCGTGGCGAATCGAATCGGGCTCCATCGTTTTTCCACCTGGAAACTCAAGGATTTTTCCGCCCACGGATTGAATCCACTTCGCTGCGTTCCATTCCCGCTGGTTGGGATCCGCCGAAGGAACGCTTTCGTTGGATTTGTCTACGCCCCCGAAATTCTCGGTGGGACTCACACGAACGCGAATCCGAAGATTTTGGTTCGCATCCACCAATTTCATTTCGTTAGCGTTGATCTCCAGTCCATTTTCGTCGGTGATGACGAGACCTCCCGGAGCGTCGAAGCGGTACTCGCCTTTGGGTAGCTGTTTTGTGTCGGCGGATTGGGCTCGGATTTCCCAGACTTTGTGGTTGGCTTGATCGATGACCGAAATGCCATTGGATTTCAACGCTGCTTGGACTTGCTCGTCGACAATCTCAACTTGCAGTGTTCCGTACTCGGTGCGAATCCAGAATGTTTGTGCTGCCAGCAAGAGGGCTGCCATGATGCCAGCACTTGTGGCGATCCAGCCCCATGGGCGCGGTTTGGCTCGTGTCGGTGATGGCGACGATTGGATGTCGTGATGTACATCCGAAACAAATTTTGGCAACTTGCCGGCGGGTGTCGCCGCTAGACCAGCCAAGCTGACACCGGCGAACGGAGCCAGTTGGTCGGCGAAATCGCGAGCTGACGAAAGGCGCTCGGACGGTTCCTTGGAAAGCATCCGGTCAACGAGTTGAATCAACTCCGACGGAAGATCGCTTCGAGAGTCAGCGAGCGATGGAGGCTGGTTCGTAGCGATCGCGACCAACATCTTGCCTGTCGTGTCGTACTTGTCGAAGGGGAACGGCAGTCGCCCGGCGAGCAACTTGTATAACGTCGCGCCGAGCGAGTAGAGGTCTGAGCTATGATTGGTATTGCGGCTATCGAGTGCCTGTTCTGGCGACATAAAACCAATGGTTCCCATCGCAGTCCCAGACATGGTGAGATCCGTTCGATCATCGATTGCTGGGCTTTCGCCAGACGCAGACAAAAGTTCGTCTTCGATCCGCGCCAGGCCTAGATCCAGGATCTTTACAACTCCGTGTTGATCCAGCATGAGGTTGCTGGGCTTGATGTCGCGATGGATTAATCCTTTTTCGTGGGCGTGCTGTAATCCAATGGCAGCTTGTCGAATGATTTCGCAGGCGACTTGAGTTGGCAGACCTTTGTGGCGTCGATCCAGTGCTGCAACATCAACACCGTCCACGTACTCCATCACGAGGAAATGCTCGTGTTTGCACTGCCCTCCGTCATACGCCACAACCACATTAGGATGCTGGACGCGACCGAGCGCTTTCATCTCTCGTTTAAAGCGGTTCGTCGAAACCACGTCACCGAAACGGTTCGCCGAGAGCACCTTGATTGCGACAGTTTTGTCTAATTGTGTATGGACCGCCTTGTAAACGGCTCCCATCCCGCCTTGGCCCAGTTTTGAAATTAAGCGATAGCTACCAAACTCAGCAACCCGATCGAGACGCACGTCCTTGGCGATGACTTGGGGGCGATTTGCAAAACGCGTCGTTTCGTTGCCAACAAGCAGGGTGCGGTCTTGAAGTCTTTGAAGGCCTGCGTCTAACTCTGGCTCGTCCAAATATTCTGGAGCCCGCTCGAGGTTGCCGAGCACTTCCAAAATGGTCTCCGAGTTGAGGTTGATCGCGTCAAGCGTATCTTCACATACCCGACATTGATCCAAATGCACGGATACCCGAAGTGCATCTTCGTCTTGAGACTCACCCCATGCAAAACGCTCAATCTCGGTTCGCGACGGGCAGACGTTTAGTTCGGATGGATTCACTTTGGAGGTCATGCAGCTCGGGGATTTCAACAAGGCAGTCGACTTGGCGGTTCACTTGTTCTTCGAGCGAGTGTGACACAAACCGCCAGACTCACCGCGAACGCACCGAGTTGAGTTCGACGAAGGATCCGCGTGTCATAGCTCCGATTCGAGTCCCTCGAGTTCCGTCCGGAGTCGTTTCAGGATACGGAGCTTAATTTGCCGGACGTTGGCCGCTTGCAGGCCGAGTTCTTCCGCTATTTTGGAGGCCGGTTGGCCATCGATGGTGGTTCGCCAAAAAGCTTTCCACGTGACTTCGGTGTACTCGGGGCGGATTGTATCAAGTGTTCGTCGCACCACGATTCCAGCGTCGATACGGACGGACGCTGGATCGCTTAAATACGGATCGGTCGCCTCGCGCGCGGCAAGCGTTTCATCCAAAACATCACCAGCGATTACGTCTGGGCGTTTCTTGAAATCGCGGAAGTGGTCCAAGATTTTGAAACGTGTCACACCGAACAACCAGCCTCGAAACGGACGCTTGCCCTGTTCGCCTTCAAAGCGATCGATACTTTCAGAAACGGCTGCGAATACGTCCTGCATGATGTCCGACGCATCATTCGGGTCGATCCCTTGCCGACGACACCAACGATAAACCAACGGTCCATAGATGTGCACGAGACGCTCCCACGAGAGCGGATCGGCGGCCTGGACACGGCGTATCAGACTGATTGAAGTCGACGGAGAAGTGAGCTGCATTGAATCCGTACCATGAATAGTTTTTCGCTCGATAAGCCTATTTTTAGCCCCAGGCTACTTTGCCGCCACCCGGGAATACAGCCTTTTCGAGTCCGCAATATCAACTCCATCCTGCATCAAAACCAAAAAATTGCGACGTCCTCCGAATTTTGTGTCACACGCCTGCGAAATAACTCTTGAGTGCAAATTCAGTACGCAGTCCCGCTATTGCCAGTGTACGCGTGTGCCGTAGTGGCGTCTCACGAAGCCAGTGTCAAATCCGCTTCCTTTCCATCGGTCAAAAACAGGTTCAAGCAACGCATGTGCCAGCGGGTGTTAACGCATTCCATTGACGATTGCAAAATTCGGACACAGGCGACATGGGGCCTATGGAGTCGAGCATGGCAGCAATTATTTTGTGACTTGCTAGACCGACATTTTTGCATGCTGGTTTCGATACAACAAACCACCGCGTAAGGTCCTCGAACGCATCCAATCTCGCCTCTATTCAAATACAACCAACTCTACAGACATTATGACTCGCAAGTTCCCTAAGAAACGTCGTCGGTTTGTTCCGGGTTTTCAGTCGTTGGAAAATCGCTGCATGCTCGTCGGTGAAGTTTTGGAATTGTTTTTAACGCCGCTGAAAGACGGATCCGTTTTGCCAGTTGACGCCGACGGCGATTACCAGGCTGAAGTGGGTGACATCATCAACCTGGAGGTTGCGTACAATGATTTCCGTTTCGCAAATGGTGCGCTCGGCGCATTTCAACTTCTCACGAATGTTCAAACGACTAATCCTGGAGTCTTTATACCGCTGCTCAAGGAAACACAGCGGTTAGAAATTGATGAGGCGTTCAACGCGCCTGGCGGAGGTTCGCTGACGTTTTCTCTTGAAGGCTCGAGCACAACGACGACGGTCACTCAGGACGATTTCTTTAATCGTGGAGTTTTTGAACTCTCTCAAGCCTTGGTCGTACTCGGGTTCGATCCTGCGGACTTTCGCATCCGCAATCTTTCACACGGAAACGGCATCGTCCTTGAAGTCGTTTTTGTCGGCGATCAATTCTTGAACACTGACGTTTCGAATTTAACAGTTCAAGTCAATTCATCAACATCGATCTCAGCCAGTGTTATTGAAACTCCGCCTCTCAATCCAGATGGTTCTCCTAATGGCGCGGCATTGGGGAATAGTCTAGACAACCGCAGCCGAAACTTCACCAATACGGCTGGCGTATCAAATAGCGAGTTCATTACTCGAGGCTTTGGAACGTTTAGCTCAGTCACAGGTGAGTTCACGGGTGTGGGTGGTCAAGGACCAATTGTGACGGGCGGCGTACCTGCATTGTCGCAGAATGGCATCTTGGTCGAGCCCTTTGCGTTTTTCAGCATTCCAGTGATGATCACTGCACCAGCCGAAAACGTCGTGTTCAGCGTTGAACCGAATAGCGATGCGGAGGCAGTTTTGCTTTACGGATCACCCAGCGTAGTACCCCAAGACTTGGTGCTCTTGAGTAGTGGTAGCCAATTCAGAATCGATTTTGCGTCTTCCTTACAAACGAATCCAGTGATTCCGGAAGACGTCAACGGTGATGGCGCGGTCAGCTTGCTGGATGCGTTAGACGTCTTGATCAAGCTTCGTGATGACGTTGGTACGAGTCCTTTTTACGATGTCAACGGTGATGGTTTGCTGACCACGGCAGATCCCCATCAAGTACTCAACAAACTTTTCGTGCTTAATGACGGGACGCTGGATACCACGACGGGCAACTTGCTCGCTTATCGCCTCAATGCCAAAGATCTTAATGGGAATGACTTGCTCGATGCGGAGCGAAATTTGTCTTTGACGACCGGTGACGAGTTCTTTGTCGAGCTTGCCTATGACGACCTCCGGCCGGAAGTATCGCGACTCGGAGCGTTCGCGCTTTTCGCAGATCTCTCGGTTTCGAATTTCAACGTGATTGATGTCGATATCGTGCCGTCGTTCGCGGAGAATCTTATAGCGGCACCCCAGTACACCGTCGGCACCGGTGTGAGTTTCAATGCGTCTGCAAACGAAACGTTTGACGAACTGGGTGTGATTGGACCGTTGAGTTCGAACGGCGTGGATGTGGGGACCACAACACGGCAAGCGTTGAGGTTCCGTGTGCGTGCAACGCAACCAGCGGAGAATGTTGTCTTTGAGCTTGGTCATCCAGAAACAACAGAAGTGCTGCTCTATGGTCGGGCCGGTGTTGTTGAGCCAAGCCAAATGGTGTTCGGTGATGCGAGTCGCTTTACCGTCACCATTGCGGCGCCGCGAGCGATTGCTTCGGACGACCAGTTTTCAATTGTTGAGGATTCTGGCGCAGCGACACTCAACGTTCTCGTAAATGACTTTTTGCCTGAAGGAAGTGCGACAAGCGTCTCGATTGTGTCGAATCCGTCACTTGGGACGGTCACCGTCAACGCGAATCATTCGCTTGAGTACACACCGCTCGCAAACGCGGCTGGCGTGGACACGTTCACCTACCAAATCACCAGTGTTTTGGGGTCGACGACGACACAATCCATCGCCACGGTGACTGTCACGATTTCGCCGGTCAACGATCCGCCAGTGGCGTTGCCGGATCTCCTTCAAGTTGATCCCGGCCAAGTGTTTGAAGACGACTTGTTTGATGCCCTGTTGATTAACGACAGTCCTGGTCCCGGCGAAAACGGCCAAGCGATTTCCGTCACTTCGGTTTCAACACCAAGCACGGAGGGTGGAACAGTGGCGATCCTTAATGGCAAGTTGATCTATACGCCACCTGCTGGCTTCTCGGGAATCGACACGTTCAACTATCAAATCGAAGACAACGACGGCTTAACGTCCACCGGGACGGTCACGATGGACGTGAATTATATCTTCGAAGCGATTGAATTTGAGCTGTCACAGATCGCCGCCAATGATGTGACGATCCGCCGGGCGAATGAGAATGTGCAAGTCATCGACAATTCGGACGGAGGGTTTCTATTGGATCGCCCCATCGATTCAGTCGAGAGTCTCACTATTGTCGGTGCTGAATCATTTATCGATCGCATTCACGTTGACCATTTGAGTGGCGGACTGGTTCACTTCTCAATCTTCATCGATGGCGGCGAGTCGGTCGGTGACCAGGTGGTGATTAGCGGCACCGGAGACTCAACGGGCGATTTCTTGCATTTGACGGACGATATTTCAGGTGAATCGCTGGCATCCGTTCTTTCCGGGGAACTGAATTCCACGCATTTCATTCATGATTTTGAGTCGATCGCATTCCAGGACATGCTGCAGATCCTGTTGCCGATTAACACGCTGAATGTCGGCCACCATGAGTTGAGCATCTCGGCATCGACTCCGATTGCATTGCCAAGCTTGACATTGCTTGACGGCGGAACGCTGAGATCGGCGTCGCCGCTGGCGATTGCGCCCGGCCGAAGTTTGCTGGCGAGTGGCACGATCGACGCTCGCGTCGCCGCTGACGTTGGCTCGTTAATTCGTGCCACGGGTGAACTCACACTGGGTGATGCAACGTCACCCGCTGGATTTGTGACTTCTGGCGATTTGGAAATCAATGGAAACACGGTCACGGTGCTTGATGCCGATCAAGCAGTACTCGGCTCGTTGACGACGCTGGGCGCGGGAACCGATGCTGGGACATTGAACTCCGAGAGTGGTTTGATCGTGAACTTTGGTGGCACGCTCACTGGGTTCGGCACGGTAGAGAGTGCAAACGACATTGATTCAGCGTTCTTGAATAACAGCTCCATTGTGGGTGTGTCGTCGGACCAGCCGATCACGCTAACAGGTTTTATCAAGGGTGTCGGCTCGCTGGATCAGGTGACAATCGATGGCACGGCCAGTCCAGGTTTCAGTCCCGCGATCACGCGGCACGGCCACGTGGTGATTGGCGCTGCCGGACGATTGTTGGCGGAACTCGGTGGTTCTGTTGTGGGCAGCGGCTATGACCAATTGCAGTTTGATCCTCAAGCGATCCTGGGTGGATTGCTCGATGTCGAATTGATCAATGATTTTGTTCCGGCGGTTGGTGACGTGTACGACTTGCTGCTTGCGACCGAAGGGTTGTTGGGCGAATTTTCTTCGATCGACCTTCCGGGACTGACTGAAGGGTTGTCTTGGATTATCGAGCGCGTCTCGGATCGACTCAGTCTTGGCGTTGAGCTCGATGTCGAATCCTTGGCAGGGACAGTGACGATCGATATTGTGGATGGCCAATTGGTGGTCCGTTCTCGCGCCGGAAACGTGATTCCCGCACGCGGCAATTCGCTGTCGATCCGAGCGACTCCGCAAAGCCAACTCGATACGCAAGAGCGTTGGGAGGTGCAGACAACGGAGCTCGTTGACGGCGAGCGAGTGCAGGTCGCGACCAACGGGTCGATCACGCTTCGAGTCACCGGCGGCGGGTGGACCAACTTTGTTGCCCCCTCAGACATTGACGGGTCCGGCACCACATCCGCTTTGGATGCGCTCACGATTATAAGCGAATTGAACCTTGCGGCATTCTCCGACCGGTTCTCGGCGACACTCGTCAATCCTAATACTGAAGCATTGTTCCCGAATCTATTCTATGATGCCAATGGTGATGGGCGAGTCACCGCGTCGGATGCCCTGTTGGTGATCAACCGCTTGTTCCTGCAAGACTTGGAGGCAGCATCCGGCGAGGAAATGTCGCTCGCGTCAACGATTGGCCCTCGCTTGTCCGATGTGCTCGGTGTTGTTTCGCATGAGATCGACGAACCAATCAACGAGCCATCACCGTTGGCTGTCCATGACGCTCACAAGAGTGACCAGGTGTTGGCTGATTGGGACGAGACCACTGCGACAGCCAAGATTGACCTTGATTGGTGCAATCCGGAGAACGAGGACCAGTCCACCGATGCAGCCAGCACGATCGAGCTATTCGATGAGCGAATGTTTTAATCGAGCGGTGACTTCTCAAGAATGTTGGGTCTGATAGGCTGGCGGGATCAGTTCCCTTTGACCAGCCAGAGGTGGCGCCGTCCCAGTTGGGTCGGTCCCAGTTGGCTTCGTCCCAGTAGGCTTCGTCCAAACAGTTCGCTTCACTTGAAAGTCATCAATGCGTCCGCGACTTGTGTTGCTCGGTGGAATCATCGTTGCGTTGATCGTTGGTTGCGAAACGAAGAATGTTTCGCAATCAGGAGCGGCAAAAACAGTCGCGATGGGGTCGGTAACGATGGAGGTGGTTCAAGGCGAGACGACGAAGCAGTTCGTTGTTCATGATGTCGCGGAGGGGACGACGCTCGAAGCTGTGATGCGGCAAGCGAAGGACTTGCCGATTGAACTCAAGGGTAGTGGCTGGACTGCGTTCGTACAGAGTATTGACGGTGTGGCGACGAACCAGACAGAAGGATGGACCTACAAAGTCGACGGAGAACATGCAAACGTTGGCATCGGTTCGCTGGAATTGAGTCCGCCGGTGACGATTACTTGGAGTTTTGGGGCCTGGGAAAGCATGCCGATTGCAGAATAGTGACGTGCCGATTGCAGAATACGATTGCAGAATAGTTGAGTGATTCGCGTCGGCACGAGATTCGGTACACTATTTGTCCATGACCAACGCCACAGGATCCTCATCGCTGCTTTCTCCGGAACTTCTCGCTCAATTGGAGCGGATGGAGTTGGTGTCGCGTAAAGTATTCCGTGGACGGATGAAGGGTGAACGACGCAGTCAACGCAAAGGGCAAAGCGTCGAGTTCGCAGACTTTCGCGGCTACGTGCCCGGAGACGATCTGAGGCTGATCGATTGGAATTTGTACGCGAGATTGGACCAGCTGTTCTTGAAGCTGTTTCAAGAAGAAGAAGACTTGCATATCTATTCGCTGTTTGACGCCAGCGACTCGATGAACTTTGGTGACCCCACGAAGTTGCACGTCGCCAAGCAACTTGCTGCTGCGATCGGTTACGTCGGACTTTGTCACAGCGATCGTGTCTGTGTCGCTGCACTTGGCAAGGCGGGACGAGCGGCGCCGACGCTTCGAGGTCGCGCGGGGCTGTGGAAGATGCTGCAGTATCTCGAGTCGGTCAAGAGCGGTGGGAACGAATCACTATTCGAAGCCGTGAAAGACTTTTCGATTCGCAACGCTGGGACTGGCGTTGTCGTGCTGATCACGGATTTGCTCGACAAGCAAGGTTACGAAGCGGCTTTGCGAATGTTAATTGGCCGACGCATGGATGTCTTTCTCGTTCACATTCTCTCGCCGGAAGAGATCGACCCGCCGCTTCGAGGTGATCGCAAATTGATTGACGTCGAGGACGGAGATGCTGCGGAAGTAACGCTTAATGGTTACGTCTTGGATCGATATCGACAAACCGTGCGATCGTTCATGGAGTCCGCGCGAGCGTTTTGTAGCCGACGCAGCATTGTCTATATCCCTGTGCAGACGGATACGCCGATCGAGACCATTGTGACGCGATACTTGCGGCAACGGGGAGTCGTCCGGTGAGTTGGATCTCGACGCTGAATGCTTGGCAATGGGCTGTGCTTGGTGCGGTGCCAGCACTAATTTTGCTGATGTACTTTTTGAAGCTTCGTCGCGAAGTTGTCGAAGTGCCCAGCACGTACCTTTGGTCGCGGACGATCGAAGATTTGCATGTCAACAGTTTGCTGCAACGGCTGCGACGCAGCGTTCTATTGTTGTTGCAACTGCTTGCGGTGTTGCTCGCGGTGCTGGCTCTGCTTCGTCCGGGCGTCCGAGGCGAGTCGACGAGTCAATCACGGTTGGTGTTCATGATTGATCGCTCGGCGAGTATGCAGGCGACGGATGTGAGCGACGACGCGAGCCGATTTGAGATGGCGCGTCGATTGATCGCGGAACGGATCGACGCGATGCAGGATTCCGAATCGGCGATGTTGATTGCGTTCGATTCGCGTTCGGAAGTCATGCAAACGTTCACGACCGATCGACGGCGACTCCGAGAGTCGTTGGATCGTATCGAAGTGTCGGATCGGACGACGGATTTGTTGTCGGCCTTGCGTGCAGCGGATGGGCTTTCGGGTGCGGCTTCGACAACGGATGTGGAATCGGATATCGACTCAGAAGAGACGACGAATGCGACGACGAATGCGACGGACGACGAGCCACCGCCAGCCAAGCGAATCGAGCCAGCGTTACTTTTGCTTTACAGTGATGGTGGGTTTCCGAGTGTTGCCGAAGTCGAACTCAATCATCTGGTACCGCAATTCGTCGCAGTTGGCTCAGCGACACCGAACAATTTGGCGGTGACAGCGTTCTCCGCGGAGCGGAATCCGGATCGCCCGAGCGAGTTGCAAACGTTTGCGACGATCTCGAACTTTGGTAACTCGCGGGCTGCTGCGACAGCGACGCTTTCGATCGGCGGCCAGTTCGCTGATGCCGCCGCAGTGGATCTTGAGCCCGGCGAGCAAACCGGTGTTTCGTTCAAGCTTGAGAACGAGGCGGCTGTCACGATGACGATGAAGCTCGACATTGACGATGATCTCCAACTCGATAACGAAGCGTTCGCTGGGCTTGCGCCTGCACACACGGTCACGATTTTGCTCGCGACAAGTGGAAACAAGCCGCTCGAACTGGCCCTGGGAACGCTCAAGGCGGGAAAGATTTGTGAAGTCGAAATCGTGCCACCGAGTTATCTGGAAAGTGATGCGTACAAGTCACGTGCCAGCTCTGCGGGAGTCGACTTAATGATCTTTGATCGGTGCTCGCCGCCCGTGATGCCAGCGACGAATACGTTTTCAATCGGTTCGCTGCCCACCACAGTCGGCTGGGAGTGGGCGAGTGAGGCCCAGCCGATCGTGTTGATTGATGCGGACCGAACTCATCCGCTGATGCGATACGTCGAGATGCTGCAGCTATTGGTGTATCGCGGACGCGCGTTGACTGGACCAGCCGGTACAACGGAACTGTTGGGAGCGGACGTCGGCACTGTACTCGCGATTGCCCCGCGTGACGGCTACCAAGATCTGGTGCTCGGTTTCGAAGTCGTGTCGCAAGCGGATGATGGCACATTGCAAGTCAACACGAATTGGTATGCCGAAAGGTCTTGGCCAGTCTTTGTGCTCAATGTGCTGAAGTTTCTCGCTGGGGCGGCCGAAGGGAGCGCGGCGATATCGTATCAACCAGGCGAGACAGTCCGGTTGCGAGTGGAGACAGCCACCAGTTTGCTTGAGGTCACCCGCGACGGCGATACCAAGTCCACAACGGTGACTTTGGACAGTGGTTCGTCAGCCGAGTTCACGGCGACGGAACGTTTGGGGAATTATCGAGTGCAAGCGAAAGACAGGCTGGCCGATTTATTCACGGTGAATTTATTTGATCGTCGCGAGAGCTCGCTTGCGACGAGCGATGAAGTGTCGATCGGTTATCAAACGATCGCAGCGACGACCGCCGTGGCTCAACAGCGACATGAGTATTGGCGATGGCTGCTCATCGTGATGCTCGGGATCCTCGTCACGGAGTGGTGGATCTATGCGAAGCGACTGGGATGACCACGCTTTGTTCATTCGTTAAGCTGCTCGTCGCCGTCAATGGCTGGGCATCTTGAACGGCTGAGCACTCACGCGGCTGAGCACCTTACGCGACGGGGCATCTCAGAGGTGTACCGTTGACGCCGGCGATCAAGTTCTCGGCAGCGATGCGGGCCATCGCGTCGCGGCTCTCGTCCGTGGCGCTGCCGATGTGCGGCAAGATGATGCAATTTGGCAATCCAACCAGTGCGTGAGTCGAGGGGAGCGGTTCTGGTGATGTCACATCAAGACCGGCGGCTCGGATGCAGCCGTTTTGGAGCGCGTCGACAAGAGCGTCTTGGTCGATCACACCACCACGCGACGTGTTCACAATCACACTCGTTGGCTTCATCTTTGCGAAGGTGGCTGAGTTGAAGAGCGACTCCGTTTGCGGATTCAGGTCCGTGTGAATTGACACAAAGTCGCTTTCCGCCAGCAAAGTGTCGAAGTCGACTCGCGTGGCGCCGAGTTCTTTTTCGACGTCTGGTTTTGTCGAGCGAGCCGTATAGATAACTCGCATTCCCCAACCGCGTGCGAGACGACGAGCGGTAGCCAGCCCGATCCGCCCCATGCCGACGATGCCGAGCGTTCGGCCACACAAGTCCGCACCGATCAACCCCGTCGGTTCCCACGTTTTCCAAAGACCGTCAGTCACTTCCGCAGCAGCCTCTTTGAAGCGGCGTGCGGCGGCAAGAACGAGACCAACTGCGATATCGGCAGTCGCATCCGTCAGCACGTCGGGGGTATTACCAACCCGTATACCTCGCTTTTTGGCCTCTGCCACATCGATATTGTTGTAACCAACCGCAAAATTGGAAATCACACGCAGCGAGTCGCCGGCTGCGTCCATGATTTCGCCATCGACCGTGTCGCTGAGCAACGTCAACAACCCACTCGTGCCCACAGATCGCTGCAATAACTCGTCTCTAGACGGCGGCATACGATCCATCCATACGTCCACAGAAAAATGTTCGCGCAGCAAATTGAGTCCGACGGCTGGAATTTCACGGGTGACAAAGACCTTCGGACGACTCATTGCGACAAATCCTTTCGGGGAGGGCGTTAGTTCGCCTTCGCTTGGAACGCGAAAACGGGCATAATAACATTCGATAACGATCCCACCCTGACTGGTCGAGCAAAATGATGATGCAGCGAGTTCGCATGGCGATGGTCCTGAATCTTGTCCGAATCCACCGTCTCGCGTTGAACGCAAGCTGTGCGATTGCCGTTGCAGCCGTGTTTTTCGCGGTTTCCGGTAGCCTTTTTGCCCAAGATGCCGTGGTCGAAACACCAGCAGAGGTCCCAGCAGAGATTCCGGCGGACGCTCCAGCTAAGACACCGGCTAAGACACCGGCGGAGACACCAACGCCTCAGAAACCCGCCGTATCACCTGGCCAAGCTGATTTGGACGAAGCGGTGATCAAGCGGATTGACGCGGAGACGACGATTCAGCTCGAAACCGTCTCCAATTTGCTGAAGTCTGCGATCGCCAAGGGGCTCGACGAAGAAAATCTTTCGTTCGCCAAAAAGATGCTCGGTTCGGTGCTGATGCAGCGTGGCCAGGGACTCGCGGGCGAAATGATGCAGAACCGCGGTCGACGCCAAATGCAAATCAAAGAAGAGGCTCTTGAAAGTTTGAACCAGGCTGTCAAGCACGATCCGGAGCTCGTTGAAGCGTACTTGATGATCGCTCGTTTAAACATGTTGCCCGAAGGCAACTTGGAAGCGATCCTCGAGGCCACGAGTCGTGCGATTGAGTTGCTCGGCAACGAACCGCGGGAACAGAGCGCCGCATATGTGTTGCGAGCGCTCACTCAATCCGACGACGCCAAGAAACTCGCCGACCTCGATGAAGCGGTGCGTATCGACGACGAAAATCTCGAAGCGAAACAAGCTCGGGCTGCGATCCGTTTACAAAAAGGCGATGTCGACGGTGCCATCACTGACTTGGAAGCACTCCTGACCAAGGACCCGACCAACCAAGCCGTCGCTCAAGCTGCTGTGCAACAACTCGTGGAGCTGAACCGTACCGAAGACGCGCTCTCGTTGATCACTAAGACACTCGAGGCGAAACCGAACGAAGGCCTTTATCGCATGCGTGCGATTCTTTACCGCATGGAAGGCAAAGAAGACGAGGCGCTTTCGGACTTGAACAAAGCGCTCGCGATGCAACCCAAAGACCCCGTGTCGTTGTTGCAACGTGCCGAAATAGCGTTGTCGCGTGGTGACATCAAGGCTGCCAAACAAGACCTGAAGACTGCGACCGAGATCGCGCCGCAAGTCGCGGATGCTGACCAAGCGATTTTTGTTCGTTGCTTAATCGCGATCGAAGAAAAACGAATGGCGGATGCGATCAACGATATGAAATTGCTCGTGTCGCGAGACCCCGAGAACCGTGTTCGCCAGCTGCAGTTGTCGAATCTGTATTTGCAAGACGAGCGGCCTCGATTGGCTATCGAAACGCTCACTGCCGTTATTGACCAAAATCCAAAAGCCGTCGGCATCTCGTCCATTATTCGCTCACGTGCCGACGCCTGGCTCAGTGTCGGTGATCACGTCGAAGCGATCAAGGATTACGAGCGAGCCATTTCCGAGGGCGAAAAAGACGATCCCGATAACGCGGGGGCACTGAATAATCTTGCGTGGGTGCTCGCAACTAGTCCAAAAGACGAAATTCGCAATGGAAAACGGGCTGTCGAGCTCGGCGAACGTGCTGCGGCGTTGACGGAATTCAAAGAAGCACACATTCTCAGCACGCTCGCAGCGGGATACGCTGAAGTCGGTGATTTTGAGAAGGCGATCGAGTGGAGCACCAAGGCCGTTGATTTGGGCAAGGCCGAGGAGAATCCTCAAACGGAACAACTTCAAGAAGAACTCGAAAGCTACAAGCAGAAAAAACCTTGGCGCGAGAAACAGGAAGTCAAAGAAAATATTGTCCCGATCCTGTCGGCCGACGATTTGATTGACACTTGAGAAAACTTGACACACGCCATCGCTAGACGCCGTCATCAGGCGGTGTCTAGAGACGGTGATGTGAGACGCCACGAGTGACTCACAAGCCACACTTACCCGTTCATTGCTGAAAACCTGGAGACTACGTTGAAACCGGCGAAACTTGCGCTCGAAGATGGAACCGTTTACGCTGGCGAGTCGTTTGGAGCCGATGGCGAAGTGGCCGGTGAGGTCTGCTTCAATACTTCCATGACCGGGTACCAGGAAATCCTCACGGATCCAAGTTATCGTGGCCAAATTGTCACAATGACTTACCCCGAGATCGGGAATTACGGCGTCAACGACATCGATGTCGAACACGAATTCCCGTCGCTCTCGGGTTTTGTCGTTCGCGAGCATAGTCGAGTTCACAGCAATTATCGTGCAAACGGTGGGCTCGATGAGTACTTGCAAAAGCACAATGTTGTAGCCATCGCAGGCATCGATACACGGTCACTCGTTCGTCGATTGCGGAATCTTGGCGCCATGCGTGGAATCCTCTCGACGACTGATCTTGACGACGCTTCCTTGGTCGCAAAAGCGAAAGCCACACCTGGTTTGGTCGGTCGTGATCTGGTTCGAGAAGTGATGCCGAAGCAATCGATGCATTGGGACGTTGAGCTAGACGATTGGACCAAGGCGATGCTTCCGGCTAGCGAGATCAAAGGCGATGCACCGCACGTCGTGTGCATGGACTTTGGGATGAAGTGGAACATTCCGCGACACTTGCGATCCCGTGGCAATCGCGTCACGATCGTCCCAGGCGACTGGTCCGCGAGTGAGATATTGAAACTCGATCCCGATGGCATCTTCTTGTCCAACGGACCTGGCGATCCAGAGCCACTCGAGTACGCTCACCGGGCGATTGCGCACATGCTTGGCAAAGTACCAATCTTTGGGATTTGTCTCGGTCACCAATTGCTTTCGCTGGCCTGTGGAGCGAAGACGTTCAAGTTGAAGTTTGGTCACCGTGGTGCCAATCAACCTGTGCTCGACATCAAAACAGGTCGTGTCGAGATCACGACCCAGAATCATGGTTTCGCCGTCGATGAAGCGTCGTTACCGGATTGTTTGGAAATCACGCATCGAAATTTGAACGATGATACCATCGCTGGCGTTCGCCACCGGGAATTGGCTGCTTTCAGTGTCCAGTACCATCCCGAAGCAGCCGCCGGACCGCACGATAGTCACTATCTCTTCGAAACGTTCCAGGCCATGCTGAACGCGACTGCCGTTTAACGGGTCGGTGCTGTTGCTTGCTTTGATGTCACAGAATCCCTACCAGCCGCCGTCGCTCGCTGAGGCGGCAGGTCGCGGACGAATCATCGAACCCGTCGCGTACGGCCGTCGACGCTGGTTCGACTATGTCACGCTCTTCTTAGTTGCGATCGTCGTGGGTGCGTACGGCACGTTCATCGACTACTTGTTTCGAGGGGGCCGATTTGACCGACTTGTCGGATACATGTTTGTGCTCAACATGCTGATCCTGTTAGCATGGGTGATACAACTTTTCCGGAAGCACCGTGTCGACTATCGAATCGGTTTGCTTGCAGTCACTGTTCAGTTTGTAATTGCGGTTGCAACCTTGTCGGCCGGAATCGGTCACGACGTTCGAGTGATCACGATCAACGGAATCATTGGACTGTGCTTTTCATTAGTGGCGGCTTTATGCGATGTCATCTACCGTTATGCAAGATCGCCAAACGTGCGGGCGGTGCTAGATGAAGCAACGCGTGCTTGATCGACGTCCCATCGCTTTTCTGACGACCGACTCGCTCGAAGGGTTCGTTGTTTATGACCACTTGGCGATCGCACCACTGAGCCAATTGGGATGGGAGGTGCGACAAGTGTCTTGGCATGCGCCTCATGTCGACTGGAACGAATTCACGGCTGTCGTGATCCGCAGCCCCTGGGATTATCACCATCATCTTGCTGATTTCTTTGCTGTGCTCGAGCAAATCGAGGCTTCGTCGGCACGGTTGCTCAATCCGTTGGCTATCGTCCGTTGGAACTTCGACAAATCCTATTTGCGAGAACTCGAATCCAAGGGCGTACGCATCGTGCCGACCGTGTGGAAGACATCGCCAACGCTTGAGGATCTAGCTTCTGCGATAAAGGACTTTGCCAGTAACGAGTTAGTCATCAAGCCAACTATTGGCGCTGGCGCTCGTGATACGTTTCGTTGGAAAGATGAGACGGAAACGCATGTGACCGGTGAGATCATCGCGAGTTTCCAAGATCGGCTTGCGATGATCCAGCCATTCGTGCCTAACGTCGTCGAAATCGGCGAGTGGTCGCTGTTCTATTTCGACGGCAAGTACAGCCACACCGTTCTCAAGAAGCCCAAAAAAGGTGACTTCCGCGTTCAAGAAGAGTATGGCAGTCGGCTGCGAGCGATGCAGCCACTGCCAATACACCTGTCGCTGGCCGAGAAATCACTGGCGGTCATCAACCGAGACTTGGCATACGCGAGAGTGGACATTGTGGAGCTTCCAAGCGGTGAGCCAGCCATCATCGAACTTGAGCTAATTGAACCTTCCTTGTACTTCCCGTACGACGAAGATTCCCCGAACCGATTCGCCCGCGCCCTCGACGATATCCTTCACCGCGAGTTGGCTGGTGGCGCCGAGCATTGCAACGGTTCGTGAAGCGAGTGGACGTTCCAGGGAATGCTTCTCCCGTGAAACAATTTGGCGCTCAAAATACGACTCGCGTAGAGTCCTGACTTTTCCTTAGAACGTGCTACACAAGATGGCGGCTTGTACGTGGCGTTGTCCATCCACAGACGCAGACATCGCATCTCACTCCACAGCACACGCAACTATCGACTTAGGAAACTCACGTGAAATCCGTTCAATCCATTGGAGCAATCGGGCTAATCGTTGTGATGGTTGGTTGTGCCAGTCGGCCCAGCTTTCCGTTTTTTGCCAAACGAGATCGTGACACCTCGATCTCCGAAACGCCTGTCGAGCTTGCACAGACTGCGGATGCTCCGGCGAAATCGGCTCTCATCGCCGATGTTCAACACGCCGATACGAACGCGATTGCTACAACGACGAACGACCCAGCGGCGACCAAGCTTGTGAGCGCGATGTCGTCGTCGAGTTTCACACAGCCGACATTGATGACGTTGCCCAAGGGCGCCGATCTCAACGCCCAGATCAGTGCTGCCTCCGGCCCCGTCGTTTTGGACTTTTACGCGGACTGGTGTGTGCCTTGTCAAACGCAAGGCAAGATATTGCACGAGATGGAAGACTTTGCCGCCGCGAACAATACGCAAATCATCAAAGTCAACTTCGACGAGCATAAGGAACTTGCAAAGAAGCTAAAGGTCTCGTCGCTGCCGACGATCATCGTGATGAAGGACGGCCAAGTCTCACAACGGGTGACGGGGCTGACTCAACGTGATCAACTGGAACAGTGGATAAAGCCCTAGTGAGTCCGGTGTTCACTATCGATCCATTTCGCGCGACTTACGTTGCGCGCGTTGTTTGTCGCGAAATCGTTTCTTTCGTTTGGCGTCTTTTTCCGCCGAATCCTTTTCCTTTTGAGCGATCACCAGAGTCGTTCTGGCTCTCTCGCGTTCCATGAGTGCTGGCGTTTCAAGCGAGAATCGTCCCATGCTCCCGTTGCGAAGTTCCATCACAAGGATCCGAGACGCGCGGTCGATGTCCACGACATTGTTCTTGCCCAAGCAACCTCGTTTGCGACCGATCGCTTCAATTGCTTCGAGCTCACTCGTCGGCGTTGCCTCCAAACCATAACGTTCAACCATCCGCTCGGGATAATTTTCGATCAGATACCGAGCGCCAAAGAAACCGATATCGGCATACTCCATTGCCGTCTCTTTGACCGATCCGAGCAGAGCGAGGCGATAGCCACTGCTCTCGTTGTGCACCTTCGGCCACAACATGCCGGGGGTATCCAAGAGCGTGATGCCGTCGCCGATGTTAACACGCTGCTGTTGTTGAGTGATTGCTGGCGTGTTGCCTGTCTTGGCGACTTTCCGTCCCGCCAAGTAGTTGATGATCGTTGACTTGCCGACGTTAGGAATTCCCACCACCATCGCGAGAATTGCTTTTCCCTCCCGCTCCGGCAACATCTGAGTCGCGAACTGTTTGATTTGTCGAATCGTTGGAACGTCTTCCGTCGTGACGGGATGCGCTCGAAATCCAGCCGTCTCGTCAAAGTGCGATTTCCACTTCGCCGTCACCGTTTCATCGGCGAGATCGCTTTTCGCGAGCACCTTCAAGCACGGTTTATCACCGCGCAGCTCCGAGATCATCGGATTCTCGCTTGAGTACGGAATCCGAGCGTCCAAGATTTCGATAACCAAGTGCACCTTCGGCAATGTTGCTTCAATTTCAACACGCGCTTTGTGCATGTGGCCTGGGAACCACTGAATCGTCATGGGCAAAATCTGAGGAACAAGTAACGTAATTTTGGACTCAATTCCCCTAGTGTCACTCGCGAGGCCGATTTTGCGAACCCCTCCAAAGCGAACAGCAGCCGTTTACCGCGTTTTCGCGGCCCGCACGTATCGAAATCACACGTGCCGCCGCGAAAAAAACAGTGTTTGTTGCCAGTGACGTTTCTATCCAGACCAGCCGCTTGGCATTCTCGACGTTAATTGAATCGTTCTGTGTTCGTGCCTTCCAAGGCGCTGACGTACAAGAATCGGTTCGGTGCTTCTTTCGGCGGATCCATCAGGTGATAAGCACTGTCGAGCACATCACGTCGGCTGACGAGTCCCACCAATTTGCCGTTCTCTACGACAGGAAGTCTTCGGTAAGGCGTGTTCATAAAGATCTCGGCGAGGGTCCAGAGATCGGTGTTCTCATTCACCGTTCGTGCATTGCGATCCATGTAGTCGCCAATGGTCGCATCCGGCATTTCGACGTCTGCGCGCAACAGGTTTCCGCGATTCACCAAACCGACCACGTGTTCACCACGAACGATAGGCAACCGACGAAACGGAGTCTCGATGAAAATTGTCGCAATCGCACCGAGCGTTGCGTTCTCGTCAATTAATCGGCTGCGATCCCGATCCATGAACGCGCTCACGGTCGCCGATGGCAGTGAATCATAGACCGCACCGATCAAGACTCGCATGCTGGTCTTCTCGGAGAACATTCCTCGGAACGTGTGATCGATATCGGTAACGGGTGCTCCCGACACACCGTTCTTCAAAAGTCCACCGATGGCCGAGATGGTATCTTCGTCGGGATCCAAACAGTACAAATCGGTTGTCATCGCACAGGTCTCGCGAATGGGCAACGCATCCCAGACTTTTCGGGTCGACGTGTCTTGGACTGCCCGGAGACAACATTTTTCTGAAAATACACCGTGGTAATTGCCGGCTGAATCAACAACAGGCATCCCCGAGTGATTCTGTTTTCGCATGGCGTCTAAGCCCTGCCTCACACTTAACTCAGCCGAGAGCGTGTGAATACGACGAGTCATCAAACCACCAGCAACTGGCGGTACACTGCGAAGTGCATTCGAGAACATGAGCATGCCTCATAAGAAAAGGATCGCGAGAGTAACAGACCGCGGACATCGTTTCATCCTAGCGGACGCGTTCAGCCAAAGTCGCGACAATTCTTGCCAATCTTCACTTGAATTCTCTCGTTCGATACACCGGTGTTTGTGAGACATTGCACAAACAGACTCACTTCCAGTGACCACAACGCCCGGTCGCGGCAGCGATCCACCATGCAAAACACAGCGACTCACAGTCGCTGAACACTCCGCTTTCAGCCTGAATACGAACTGATTACGTTGTCGTGCGAGACAAAAGACAACTCCATATTTTGCTATGATGCGTGCTATCCCGCGCTGCGAAATGCGTGCGTGCCGGGATCCGAATCCTCGTTCCCATGAAGTGAGTGCCTTCTGTGCAGTACCGCCCGACCATGATTCTTCTGTTGCTTGCATTTGTTTGTGCGGCGTGCGTTAGCCAAGCGTTTGGCCAAACGGCGGATGAGCGGTTACAGGCATTGTTTAAGACGCATCTCGAAGAATCATTCACGCTTCGACCACTCGATGCGACGATTCTCGGCGACCATCGCTTCGACCATTTGCTCGATGATGTATCCGCAACCGCACGTGAGAGCTGGCTAGCTCAGCAACAGCAGAGTCTTGAGCATCTCACGAAGGATATTCCCGAATCGGAGCTATCGGCGAATGCCCAAGTGGACTATGCGATCTTTCGAGACGAACTCGTTCGCAATATTTGGCTGGCCGAGAACACCCGTCCTTTCGAAGAAGACCCTCGGACGTACGGCAGTTATCTGAACGACAGTGTCTATTCGCTGCTTACTCAGTCCACACTGCCGAAAGAAAAGAACATCGAGAACGCCATCTTACGGATGAAACAAATCCCGCGAGTCATTGCGACGGCGAAAGAGACCCTTCGCAACCCGCCTCGCACGGTGCTCGATACCGCCATCCTGCAAAACCGAGGTGCGATATCGTTCTACGAAAAAGGCTTGTTTGATTTAGTTGGTCACACACCCCAAATTGAACCGTTAACGCAAGCGGCCTCAACCGTCGTCAAAGAACTTCAAGCTTATCAAACGTTCTTGGAGACCGAGGCACTTCCGCTTGCCAAAGGCGATTGGCGCCTCGGGAAAGAAAAATTCTCACGCAAACTCGAACTCGTCTTGGACTTGGGACTCACCGCCGACCAAGTACTAGCTGAAGCGGAATCTGAATTCATTCGCGTCCAACGCGACATGTACGTGGTCGCCCGACAGCTTTGGAGTCGTTACTTTCCGAATACGCCACTGCCGGCAGATGATACTACCGGTCGCCGAGAAACCATCGCATCGGTGATCGCCGCGGTGAGCAAAGAACACGGCAAACCCGAGGCGTTAATCCTCGACGCACGAGCAACGGTGACGAGCATCAAAGCGTTCATTCGCGAGAAAGACATTCTCCGACTGCCAGAGCCGGATCAATGCCAAGTCATCGAGATGCCGGAGTTCCGACGCGGTAATTCGATCGCGTATCTCGAGTCCGCGTTACCGTTGGATCCAAACGGTTCGAGTTTCTATGCCGTCAGCCCGCCGCCGTCGATCTGGGGCGAGTCGCAAGTCCAAAGCTTCCTTGAAGAATACAATCGCCATATGCTTCAAGTGTTAACGATCCACGAAGCTTACCCAGGCCATTACGTGCAATTGGAATACTCCAATCGTGTCCCTTCATTGATCCGTCGTGTCCTCCAATCCGGCGTGTTCATCGAAGGCTGGGCCGTTTACACCGAACAAATGATGCTCGATCAAGGCTACGGGAACGGCGACCTCGCATTAAGGTTGAACCAGTTAAAGTTTTATCTTCGCGCAGTCGCGAACACGATCCTCGACAATAAAATGCATTGCACCGAAATCAGCGACGAAGCAGCTCTTCGGTTCCTCGTTGATGAGGCTTACCAGTCCGAAGGCGAAGCAAAATTGAAGATCGTCCGTGCGAAACAAAGTTCTGTGCAGCTGAGCACATATTTCACTGGGCGAATGGCTCACTATCGTTTGCGGCAAGAGATCCAACGAGAGTTGGGCGACGCGTTTGAACTCGGTCGATTCCACGAGGCCGTTTTAGACCACGGCTCCGTGCCAGTAAAATTCTTGCCCCAACTCGTACGCACGAGACTCAAAACGCCCCGATAGCGAATGGAAGATCCGGATCTGCTGGTCGCACCGATAAGTGCGACTAAAACATCTGGGTATTTCCCTCCAATTAGCTCTTGAAATCGGTTTGAATTCCACCTGCAAAAAAACGCACTGTAGACTTCAAAGGTTGGAGCGGCTCCCCCTCGCAAGGGATCTGAGCCGAACAACAAGCAATCAGATGATTGACTCATCTGAACTTTTTGACTGCACATGTACACCTGGGGGCACTTGGTGGTGGAACAGCATAATGAATCTGCGAGTCTGTATGAATTCATGGATTCGATCAGATCACGGAGCGGGTATTGCCTAGCGGGCGCTTCATGGCTGGGCAGTGTCATCTTTGGCTTTTGGATTTTGTTGGTCCACAATACGGACACTGGCAATCCTAGCTTGGATGAATATGGGATTCGCGCAACACTCGTTCGTGACCACGTTGATCCGATTGCCTTGTGTGCACTCAAGGAGTTCATTCCTCCAGAAGGTGAACTGCACGTCGTCATGGCCGTGCATCCCAAATGCCCATGTACTCGATCCACGCTCGCCGAGCTTGAGCGGCTTTTGGGAACCGAATCAACGACAACTCGATGTGTCTTTCTCGTATCAATGCCAAGCGAAATGCCCATGTCTTGGCTCGACTCTGGAACGACCAAGCTTGCTATGGGGATTCCTAATGCTCGAATTGTTGTGGATGTGGACGCCAAACGTGCGCAACGACTCGGACTCAAAAACTCGGGCGAGATCTTAATCGTGCAGCCGGACGGGACGGTCTCGTTCAGTGGCGGAATCACTTCCGGACGTACATGCTCCCAGGAAAATCCTGGTTCTGTGGCAGTAGCCAGTCTGTTTCGTGGTGATTCCATACACGCCATCACGACACCCACGTTCGGCTGTCCAATCAAGTGACCTCATGGAATTGGCGGAGACACACCATGCTACTACATGAACAAAAGCATCATTTGCCCGAACGGGTAAAGCGAATTGTTAAGGCAATGCTTACCGACACCCACGTGTCGGTTGATCGTGTCTTTGCAAAACTATTGGTCGCGCAGTGGGTGTTTGGAATTGCATGTGCCTGGTTGATTTCTCCATTGTCGTGGAGCGGATCGACAAGCAGTGTGCACCTTCACCTGTGGTCCGCGATTTTCGTGGGCGGAGCGATTGTCGGAGTACCATTGCTTCTGGTGCATTATGCTCCCGGTCGACTTAAAACGCGGCTGGCTGTGTCTGCGGGCCAGCTGATGTTCTCGTCGTTATTGATTCATTTAATGGGAGGCCGAATCGAGGCCCACTTTCACGTTTTCGTCTCCCTCGCACTCCTGGCGGCCTATCGTGATCGAACCGTCTTCATTCCCGCAGTCGCAATCACATGCATTGATCACGCCGTACGAGGGTATTTGTGGCCTCAATCAATTTTCGGCGAATTCGCGGTCACGTCGTGGCGCCCGTTTGAACACGCGATCTGGATCGCCTTTGAAACAATCTCCCTTTGCTACCTCATTGGGCAAAACCTGACGCACGTCGAAACCGTTGCGAGCTTACAAGGCTTTCTACAAGAGCAACGCAACGAACTAGAACGACTGGTTAGCGAGCGGACAAAGGAACTCCAAGACGCGAAAGTCTTCCAAGACTGCATTTTGAACTCGATTGACGCGGAGATTTGTGTTCTCAACGAAGCGGGAACCATTGTCTTCGCCAACGATCAAGCGAGCGACGTCGCGACCAGTAACAATGAAAAACGTGAATCTACGGCTGAGGGACAAAATTACCTTGATATTTGTGATCAAGACCAAAGCGAGTGGGCATCCTACTCGAAAGATATTGCTCAAGCGATCCGCCAAATTCGAGATGGCGAAATCACTGGATACATGAACGAGTACCCAAAATACCAGGGCGATGAAAAGCGTTGGTTCCACGTTCGTATCAACCCTGTGCAGTTGAGTGATGTGCGGTCCATTGCACTAGTTCACATTGATGTGACGGAGACCAAGAAAGCACAAGCAAGAGCGGAATCCCTTGCCAGGCTCGTTCTTGATTCACCGGATGAAGTCTTTATCTTCTCGAAAGAGACTCTTCAATTTGTCGAAGTCAACCATGGCGCGTGCGAAAATCTTGGGTACGATCGTGAAACGTTATTGACGATGACGCCGGTCGATATCAAACCTGCGTTCACTAGAAAACAATTGCTTGAATTCCTAGAGAGCCTGCTGACAGGCGAGGTTGGGGCTGTCTCTTTCGAAACGACGCATCAACGAAAAGACGGGTCGACTTATCAATGCAGTTTAAATCTTCATACGAGCGTCCTCGAAGACGAGGAAGTTGTTGTAGCGTTCGTCACCGACATCACGCATCGAAAGCGATTGGAGGACCAGCTTGTTCAGGCCCAGAAGCTTGAATCCGTCGGGCAATTGGCCGCCGGAGTCGCGCACGAAATCAATACACCAATGCAGTGCGTCTTTGGGAACGTGGAGTTCTTGCAAACAAGCTTCGAGAAACTCATGACGCTTTCGGATCACGTCGTGACCTTGCTGGACAAGAGCGAATTGGACTGGAGTGCCGAAAGGAAGATCATCCAAGATCTTCGGGAAAAATATCACTATGATTTCTTGCGCCAGCAAACTCCGGTGGCAATCCAAGAGGCCGCGGATGCCTCAACGAAAGTAGTTTCAATCATCCGAGCGATGAAAGTCATGTCTCACCCTGGATCAACGGAGAAATCGCCCACGGATATTCATGATATCATTCGCAATGCAGCGACGATCACACGAGGACGTTGGAAATACGTTGCGGATACGGTGTTTGATTTTGATCCGAATCTTCATGCGATTGATGTTTTTCCGGCAGAAATCAGCCAGGTGTTTATCAATTTGATTGTCAACGCCGCAGACGCGATCTGTGAAAAGCTTGGCGAGGAACCTTTAGAACTTGGGATAATCAAGATCACAACTCGGCTCGAAAAACATTGGGTGCAAATCGCGTTTTATGATACCGGCGCAGGCATCCCCGAATCCATTCGCAAACGCGTCTTCGATCCGTTTTTTACCACAAAAGATGTTGGCAAAGGGACCGGCCAAGGCCTGTCGATTAGCCACAATGCGATTGTTAAACAACATTCCGGAAAGCTTGATGTCGAAAGCGTGGAAGGTGTTGGGACAACCTTCACAATCCGAATCCCTCGCTTCGCAGCCAAGGAAGCCGACATCCAAGCAATGCGAAAGCTCCCCGTTGCTGTCTTTACACCAATCGATACCAATACGTTTGCTGCGATTCAAACGCAGTAGTTTCTCATTAACTAAAGCTAAATTTCCCGTCGTTAGAAAATAAGGGCACTATTTTCAAGGCACACTATGAGCAATCAAATACTTTTTGTCGATGATGACGCTTCGCTACTGAGCACGATGAAGCGCAATCTCAGTTTGGAGTTCACTGTCCAAACTGCGGAAGGTGGTGAAGTCGCACTCGAAATGGTGAACCAGCAAGGTGACTACGCTGTCGTTGTCGTGGACATGCAAATGCCGAAGATGAATGGCATTCAAACCATCGCTTCGTTGCGGCAACGAATGCCGAATGCCGTGTTTGTAATGTTGACGGGCAACCAGGACCTGACGACGGCTATCCAAGCCGTCAACGACGGTCGCGTGTTTCGATTCCTCACAAAACCATGCCAAGTCTTTGAGATCTCCGCTGCGATCCAAGCGGCACAACAACAGCACAATCTGATCATTGCGGAAAAGGAATTGCTAAGCGGCACGTTCGCTGGGGCAATTAACTTGATGACGGACGTCATCGAGATGCAAGAGGAGCGTCACGTCGATACGGGGCGGATGGCAGAGGCTCTTGTCGATCTCGCCGCGCGTATGCAGATCGAGATTGGATGGGAAGAGAAAGTTGCTGCACGCATTTTCCTCGTTGGCATTGCAATGCTTGGCCCCGAAGACTCGATCAAGTTCGTGTCGTTGGATCCGACAACAGCCGAACACAAAGCCATGTTCGCGCGGATCTGCAAAAAGTCAGCATCGATGCTTGCTCGATTACCCCGGTTGGGCTGGATCGTGGACTTGCTCAAACATGTGCCTAACGCCGACTACTACGAGTCTGGGTGCGACCGGATCGAATCCGGCGCTCTGCTTTTGCGAATCGTGTTCTACTGGAACTTCCTGACGAACAAGGGATTATGTGTCGAAGCCGCAACCGGCGTGATTGAAAACATCATGCCAGACCTGAGCAGTCGGATGATCCAGTCCATGCAATGTTTGCATGATAACCATGATGCCCACATGCTGACAAAGATCGCCATCGGAAAGTTACAGCCTGGGATGATCCCGTATGAAAACATCGCCGTCCCAAGGGGTGGTTTTGCAGTCGCGAAAGGTCGCGTCTTAACTGAGACGATGATCCAAAACTTGCGTCAGATGCCTGAACTCGAACGCGAGAAAGTCTCTGTGATCGCCAATTCAATTCCACGGTCGATCTAAAGTAGCTTTGACGTCGCTGAGGCATCCGTATGCCCCGTGTTCTCGTTTAACTTGATTTCAAGCACGGCAATCACAAACTGGTTGCTGTGCTGCGTTAGATGTAGCTCACAGCGTGTCGACTCCGAGTTTGGCTGCCTGATTCAATCATTGCTACTTCGCAACTAACTTCCCAGCCGCACTTCTCCAACCGGGGTCCTGCACGCCAGACCTTCAAGGCGAAAAGTGGTTGTGCGTTGAAAGAAATGCAGACATCAACGCCCTATGGCGGCATCAGTTGGGTCAGGACTTTTCGTTTGCGAGATTCTCGCTTTATAGACTCACCGAAACCAGTCAAAGCGCAGGGTTCAGCCGGATTAGACGCCTACCCTCTGTACCCAATGGGGCTGATCCTTCGCTTCCCAATTTTCATATCAAGGAACGACTGAACGAGTAGTTACTGACCACCCGGTTGCCTATACTGTTGACCACCCGGCTACGACTGGGTTTTTTGGTAGCAAATCTAGGCTTTGGCAACAGCATGTCTCACTCGCGCAAGCAACTTGTTTCTGTCCGCGGCAACC
>JBGSNA010000327.1:0-26427 GCA_041739875.1 Pirellulaceae bacterium
GATCGCTGTAACACACCACGCGAATGGTTCGAACCACCGCAGTTCCGTTTAGCCCAGCAACGTTGTCGGGCAGAGCCCAGTCCTTGCCTTTCCGCTGGATTGATTTGCGAGCTGCCTGTGTCGGAGTCGAATTCGATGCCGAAACGGAGGGCGTGCTTTGTGTTTCATCTGCGGATCCGCGAGCGGAGCTTTGCCCGCTGGCTGCGGTTGGCGATTGCTGGGTAGGGCTGCCGCCACCTTGCATTTGTGTGCCACCGTTACCAGCACCTGATGGCTTGGTGTCCGATGCCAACTCACCACCGAGTTGGCCATTTGAATCCGTCGATGCAGAGTTGTTGGACGCAACGGAAGCTGAGGCGGTCGTTTCCGATGGGGTCATACTGGAGTTCTGGGTACCGTCAGGGCTCGTCGCATCATTGGAGCTTGCGCCGTCGCTAGATTCGCTGAGTTCGCCAGACTGGGACGATTTGCCGGTTGCGTTTCCTTCAGCAGATACCCCAGCGAGCGAGTCCGCGTTGGGCATCGGTAATTCACCACTGGTCCCGGTGCCGCTGGTTGTTCCACCTGTGCTTTGGGTATTCAACAGAGACGGCATATCGAAGTTCGACGGACTTCCCGTGGCCATTTCTTGGGCCGCGTTTTGAAGATGTTCATCGAGTTTTCGAGCGGCGGCGTTGTCGGAGGTGCCCGACGAACCGTAGGTCGTTGACGACCCGTAGCTGCCTCGGGGTAGGCTTCGGTCTCGCACATCACTAAATCCACCGGTACGACCATCGCGGTCGAGTTCAGCTGCGGACAGAGTTCTCACACGACTTCCAGAGCCGCTTCCATCTCCACCGCGACCCAAGGTCAGCCCGGCAATCGACGATTGTGTAGATTGCTTTGCAACCGCATCGCGAATCGCAATGTCGACTTTCTGTTTCAACTGGGAGTCGGGTTTGGCGAACGCAAGATCGACATCCGCAGGCACAAGTTCGTAACCAAACTGGTCGTCCCAATCCAGCATCGCTTGGCGAGCGGCGCCATAGGTCTCCACGCCATCGGGCCGAACGACGAGCAGCGGATAGGGTGGAATCGTATCACCATAGTTTTGCATCACATACATCCGCACCGTTCGCAGTGCTGCATCAAGCGGATTCGAGTTGGGCTCGATCGCCATCAACTCATTGATTTCAATTCGCGACGACTCTGGCCAGATCGTGATGCCGCTCGCGGTACATTCGAGATATACCGGACGCCGATCGGTTCCGTTGGGCCCCTTGTGAGGCACAATCACCACTCGAGGCTTCTTGCTTTGGGCGGACTCGCGAAGCTCTTCCACGTGCTTTCTTTCCGACTCGAGCTTTGCTTTGAGCTCGTTGACTTTGTTCTCTTCGATTTTCGTTAACGGCGACGTGGACATAGCCAACTCAACTTCGCGATTAAGTTGAGTCAGGTCATCACGAATTCGTCGAATGTGGTCCTCGAGATGTGTGATCTTGTCGCGACGCTCTTCGAGATCAGCGGTTTGCGAGTCACGAAACGAAACGAGTTGGGTGACGCGAAACTCACCTTCTTGAATCATTCGATCGACGATTTCGCGTGTCGGTTTTGGCTCAGCATTATCCGCCGCAAGTTTTTCAGCGGCTTGTTTGGCGTCGGCTTGTTGTTTGGCGGACGTTGTCGCGTTCTGGGCAACGAGCGCAAGCAGCAAGATAAGCGTACCGAGTGTGCACACGAGAACGGCGAGGAACGGAAAGAGTGAGGGCGAAAGCCCGACGCGAGCGCGTCTCGTCATGCCGCTCGCCTCGAAGCGTGTTCTTCTTCGATCGTTTGGCGAACGATCGAGGCTCTTGCGGCTGTGCTATCCGTAGAGACCATTCGTGTGGATAGCACGTCAACAGCACGAGCTAGAATTCGCATTGCATCCGCCATGCCGTCGCCTGCGGCTGCGGTAACACTGCGATCGATCGCCAAGTTTGTTTCTTGCAATCTCGCAAGATTTGCGTCGAGAGTGGATTGGAGTACAGCCAGTTCGTCAGCGCGGTCGGTCGTCGATGCGAGGGCGTCGCACTGGTTCAGCAACGTTTGCTGAGTCGAGAGCATGCGATCACTGTGGTGCGCCATCGTTGTTTGCCATTGGGCATATTGCTGTTCAATGCGATCTGCGGACGCTCGCGATGTGTCATCCAGTCGATCAGCGGAAGCGCGCGCGGATTCGTTCAGCAGTGAGGCATGTTCACGCAGGGCAGGGGAGAGGTAGTTGGAAAAAGCATCCGTGATTTGTGTCGATGTCGAATGGTGAATGTCTTGCCAACGTTCGTGCGCCGCGTCGATGGTGCTTCGCCACAGCTCCGTTTGTTGTGAGAGCGACTCTGCCACCGCGACACGAATGCCTTCGCAGAGATCCGTGATCAAACTTGTTGGGCTGTCATTGGCATCGTCACTAGGCAGGCACGTCGAGACCAAACGGTTGACGCGTGAATCAATCGTCGCCAACATTCCCTGTTCGCCGCGCTCGACAGGGAACTGCAGGAAGATCGCGACAACGCTCAAGACGATACCGAGTGCTGTGGTATCAAACGCGACATACAAACCGCTCTTGAGTCGATCGACTGCGGCGGTGCCATCGGTGAAATCCAATCCACCGAGTGTTTGCGTGATACCGACAACCGTGCCCAAGAACCCGAGCATTGGAATCGCCCACACAATGATTCGTACGAGCGAGTAGGAGTCGTGTACCGCGTCGGAATCGCGAGCCGAAAGTTCGCGAAGGTCATCGGCGAGATGTTTGGATGTACCACGTTGCGACTGGCGAACGAGTAATTCATTCAGACGTCCGATGAGCGGATTCGTACGTGTGCTGAATGGGAGTTGGCTGAGCGTGACAAGCCAATTCTTGGCAATCAGTCCGGCGTTGTGTCTGGCGGCCCATTGGTTCGCTGGGCTTAATGGGGCCCCGTTCTTGGCGGGCACTAAGTCTTCGTCGCGAATGGTTTCGAGTTGGCTGGATTGCCCAGACAACCGAATCCACTTGCTCAGCAAGATCGAAATTGCAATCCAAAAAAGTACCGTGGCGGCGACGGCGACCGGGTGTCCAAGAAAGTAGCGTTGGAGCGGAGCCCATGGTACAGCGTAGACCACTGCGTAAAACGCAGCGGCAAAGAGTATCCCCAGAGTACCGACCCACATGCCGCTCGGTGAGTTTTCACCAGCCGGATCGCGTTGGTCGGTCGTCTTGGATTTGGAAGGGCTCGAGGTCGCTGGTACGGTAGCGCCAGCCAACTTAGGGTCTTCGTTTCGGTCAGTGCTCACGGCCAGTCATGCCCTTGTTCGCGTGACGAACGATTGGAGTGGGAAATCAAACGCCAAACGTGATCGCCTGGGTCGAATTCATAAAATGAAAATCGACCGATACGATCAAGATACTTCACCTAATCGTCAAAATCGGACCTTCAGGGCAAGGCCGGATCAGCTGCCTTCTTGCGATACAATGAACGCAAGTTCACTCGTAATCGACTTGCAGTGAGTCGAATCGGCGTCGTAGGATCCGGGAAACACAGCTGACAAAACGCCAACCGCCACTATTCACGAGGCTGATCCGAGCGATGCGATTCAACCGATTTTTCAAAGCCTGTGACTGCTTGATGGAGAGTTCGCTCCAGATTCTCGGAAGCTCTCTCAAGCAAATCTGGCAAGTTCGCGGGAGTTTTTCAGGGTCACGGGTGGTTGCCGTGGGCTGTTTAGGGGTACTGCTGGGTTCGATGGCAACGAGCCAGACGCCGATCGAAGCGGTTCCGGCAGCGGCGAGTGCGGTCGAAACGCCATTCCCCGCCGTGCTACCCAATGGACTCCAACCGGGGGTCGGAAAAACCGGTTCAACCGTACAATTGGCAGTCTCGGCCGACATGATCGGTTTTTCCCATGTTGACGGCTCGGGAACTCAGATAATTACGCTAGTTCATACCGGAAAATCCTGGATGGCCGTGTATCATGTGGATAGAACTGGTGTTATTCGGTTGGTAAGTAGCCGTCCGATTGATGCTGACTTTTCATTGCAACTCAATGCGACGTCGCCACTTCCCGACGAAATTCGGTCCCTCGGGGGCAAGTCGCGATAAAACGCTCGGAGCCTAAGAAGACGAATGGCTGACTACCTGTCCCTTGAAGACGCGGCGAAAAAACTCGGAATACCGACGGATCGATTAGTAGAACTTCGAAGCCAAGGACAGGTGCGTGGATTCCGAGATGGCGCTAGCTGGAAGTTCCCTGAGAACGAAATTGATCGACTTGCTGACGATCTGGGTGATGCCTTGGCCGGTGGAAGTGGATTGCTAGTGACTGACCAAAGTGTCGGTTCATCGCTATCTGGATTGAACAGCAAAGTCATCGGTGGTGACGACGGCGAGCCCGACGGCACAGGCAGCGATTTGGAACTCGGCAACGAGAAACTCACGCCCGGCAGCGGCAGTGATGTAAACTTGATTGCTAGCAAAGGCACTGGCAGCGACGTGGCGTTGGTTGCGGGTGATTCGGATCTGCTTTTGGAGATGGAGTCGTCGGACTTGTCACTCGAAGAACCAGCCCTCGCAGAGGACTCGGGGCTACTCGATTTGGCGATCGATCCGAAATCAGGCAGCACGGGACCCATTGGGAACAAGAAGAATGTCACTCCACAAGCCGCCGACGATAGCGGTTTAGATTTCGGAGATGACGAGGACAGCGGCGACATGATGCTTGGCGCCGACAGTGGCGACGTGCTCGGTGGCGACAGCAACGACATGCTGTTGCGACCTAGCGGTACCAGCAATCTTGAAATGATGTCGGATTTTGATTCGGCAGCCAGCGGTAGCGGACTGCTTTCCAAGAGTTCACTTGGTGGCGATGTGCTCAGCGAGTTGGACCTTCTCAGTGCGGAAGCAGGTGGCAGCGGATTGATCTCCGGTGACAGTGAGGCGTTGCTGGGTAACTCCGGCTCATTGGGGCTCAGCAGCGGCATGGGAAGTTCGTTGGCTGGTTTGGATGACGCGCTCGATGACGACGACGATTTGATGATCGCGGATGACGATGACGATCTCGTCATCAGTAACTCCGGTGGCGATATCTCGATCGCTGGCGACAGCGGCATCAACCTGATGAGTCCCTCGGACAGCGGTCTTTCGCTCGAAAGTGAGCCATTGGATTTAGCTGGAAGCGGACTCTCGGCACTCGATCTTGGGGCCGAGCTGAACGATCTTGGCAGCGGAATTGGTGGTGGTTCATCGGGCCGAGGTTCGGGAATCGGAGACAATTCTGGTTCGGCGGTCGATTTCGAGGACGAAGAATTTCAGCTTTCTGCTTCGGGCATTGGTCTGGACGCAGATATCGATAGCGGATCGCAAGTCATCGAAGTCGAAGACTCCGACGCGATCGGGGAAGCCGTGGAATTCGGAGAAGTCGAAATGGCTGACGGTGGGGATCCGTTTGGCGGAGACGTCTTTGGCGGCGCTGCCGACGCTGGCGTTGAGGAAGTTGGCTTCGCTGACGAGGCTGATGATGGCGTAATGATCGACGAGGATTCCGGTGCTCCAGTCGGCCGGGCTGCTGCCGGGGCGATAGCCTTTGAAATTCCGTTCACTGTGATGCAAGTCGCCGGGCTAATGCTGATCATTTGCATGCTCAGCCTCGGTGGAATGCTGATGACCGACCTGATCCGCAACATGTGGACTTACCAAGAAACGTCGACGCCGGTCAGCTCGCTGACTCAGTCACTGACCTCGCTGATGGGCTGGGACGGCTGATTCGCCATCGTTCAGCGTGTTAATTTGTCGCGAAACGGCTGAATATTGCCTGCGACAAGAGAACACGGGTACGAACCATGGCTGGTTGGCGTTTATAGTACCGATTGGATTAAGCGGCGCACGTGCCGCGTTCACGGATTGGATTCGTCGCGTACCTACCAGGCTAGCATGTTCTTAACTACACCCAAGGCTCGGGTGATCTCGGCATGGACTTCACTGTTTGTGCTTCTGGCGTTTGCCGGATGTCAACACGAAGACCGTATCGTTACCTACACCATCCCCACCACAATTCCAGCCCAAATGCGTGCTGGCAATGAACGAATGTTGGCCGCCATGGTGCCCTCGGGAGACCAGATTTGGTTCTTCAAGGTGACTGGTCCCGAGGCTGTGATTGGTCAAATGGATAAAGTCTTCAAGAAATTCGTAGCCGAAATCGAGTTCGCTGAAGGCAATCCCAAGCTTGATGCGTTACCCGAAGGTTGGCAGCGAGCTGGCGAAAAAGCGATGCGATTCGCGTCGATTGACATCTCCACGCCGGAGAAACAGCTCGACTTGAGTATCTCAAGTCTTCCAAAGAACGGTGATTGGGACGATCAAGTTTTGGCCAATGTGAATCGTTGGCGTGGGCAACTTGGGCTGGAGCCTTCCACAGAAAAATGGGCAGAAGGCAAGCCCTTTGACGTTCCTTCGTCGGATGGCGAAAGTGTTTGGGTCGATTTTGTTGGCGAAGGCGGTGCCAGTTCGAGCATGGCGGCAACGCCGCCGTTTGCAGGCAACGCACCATTCGCTTCAACGCCCCCCATGGCTGCTGGATCCCCCAGTCCCACGACACCGATGCCGCAAACGGAACCGCCTAGTGAGCCACCGTTTAAGTTTGAAACGCCTGAGGGATGGCGAAGCGGACGCATGTCGGTGATGCGTTGGGCCGCTTTCAACGTGGGACCCGAGGACGCAGCAGCTGAATTGACCGTGATGCCCGCCGGAGGCAATCTTCGCGATAACGTGGCTCGATGGATCGGACAAATCCGACCGAGCGGCACCACGGACGAGGTCGTGGATCAGGCGCTCGAGGATGCCCAGAAAGTCGAAGTTGACGGACGGACCGCACAGCGGTTCATACTCCTGAGCGAAGATGTCGACAATGGAACCGCGATCGACGCAACGATTGTCCCGCTCGACGACGGGATGAGTTTGTTTGTTAAAATGACAGGCCCTTCGAAAACAGTCCGTGACGCGTCGGATGCGATCGCGGATTTCCTCAAGTCGATCAAGTTGTAGCGAATTGTTCGCTGCGTTTTTGTTCGACTCCCACCTTTACGAAATACACGAGTGCTTCTTATGGCAAGCATTACTTCCGACAATACAAACGTTATCACCAACCAGCATGACGCATCGGCGTTTCCGATGTCGAGCTTGTTGAAGGCTTTCGGGTCGCTGAAGTTGACCGTTGGGTTGTTCGCCGTCTCGTTGGTCTTGGTGCTTGTCGGCACCCTCGCACAAGACGAGATGAACATGCTTGACGTTAAGAATCATTATTTTCTGTCGTGGGTGACATGGCTTGAATTGGATGACTTCTTTCCACAAGCGTTCCTGCGTCATGACGCAAAGATCCCAGGTCGCATTCCGTTTCCTGGTGGCGCGCTTGTCGGCATGTTGCTGATGGTGAACTTGATCGCGGCCAAGGTGACGCGTTTCCGTATGCAAGCGTCCGGCGGTAAAGCGGCCCTGGGCGTGGCGTTTTTGCTGGCTGGCGTGCTCCTCGCTGCGGTCGTCGTCTTGCTCGGACAAAATAGTGATGGACTACAGGGCACGCCGCCAATGGCGTACGAAACGTTATGGGCACTGATGCTAGCGACATTGACCGTGATCGGTTGCGGCTTCGTCATGACCGCTGTGACTAGCTCCAGTCGAAATGCCAAGCTAGGCTCCGTCATCGTCGCCGCCGTGATCGGTGTCTTCATCGCTTATGCACTTGTAAGCGGTTTCCGCATCGGCGATCCAGGTTTACGGATCGTATGGCAATTAACCAAAGGCCTCGGCGCTGGGCTCGTGTTGATGGTTGGTTGTTTGCTGTTGTTTGGCAAGCAAGGTGGTAACGTACTGTTGCACCTCGGTGTTGGTTTGCTGATGGTGGGACAGTTCGCATTCGGTGATCGCCAACAAGAACAACGACTCAGTCTCGTTGAGGGTCAAGCGTCCAACACGATGGTTGATCTGGACAAAGTCGAATTGACTTTCATCAAGACGGAAGATGACAAGCAGCAAGTGATCGCGGTCCCAGGCACCCAGCTCGCCCAGGCCCAGTCGAGCGACTCCGTCATCACAAACGACTTGCTGCCCGTGAATTTGCGAGTGATTCATTTTTACGAGAACTCGAGTCTCGATGAAGTGAAAGAGGATAACCCGGCGACCGCTGGAGTTGGACTGCAGTCTCAAGCGTTCCCGCTCGACAAGATCGGCGGCACGGACAGTCGCATCAATTTGGCGTCCGCTTACGTTGAACTCGTGGACAAACAATCCGGCGAATCGCTCGGTAAATACCTTGTCAGCCAAAGCCTCTCGGATCGTGAGATGCTCGTCCCAGATGGCACGACAAAAGACATCTTCGATACGGTGTCGATCGCCGGCACGGACTACAAAATCGGCATGCGATTCCATCGTCAAGTCAAGCCTTATTGGGTCCAACTCGAAGATGTACGGCGAGTGAATTACAGCGGCAGTGATACGCCACGAGACTATTCCTCGTTCATTCGCATCATCGATGACGAGACCGGCGAAGATCGCAAGGAACGTGTTTGGATGAATAATCCACTGCGTTATCGCGGCGAGACGTTCTATCAGTCGAACTACACCGCACTGCCTGGCGGAAAAGAGATGACGGGATTGCAAGTCGTTCGCAATTCAGGCTGGTTGATTCCCTATGTTGCATGCAGCATTACGGCACTCGGTATGTTTGTGCATTTCTCCGGAACGCTGGGCCGATTCTTGCGTCGCCGACAACGTGAGGAGTCGAGAACAAACGCGACCGGCGAAGTTGCGGATCCGTTCACGTTGCAAAAGCCCGCGTCACCCTCCCAATGGCCAGTCATGATCGGCGTCACGGGCTTTGCAATATTTGCGTCCGTGATGTTGGTGCCTTGGGATGCTGTGATGAACGCATATCGTCCTTCCACTCGCACGACCCAATACGATTTTTACGCCGCAGGCAAAATCCCGGTCCAGTTTGGTGGGCGAGTCATGCCGCTTGATGCTTACGCTCGGCAAACATTGAAATCGATCAGCAACAAAGAGTCCCTAAGCTTGAAGGAGATTCCCGAGGGGCTAAAGACGCGGCTTAAGAGCAAGAAACTTTCTGCAATGCAGTGGCTCATGGAAGTCGCGATCGACTCCCAAGCATTGCAGGACGTCGAGATGTTCCGAATCGATGCTGAAGAAGTTCGGAGTGAACTCGAATTGGAGCGACGCCAAAGCAAGTTGTATTCGCTCAACGAACTTCGCAAGAACTTTGATCGCGTCGCGGATATCGTTGATATTGCTGTTAAGAAAGAACCAGCCGATCAATCGTTCAAAGAAAAGAAGCTGCTTGAGCTGGATCGCCGTACTCGCCAGTACACGATTACTGCCGCGGCATTTCGGTTGCCGATGCCACCAGAGATTCCAGCAAGCTTGTTTCCCGAAGGCACATCAGTCCAGGCTCAGCAATTGTTTGCGCTGCGTGAGTTAGAGCGTCAAATGTCGAGTTTGTCGCAAATGCCTGCGCCCGCAATCATTCCGCCCCAAGAGAAAGTGGCTAGCTCATCCGTCGACCAACCGAATTGGTCGGCCTTCGCACCCGCGTTCTTCGCGATGGCAAAGTCGCGAGTTTCATCAGATGAAGCGGCCGAACCAGGCGTCGATAGCTTTGGCGAGATGCTCAAGACATATGGCGACCATGATACCGCTGGCTTTAACCAATCCGTCGACTCGCATTTGGCTGCGGTCGGAGCGTACGACGTATCGGGCTACGACACACAGAAAGTTGCCTTGGAGCGTTGGCTGCAATCCAATTGGCCCACCGGCGTCGCGATGGTGCTGTACATTATCTGTGTTGTGCTTGGTTTGGTTTATTTCTGTGTCGATCTTCCACGGCTTCGTCGAGTTGTCTGGGGGACACTTGCCATTGCGTTTGCCATTCACACTCTGGCACTGTTCTGCAGAATTTATATTACGGGTCGCGCTCCCGTGATCAATCTCTATTCCTCCGCCGTATTCATCGGTTGGGCGGCGGTATTGTTCGGCCTCGTGGTCGAGCGAATCTTCCGTCGTGGTACGGGCAGTATGCTCTCAGCCACAGCGGGCATGTTGACGCTTTGGGTTGCGTTTGGGCTGAGCACCGGTGACACGATGCCTGTGCTTCAAGCCGTGCTGGATACACAGTTCTGGCTTGCGACGCATGTCATCAGCGTCACGCTTGGCTATGTAGCGACGCTGGTCGCGGGCATTCTCGGCATTGGTTATCTGATTGCGGGTTGGCTTGGCAAAGACAAGGATGCACTGCGTGATTTGTACCGTGTTTGCTATGGAGCCGCATGCTTCGGAATTCTATTCAGCTTTGTAGGCACGGTTCTGGGCGGTCTCTGGGCGGACGACAGCTGGGGACGTTTCTGGGGCTGGGATCCGAAAGAGAATGGCGCGCTGTTGATCGTGATTTGGAACGCGCTGATGCTTCACGCACGTTGGGACGGCATGGTTGCTGCGAAAGGTTTCTCGATTCTTGCCATCGGCGGCAACATCGTCACTGCGTGGAGCTGGTTCGGAACGAACGAACTCGGTATTGGACTGCACAGCTATGGCTTCACCTCCGGAGTCTTAATGTGGCTGAGCGTTTTCATGGGAATTCAGTTTGCCTTCATTATTGCTGGAATTTTCTTCGGCAAGGGGCCAAGCGACATCGCCCTGTCCGACGGCTAGTAGCTACAAATATCGCACGAGCAACCGATTCAAAAAGCATTTCACTTGCTCGTTGACCAAACGTATTTCGGCGTTGATCAACGGATCGGTACGAACGGACGCGTTCCGTTGCCATGCTGACACGCTTCGCGTGGGGTCAGTTTGAGACGCCTTGCGAGGAGTCAGACGCGAAGCCCTACTCAGATTGACGTGATTTTTGCACCGACAATTCGGCCCGCTTTCCGCCCCGAAGCAGCCTTGCTGACCGTCTCTGTAACCGACACATCGTACCCCGCTTTTGCCCCGCCCAGCGAAGTGGATTTTGAAACACAGAGGCGCAGACATCGCAGAGAACAGGAATCGGCGCCTCTGCGTCCTCCGTGACTCTGCGTTTCAAATCTTCGGCTGCTAATCTGCTAACAGAGCCACTTCAGCGAAGCCAACAAGCCCTTAAAGAAATAGAGCATCAATCGTTCGTTTATCGCTAAGTGTCTCCGGTGTATACGAGCGTTACTGGATATAAAGGTGGCCGACACCTTTATCCCGTCCCGGGGTCGATGTTCGGGTCTTATACGCGTTCCGTGGGTGGCGCTGCGCTCACCCACGGCTACGGTCCCAAACCGCTTCGCGGTATCTCCCGTCCATCCCGGAGGGATTTACAGATCGCAGCCGTAGGTCGCGGAACGCATCTACGGTTTACAATGAAGCCGAAACCTCCCGTCAACTGCGCTGTGCGCGGGGGCGGACGCGTGATTCGGGATTGCAGGACAGAGACTTCTCCATTCGGAGCGAGGAGAACGTGTCCGAGACCCTGGACGCCATCCTGGGCCAGGGGGGCGATGAGGGCCGCCCATGAACTGTTGATCGCCAAGCCGTCACCGCGACTCCGGGGTTTGCGAGAAGTAGCCGTTGTTAATCAACAGTTCAGTGGTCTCGCGGCGTCAAGAGCAAGGATGGTTTCGAGTCGTTCGGTTTGACACGGTAATCGCTCTGAGCCCAATATCGCGTGGAGCGACAATACAACCCTTGCCAATCCCGAATCCTGCGGTTGACACCCAGCGAAGGGGCCTTCGAGACGAGACCCTAAAGCTGCATTTAGAGACGATGGCATCGGTCGATTTGGCGCTCGACAGGTTCCCGTATCAAGGCACGATGACGTCCTTGGAATGCTTGTCGGTTGGCACCTCGATCATTTCTTGCTACGGTGATTCCTATACTCATTGAGCGACCTCGGTCATGCTGATTCGGATGGGGATGCGTGAGTTGGTTTGAGAGCCCCTAGGGTATGCCGATATGACGGAGCAGTTGCTTCTTCTGCGAGCGGATTACGCTCCTTTTGATTAGTTTCTACACCGCTAGCCAGCCAAGACAACTTTCATCCAGTCGTCGGAATCGCTGATTACGTTCAGTAACCCCGGGAACTCGTCCGTCAAGCTCGCAACAAGCTGAGCATGTTTCTTGTATGCGGCGAGACGAGGCAGCGTGTAGTAGTGAAAAAAACGCTGTCGAATCGATGATTATCGATTTCGTTGGGCACACCTGACTTGACCACTGCAATCGCCAGCGCCATCTGCTCCGTAAAGTAGCGATTCTCTCCAAGCAGATTGTGCTGGTTGATTCTCTCAAAGCAATCGATGTAGCTTGCGACCAAATCGTATACCCAAGCGCGGTGCACGGAGATGATTCCACTATTGAAACAAGGTGGGCTCACAATCGGAGCTTCGCTTGCCACACGCGATCGCACCAGAATCCGATGACGTGGCATAGTGGCCTCGCAAACTTCATAGGCACGCTCCCAAAGGTTATGTGTTGCCTGTGCACCAGGATAAAATACTTTGCGTCCGATCATCGGTACTGCCAAATCGCTCAATTCCAACGCAGCGTAGCAAACTTGGTCGCTGTCTAAGAAAACGCAAACCTCGGCTTCTGTATTCACTTCCAATGCAAACGCCTTGTTCATCATCAACCGAGGAAGTCGAATAAGGGGAAGAAAGTCAAATAAGGGAAAGGGGGGCAGTTTCTGACGGATGCACACTGTTGCACTGGAGTGAAGCGTTGGGCGACGCACACGAAGTGCGTCGCAATCTTCGGCAGGATGCCGCCAGCGTCAGGGAGCGCGCTCGCCGAAGGCACTGCGGCCTGGATGGTCGCAACATGACGAGGCTCGGTGATAGGACGCCGCTCGGCGGAACGTGACACGAAGCGGTCGGGGTTGGCTTACGCTGGGGGCAGGCTTGATGTTCAGTTTTCGCGAGATCATGACAGACCATAACGTCGAGACGAGGTCACTCCTGTCTTACGCCACGATTCGGCTTGCGACAAAACTAAGGTGCCAGGATTCAGCAATGAGAATTCCATGTGCTGCACCGGAGTAAAACGAAGTTGAGCGAGTCCAGCCACACGCTTCCGCTCGATGCCGAACAGACGCTACAACGAATAAGGCGATTCGCCTTTAAGCACGGCAGATTGAAAGTCCGCCGATTGAGAGAGCCGCTTCTGTACGCGAATCGCAGCGGTAGGCCGAAGGAACTGGCGAGACGGCTGGAGCTGAGCCCGGCAGCAGTTAGTCGATTCCGCTTAGCGGTTCATCGAAACCGGAGTGTCGTTGGAAACTGCATTGCCTGAATCGCTCCATTGAGGTTGAGCGATCGGTGGTGTTCCATTCCATGGAGCCGTTCGTGTGATGCGGGCACCTTGGATCGAGTCATCCGTGGGAAGTGGACGGCTTGGCGGAAGCAGCAGATTCATGATCCACGAAGTCTGTTGACTCATGGGGTAGTTCACGCTGTAGTTGGGTGCGATCGCTACCGCGAGTTGCGAAGAGGGGAGTAGTGTTCCCGCGGACCATGCGATGGATCGCCCATCGGCACAGACCGCGACGCCGTTGGGTAACGATTCGTAGCCTGGCAATCCGCTGCAAGTTCCCGTCAGCCGAAGCTGTGGCCCGAGGATATTGAAATTGAGACTGAGCCAATCGAATGGCAGTTTATGGCCGCTAAGCGATTGCTCATCGATACCGAACTGCAAATTCTGTTGAACGGACCGCATGAGCGAGTCACCGACATAACCGTCGCGAACAACAATGCTTCCGTTAATGTCGATGTCATTACCAGGGTCGATGTACCCGCGAGCAAACGAAATTCTTGCTTTGCCGCTCAAACTGTGAGTGAGTGATTCGGACAGTCGGCTTAGATCGACGTCGGTGAAGTTGGCGCCAGCCAAGTTATGTCGCCAAAGATCCCCATCGAACTGGAACCAGATATTTCCATTGAATTGAGCATTGGGGCCAAGCTTTTCGATTTCTTGCGAGAAATCCGATATGGCAGAGCAGGGCAGGGGAGTGCTGCCCGTTTCGAGCCCCCATGTCGTCGTTGGTTTTTCACTGGTTCGATCGCGTCGCAGCGTCATCCGAATCGGCGCATCCTCGCGACCCTCCGCCGGTACCGCGAGAATGTTGGCGTGGACGGCTAGCGCATACGGTTGCACCCGGACGTCGAGACTGCGAAACGTAAACGGCCGACCGGTTTGACTCTCGATCGTTAAGTCGTCCGCGATGAGTCGAAGCGGTTGGTCCGTCTTCAAGGGTTGGCAGAGGAATCGGTCATGAATCAGGTACCAGAACGCGGCGAGTTGTTCCGACTGAATTTGAGGCTGGTGTAGCCTGAGAGCTGAGCCCTCGTTTCGCGTCGCCCATTCTGCCATTCGAAAACTCGCGACTTCGCGTCCTGTCTCTGGCGCCGTCAATACCACATGGTGGAGCGTAAGCAGATAAGGGCTCGTGTGACTGAAGTCCTGGATCGTCACGACAAGTCCCATTTCGTCGCCAAGTCGTTTTTCCAACGCGATCCGACTGCGATTGTGGTACCACGGTGTCCAAGTCAGCAGGATGACGAACAAGGTCCCCAGAGTCGGTAACGCGCAGCAGAGAACGAACATCAAGCGAGCCAACGCGCGCTGTGTCCGTTCATGCATCCGCCAATTCCTTTCAGCTTCAATTGCCTCGTCGTCGTCCGAAGTGCTTTACCGCGAGATTGACTGAGGTTCCAATGTACCCGTGACTGGTCATGAGGCCGCCCATCGTGGGAGCATGCGGCGACAGCTTCAACGGCGATACTAGTATTCCAACCGCGTTTGGCGATAGGCTGACTGGGAGATTTGCGTGATGCGGAAAAGGCTGAGTCGACATTGGTTTTTCCTCGCGATTGCTGTGTGCCTCGTCACAGGGCACTTCGGTGCCGATTGGGTTCGTCCCGTTCGGGAGAATCTGCTGTTTCGCGATGGTGTCGTATTCATCGTGATGATGTTGATGGGTCTAACGCTCCATCCAGCGGCGATCCAGAACAGCTTTCGGCGGCCGCTGCCATCACTTTTAGCGATCGTAATCAATGTGGTTTGGGTACCCGTGCTAGCAATTCCGCTTCGGCCACTCCTGCCGGATGCATTTTATGGCGGGCTGGTGGTCGCGACTCTTGTTCCCTGTACGCTCGCATCAGCATCCGTGTGGACGCGCAAGGCGGGCGGGGATGACTCCATCGCGATTTTGACGACGGTGGTGACGAACCTTGCTTGCATTGTTGTGATGCCGCTTGGGATGAGTTTAATGCTCGAGCGACTGGGCGTTGAAATCTCCGCAGCGGCTCAAATGAAAAAGCTAGCGACGGTGGTCGTATTGCCGATTTTTCTGGCTCAGCTAGCTCGGGTCATGGGTGCCTCCACGTGGGCAGATCGTCAGCGAATACGTCTCTCGTCGATTGCGCAAATCGGCATTCTCATTATGGTGACGCTTGGCGCGGCAGCCGGAGCTGATTCGGTCTCAGGGGATGAACAGGCGGGCGGTTCGAGTTCGCTGAGTTTTTGGATTTCGGCAGCCGTATTGTTGGTCGCTGCGGTGGCGATTCACCTTGCAGCACTCGTGACCGGGATCGCTTTGGCGCAAGCCGTCGGCGCATCTCGGGCGGAGCAGATCGCCGTGGGAATATCCGGCAGTCAGAAAACGCTGATGGTTGGCATTCAGATGGCCATCGACATCGGCGTGAGCGTGCTCCCAATGATCATTTATCACATCGCGCAGCTGGTTCTCGACACGATCATCGCCGATCGCTGGCGCAGAACGACGATGGATCTTGAGAAAGGCCCAAGAAGCGGTCTGGCAGCAAAATAGGCTGGCACCAAAATAGTCAGCCAAGCAACTGCAACGTCTTTGCTACGACAGCAGTTGCTGCAGATCGTCGGCGGTGAGGTTGCTGATGAGGCTTTTGTCTTGGTTGATGATGGCGTCGGCTAGGTCGCGTTTGCTTTGCTGTAATGCGATAATTTTGGATTCGACAGTGTCTTCGCAAATCATACGATAGGCCATGACACTCTTGGATTGACCCATGCGATGGGCACGGTCGATCGCTTGCGCTTCCACAGCCGGATTCCACCAGGGGTCCAGGATGAAAACGTAGTCGGCGGCAGTTAGGTTTAGGCCGTTCCCGCCAGCCTTGAGACTGATGAGAAACAATTTGCAATCATCGTCTTCTTGGAATCGCTTGACGTGCTCGGACCGATTGTTCGTTTTACCGTCGAGGTATTCGTACGGCCACTCGCGCGCGTCAATCTCTTGTCGAACCAGGGCAAGCAGCTTGGTAAATTGTGAGAACACGAGCACCTTGTGGCCTTCGCCAATGACTTCTTCGAGTTGCTCCATCAGGTGAATAATCTTCGCGCCGGTGACGCCGCAGTCAGGGTTTATCAATCGCGGATCACAGGCGGCTTGCCGTAACCGCAACAGTGCTTCGAGCACGTGGATCTTGGATCGCTTCAACCCCAGTTCCTCCACCTTCTTGCTCAAGTGCAAGCGATAGTGTTCTTTCAACTGGGCGTAAAGCTTTCGCTGCTTGGGTTCCATTTCGCAGGCAAGCGTTTGCTCAACTTTCTCCGGAAGTTCCGTGAGCACTTGAGCCTTGGTGCGGCGAAGGATGAACGGACGCAAGGATTGGCTGACGTGCGTGATTCGTTGTCGGTCTTCATCGTCCGGCAATTGAGCCATGCGAGGTGCAGCGCCAAGCATTCCCGGGTTGAGGAAATCGAACAGCGACCACAGGTCACCAAGATGGTTCTCGACGGGTGTGCCGGTCATCGCCAAACGATGTTCGCCACGCAGCAACCGTGACGCCTTGGCCGCCTGGCTCTGCGGATTCTTGATCGCTTGGGCCTCGTCAAGAATCACATAGTCAAATTCGGTCTCTCGCAATTCGGCTGCGTCACGGCGGAGCGTGCCATAAGTCGTGAGAATTAAATCCAGTGGCGAAGCGCTGTCTTGCATCGCTTCGGCGAGTCGCTCCGTACGGTCTGTGCCGGTGTAATTCAGTACGTGCAGATCAGGTGTAAACTTACGAGCCTCGTCAATCCAATTGAAAATCAGACTTTTGGGAACCACAGCGAGTGACGGCTTACGAGTTTCTTTCTTTTTCAACTTGCGAGTGCGACGATCTTCGAGCAGCGAGAGGACTTGAATTGTCTTGCCGAGCCCCATGTCGTCGGCGAGGCAACCACCGAAGCGAAACTCTCGCAAAAACTCGAACCAACCGAGCCCAAGTTGTTGATACGGTCGCAGCTCGCCGACAAACGTGTCGGGCGGATCAGCGGGGGCAATGCCGGTGAAGCTCTTGAGTTTGTCACAGAATTCGGTGAACGAACGATCGCGACGCACGTTGTCTTGTTCGCCCAGCATCGCGTCGAGCAGCAGTGCCTGGGTGCGGCTGAAACGGATGCCGTCTTCGGTGATCTCGCCGCTGGCTTGCATCCCAGCAAACTTTTTGAGCCAAGCTTCCGGCAACATCCCAAGCGTGCCATCGTCAAGCACAAACGTGTGATTGCCACTGCGAAGTGCAGCGAGCAACTGAGGCAACGACGCGGTGATACCATCGAAGTCCGCTTCACCGCTCAAGTCAAACCAATCGGTCCCGGAGGACACCGAGATGTTGAAGTCGGTCGCGATTCGAATCGGAGATCCCTCAGCGAGGACTTCCCATTTTGCTCCGCGTAACGTTTCAACGACTTCGATGAATCGCTCCCGTGGCACGGCCAAAGACGGCTGGGGCGTCGAAGGCAGTCCGTACCCGTAACTTGCCAAGTCATCAACACGAAACGCATCAATAGGAATCGTGGCTAGCAGAGCACGTTCGGAAACATCACTGCGTCGCGTCAAGCGTTTTTGAGCGGCATCCCACCACCATAACGTCGGGTCGTCGAACGAAAGGTCACAGTCCTGGTATCGAACAAAGAGCGATGCATCAAACGTGCCTGATTTGGACTGTTGTTGGTGCAACAAGCATCTACCGCATGAAATAGCGGTGGCTTGAATGACTTCGAGCGCCGGATCGATCGCGATGTCCACGTGCGAATGCGACTGGGCTAGTTCCGCGAACAGCGTATTTAAACTGCGATTTGGAACCGTGAGCTGGCCCGTTTGTTGCCATGCACGGAGACCTGCGGCGCTGGCGGGATCGATCTTGATGATGCTGGCGTCAATCGTGTCGGGCGTCTGCTCGCTCGTTGCCCGTTCATCGGAAACCCGTTCATCGGAAACCCGCTCACTCCGATCCGAATCACGAACCATCTTTACATCAAGCGTCGGTCGAGACGTTTCATGCTGGACGATCGCGTAGCCCGCGTCGGAGGCGAGCATGAGACGCGTAAGCGGGATGCTTTCATCGTCGCGTTGCAGTTGGGCGGCAAGGATCAATTGGGATCCTTTGTCAGGATGAGGTGAAAGCGCAAGCCGCATTCGCCATGGGGTGCCGTCGACGCTCACACTTCGGAAAACTCGCGCGTCCTCAAAAAACCGACTGTCACCGAGTTTCCAGGCGAAACGCCCGGTGGCGTGCAACACTCGCAATGATTCTTCAAGCAAATCAGCATTTACACCGAACGTGCCGGACTCCGAATCACGGGAATAGGAACTGTACGGGTTTGTCGCTTGCAGCAGCACTGAAAAGGCGGCGCGTTCGTTAGCATCAACTGCGGTGCGAACCTGGCGAGTGGCAACAACGCACGGAGTCGGCTTGCTCCATTGCCCATCGGTCTTGCGAGTGCTGCGCATCACATCGAGCTGCAAAACACGCTGATTCGTTTCATTGGCGAGTGATAGAACGAACCAGTGCTGTTGTCGCCAAACGGCATCACCGAATGCTTCGGTTGGTATCTGGCTTGCCGAGTTCACCACAGCCGACTGGGTCGCTTGTATGCCAATTTTGTGTAGCGTCTGCTTCCAAGTCGAACTCGTTGGTTTCGTAGGTACAGCTTGCGGTTGGGGTCGATTGGTCGGAGCGTGTGATTTGGCGTCACGTCGACGACGAATTAACTCCAGAATCCGATCTTTGTTGCTCAACACGGGAGTCGGAGGCGAGCGTCGTTTTTCGCGTTTCGAACCGACGTCGAGTGTCGTGACATCGATCTCGAAGAACGCAAGCGTACGAATTCCGCTACTCAAGATTTCGTATTCGCTATCGAGCTTCTTGAACACGGCCCAAAGGTGTTTGCAGTGGTAACCATCCTCGAACCGAGGACAATCGCAGTGCATCCCTAGTTGCTTGTTTCGAACCTTGCGAAAGTCGACACCGACGATGTAATCGTCACCCGCGGAACCTTCGACGATTGCCATCGCTCCATCTTGGCCAACGACGGTTAATTCGACGCGATTTTGTCGACTGAGCAATTCCCCTCGCTCACGATCGCCACTCAAGAACTCGGGGCGACAGCTTATTGTTAGCATCATTCCATTGCTCATCAATGAATCCGAAAACGACTCTCCGCCCCAAGAATATCAGCAAGACGAGCCAATGACGATGCGGCTAAAGACTCGACATCGGCGAACGTGTCAGAACGCACCTTGAATCGTTTCATGGGAACCGCGAGTTCCCAGTGCGCCCCAGAGGCCGAAGGGGCTTTGCGAACCCGCCGGAGTTGGGCTATTCGTTTCCGCCGCAAGCGCTCTGCAATACACACAAGGCGTTTTGGGATTACCCGCCTCGATGGAGTCCGTGATGAACTTCACCGCGCCATCGGCCATCAAGAGATGGCAACCACCTTGGTGACGGCTGCTCGGCGGGGCGATACCGTAGGTATCACTATTGCCGACTAAACAAATCTCTGAATTGGGTGGCAAGATCGTATTCATTTGCGACTGGAGCGTATGGAAATCAGCCCAGCGAAGGCCGCGTTGGGAAACGGCTCCGTACACATTCGCAGCGGCTGTCCAAAAACGAGGGCGATTCGGGTCGATGTATCCAAGGTCGTCACATCGTTTCGCATTATTTGCGACTTGAAGAAAACCACCCTTGGCGTTCGTGAAGCCGATGGAACGCTTGTCACGATCATCCAGACCGGTAGTGATTTCGCCAGCTGCGATCGTATTCGAAAGCCCGTCGGTAATATCGCGGAACTTCATTGATTTGCGAGTAACAAATGTTCCGCGTAGCCCACATTGAGCTCGCTGCATCGCTAGCGAATCTCTCTGGTACAACCAACGCGTCCCATTCCAAACCGTGACGCCATGTTCGGCTTCGTAGAAACCGTCACCCGTGCAAGCGGCGTAATTTGTTCGGCCGAGGCCTGGCAAACCGACTCCTGGATCGCTTGGGCATCGGATCGTTGGGATCTCGGTTGCCCAGGGTGGGTAGTCACCGTGGATGGGGCGCGGACCAAACGCTGGCCAACGGTCTCCATCCGCTTCGGTAAACGCGTTGCTGACTTGCTCCCAAACTGCTTGCTGTTCAATGAACGGCAACAGGCCCACCAAATAGGTTAGCTCCATCCGATTGAAATCGGTTCCATCTTTGTTGACGGCGAAAGTTGCCGTGTTGTCGTTTTCGTTGGTCGGACCGACGCCGTGAATGGGCAACTGGTTGTATGCCGCGTGGTAGTTGTGCATGCCCAAGCCAAGTTGCTTGATATTGTTTCCACAACTCATTCGACGTGCTGCCTCGCGCGCCGATTGCACCGCCGGCAAAAGGAGTGCGACGAGAACGCCAATAATCGCAATCACAACCAGGAGTTCGACTAAAGTAAAACCGCGACGCGGCACTTGGGTTGTGTCCATCACTACTTCTCGCGTTCTTTTTGGGAAGCGGCTTCTTCCGCCGCAATCTGGCTGGCGACGTTTTCAAACGAGTAATCTTCGGTTTCCTGGATTACGCCTCCGCCTCGCCCGCATCCGCCTATTAATGCTGTTGCCAGGCAAAAACAAGCAAATCCAGAAACCATTCGACCCGGGTCAATCGGCATTTTTAAACTCATAAAAGGGCTCCTGGACAAATGTTTTACGCAACAACACCCAAGCCCACAAACAAATTCATGCCAAATTCACAAGGTTTGTCCTACTTTGGTGCTCCAGAAATCCATTAGGCCTTGCCGAAAATAGCCTCAGTCCCGTAATCTACTGGGCTCGGCACGCTGTACCAAGCCAGCGGTCTACCTCTAGCAAAACGATGAGAATCGCCATGAAAGACGGCATCCACCCAAAATATCAAGAAACCACGATCAATTGCGGTTGTGGCAACTCCTTTGTGACACGAAGTACCGCCCGGGGCGGTGAGATGCGTGTCGACATTTGTAGCGAGTGCCACCCGTTCTATACCGGCAAGTTAAAATACGTCGACACCGCTGGCCGTATCGATAAGTTCCAGAAGAAGTTTGCCGCCGGCACCTACGCCAGCTTGCAATCCAAGAAGCCAGTCAAGAAGAAGGTCACCAAGTAGCTGCTTGATTGTTGATTTCCGCATGTAGCCGCACGCGTTTTGCCCCGCACTTCGGGCAACGTGGGCGGCTTTTTTCGTAGCAAACTCCATCCAATCAAGAAGCGACCATGAGCGGCTCAATACGCGACACGCTCGAAGAAAAACTCGCACGATTTGAAGAACTCGAGCGCAGTATGTCGGACCCAGAAGTACTCTCGGACGGCGCACGCATGAGCGCGGCCGCGCGTGAGCACGGCGGCTTGTCCAAGCTGGCGATGAAGTATCGCGAATACAAGCGACTCTCCGACGAGATCCGTGGCTGTATCGAAATGGCGGATGCTGCTGTCGATTCAGACGAACGTGATATGGCCAACGCCGAGATGGAAACGCTGCGAGCTCAGCGCGAAGTCCTCTGGGAAGATCTGCTTTCATTCACCGTTGGAGGTGACGATAGCCACCGAACTCGCTGTGTGATGGAAATTCGAGCAGGTACCGGCGGCGATGAGGCTGCTCTGTTCGCTCGCGACTTGTACGAGATGTACCGGCGCTACGCCGAAATCAAAGGCTGGAAGACGGAGATCATGGATCACAACGCCACGGAAATGGGCGGCTTCAAGGAAATCATGCTGACGCTCGAAGGCGAAAACGTCTATCGAGATCTGCAGTATGAATCCGGCGGCCACCGTGTGCAGCGTGTTCCCGAAACCGAGACCCAAGGACGCGTCCATACCTCCGCTGCGACAGTCGCGGTACTTCCGGAACCTGAAGACATCGAAGTTGACCTGAAGGCGGATGACTATCGCATCGACAAGTTTTGTGCCTCTGGGCCTGGTGGCCAACACGTCAATAAGACGGAATCGGCAATTCGTTTGACGCACCACGAAACAGGAATCGTCGTTCAATGCCAAGACGAAAAGAGCCAGCACAAGAATCTGGCCAAGGCGTTGCGTGTTCTCAAAGCACGTATCTACGACCAGAAGCAACAAGAAGAAGCCGCCAAGCAGTCCGCGACCCGCAAGAGCCTGACCGGCAGCGGTGACCGTAGCCAACGGATTCGCACGTACAATTTCCCTCAGAACCGATTTACCGACCACCGTATTAATCTGACGCTTTACAAGCTCGATCAAATTATGGCTGGTGAAGTTACGCCGGTGACCGAAGCGATGATCAACTACGACCGTGATCAACTTCGCGGCGACATGGCCGAATAATGACACAACAACAAGAACAACCTTGGACGGTGTTGAGACTGCTGGAATGGACCACCGATTTTTTCAAAAAACGCGGTAGCCCGTCAGCTCGCTTGGACGCAGAAGTCTTATTGGCTCACGCACGCGAGTGCACGCGGATTGCACTTTACACTTCGTTTGCCGAAGTCCCCACGGAAGAACAGCGGGTTGCGTTTCGAGAAATGGTTCGCCGCCGCGGTGAAGGGATGCCGGTTGCTCAACTCGTTGGCTATCGCGAGTTCTATTCGTTGCGATTTCGAGTGGATGACAAAGTACTCATTCCTCGCCCAGAGACGGAGCACGTAGTGATCGCCGCTCTCGACACCATCAAGACCTTACCAGAATCCGAGCGACCGATTCGAATCGCTGACGTCGGAACGGGCAGTGGTGCCATTGCCGTTGCGATTGCAAAGAATGTGCCGCACTGCGAGATCGTGGCGATCGATCGCAGTCGCGAGGCATTGGAAATCGCACGCTGGAATATCGATCACCACGAAGTCGGATCACAAATCACTGTTGTGGAAAGCGATCTCTTCAGCGAGTTGGGGCCTGACCAAACGTTCCATTTGATCTGTAGCAATCCGCCCTATGTAAGCGAAGCAGAGTACGAGGACTTGCTACCAACGGTTCGAGAATATGAACCGAAAGAAGCTCTTGTGGCTGGAAAGAATGGGACCGAGACGATCGAGCGTTTGATCGAGCAGTGTGTCGCACGTATTCGTCCTGGCGGTCGCGTGCTGATCGAACTGAGCCCAATGATTGCGGATGCGTGTGCCGAGATCGCCAAAGCAAGCGGCCATTGGACGAACATCGATTTCATTAAAGACCTCGCGCACCACCGACGAGTCATGTCACTGACGGCGGTTGCGGAGTAACTCAGATGAATATCAACGGACGTTACGACGCGTTAATCTTTGATTGTGACGGCACGCTCACGGATTCGATGCCACTGCACTACGTCGCGTGGCGAGAAACCATGACGCGATACGGCATCGAGTTCGATGAACCCCAGTTCTATTCGATGGCGGGGATGCCCAGCGAAAAAATCATTGCGGTGCTTTGCCGAGAACAGTCGCAATCGATCGACATCGACAAAGCTGCTCACGAAAAAGAACTCGAGTTTGAGAAGCTACTTGATCGACTCGAACCGCTCGACCGCGTTTGTGCGATTGCCAAGCAGTATCACCAAGTGTTGCCGATGGCGGTTGCGAGCGGCGGTATTCGTCGCATCATCGACGCACAGCTTGTCCAAATTCAGTTGGGTCATTTGTTCCATGTGCGCGTCACCGCCGAAGACACCGAGCGTCATAAACCAGAACCGGATGTCTTTCTCGAGGCCGCACGCCAGCTTGATATCGACCCAAGTCGCTGCCTCGTATTCGAAGACTCGCCGCTCGGATTCCAAGCCGCAGCCAAAGCAGGCATGGGCTGGGTCGATGTCCGTGTCCCAGCCAATGAATTCGTCATTGAAACGTCAGTGAATTGATCACCATGATCAATCAGTATTACCAGTGTCCCCTGCGAGGGATTCCGGCGAATTTGCGATTTTGAAGATTCTCTACCCTCAACCCGAGTGCGGATCTATTTCCCAAGAGGTCGATATTCCACCCGTCCCATTTTCTTTCCGTTGAGATATCGGAACAGGAAATCGCAGATCTGTTCGCATTCCGCAAGACCCTTGGATGAACCTCGCCTCTGCTGGTCTTGGCGTTTGCGGAAAATGTCTCCAGTTTTTCTGGCATTTTCCTTGCATCCGTATACCGATGGCGATACGTTCACATCTCAAGGGCACTCTTTTCACGTGCTGCGCATTCCTTTTCTCTGCGAGTCTGGGCAATGGCACCATCAAATCAACTTGGGCTTCGAACCTATTTGACGCAATCCTTAGGTTTCGCCCCCCCCTCGCAAACTAACACGAAAGTGTTTCGACGAGTGGTGTTTCGAGGTAAATCTTCTAGTACGCTCAAGCGTCGGCGGCTACTTGCCGAGCAACTTGAATCGCGTCAACTACTGACCGCGGAAACCGTTTACTCCAGCGCGATCGCGACGGCGACAGCAAGTCACGAAACGGCATTGGGTCAAGCGAATACGAACTATGCATCTCAAGTCGCTGCGGCGGATGCTTCTTTCGCGAACGCACAGTCTGCTTCGGAAGTCGCGTATCAAGCTGCGCTAGCGGCCTATTCGGGTGATTCATCAACGATTGATATCGGCGAGATAGAACTCAACGTCGGCAATTTATTAACGCACGTTGTGCTTCCAGCAGATTCTAGCCAACCGGTGCCGCCGAAAGCCCGACCGACCTTCGTAGGCCCCTCCTACAACTTCGATGAAGACGCAAATTATCAAGCGGAAATTCAACTCGCGGATTCCAACCTTCAAGCATCTACCAACAGCGCAAGGTCAAGTCGTCAACAGAAAGACCAAGAGGCACGGGAGGCACTCAACGACGCCATCAGTGATCGGCGACAACTCGACGCGGAAACAACGGCAACTGATTTAGAAGATCATACCGATAACGTTAATGTATCTCCCGAGACAGATATCGAGGATTCTTACGAGATCTACCAAGCGGGTATCGATGCTGCTGATGCCAGTTATCAGTCGAGTCACCAGTCGGCAGAGCAATCGCGAAACAATACGGTAAATTCAGCGTCCCAAGCACTTACCAGTAGCGTTAACGCAAACCAAGCGACGTACAATAGTGCCGTGGCCGATGCGGCGGCCACACGAAATGGTGTCTTGAATTCTGACCCGCCGCCTGATGCCGAAGGTCGTAAAGACGCTTGGGACGCATTTAACGCGGCTGTCTTCGCCGCCGCAAATCAACGCGACTTAGACAATGCCGATGCAAGCCATACGTATTCGATCGCGGTCATCGAAGCGAACCGCACCTACGCGCTGGCCGGCGCAAACGCAGCGAAAGCACGAGCGGACTCAGTTCGCTCGCTAACCAAAGCCTTGGAAAAGGCGCTTGCCCAGCATGCCTTGGAGATGGCCAATATTCGCGCTGATGCCGATAAAGTCTACGCGCGGGCCCAGGCCACGCTCGCATATTCATCGGCTGTCGCGATCGGCGAAGCACGCGTGACGTACGAATATCAACTCGCTGCAAATGCTCATCAAGAGTCGATGGCGATCGCAACCGCGAGAGCACAACACGGAGTGGATACTGCGACCGCTTTGCGAAACGCAATGCAACAATGGTACACGTCTCAGTTGACTCCCTGGACCGGTTACCAATTGCAATTGGCAATCAATCGTTTGGACTTAGCCCACTCCATTAAGTTGGCCCAAGTAACACACGCTAACGCCATCGCTGACGCTGAAAAAGAGCAGGCGCAAGACAAAGCTGATGCCGAATATGACCGAACCCTCGCACTCGAGGATCAAAAAAGCACTGCCTCTGACTCTCTCATCGATAGTGGTACCACAGCTAAGAATCAAATGGCCGGTGCAAACGCCGCCGCAGGCAAACTTGCCGCAGACCAGCGCGCGGAAATGGATGAAATCATCTCCGCAGCGTATCACCTACGTGCCGTAGAAGGAATCGAAGCGAATTACACGTACTCCATCACGATGGCGGATGCCTATTTGGCTTACAGCCAAGCGATGATCAGTGGGCGTCGGATCGATAAAGGTGTTCGCCCTAGTCCTTAAACAAGCGAACGCCGTGTTGGTTTCTGGCCGTTTTTTCGGCGCAGTCGAGAACCGTCCAGCTTTGCTGGTGGCGTGAATTGTTAGGGTGGGTTCGCATGGTGCTGGGGTCTTTCTTGGGTCGGGCGCCGC
>JBGSNA010000177.1:0-39863 GCA_041739875.1 Pirellulaceae bacterium
GACGGTTCGTTCGGCTCGTCGCAAACGTGTAATGATGATTGAACAGGACCTGCCACTGGCAATGGAACTGATGGCGACACTCAGCGAAGCTGGGTTGAGTTTCGACTCAGCGCTTCTGCGAATCTTGAAGACCCGTTTGGCGGGACGGCCGCTGGCAAACGAATTGAGTCTTTATCAATCCGACTTACTTGCCGGGCGACCCAGAATTCAGTCGTTGCGACGGTTGAGCGGACGAGTTCGCATCGGATCCATTTCGATCTTGGTTTCGGCACTCGTGCAAGCTGAACAGATGGGGATGGGGATCGCCAAAGTGCTTCGTACCCAAGCCGACGACATTCGTTCCCGTCGTCGCGAACGAGCCATCGCATTTGCCAACGCGTTACCAGTCAAACGATTGTTTCCGCTGGTGATCTGTTTCTTGCCTGGCTTGTTTGTCTGGACACTCGGCCCAGCGTTCGTGCAACTTTTCAAACTAACGGAAACCTTCACACGTGGCGGAGGTTTCTAGTCGTGAAGTTATTCAACGTCGAGACCGGTGAGGTCCTGTTAAACAACTTGAAAATTGCGGACTCATTTTGGCAGCGATTTTGGGGCTTGCAGTTTCAAAGCACCTTGCCTCCAGACTCAGGATTATTGTTGTCGCCTTGTTCGTCACTGCACACATGCTTCATGCGATTTTCAATCGACGTCATTATGTTAGGACAAGGCAATGTCGTCATTGGAGTCAAGAGAGGTCTCGTTCCATGGCGAGCGTTCTTGTGCGACCGAGGGACGTTGCGGGTGATCGAGGTGAGCCATGGCAACGCCGATGTCGAGATCGGAGCGCCGTTGGATTGGTGCGACTGACGCAGCAATCGCACACGCGTAGGAACTGTTTAATAGCTTGCTTCATTAGTCAAAGTGAAATTCCTGAATCAACCCTGCTTCTATGGCTTACCACATGCACGAAAACACACACGAGCTGAGTCTCGGCCTCGCGTACTTTCTGGGTGCGTTGCATGCACTCGAGCCGGGTCATGGCAAGACGGCGATGCTGGTTTATTTGTCCGGCGAGCGCCGCAGTTACTGGCACCCGCTGGTGATGGGAGTCTCCAGTGGACTGGCGCACTCGGTGTCGCTCGTCGCGATCGCGATGGCCGTGCATCTGACGCATCACGTTGTGGTGGGCGATCATCATCATGAGAACGAATTTGTCACGATTTCGTTGCAGTGGGTCAGTGCGGGCTTGGTGCTGTGTGTTGGGATGTGGATGTTGTGGTCAGCCTATCGAGCCAAACCGAGCCAATGTGGTTGCAAGCAACATCGACATGAAGCGGGCGAGTGCACACCGGTTTCCGCAAAGTCGAGCTACTCGATGAGTGCGCTTCTCGGTGTCGCGTTCGGATTGCTGCCCTGTCCGTCAGCCCTAGCGGCCTATTTCACAAGCATGTCGACGGGATCGCCGGTCGCCGCCTACGCCGTCATCGGCCTGTTTGCTGCCGGAATTGCCACGTCGCTAACTAGTGTCGGCGTGTTGTTGCAACGTTTCGGCGGCAGTCTGATTCGCAACGAAAGTCGACTCGGAAAATTGCCCTGGCCTTCCATTCGCGCCAGCTTGATCTTGGCAGTCGGCTTGTTCTACCTGTCGCGTTTAACGCTCGCCTGACGCCAAAGTAGCTGAGTAGCTAAACTGTTCACGTAAGCTTTATTTGGAAGCCGTGCAATCGAAGGGCAAATGATGTCAAACGCGCTGCAGTATTCGCCGCACTATACGGTGGTCGACTACCAACACTGGAAGGGCGACTGGGAGCTATGGGAAGGTATCGCGATCGCAATGAGCCCGAGCCCATTCGGTCGGCATCAGACGCTTCTTTCGCGAATTGCCCGTGAAATCGGCAACGCCTTGGACGCTTCCGGTTGCTCCGCCGAAGCACTGGTCGAACTCGACTGGATCGTGACCCATGACACCGTGGTTCGGCCAGACGTGATGGTGGTTTGTGGCGCGCCGCCCCAGCGGCATCTCGAGCATGCGCCGGCGATTGCCGTAGAAGTGCTCTCGGACTCCACTCGCAACAACGATTTGGGCTACAAACGAAAACTGTATCAACAACAGGGTCTAGCGGCATACATTATCATCGACCCCCAGGATCAAACTATCATGGTCGATCGACGCCACTCCGATGGAAACTACCAGACGGAAACCGCGAACGAATCGGTCACTTTAAAAGTCTGCGACGACTGTGCGATTGAATTTTCAATCAAAACACTCTTTCGTTGAGAAAACAGATTTCGCCACTGAGGCACAAAGCCCACAATGAAGGCTTCGGATTTCTTTCGGACCAGTGGTCGCTAGACTGTCGGTGGTTGAGACCCTTTAACCCACTCATTCGGAACAGGAATGTCAAACGCGCTGCAGTATTCGCCGCACTATACGGTGGTCGATTACCAACACTGGAAGGGCGACTGGGAGCTATGGGAAGGTATCGCGATTGCGATGAGCCCGAACCCATTCGGTCGGCATCAGCTCGTTCTAACCGAGGTTGCAAGCCTAATTCGAAACGCAATCCATTTCGCAAATTGCGATGCAAGGGTATTAGTCGAACTCGACTGGATCGTGACCCATGACACCGTGGTACGACCGGACGTGATGGTGGTTTGTGGCGAGCCGCCCCAGCGGCACCTCGAGCATGCGCCGGCGATTGCCGTGGAAGTACTCTCGGACTCCACTCGCAACAACGATTTGGGCTACAAACGAAAACTGTATCAACAACAGGGTCTAGCGGCATACATCATCATCGACCCCCAGGATCAAACTGTCATGGTCGATCGACGCCACTCCGATGGAAACTACCAGACGGAAAACGCGAACGAATCGGTCACTTTAATTGTCTACGACGACTGTGCGATTGAATTTTCAATCAAAACACTCTTTCGTTGAGAAAACAGATTTCGCCACTGAGGCGCAAAACGCACGAAGAGGAAGCTCCGGATTTCTTTGTGCCCCTTGTGCGTTGTGATCAGTCATTCGTTTAGGTCTCGCTTGCAGTTTGCAACTACCGAAGCGACGATTGAGAAAATGAGGGCTTGGCAAGACGAGAAACGAGGGATTGGCTTGTGGTCTTTGTTCTATTGACGAATCGTTTCCTATTTCAAGTAACTCATGCCGAGACGAATCCATCGCGAAAATTTTCAGCGTGAATCCTCAGACAAAGCCATTTCGTCATCGTCTTCTGCCGTTTCCAATTCAATCGGCGGGAACGTATCTTCAAACTTCGACCACGCCTCCGGCCCTTGCACGTACTCAAGATCCATCAGCAAGCAACTGTCTAGGATTTCGATGATGCGTATTTGATCCATCGCATTGCCGATGAACACCAGTTCTTGATGGCGATCGTCGTGTTCGCCTTGGAACTTCGATCGAATCTCTGCGATCGACTCTTCGTCCTCGGGCCACTGTTCATCGGGCGCCGCGGCCCACCAGAACCCGGCTGGGTTCATGCGGATCGAGCAACCAGCTTGCGACCAATCGTATGCCCAATCATTTCGCGAAGCGATCCACATTAGCCCTTTGCTTCGCAGCACTCCAGCAAACAATCCGTCTTCCATGTCGGAGTCAAGCGCATCAGTCAGTCGCTTGGGATGAAACGGACGATTGGCTCGGTAGACAAAATTCGTGATGCCATACTCTACAGTCTCTGTTTCCTCTTCACCACGTGGCACCGCCAACCAACCGGGCTGCTGTTCGGCTTCGGATAGCGAGAATCGACCGGTACCCATGATTTCATGGAGCGCCACTCGGCTCTCGGTTGTGCAGAGGATCCGAGCGTTCGTGTTGAGTTGGCTTAAGATGCGATGGAGCTGTTCGAGTGCGTATGGTGAAACCAGGTCGGCTTTATTGATGATGATCACGTTCGCGAATTCGACTTGATCCACCAACAGATCAACAATGTTCCGCTTGTCATCCTCATTCAGCCCCATGCGGCGGTCCGCTAGATCATCCCATGAGCCGAAATCTCTCATAAAGTTACCTGCGTCGACGACGGTAACCATTGTGTCCAAAGCGGCGACCTGCGAAAGGCTGTTCCCGTCCTCGTCTTCGAAGGTGAATGTTTCTGCAACAGGCATCGGTTCGCTGATTCCGGTCGATTCGATCAACAAGTAGTCAAAGCGACCATCGCGAGCGAGCCGATTCACTTCTATCAGCAAGTCCTCTCGCAACGTGCAGCAGATGCAGCCGTTGGTCATTTCGACAAGCTGTTCTTCGGTGCGAGACAGGTTCGCATCACCGTTCTTGATCAAAGCTGCGTCGATGTTGACCTCACTCATGTCATTGACGATCACCGCAACTCGCAGCCCGTCGCGATTGGTCAGAATGTGATTGAGCAGCGTTGTTTTTCCAGCTCCGAGGAATCCGGAAAGCACGGTGACGGGCAGGCGGACGGACTCAGGCGACATTTTGCTTCTATGGTAGTTAAGAGTGGCGAATGCGATGCAGCAAAGGTTTTGCGAGCGTATCGCACACGCAATGGCTATGCAAGTGCGAGTCGTGTTGATAAAATGCGGCGAGTCGATATTGGACGCTGCACCTACCAACCATGCCTGAAGCCATGAAGCTGAAAAACATTTCAATGCCCCTGTCGCTTACGAGACACGCGACCATTCTTTATCTCGCGATATTGCTTCTTGGCGGTCCTGCGTTGGTGGGTTGTTCGTCGGGAGATAGAATCGAGAGGTATCATCTTTCCGGAGTCGTGACCGTCGACGGGAATCCGGCCGACCGCATGATTGTTCAATTGACTCAGCAGGGAGGGTCGGTTGACGAGCGAGAGCGGTATGCATCGAGCCATTCCAATGCAAACGGCGAGTTTGCGTTTGGTGAATTTGCTGACGGCACACCGAGTCGCTTTCCAGCGTTGCCGGCAGGCGAGTACGCCGTCACGTTTTCTTGGCTCTCAAGCGATGGCCTGGACGCGGTTGACAAACTCAACGGCAAATTCGTTGATGCCAATTCAACGCAATACCGCGTTACGGTTCCAGTTGCTTCATCGTCTGCGCCGCTGCGATTTGACCTCATCACAAAGCGATGATCGCAGCGCCATGATCAAGCTCGCCTTTCCCAATCGAAACCAAATTCAAGACCCAATCGATCCATCCGTACGTCTCCCAAAGAAAAGAACAATGAACCATTTAGTCCTTCGGAACTGTCAACGACACCGCGGCTTCACACTGGTCGAACTGCTGGTGGTCATCGCCATCATTGGCATCCTGGTCGGGCTATTGCTTCCTGCGGTCCAAGCTGCGCGCGAAGCAGCGCGGCGAATGCAGTGCACCAACCACTTAAAGCAAATCGCGTTGGCGATGCACAACTACGAGTCCACCTACAAGATGCTACCCAACAATAATCCGCAACCTGCGGCTCGCGGGCTTGACGGACGCAGAGTGATTCTAACGCCGTGGAACGTTTCTCTTTTGCCCTTTCTTGAAGAGTCAACGATCGCTGGCGCTTGGGACCCATCGTATGGCTTTTCCGAAGCTCCCAATACTCAGTTCTTGGACAAAGGGATACCAACCTATCGCTGCCCTTCTTCGCCGGTACAAACCGTGGAGTTTTTTCCGGCTCTTCCGGCAACTTCGCAGTTCACAGCGGACTTGGCGGCTACTGGCGGTGCAAGCTATCGGGCTGCGGTGATCGAGTACGCGCCGGCTCTGAGCATCGCGCCACCACCGATGAATGCGGGAATACCACGAAGGCCAGCTTTCTTGCCTCAGATAAGCACTCGCAGTTCATCGTTCGCAGCAATCACCGATGGTCTATCCAACACGATGATGTTTGGCGAAATTTCTGGAGGGCCGGTTCGTTACAACCGAAATCGACAAGCGGGTGACCAATCACCGAATCAGTTTCACTTAGGGACTTGGGCGCGGCTATTGCCAATCAGAATGAGTGACGACGGAACGACATTGTACGGGGGAAATTGCTCGATCAATTGCACAAACTTTACCGGTCTGAATTTGTATTCTTTCCATGTCGGGATGGTGCACGTCGCCCTCGCGGACGGATCCGTTCGTGCCGTGACCAATTCAATTAGTATGGATAATTATTACCGATTGGTTGCGGTCAACGATGGCTTGGTGGTCGGTGAATACTAATAGCCCTGCCGAAAAGGACAGCAACATGAAAAGAAACTACATTCATTTTATCGCGGCACGATCCACGTTGCTCTCGGCAATGACTCGATACGTGTCATTATCAAACCGAGCGACAAAGAAGCCGATCACCGGTGGGTCGCACCCAAAAAAAGGAAGTTGCTGGATGAGCTTTAACCATCGTGTGATTGGACTTGCGGTCATCGCGATTCTTTCCGCCAAGCCGCTTTCCGCAGACGATCGGTTTTCCGGATTCCTTACCGGCAACGTGACGACCGATTCGCCGAATCAACGGACGACGTGGAGCCCAGAGAACGTGACTTGGCAAACGGCGTTGACTGGCTATGGCCAATCAACGCCGGTGGTGCGTGACGGTATCGCGTATGTGACCTCGGTCTCAGGCGAGAACAAAGATCAATATTACCTCGAAGCATTCAACCTTCGTCGGCATGAGCGTATGTGGGTGATTGAGCTACCCAACGCGCATCCTGTCGCCAGTACGCCGATGGTCAGTCGGTCAGCACCGACGCCCGTCGTGGATGAGCACGCTGTTTATGCATTTTACGAAAGCGGTCAACTGGTCGCGGTGGATCTGAGTGGCAAATTGATTTGGGAGACAGATTTGCAGACCAAGTATGGTGAATTCAGCAATGAATTCGGCTTGTCGTCGTCACCCGTGCAGACTCGCGATAGCGTGATTGTTCTGGTAGATCATGACGGCCCATCGTATTTGGTTGCGTTCAACAAAACGGACGGCGTCGAGAGTTGGCGAACGGATCGAGGTGTGCGTTACCGCTCCTGGAGCTCACCGGGCATCGTTCGGGTTGGGAATGAGGAGATCGTCGTTTGTTCTAGCGCGGGTACCATCGACGGCTATGACGCTCGATCGGGAAAGTTGCGATTTTCCAATGCCAACGTGGGTGGCAATACGGCGGCAACCCCAATCGACCTTGGAGGCAGACAATTTCTAGTCAGCTCACTGATCCGACCTGCGGACGGCCCGTCGGAAAATGCTCTGGAGTCAAACTTGCTCGCGGAGATCAACGGCGAGGGCGGACAAATGCGACTGGACATTAAGTGGATCGCTAAGGACGCACGTGGCTCGTTCAGTTCGCCGGTTGCGGGCAAAAAGTTTTGCTACTTCACAACCGCCCAAGGAGTGCTGTATTGCATCGATCGAGCAACGGGCGAGGAGCTGTTCAAGCAGCGGCTCGATTGCGGAATGTGCTGGGCCACACCAATCGTCGCAGGCGAATTGCTGTACGTGTTCGGCAAGTCGGGCCAGTCCATGACGATTCGTATGGGCGAACGGTTCGAACCGGTCGCGAGCGATAATCGAGTTTGGTTCGACGACGAACTGCCCACTGCACAGCTTGGCGAAGACAAAACGCCTGAGTCAATCCGTCAGCGGATGACGGCGGGAACACAGTATGGCGTTGTAATAGAGACCTGGGGCATGCTGGTACGACGCGGCGATCAATTGTATTTAGTCGCTTCAATCGAGTGACCATTGAACGCTAGTGCGTTGGTTTTACGCTCGTGCATTGGCGTGCGTGGGCTCTTTCGCGAAGATCGCTGTTGATTGTCCAAAGCATGTCGACACATCCATGCGGTGGTCACGAAACCGTGCATGACGACGGCCCCGACTACGTCAACGGCCCTGATTGCGATCAAGAAACCGCTCCGCATGGCGACCACTGTGACAACCACCGTCCGCTAGCCGTCGTCTGACCAGCAAACGTAGTTTCGGGGATCGCCAGTCTGAAATTTCGATCTTGCACTTGCAAAATGAGTGCAATCGTGCATCCTATCATGCGTTGTAGTCCTGGTCAGATCACGACGCACTATCGTTAGGAGTTTAACGTGAGCGAGTCGCCCCCATCGATTGAAGAGATCAAACAAGCGATTCGTGAAGCGGGGCTTCGTGCCACCCCTGCACGAATTTCCACCCTAATACTCATTCGCCAATCCGCTGCGCCGATAACGCATGCCGTTGTCGCCGAGCACTTGGCGGCCTCTGGCGTTGACAAGGCGACAGCTTTTCGAAATCTCAACGACATGACGGACGCGGGATTGCTCCGCCGCACCGAGTTGGGCGATCACGTCTGGCGGTTTGAGGCCGTTGACGCACACCATGATGCCGCTCACCCTCATTTCGTCTGTGTCGACTGCGGCACAGTGTCGTGCATGGACGACGTAAAGCTGACCGCGAGTAGCCAGCGCCAGAGCGAAACCATCGGCGAAGTCACGGAGATTCTTTTCCGAGGCCATTGCAACGATTGCAGGTAAGATTTCTTTCTCGACCATGGTGGGTGGGCGCTATTTGGTTTGCTTGACGATAGCGGCAAGGGTCTTGAGGCTCCAATCGACTTCGAACTCAACGTCATCGAGGCTTTTCGTTTCTCCGCCGTGCATCGATTCATCCAAAGCTCCGAACGCATTCATCAATTTATCCGTCGCTTCGGCCACAGACCTTTTTGCTTCGTCAGAGATTTCTGAATTTGCGGCACACTTGGGAAGCTCTTCAATCAGGTGGCCGATCTCGTGCAGTTGTTCATGGGCGGCTGTGGGTGTGCCCGCTGCAAACGCCGCGAGAATCGTCTTGCTCATTGCAGCAATCTGGGTGGCGGCTTCTGACAGCGTCTCAGGATGATCGGAACTGTGGTCATGCACATGCTCACCAGATGCATGCACCGGAGTTGTTGACGATGCGGATTCGCTGGAAGATTGACATCCAGCCATAGCAATCAAGCTCAAACAAGTGGTCAAGGACAACAGAAATTTCATCAAGTGCTCCATTTTCGATTCGGGATAGACTTCGTTCAATGTGACTTTAAAAACTTGGTGACTTCAAAAACACTCGTCTCACCAAAGACTTGCAATTAGCTTCCAAAACGGATGGTGGATCATCGCAACCAGGAGTAAACCGGCCGTTGCGCCGAGTCGATCGACCCAGCGTTTGGGTTGCGAGGCAACACTCAGCAGTGAATAGGTGATGGCAGATACGGCTCCGATCGTCACAGCAGTTTGCCACCCCAGTGCGATGCCGATCAGCGAAAAAGCGAGCGGCAAGTTGCGAGTCCGCTTGGACACTCTCATGCGAAGTAACCAGCCCCCAAATAACCATCCGAACACTCCTCCGATCACGCACGCAACCGTTTGCGCAACCGGCGGCGGAAGGCGTGAATGCAAGTCAATCGGTAGATGTGTGTCAAAGGCAACGGGCTGGAGCGTTGCGACGGCAACAGGCAATGCTGAGAGAACCAAGAGTAGCGACCATGCAAACCAACGAGGACACCGCTTGCGATCCATCTCCATGAGGGCCAGCGTCAACAAGCAGCAAAACAAAGTCGCGTGGTAAAAGTAGATCCCGATCACCGGCCATTTTGTGTAGAGAATGATCCACACAATTCCTGTGTAATGATAATGCGGGAAACCGGGAACGTTGGCGGCGCCGGTCACCAATTCGTAAAGGAACAGCGACGCGAAGATTGCCGCTGCGATCAATTCAACGATCAAATATCGAATCGGTATCCTCGCGCCGCAGGCACGGCAACGCCCACCAAGATTCAAATAGCTGAAGACGGGAAGGTTGTCGATGCGGCGAAGCGGTGCTCCGCACTGGGGGCACGCGGATGAACGCAGCGCAATCGATTGCTTACGAGGAAGGCTGAACGCGACCACGTTGAGAAAGCTACCCCAACACGCCCCGACATAAGTGAAGATTGCGAACACCGCGAATTTAGCACTGCGAATCCGCAAACTCTCTAGCAATGTCAATTCCTCGATCGTGTAGCTAGCGGGGCGCTCGCGAAATTGTTCCAAAAATGCATCGATAGATGGAACAATCACCATGTAGAGCATCATCGAGCAAAGTGCAGCGGCGAATCCCCATACGCGATACGAACGAGCACTGGAGTGATTCCGTATCGCTCGCGACAAATCCCAGATCACGAGAGCCCCGAGGGAAGCCAACAATATCGCCGGGGAAAAAAATGGAATCGGCGACAACCAAGCGTTCTCGGTCGCCGAGTGGGCGGTCATCCAGGCAAGAGAGCATGCGAAGGCCGCCAACAGCAAGCCACGCAACAGCCCCGCGAGTCGCGCCGTGACAAGGGCGCCAAGCAGCAAAATATTCCCAGCCACCAGCATTGCTGCCGATGGATCAGTTCCAATGCGGACCGCCGAAGCCAACGCGGCACAACTGGCCGTAGCGACCAGCACCATTCTCGCGTATTCGCCATAAAGCGAATCCGCCAGCACGTCGTCGGACAGCGTGGATACGTGGTCGGTTTTCAAAGAAAAAACGCTACAGAAAACACCCGCCGCGCCGACCCGCTGCGGATAGTGTGGATGCTCCTGATCAACTACTGGCAAAGTTATCGCACCCGCAACTCTGGTGCAAGTGCGCCGCTAATCAACAAGAATTTCCGGCACTTGCACCCGGTACTTCGTGATTGTGGCTGAGTATTCGAATTTAATTGGCTCAATTGCGCTTTCGATTGTGCCGATCGTAGTGAATGTCCTGTGGTCGGACCCGCTCCTGCTGATTCTACGTCCGCAGGAAACCTGTAATCCCGTTCACAGAAAGTCCGCGATGGCAAACCCGTTCCTGCATTGGCGAGACTGGCCGATTTGGCGAGTGTACCCTGTGATCTCGTTGGTGATCGGCTTTGTGGTCCCTGATGCTCTCACCGTTGGGCAAGATGCTATTCCCGATCGCGTCCCCCGTGTGAGTGCTCCGCTTTCCGAGTTACTTACGACTCCAGCTCTTGCTGTGCCCGTTCCGCAAAGTTCACCGCTTCACGAAGATGGTCCGTTGCGTTATCGAACTGAATCGGGGCAGAACGCAGAGACCTCCGACGAAGAAAAACGAACTGAAACGAGATTTGTCGAAGCGAAAATTGATGCCAAGTTGCCCCTCGACGTGACTCTTGGACGTCCACAAATCCTCCAGCTAGCGCAAACGCCTCGCAGGATTTTTGTTCCGGACGAGGACATCATTCGGGCGGAACTTATTGACCGAGAATCGGGCCGTGAACTTGCTGTAACCGGACTGCGATCTGGCGTGTCGACGTTAGTCCTGTGGTTTGAGGACAGTTCACAAAAAAGTGGACAAAGTATCGTCAGCTACCTCGTTCGCGTTGAAGAAGGAACGCGATCAATTGACGAAGTACAGCGTCAAGTCAATCAAAAGTTCCCCAACAGTTTTGTCGAGTTGTCAGATGTCAATGGCCGCTTGATGGTCAGCGGCCAGGCGCGTAGTGCGATCGAGCTATCGCAAATCCTGCAAGTTCTTGTCGCCGCTCGTGGAGTTGCTGCAGGAGTTCGACGCGTATTTCCAATCCAAACAGACAACAGCGTCATTACTGCATCGAACAGCGAGCAACTTGATCTCGAAGCCGAAGAAGCTGACAACCGTTCGCTGATCGATCCGGTTGCTTTAGCTCAAGCTGGGATCATTAATTTGTTGCGCGTCCCGGGTGAACAGCAGGTGATGTTGCGAGTCACCGTGGCAGAGGTCAATCGCACTGCTGCAAGAAGTGTCGGGCTCAATTTCACTGCGATTTCTGGTAGCAACTTGTTCTCAAACACATCCGGTAACGTCACAGGCAACATTCGGGCGCTGCTAGACGGCGGCGATATCAGCTTGCGGATCGAAGCACTGCGGCGATTGAGTTTGTCACGAACACTTGCGGAACCCAACTTAGTCGCCATCAATGGCCAACCGGCAAATTTCCAGGCGGGTGGACAATTTCCAATACCTGTGATTTCCGCTGGCGGAGCAGCTCAGAATCTGCAGGGAGTCCAGTTCGTCCCGTTTGGTGTCCAACTGCAATTCATCCCGATCATTCAAGATCGCGATGTCATTCGACTGCAAATCAGTGCCGATGTTAGCACGCGCGACGAATCGCTGGGCACAAACATTGGTGGTGGAGGCGGCGGAGGAGGTACTGCTGTACCTGGATTGAACAGTCGCAACTTTTCATCGACTGTTGAACTTCGCAGTGGACAGACTTTGGCGGTCGCCGGACTGCTGCAAACGAACTTCGGTGCTAGCAGCGACCGCATCCCGTTCATCGGTGACTTGCCGTTCATTGGCGGATTAACCGGTGCGAATCGCACGAGCGCCGCCGAGCAGGAATTAGTGATACTGGTTACGCCCGAGCTTGTCGCACCAGTGGATTCATGCGCTCATCCTGGATTACCCGGGAACGATGTTTACGAGCCCACCGATATTGAGTTCTTTCTAAGCAATCGTTTGGAAAGCCGTCGATCACGAGATTTTCGCTCGCCGGTAAGGACGGACTACCACAAGCTGAAGCGTGCTGAACTGTGTTGTGCGGATCTGTTCATCGTTGGTTCGCATGGTCCGACGGACCGATGCTGCAATCAATCGACTCCAGTCCCGCATGTGGCGGTTCCGGTGCCCAGCGTAACCAGCACACCCTTACTTCAAGACCATGAACTTATGTACGACGAGGTGCCGCGATGAAAACGATTTCTGATGTCGCTGTCGCTAGCGCCCTGTTGTTGATCCTTGTTTCAAGCTTCGGTTGTCGTTGTGCGGATGGACTTTTCGGTGTCGACAAGTGCGCGGATGTTCCGCGTGGAGCGACTCCCGATCCACCTGGCAGCCATCTCTGCGAGTGGCAACACGCCCAAGTCGCAAACGCATCAATCGATCGCGGCATGTTCTATCAAGCTGACTTCGTTGATACGTCCGATCGGCTCGCGCCAGCGGCAGTCCAACGAATCGATACGCTGGTGCAACAAGGGGCGATTGGCACCGTTGCACTTTATGTAGAACCGAGCGGCGATGCTCAACGCGACGCCTCTCGAGTTCTCTCGGTTGCTTCGACCGTCAGCGAATCCGGAGTTCCGATCACGCCGGATCAGGTTCAAATTGCTTATCCACCCGCAATCGGGCTTGATGGTTTTCGAGCACAACAAGTCGCGCGTGCGGCAAGCCGCAGCGGGAATCAAGGCGGCCAAGGCGGCCAAGGCGGCAGCGGCCAGGGCGGCGGCGGGCTTGGTGGTGGCGGAGTAGGTGGCGGCGGTCTGGGTGGTGGAGTAGGTGGTGGCGGCCTGGGTGGTGGAGGCTTTTTCTAATGTTTCGCTCTCTCACCTCTTTCATCCTCGTGTCTGCACTTGCGGGCTGTGCATCACTGACGCCACAACATCTTTGGCAACGAGATAAGCCTGTTGAAAGCAAGCCAACGACGTCACCGATCTCGCAACTAGGCGTCGCATTACCCGCGATGAAGCCGGGCGATGAACGAGAGTTGAACATAATCGCCGCCGAACAGATGGCAGCCAATGGTTATTGGAAGGAAGCCATCACGCTGTACAAAGAAGCTGAGGCGATGGCGCCGAAGAAACCCAAACTTGATGCACAGCTCGCGCCCGCGCTTGCTGGCGCTGGCCAGTATAATGAGTCGCTTCAAAGATATCGGCGGCTCATTGAACACGATCCGAAGAACGCCTCTCTGGTCAATAATTTTGCCTTCACTTTGATGGAATCCGGTGACCTATCGTCAGCGGAATCGGAGTATCGGCGTGCGCTCGAACTCGATCCTCAGCTCGAAAATGCCGCAGTGAACCTGGGTTTATTGCTTGCGAGCCAGCGACGCTACGAAGACGCTATGGCGACGCTCACTCCAGCAATTGGTGCTGCTGCGGCGCATCACAATATGGGTGTGGTTGCGATCGACCTCGGCGATGAACGAATCGCACATCATCATTTCACTCTTGCGGCTTCCTATCCAGCCGTGCCACAGGCAACTCAAGAGTTCGTTGCAGCACTCTCAAGCCCGTCACCGACCGCGTCGAAATGAAGGGCCGTTTCGGGGCTGTCGGCTCTCGATGAAACGAATCTGGATATCGGATAGACTTCTCTCGTCGCAACGCGACAAACAAGCACGTTTGCTGTAATACGATTGGGAGACAAGTGAAGGTACTTATTGCTGAGAAGCCATCCGTGGCTCGCGATTTGGCGGCTTATGTAAAGGCCACTTCGCGACGTGAGGGCTATTTCGAAGGTGGCGGCTACCAGGTCACGTGGGCTCTTGGGCACCTCGTCGAGCTCCAAGAGCCTCACGATTACGATCCAGCCTTGAGGAAGTGGTCGCTTCAAACACTCCCGTTCGTTCCAACATCCTTCGAGCTGAAGCTTCGCGGCGACGATGGGACGCGAATGCAGTTCGCAATTGTCAAGCGTCTGTTCAAAGCAGCTGATCTGTTGATTTGTGCCACGGACGCTGGTCGAGAAGGCGAGCTGATTTTCCGCTATATCCTCACGCTCACGGGTTGCACAAACAAACTGGCACAACGATTGTGGCTCAGTTCATTGACGCCCGAAGCCATTAGCACTGCATTTCGATCGATCCGGCCACTTTCGGACTATGACAATCTGTACGCTGCCGCGAAATGTCGCAGCGAAGCGGATTGGATCGTCGGACTCAATGCGACCCGCAACTATACGGTGCGGTTTGGTACCTCTGGGTTGTTGTGGAGTCTCGGTCGGGTCCAGACTCCAGTACTCGCGTTAATCACTCGCCGAGACGACGAAATTCGAACGTTCAAACCGCAAGCGTTTTGGGAGTTGATGACGAAGTACCGCGAAGTCAACTTCCGTTACACGGGTGATCGCTTCAGCAAGCAGGAGGACGCACAAACGCTTCTGGAACTAGCAAGCAAGCATCCGTTGGTCATCAAGAAAGCACAGCGCAAACCCGAGACATCGCTGCCGCCGCAACTATTCGACTTGACTGAATTGCAACGAGAGATGAATCGTCGTTATGGACTATCGGCTGCCGATACCCTAGCGAGCGCACAATCACTCTACGAGAGCAAGTTGGTGACGTATCCACGAACCGATTCGCGATATCTGAACACGGACGTCAAGAAAGAAGTCCCTGGCATCCTCAAGAAGTTGCAAGCACTCAAGCCGAAAGAGATTGGAAAACTCGATCTCAAAAAACTTGCGTTCAGCGCTCGGATCATCAACAACGCAAAGGTCGCTGATCACCACGCGATCATCCCCACCGGCGCATCACCGAGCGGGCTACGAGATCGCGACCATAAAGTATACGATGCGATCGTTGTGCGTTTTATCGCAGCGTTCTACCCACCGTGTGTGAAAGAGATCACAACCGTTGATGCAGTCGCCAAAGACGTGCCGTTTCGTGCCCGTGGCATTCGAATTGCATCACCGGGTTGGACGGAGCTTTACCCACGCAAGAACGAGGACACGAAAGACGACAAAGACGGCGAGGACCAACAAACATTGCCGGAATTCTTGCCTCGCGAAAGCGGTCCGCACCGTCCGTATGTGAAGTCGGGGCAAACAACGCCACCGAAACACTTCACGGAGAATACGCTTCTCGGTGCAATGGACACCGCTGGCAAACTTGTCGAAGAAGCGGAATTGCGAGAAGCCCTCAAGGAGAAGGGACTCGGTACGCCTGCAACTCGTGCTGCAATCATCGAAACGCTGCTGCGGCGACAATATATTGCTCGTGAGAAAAAGAACGTTGTTGCGACGGATCTTGGTCGCTACCTCATCGCATTGGTTCGCGACCGCAACCTCAAGTCACCCGAATTGACTGGCGAATGGGAGTCAAAGCTCAAGCAAATCGAAGCCGGAAAGATTGCGCCCGCGGGCTTCATGCAAGAGATTGCGGACTACACACGCCAGATCATCCATTCGAGCGATGCAACGCGATTGGACGCAAACACGATTGGCAATTGTCCCGCGTGCGGTCAACCCGTCATTCGCGGCAAGAACGCGTTTGGTTGCTCCGCTTGGAGGGAAGGCTGCGCCTTTGTTCTTCAACCGAACTATCGAGACCGCGAGTTGTCTCCCCAACAAATTCGAGAACTGGTTCAACTCGGCGCCACCAGCGAGCCAAGCGACTTTGGCGACGGTCGAAAGGTCATGCTGAGTCTGTTGTCGTCCGGAGCGATTGTCGACATCCCGGTTCCTCAAGGAAACGAACAGTCGCGCGAGAACGAACCCGCACGTGCAATATCGAGTGCGAACTCGAATGCGAACTCGAATGCGAACTCGAGCGCAAAACCGAGCGCAAAACCGAGCGCGAAACCGAGTGGTAGCGCGAAAGCCAAAACTTCATCGCGTCGTGCATCGACAAAAAAAGCATCCGCAAAAAAATCGCCACCAAGATCTAAAGCAGCACCAGCGAAAACAAAGGATGCACTGGTCGATCTTGGCGGTTGCCCGCTCTGTGACGCACCTGTGATAGAGCAACCAAAATCGTATAGCTGTAGTCGTTGGCAAGAAGGTTGCAAACTCACGATCTGGAAAACGATCTCAGAAAAACGAATCACTACGGCGATGGCGATGACCTTGCTTCGCGACGGCAAGACGGGCATCTTGAAAGGCTTCAAATCAAAATCAGGCCAGCCTTTCAGTGCACGGCTTGTTTTCCAAGACGGTAAAGTTGAACTTGAGCGTGAGGATTAGGGTTACGACAGCCAGCCCTTGCGATACAGATAATAGATCAATCCGCTTGCCAGCATTCCCATCATTGCCAAAGCAAATGGGTAACCGAAGGCCCATCGAAGCTCAGGCATGTTCAAGACTGAAACACTGCTATCGAAGTTCATGCCATAGAGACCTGCGATAAAACTCATAGGGATGAAGATCGTCGCAATGATCGTGAGCACTTTCATCACCGCATTGTTCTTTTCGCCAAGCATCGCAAAGTACAATTCGCGAAGTTCGCCACACGTCTCGCGGTCGGTATCGGCGGCCTCAATCAAACGGTTGATATGGTCTTGGCAGTCTCGAAAATAGAGGGCGGTGTCGTGCGTCACCAAGTCAGCTCCCTCGCGCATGAGATTGTTCAATGCGTCGCGATGTTGCAGCAGCACCTTCCGAATAAGAAGCAGGTCGGCACGAATCTGATGTAACCGAAGAGGCAGATTCTGGCTCGAGTTCTCGACATCGTCGGACGCCCGTTCCAGTTCAGCGTCATAGGGTTCTAGCACCGGAAAGTATCCGTCAATGATCGCATCGATAATCGCGTAAGCCAAATAGTCAGCCCCACGGCGTCGAATGCGGCCAACACCTTTTGTGATTCTGTGACGCACTGGATCAAGGCAATCTCCCGGTCGCTCCTGGATTGTGATCACGATATCTTGAACAAGAAACAAACTGACCTGTTCGGTCGAAAACTTTGTGCCTGTCGTTGGCATACGAGCAACGAAATATATGTTGTCGCCGTAACACTCTGATTTTGCGTGTTGGTGCACATTCACGACATCTTCGAGTGCAAGCGAGTGCAAGCCGAACAGCTTCCCAAGCGACTCAATCAATTGCTTGTCGCCAGCAGCGTCGACATCGATCCAAGTGATCTTTTTGGTGTCGGTCGATTCGACGGCAGAACCAAGAGACGCTTCCGGCACGTCCAATTTGTCCACGCCAGCTTGTGAACTGGGCAAGCTTCGACGCGGCGTGATCCGTCGCAACACTTCCTGCGACAGATAGTCCTCCAGCGCGGCAACCGAGCTTAACGCAATCTCGTCGCAGTGGCGTTCATCATACCGAATGACACGAATGACCCCTGGTGCTTTGGCCAAATCCGACCCGATCCTGGACGGAATTCTCGACGAATGACTTGGCACTCGTTCGACGGGAGAGTTGTGCGAACGAGCGGAGCTAGAAACTGGCATAGACGCCTCTGTGAAACTCGAACCAACGCGTTATTCGACGGACGCGATCTTGCAGCGATGATGTAGAACTTTCGACGAAGTTCAGCAAGATCGTTCCCTGATTGGCGTCATTCAACGGGTTTGATGGATGTAGTTGGAGGGAAGTTTAAGTTTAAGTTGTATGGGTGGGGTGTTTGAGGAGGCGGATGTCGTTGGGGCCGCAGAAGAATAGAAGATACGCGCCGGGGGCGGAGTACTGGGCGAAAACGGCTTCGAGGAAGTCGTCTTCGCCGGGCCAAGGATAAGCATAGATGATGGAGAAGTCATCAATTTCTAAGCCGAGTGAGGCATACGCATTCGATGATTCGTGACCGAGACTTGGGAGCGTGGGGTCGTCGGCGAGTTGTTCGGCGGAGCGAGGTAAGAAGTTGCCGAGACTGAGTTCTGCTTGCACATTCCAATCTGCAAGTGTCTTTTTGCCTTGAGCGAACAAGGTGGGCTCGGATTCGATGCCGATTGCATCCAGCCCCAGTGTTGCAGCCAAGGCTGTCATTGTTGCAAAGCCGCTTCCCCATTCGAGAAATCGGTTGCCAATCAGCGGTTGGGTTTCTAGAGTCCAACGCAATGATTGGTAAACCAATTCATAGTCGGCGGCGACAAATTGTTCGATCGGGCGTCGGTCCCAACGGTCTTGAAAGGCTTCGATTCGAGTTCTCGCGTCACTGATCCACGAATGGACTTCGGCAGACACGGGCACGTCAGCGACAGAGGACGGAATGTTGATGCGTTGCAAGCGAGCGGGTTGTCGTGACGCTGGCGGTGAGCTGCGTCGACGACTCATGCGACGCCTTCGTCCGAAGAAAAGTCGAGGTTCAAGTCGACGGAGTGTTCCCACCCCAGCTCTCTAATCTCGAGCATCGATGCCCAGTGGCTCGATTGTCCCCAAAGTGCGTCGTGGCAAATCGGACAGCGAGCGTTTTCGGGGTCAGGATAAATGTGGTCAGTCTCGGTGTCGGGTGATAACCAAATCGCCTCGCACTCGTCACAGACAACAAGCCCATGTTGTTTGGAGCTCAATGTTTCGGAGCTCGACTTTTCGGAGCTCGACTTTTGGAAGCTCATTGGTTTAACGCTGTGTTTCGATGGTGGATCGCTCATTGGATCATCGTCGATGGCGATGGCAGCGAACGTTCCGGGTTCAAGCACTGGGCCCTCCAGAACGGGGTCTTCAAGCACGGGGCCATGGCAAATTCGGATGCCGCACAAGCCGCCGCCGCATACCGGGCAGAACGAAATCGAGTGTTTCGGATTCACGGGAATTTAAAGTAAATGAGGAAGAATCGAATTCGGTGGGAGCGGCAAAGCACGGTGGCGACGATCAAGTCGTTGGTCACCATAAATGCAGTTATTTCGGGTAAGCAGTGATCACTCGGTTGCCTTCGAGCACGAGAGTCACTCGCCGTGCCATGGGCTTGTTCTTTCGAGCGCCATCGCGGCCACCGACGAAGCCAATTCGCTTGCCCATGTCGACGGTATAGATGACTCGACCGTCCTCTTCCTGTTTGGTGGTCCGGTTCCCTTCTTTGGCTCGTTGATAGGCGTTGTCGATCGTTTGCAATGCGCCTTCGATACCACCGTCGAACACACCGTGGCTGCCGGGGCGACCCGGATCGTCTTCGGCATGTCGACGAACGTGTTCGATGCGGTGCCCCTCAGCACTGCCGGGAGTGTAGAGCAAGCCAGCCGGTGAGACATAACGCTTGCCGCCCGTGTCTCGAAGTAAGCCAAGGTGAAGCGATGGATCCGCTTTGTCGGAGCTTGGCGATGTCGACGTGGATGAAGTCGTTGTGTTGGAAGTCGACTTGGATGTTGGCTTGGCGTTTGAGTCGGTTTGGGTTGGCGCTCGGCTGGCGAGCGGGCCAGGCTTTTTGGCATCCGGAGCCGATTTCGTGGGGCTGAATTTTTCTGGGGAGGAATCGCCGGTGGAAAATTTCGAAGAAGATTTTTTCTCAGCTGGAGACTTGGTCGCTCCGGCAACGGCGGTCTCTCGATTCGGAGCGATCGGCGGCGCAGTAACAGTTGTCGAAGACTGGGGCGCGGTTGACGAAGACTGGGACGCAGTTGGCGAAGACTGGGACGCAGTTGTCGAAGACTGGGACGCAGTTGGCGAAGTGGGTTTGTCAGCATTCGCGGAGACCACGAGGCCTTGCGAATCCACTTTGAGAGCGGGCAAATTCAAGCCCGTGCGTTCATTGATCGCTGGTCGCGCAGCGGCGTAAACTCCGACCAGCCCCAAGACTAAGAGTCCACGAACCCACGATTTACGGCCGGTGAGCCGTTGCATCCAATGGGACGTGCCCGCACTGGAATTTCGATGCTCCGGATTTCGATGTTCCGGGGAATTCGGTTGCGGTTGGTTCGCTGCGCTCACGCTGTAGGGCTCCTGGTGGCGGAATCGTCAATGCGCATTCTTGCGGAACGAGCCGTGTCGGGCGCTTGTAGGACTGATGGTAGACTGGAATTCGTACGAATTGCAGTCCTGGTGGTTCTCCTCGTTCGATTTTAGGGTGTAAGATTGCTGGGCAACCTTTCACGATTGGGGAAACTATGAAACCAAGAATTTTGATCGCCGCTGTATTTCTATTTCTATCTGCGCCTGTCGGCGGTTTTGCCCATGCTAGCGAGCCGGGGTGGTCACCGGTGGTGATCGCTCGAGGCGATTATCGCGAGCAAATCAAGTCATTACCGATGGAAATGCGGCCCTATCGTCCGCTGCATTTTTACGGGAACACGGTACGTCGAACGTACTATCGTGGCACTCCAATGGTGGCACCGCGAGACGTAGTGACCCCCGTTGTTGTCAGCAGTGGCCGGTTATTCGGGCGATAACGACTGAGTTGACTTGGCGGGGCATTTGTAGAAACGCTGACAAACAATTATTTTCCAGGGGTCTCCAGCTCTCTCTTTCGTCCGGGGTACCCCATCTATGCTCGAAATCGCGCCAACCGCCGATGTAACGTTTACGCAGTGGGTCGGCCAACGTGCGCGGCTTCACGGCGAGCGTCCCGCTTTGACGTTCGTGCATGACGATGGCGTGACCAAGGACGAGTGGAGTTACGCTGAGCTTTGGCGGCGAAGTTGCGCTGTTGCGATGGCGCTTCGAGCGACACAGAAGCCGAGTGACTCGACTCAGCGACGTGCGTTGTTATTGTTTCCGCCCGGGCTCGAGTTCATGGCTGGTTTTCTGGGTTGTCAAATCGCAGGTTGGGTCCCTGTGCCGACTTGTTATCCCAAGCCGGGGCGAGCGATGGCGCGTTTGGATTCCGCCGCTGAAGATTGTTCGCCCACGGCGTTGGTTTGTGACCGTGCCACGTCGAGCACGATTGACGAGACACGTTTTACCGCCGCCGCGCGTGGGTTGGTGCGGATCGAAACGGAGGTGTCTCTGGAGCGATATGACGCGGCGCTGGCGACAGAGTGGCTTGATTCGCAATTGTTGAACCAGTCGCCAGATGACTTAGCGTTCTTGCAATACACAAGCGGCAGTACGAGTGAAGCGAAAGGCGTGATGGTGCGTCATCGCAACTTGATGGCGAACTTGCACGCGATCCAGTTGGGATTCGGATTGGAGTTCCATGGAGTCGAATGCGAGGACTTTCTTCGTGCCGCGTTCTGGTTGCCGTTCTATCACGACATGGGGTTGATTGGTGGGTTGCTTACGACTTTGTATTTGGGTGGTCACTCGCTTGTTCATAGTCCACGGTCATTTTTGCAGCGTCCGATTCGTTGGTTGCAATTAATCAGTGATCATCGGATTTCTGTGAGTGGCGCACCGAATTTCGCGTACCAACTCTGTGTCGACCGAATTCCGCCTGAGCAAACGGACTCGCTCGACCTGCATCGTTGGCGAACTGCGTTCTGTGGTGCGGAGCCGATTCTCGCGAGAACGTTGAGTGACTTTGGTAACCGATTTGCAGCATGCGGATTCGATGATGCGGCGTTCTATCCATGTTACGGATTGGCGGAGTCCAGTTTGCTGGTTGCAGGTGGTGCGGGGCCATCGGTTCCGAAAGTGATTGACGTGGATCGTGCCGCGCTCGGCGTGAGCAAGATCAAGCTCATACAGCCGCGTGCGCGACGAACGATGGCAGCGTCGGCGGTACAGAGTCTTGTCAGTTGTGGTCGAGCGGTTGAGGGCATGCAGATCGAGGTCGTTGACCCCCAGACATGTCGCGTCGTTTCCGAACGCTCGATCGGTGAAATATGGGTCTGCGGAACGTCCGTTGCGGCTGGGTATTGGAATCGTGACGCGGATGCAACAAGTCCGTTTGCTGCCGAGATCACTCGGGGTGTTTTCTCACGAGCGAAGTCGGATGCGGACAGCGAGTCGTATTTTCGTACGGGTGACCTCGGGTTTTTTCATGACGGCGACTTGTATGTGACCGGCCGCTTGAAAGACATCATCATCATGCGTGGTCGGAACCATTACCCCCAGGACATCGAAGCGACGGTGCGTGAAGTGATCGGCGAATCGGCTGGGCAATGCGCCGCGTTTTCGGCGCCAGCACCGCGAGGTGAATCGCTCGCGATTGTCGCTGAGTTGCCGCGTCACTCGGATGCCGATGACTTGGCGGATCTTGTCCGTTCGATTCGTCGTCATGTCATCGACGTTCATGAGATTGATCCGCGACACGTGTTGTTAGTTCGTCCGGCAACGGTTCCGATGACGACGAGCGGCAAGGTCCAACATTCCAAGTGTCGCCAGATGTTTGATGCGAGTGAGATTAAATCTCGCTACCGATACGATCGATCGTCGGCGTCGGAACAAGCGCCGATTGCGATCGCGGCGCTGCCGCATCCGGCGACGGTTGAGGATCGTCCGGGCGTCGATTCAACGCTGCGGGCTTGGCTGGGTGAGTGGCTGATTTCACGAGCTGGAGTGGAGCCGCATTTGATTCAAGACGACACGCCGTTTTCGGATTACGGTTTGGATTCGATGACCGCCGTCGAGCTGAGCGGGGAACTCGAGGATTGGACGGGTGTCGAATTGACGCCAATCGTTGCCTGGAACCATCCGACGATCGAGAAAATGGCTGAGTTCATCACAAACCAGTTCTGTGGTGGGTCACTCACGCCATCGCATGATTCGGTCGTGCCACCAACGCCGGTGGACCGGGTCGCCGCGTCACTCGGGCGTTAATCTCAGCTCTTCTGCAGACTCGCATGGGCTAGTCGGATGTGTTGCCAGCAAGTTGCTTGTCGCGGGCACAGAATTGCGCTATCGTGGTGCCCATTGCCGCTTCGCTTATTCGCGATTCCCACCACCGACACCGAGAGTTCATTATGCAGTCCTGGCCCCTGGGCGTTTTCGCTTCAATTGATGCTGGTCTTGGCGTGGGCTGGGACGTGATTTCGAGTTTGTCGGTACCGACGATCCAATTGCACGCTCCGCATGTGGGCCAGCGAGATGAGCCGTCGGCGAGTCGGTTGCATGACCAGCTCGCTTCGATGGAAGTCGCTTGCACGGCGGTGTTTGGCGGCTTCGAGGGTGAAAGTTATGCCGACATCCCGACGGTCGAGCGAACGATCGGGTTGGTTCCTGAGGCGACGCGGCAATCGCGTTTGCACGAGATGTTCGAGATCGCCAATTTCGCCAAGTGGCTCGGTTGTGATACCGTCGCATTGCATCTTGGGTTTGTGCCGCATGACCCGAGCGCGCCGGGTTATGACGGAATCGTCGAAGTCACGCGTCGACTTTGTGACCATTGTGGAACTGCGAACCAATATCTTCATTTGGAGACAGGCCAGGAGACGGCGGAAGGGTTGTTGACGTTTATTGAGAAGGTCGATCGCTCGAATTTGAAGATTAATTTTGACCCCGCCAACATGATTCTTTATGGGACAGGTGAACCGATTGAGGCGCTTCGCATGGTTGCCAAACACGTTCGCAGCATCCATTGCAAGGACGGCGTTTGGAGCGACCAGCCGGGCGTTACTTGGGGGCGAGAAGTTCCCTTGGGTGAAGGCGACGTCAATATGGAAGCCTATTTGAGGACTTTGAAAGAGATTGGATACGAGGGGCCGCTGACGATCGAGCGCGAGATTCCTCAGGATCCAATTCGCCAACGCAGCGAGATTGGTAATGCAATCGAGTTGTTGACGCGGCTGCGCGGACAGATTCTCCAGGCTTAAAGTCCCGTTACCGAGACGGTTGCCGGTTGAGCTCATGGCGGTATGTGCGAAACTTGTGGGGTTTTGCTGGGTTTCAATGGAGCCCGAATCCACCCACCACACGAGTGCCTCCGTTGTCCCAAGCGTGCCAGTCCCAAACGCACCATCCCCGATCGTACCAGCCCACGAAATTCGTCCAAGCTGCATTCGTTCTGGGATTGGTTGTGATCTTCCTCGCCGGGCTGAACTACCCGGTCCGGTCCGTCACAATTGACTTCGTTTCGGAATCGGACCATCACGGTGGACCAGCGATTCTCGATGCTTGTGCAGTGACCGAGACTGGGTTTCCCTGGAGCTTCTCTACCGAGGCGACCGTGTTCGGCGTGACGTCATCGCATTATTCGATTCTCGCAGGGCTGGGTGATTTGGTGGCGACTTTGGTCCTATTCGCTGGCGCCCTATTTTGGATGTATTGCCGATACGGACAACCAACCGGGAACGCGTATCGATGGATCGGGCATCGAATTACCGGCGTCGCTTTTGCCGCGAGCTTTCTGCTGTTGGTCTTGGGGCTAGCCGTTTGTTCGATTTCGTTTCGGCACGCTGTCGAGACGCGTGCGCACGCAGCACTAGCTAGCGGTTCAACGACGTCACACGGCTATGTGATCAGCAAGTATTTAGCGAGTCGATTGCCGATGACGCTGCGTGCACCATGGAAGCATGTATTGAGTATCGAGCTCAGTCGCTTTGATCATGAGTCGCTTGAGAGCGTATCGAAGTTGCCGTACCTGTATGCGATTAGTCTCCGGCAAGGCAATGTCGACGACCAAGTCGTTGAGGAGCTCGCGAAACTAACGATGCTCAGGAGGCTCACGATCCGTGAGGCGGATTGCAATGGGTTAACGGCCGAGGGGGTTTCGAAGTTGGTGCAGCTCACTGCACTGGACATTTCGCAGGTGGAGTTGTCGGAGTCGGTCGCATCATCGATCATCTCGCTGCCGCATCTTCGCGAGTTGCGAGCGAGGGCATCAAAAGATTCTATCTCGCGGCTTGGTAGCGTCGTCTCCGGTTCCAACATCGAGATTTTAGAGTTGTTGGTAGCAAGGAATCCACCGGGATTCACGAGCGATCTTAAGTCGGCACGCGGTATCGACAAAGGCGACTTTGCAATCGAAATTTCTGATGCTTTGCGTTTGAAGTCCTTGAGTGTGGAAGGGGCACAAGGATCGCGTATTGAGTTGTCGCTCAGAAATCTGCCGCGATTGAACGCAGTGAATCTATCGGATTCGAATGTTGTAAGCCTCAAGGGCCAGCAGTTGCCTCGTTTGCGTTCGATGGCCGTGTTCGGTGACTACAGCAGGTTTCGTGCAGACGAGGACTCCGTCGCAACGTTCCCGCTATTTGATCGGTTGGAATTGGCTGATTGTGGAATTCTTCAAGGGCTTCATCTTCACAGTCGACACATCGAGTCCGTTGTAATTTCCAATTCGCCGCACCTAGAGTCAATCTCGCTAGATCGTTGGCCGGTTTCGTTCCCGGTGCGTCATCCAAGCCGCGAATTCAAACAAGAGCCAGACGCTAGTCGGTACAGCCGACTGGTGGCCCAGCTCTCCACGGTTTCGTCGCTTCAATCTCTCAAGATGTCGGATCTCGACTTTACAGCCGTTGATTTGTCACCATTGGGCAACTTGCCGCGACTGACAACACTTGACGTTTCGGATTCGATCATTCATTCGGACCAAGTGTTGGGATTCATGTCGATCAAGAAACTCGACTCGTTGGACCTGGAGCGGACGGGCACTTCGACCCAAATTGCGGACGCCTTGCTTTGCGGCTCGGATCGTTGGAAAAGGTTGCTGTTTGGATCCGTTCGATACGATCGTTTGATACTCGCGAATCAGGACCATTTGGTTGATTTCTTCGGCCAAGATTTGGTTCGGGCGAATCATGTTGTGTTGAAAAATGTGCCGAATCTTTCAGGTCAACTGCAATTGGTAGGACGTGAGATCGACACACTCCGGATAGAGAACGCACCGAGCCTTCAAGGTATTATCTTGGAAGGTGACTTGCCCAAGTATTCCGTGATTACTGACGTGCCCAGGTTGGACGCATTCGAGGCCAGTGGTCCAGGCGTCACAGACGAGATTTTGGCAAATGTGTGCGAGTCGCCCGATATTCGCCGACTTTGCATTAATAACAGTGCTGTCACCCGTGATGGACTTTCGGTTATCGCCGGCCTCCAGAGTCTCGTCGTATTGCATCTTGCGAATAGTCCCGTGGATGATGAATTTGTTGGGCAATGGTGCAACCTTCCGTACCTCAGGGATGTGGTTCTGGATGGTACAAGGATCACTGGCCAGAGCATCGAGAAGCTTTCCAAAATTAACAATCTTCAACGGCTCTCGTTGAGTCACACAAACTTGACGCCTGAGGATTTGCGTCCGTTAGAAATCGCATCAACGCTGATTCGGTTAGACGTCGCTGGTGTTGGCATTCTACCGGAGACGCTATCGGAGATCGTGAAAAGTGGGTTTCTTTCCCAGCTTGATCTTACGGGTGTTAAAGTGACCGACGACTTGTTTCAAGTTTTGCAGTCTAAAGATATGCGCAAGCTCGCGTTGTTGACGATCGGTAAAAGCGGATTGACGGATTCACAAGTTCTTGCGTTAGCACACGCGCATCCGAATCTTGTCTTTCATGCACCACGCCACGAGTTTAGTGAGAACGTGATGGCTTCGCTTGCGAGTGATGAACGGTTACTCACGGGGCCATTTTTCTTTGGCCGCCCAGCCGTATCGAGTAGCGCTGGGAGAGTCGCCCAGGAACTGCCGTATGCAGCGCCATCGTCAATCGCACAAACGCGTTTGAATCGGAGCCTTGATCGACAATCGCGAGTGCCTCGCCAACTCAATCCGTAATCGCTTGGAATGTGGTTGGCAAACAGCAAACGTCAACCTCGTGCGGTCAGCCTCGTGCGTTTTCAGCAGTGAGTTCTAGCGTAGGCCAGGAACTGTGTTGGCAGGATTGCTATTTCGTTGGCAAAGTGCCAAAGTTGAAGCGAAGGGGGACCATTTGAATTTCCATGGTCCCTGTATTGATCGTTGCTTCGACGACCTCAACTTCAGGGCCTGGTTTGCCATCCGGAAGCGTTTTTCGAAGCGTTGCTGGTCGATTGGGTGCGTTTTCGATGACGAAGATTTCTTTCGCAGACGCATAGGCGGCGCGGGATGCGGTGCCGTCGAATAAACCACGCTCGTTGCGAGTCTTGAATACAACACCGCCACTCGCTTCCATTTCCCACGGTATGGAGGATCCCGAGGTGGATTTGTTGCTGGCTGAGAATTGTGGGTCGACGGTAAATCGCAAACGGTCACAATCGAGAGTTGACTCATCAATTCCGACGGTCTCCATCTTGTTGGCGTCGAACGCATCTGTCCAGTTCGCAATTGGCTTGGTGGCCACTCGTACGCTTCGGTTGAATTCCAGATTTTTGACGAGCAAGTCACCGAGCATGGATTCATGGAACGTTAAATGAACTCCGTTGAGTCCCGCTTCGCCTGGGACAGATGGTGTGAATTGATTTGTCTCGGAACCCAGTTGCGGTTTCGATGCGAGCATCCATCCGCGATACCAACCGGGGCCTTCACCGATGAGTTTGCCACCGGTGGCGGGCATGAGAGTGAGCTTGGGGGCACTCAAAAGATGACGAGCGTTCAGCGCGCCTTGGGGTGTCCGTTGGTACGCTTCGGCGATGAGAGGACGCTCGGCGGATTGCATCAAGACAATGGATCGGATGGCAGCTTGCCGAATGGATTGCACGTCACGAACTTGGACGTTTTGTTCGAGGACCACATCGAGTCGATCGCCGGTTAAGTGGATTTGCCAAGGTTCCTCGCCGTTGATTAACTCGGCCTGGATATCGACTCCCTCGGTCAAGACGGCGGAGTGTCCGTCGAAAATCATTTCTCCTTGCCAAGTGCATCTTGGCGGTTTGGTCCATGTGATCTTGCTGGTTGGTTCGCTATCGTCCTTGATCAGTGGATTGATTCGGACGTTTGGATCCAGTGACGATTTCGAGCTGGCTAGTTTCGCGTTGGCGTTGGACGAGGCTGCGGTATTGTCGAGGCCTGTGGGCAGCACCGCAGTGGGCATTTGGAACTCGCCGGCGGAGTTGATCCAAACGATATTGTCGCTCGGGCGAATTTGGATTTGGGGGCCGACAAAGTACCCGTCGCCGAGTTCGAATCGTGCGGGCGCCTCAGCGGTACCGTCGAGTTGCATCACGTCTTCGCCCCCAGCGTCTTGGAGCCGTAGTTGTTGGCCAGTGAGTCGAGCGTCGAGCGGAACATTGCCGGCGTTGATCGAGTGCAGAACTTCAACGGATCCCATCACCGCAAGATCTTTTGCGCTGATGCCACTCGGATCTAGTCGCAATTCGGCTTTGATCGAGTCGCCGCGTAATGTCGGTCTCTGGCGAGCGATCGGTTTCACAATGCCACCGTTTGCCGCGTCAGGTTGCGACACCCATTGACGAAAACTTGGTGGAGGAGCGTCGGTCGCAACGGAACCGTCTGGATTGACCCTTGCTGGCGCTGGTTGCGTGCTCTCAATGAAGTACAACATCAATCGTTGAGTCTGGACCGCGATGGCCGCGGTGTCGAGACGTACTCCGCCGATCGCTTGAAATCGGTCTGGTCTGAGTCCCGGTCGATCGTTCGTCGACTGGGCCAACGCATGGGGCTGAGTTGGTTTCTTGTCGGGCTTCAATACACCCTCGACGGATTCGGCTCGAAACTCACCGCCATCGGCAAGCAGTGCAGTCACGTCACCGTCGATAAACAGTGCGATGTCAGCATCGATGGCGTCGGGTGTGACAGCACCGAGCGGTTGCATCTTGAACCCTTTGGTCCACCGGACTTGTCGCAGTGGTAGCTTCGGATCCTCAACTTCGACCAGTCCGCTGCCGAACGCATCGACGGCACCAATTCGCTTTGGATTCTTTGGGTCGAATTGGTACCCGAGTCGTGACAACCGCGCATTGATTGCTCCGTATCGAACTCTCACACCACTGCCGCCAAGGGCTTGCACCAGACCCGTGGTTGCATCCAAGTCAATCATTTCGGCGGCCAATTCGATTTCGTAACTTGGGAACACGGCGATGGCCGGATTTCCTTTGGCTTGAATGCGAAAGAGCCAATCCATCGGGCTCGTTCGAATGAGCGAGTCGTTCATTGGATCTCGCAATGTCATCTCAAGCGATTGGCATTCAAAGCGGTCTGGTGCAACCAAAGGCGCTTGATGGACGAGCGATACGTTCTCGCGAAGGGAGAGGCGATCCAGTGCGAAGTCGTATTCAACGCGTCCATCGCAAGCCACGGAAATCATGGCTGGAGTCTGGTTCTGTACCCCAGATTGCGGCAAAGAGGAGTTGCTATTCGTTTGGCCAGCATCTTGGGTCTTGAGTGGTAGCACGAGCTTGTCCAAATAGATCAACTCCATTCGATCCAAGAGCGCCGAAGCATTTGCCCCGGAACTCGGACTTCCTGCCGCTGCGGCCAAGTGCATGGTTAAGTCGCGTCCGTAAAGATACGCACCCCCAAGATGCATCTCGATTGCTTCCGTTGTCCAAATCTTTCGATTGTCGATACCCAGATTTGCCGTGCGTATGTCAAGCGTCGGAGATGATTTGGTGGCGCCGCTCGTAGGCTCAATTGCGGTATTGGCTACTCGGCGGATTTGAACGTTTCCGATGATTCGACCGCGGCTGATCGGCGGGGCCCCACCACTCATCGGATCAAATGATTCCTTGAATCGAATCTCCGCTCCTTCATCGGATGTGATCACAATCGGTTCGGATTTGGTGTTCCCCGAGAGACCGCGTCCAATGACGACAGAGATCGGCCAAAGCTTCCACTGATCATCGGAGGTTTGCTGCCACCTGTCAAAGAGCAGCACACCGTCGGACGTTTGTAATCGTTTGCATGTACCACGCTGCCATGCTCCCTCGGGGAACAAATCAGCCAGCGAATCATCACCGCGAAGCGCGGGTAAAGTCGCAATGGTGACGGATTGGACTTCGGGCGGCTCAAGCCATGGGTCGACGGTAGCCCGATACACGCCCGCCAAGATGACGAGCGTGATGAGAGCCAATAGGTAGTGTCGAGCCCAGACTAGCATGATGGTTTCACCTGATCGCAGCGAATGCGGCTACAGATGTTCCTCCCAGCGTGACTTGGCTCGTAACAGACGTTCGGTGAGCTCGCGAATCGCGCCATCACCACCGTTTTGTTTCAACGTCCAATGCGCAGCGGCTTGAGCGTCGAGACTGCCGTCGGCGGGCGTGACCGCCAAAGCGACGCGGCGCATCACAGGAATATCTGGTAAATCATCACCGATGTAACACGTGCTGCTCAAATCACACCCCATCGATTCGAGCATCTCAAGTGCTGCGGGGAGTTTGTCTTCAAAGCCTTGTCGAACATGTTGGATCCCCAGCTCGTCAGCTCGGATGCGAACCACGTTGCTGTTGCGAGCCGTCAGAATGCCGAAGTGAAAACCGCTTCGCATCCACAACTTGATTCCAAGTCCATCGCGGACATGAAAACGTTTTATCTCGACGCCAGAGTTGTCATAGACAATCCGACCATCCGTTAGCACACCGTCGACATCCGAAAGGATGCACGTAATCGAGGCGGCGACGCGGGTATCCGACACAAGGGAAACTGGCATAAGAGCGGCGGTCAATTGAGACGTAGTGGGTGGACGACTTCACCGAGTGCAACTAAGTCCGTGACATCAATCAAGCCGATGGGTCGTCCGTCGTGAGTGAGTACGGGCAGTTCGCTGATTCGTCGATGCGACATCAGGGCGATTGCATCTTGCAGCGGCGCGCCGCTGGCGATGGTCGTTGGTTGCGTCGTCATCTGTGACGCGATGGGTTCGTCCAATGACATTTCGCTACGTGATTGGAGCAGTCGTGCGAGATCGCTGTCGGTGAAGATCCCAGCGAGTTTTCCGCTCGGTTCAACGAGCATCACGGCGCCAGTACGTCGCCCCTGTTCTGATTGCACGACCATAGCTTGCCGAATCGAGACCTCTTTCGCCGCGACTCGGCAGGCGGCGATCGGGCGCATTAACTGGTCAACACTCGCCAGCTTGCGACCAAGGGCGCCGCCAGGATGGAACCTGGCAAAGTCTTGCGGTGTGAAGTGACGAATGCGGCTTGCCAGAAGTGCGATGGCGTCGCCCACCGCCATCATGACTGCGGTGCTCGACGTCGGCGCGAGCCCGTTGTGACAAGCCTCGGAGTGCTTGCCAAAAGCGACAACACAGTCGGCTTCCTCCGCGAGTGGATTTGATTCGGTGGCTGTGATCGCGACCAATGCGCTCGCGTGTGTCTTCAAATGCGATGCGATCCGCAAGATCTCATCGCTTCGACCGGAGTTGGAGATTGCCCACACCAAATCAGTTTCGCGAATGCGTCCGAGGTCACCATGAATTGCTTCGCACGGATGCAGAAAATGTGCTGGAGAGCCTGTGCTTGCCAACGTCGCGACCAACTTTTGACCCACGAGTCCCGCTTTGCCGACACCGGTAACGATGATGCATCCCGTGCACTCCGCTGTGAGTTCCGCAGCACGAACGGCCTCAGTTGTGATCAGTGCAGCGCTTCGCAGCAACGCTTGGCCCTCGCGGCTGACTACGTCCCGAACGAATCGCAATCGCTCCAAAGGCGTATTCAAGTCCGACAGAGACGGCTGAGCCGCATATGCCGACGTAGTAATTGATGATGCAGGTGACGGCACGGCGAGCCCCTTCCATGGTGCTGATCGCGGCTTAATCGAAGTTCATTTGGCGAGAACCCAAGATTGCAATCATTCGCAATCTGGACTCTCTCAACGCGATACTAGCGTGAACGGCATCGTCGCGACAACGTGAACTTGGGACGAATTGCGAGTCTGGGGTGTTCGGGCAGGTGTGGTTTAAGCATTTGCATGTGCGCGAGCCATCGTCACGATCGCATCGGCGGCCCGCACCGCTCCGGAGACTCCGGCAAGTTTCCGTTTTGTCTCGTCGCACCGTTCTCGAATGATCCCGTCATGGAGAAGGAATCGGAGTTGCGATTCCATGTTTTGGTCTCGCTTGAGCCATCGGCCCACGCCGAGATTCTCGACTCGCGTCGCGTTGTCGAATTGGTCGAATGCCATCGGGCGGATGAGTTGGGGAACGCCAGCGGCAAACGCCTGGCTCGTCGTTCCAATTCCGCCGTGATGGACGATCGCTGAAGATTGACGAAGCAACTGTCCGAGCGGCACGTAGCCTAGAGCTTGTACACGTTCAGGCAATGCACGGGGAAGGTTTTCAGCATGACTCGTCAAGAGTACACCGTCGCGATCAAGACGTTCGCATACATTCACGGCATCGCGGAAGAACGATTCGCTGTGTTGGTGCGCGGTGCCGCACGTGAATACGATCGGATGTTTCACACGAAGTTCCACGTCAACATTCGAGAGATCGGCTAATGGAAATCCAGCGTGCATGAAACGGTCATCCAGACGTTGGGTCTTGGATCCGAACCAATCCGGATACATCAGTACGACACCGTCCGGCGACAGCCACCATGACTTGAGCGGCCGATTGACAGGCGCGAGTCCAAGTGTTTTGCGGTGTGAATTCAGTTGCTTGCGATAGCATGGATGAAGCAGAACGTATTCCGCGATCCAAAATGCTGTCGCTACTGCCCACGCCGGGCGACGCAGCTCAAACCGCCACGGCGACATGCGTGGTGGGTCGTGTGGATCCAGTAGCATCGACGGTGCCAGATGCACGCTTGCAAGCGGCGTCGTCGGATCCCAGTCTCGGTGCGTTCTGGAGGCGAAGTCCAAGGGGTGTGCAACGAGTATTGTTTTTCCAGGCCGATGATGCCGACGGATGACATCCCAATGCAGTGGCACGAGCTTTCCGGCGACTTCACGCAGAATCCCTCGCATACCGCTGATCGGACGCCACATTTCAGGGCGACCAAGTAACTTATCGAATTCGCCTTGAGCGATGACCGGTTCCGGGAGAAGCCCCGCGTCGGCAGCAAGGTGTGCGTAGGGTTCGGCCAACGAGATAACGACATCGAAGCCGCGTCCGCGCAGTTCCTTGCCGATCGCGACCATCGGATTGACGTCGCCACGTGAACCGGGAGCGGAGAGAATCGCTAACAAGTGGTGTCCTTTCGTGTCGAGCTCGCGCCGCCCATTGGGATGTTGCCTCCATCCAGTCGCCAAGCAAAGCCGCTAGAAAACCGGTGCAACAGGTCACTCGAACACTATAGCGGCACATCGCAACGATCGACATGCATGGCCAACACAAGTTCTCAGGAAGCCTCAATGAGCGTGTCGGCAACAGCCAAATACGAATTCTGGGTCGAGCGACAGCAATCCAGCAGGTGCTGGGTCTCTTGCAGTAACGACAGCCACTGGACCTCTTCGTCGTCCTTGATTTGTTCTTCGATTCGTGTGGCGGCTTCCGCAATCGTTTCAATGTTACAGTGACGTGCCAGTTTTCCAAGACGCGAAGCGAGTGCTTTGAGACCTTCGGCGTCTTGGGTGTCGATAGCGTCGGCGAGTCGTTCGATTTGCAATCCGATTTGCACCGCGACGTCTTTCGGGACTTTGACGCGGGTTGCTGACGCTTCGACTTCCGTTCCAGTAATCTTGGCGGCGAAGTGTTCGACAAGCTCTGGATCGAATTGTGTACCCGCACAACGACGAAGTTCCGTCATCGCCTCTGCGTGCGAACGGCCTTTGCGATAAACGCGGTCCGAGGTCATCGCGTCGTAACTGTCCGCGATCGTGAGGATTCGAGCAAGTAACGGTATGTCTTCCCCGCACGGAAGACGCGCGTCAGTAGCGCGACCCCCATAGTGTGCGTGGTGAGTTTCAATGATGCGGGCAATTTCCTTGCACTGGAAAGTGCCAGCGACAATCTCAACGCCGATCCGATCATGGCTGCTCATGATTTTCCATTCCTCAGCCGTGAGCGGACCCGGTTTTAGCAAGACGGCATCGGGGACACCAATCTTTCCGATATCGTGAAGCAGCGCAGCAATCTCGAGCACGTAGGTTGATCGCTGGTCGAGTAGGTTCTCGGACGCGCGGACACACAGGTCTGCGACACGTCGGCTGTGTTCTGCCGTGCTTGCATCTCGATAGGCGAGTGCGGACACCAATGCCGTGACCGCTTGAAACGGCACACTTTCTTCGGGCTCCTCCGATTCTTTCGTGCGCGAGACTTTCGAATCGTCGATCTGGATTTCTTCAAAGCTCGGATTGAACGGAACGACGCGATTTCGTCCGCTACGTTTGGCAACATACAAACAGGTGTCCGCTTGGTTGATCATGCCTTGTGGGTCGATTGCGCCAAGACTGATTTCGGAAACACCGAGACTTGCTGTCAAACGCAGCTCTTTCGGGTCGTCGAACTTGATATCGCTGATTGCAATTCGGATTTTCTCCGCTTCGATCTCAGCTTCTTCGAGGGTGCGTCCCGGAAGTACAACGCAGAACTCTTCGCCACCGTAGCGACACACCAAATCGAATTCTTCGTGCATCACACGGATGACGTTGGATACCGCACGCAAGACTTCGTCGCCTGTGTGGTGGCCATAGGTGTCGTTGACATTCTTGAAGTGGTCATTGTCGATCATGACGCACGACAAAGGCGTCTTTCGTGATTTGGCCAGATTCCAGTGTTTCTCGAATCGCTCAAAGAACGCACGGCGGTTCAAGCAGCCCGTCAATGCGTCTTGTGTCGCAAGGATTTCGAGTTCGCGATTCTTGCGACTGATCTCATCTCGGCTGCTGCGGAGCATCAACAGCATTTGTTCGAGTTCGACGCGGTGTTCTTCCACATGCGTGATATCGCGGAACGTCGCCAAGGCACCGCGTTGTTGGTCGGCACCCAGCGGCGCCGCGTTGACTGAGAGAATTCTCTCGCGACCGTCCGCCAATTTGATGCGAAGCTTGACGTCTGTGCGAGTTTCGCCTTTGTCAATCGCTTGCACCCACGGAAGGTCTTCGGTTGACATTTCGTCAAGGATCCACGGCAATTCGTCCACGGTCTTCTTGTCGAGCTGTTCCGCGGACATTCCCAGCGTATCGGTGAACGCACTATTGGCAAGCACGATCGTTTTCTTGTCATCAAGAACGAGCAAGCCTTCGGCAAGCGTATCAAGTGCTTGACGGACGCGGTTGGGAACAACCTGGGTGCGATTAAACACACCCATGATGCGAGCGACGAATATGGTGTATGCAATCAAACCAAAGAATGCGAAATAGCCGATAAGTCGGTAAGATGCGTTCTCCGCGATTGCGGTAAAAGTTGTGGGCTGTGCTCGTCGGAAACAGAATTCGATTTCACCCCATGCACGCCGATTTTGTATGATCGGAACGCGCATGATATCGGCGGCACTGGTATTGTTGAGTGCTGTCATCCACGTTGCTTCGTGGTCACCCGTATCGACTCGCAATTGGCCTGAGTCCGTGCGTAGGCCGATACTAATTAGATCGGAATCCCGCTGTGTGATTGTTTTCAGCGTCGACGTTAGATCGATCCATTGCTGTTTTCGTACGTGGGCCGAAGCGCTGATTGCGATGACTTCACACCGTGCCTTGCGCGACTGTAGCGTCATCGCGATCGGGTCGGGTATTAAACCCAGCCACTGTGCTGATAAGATCAGACTCACACCAACGCACACAAGTGCGACGGCAAGTCTTATCGATGCGATATACATCTTGATCAATTCAGCAGCCCCCCGTCGGGCCGATTTTTAATTCAGTATGCGCACCCCAAGAGAATTTGAGGCTGCGTAAGTGTTGGACATGGTGTGCGTAACGACGCATGCCGGATGGATTTGCAGACTGTTAGCCAACGGATAGTTGGCGAACTATATCGATTGAATGGGTCCTGTCGATTAACTCAGCATATCGTCAATGCGGTCTGTACCGACTTTTTGGCTTCCGCTGTACGCCGTCAAAAGCGCTGCCGGATCAATCATTCGCCATGCGGGCAATCCGCTATAGACGGTGGCAAGGAAGAGCGTTCCTCGGATCGCCCAGAAAACGTAGCCGATACTTACTAAGCCAGCCGTCACGCCGACTGCGCCGACTGACGTTTGCCAGTCAAATCCATTCTCTTCAGCAGCATCGAGTAGCTCATCCCATTGGTTCCAAGCGATCGCCTGGTCCAAGTCAAGCCGCAAAAGTTGCTCGAGTGACTGGAGCGTGATGTTGACTCGTGATTCGACTGTGTTGAAGTCGCTAGCTGCGCGAGAGGAACCGAATACTGAGTTTGCAAAGGTTGCCCCATTCTCTTGTAGGTGTTGCAGACCAAAGCCACGGTTGCCTTGGTCCGACGACTGTTCGTCACTTGAGACCTGTGGAGAATTTCCGTTTTGATGAGTAAACGGATTGGATGTGCCCGTACCACCAAGGCCGTCAGTGCTTATGCCACCATTGCCAGGATCGTTCCCCGAATCGCCGCTTCCGCCGCCCGTGTCATCACCACCGGTGTTACCACCGCCTCCGCTATCACCGCCGCCAGTGCCGCCACCACCACCGCCGGTGCTCACCGCTTGCACGACAATGGAGATCGTTGCCACGTTACTTTGAAGGCTTCCATCACTAGCGCGGTAAGTGACGGTATCGATGCCAAAGAATCCAGGATTCGGGCGATACCGTAATACTCCGTCGCCGTCGACCGTAAGCACACCATTGGCTGGTCCAGATACAATCACTACGGACAACGAGTTGCCTTCGATGTCAGTGTCATTCGCCACAGGTGTTGGTACAGAGAATCTCACGTCCGTTTCAACAATCGTCATATACGTATCGTTTGAAGCGACCGGAGCCTCGTTCGCATCGATGACTTGAATGGTGATCCACTGTGGCGCGGAGGTGAATACACCATCGCTCGTTTGGATCTGGAGACTGTAGGACGCTTGGGATTCAAAGTCGGGTCCGACAATCGCCAAGAGGACTTCACCCGTGACCGAGTCAATCGTAAACTCGCCGCCAGAATTACCGCCAACGATTTGCCAGTTAACGAAAGTCGTGTTTAAGTCCACATCCGTTGCACTGACAAATCCGACGCTTGTTCCGATGTTCGAGTTCTCGTTGATAAGCAGCGTTTGGTTTGTGTCAATGACGGGTGTATTGTCATTGATGAGCGTGACCGAAATCGCAAAGGTGCCATTGCTGACGGAACCCTCGCCGTCGTCGACCGAGAATGCGAAGCTATCGCTCGTTGTTTCGCTTCCGTCATGGTCGTAAGTCAATCGATTGTTGTTGATGTCGTCTTGTTTGAAGGTGTCGTTGTTGTTCAGCGCAACTCCGTTTAATCGCACAACGCCATTGTTCGTCGTTCCGGTGATCGTGTAGACCAGCACCGTGTCATCATTGTCGAGATCCGTTGAAGCTAACATAGTCGACGCGATCACGTTCCCAGTCGCATTCTCGGTGACCGTCGTGCCTGTGTTGACCGTGACGACTTGTTCATCGTTAGTTCCCGTGATCGTGACGGTCACGGTTTCAGTATCACTCAGCGGCGCACCATCATCGTCCGTTGCACTGACGGTGTAAGTCAGGACCAGCTTTTCGCCGGTTGCCAGGAAATCAAAAGCTTCGCTGCCGCTATTGAAATTCCACGTGAGCGCGTTGCTGGTTTGAGTGCCGTTGAGGACGGTGGTTGGCGTGACCGACAGGAAGTTGCGCAGGGCTGTATTGGTCAATCCCGCAGGCACGCTACCCGAACCTGTTCCGCTGACAACGACGGAATCTACCGCGGCGGTGACCACATCGCTCGTATCGAGATCAGTCACCGTGAAGGTGCCATTATCAGTCAAACCCGCATTGGTTTCAGTCAACGACGACGTGTCTGGACCGCCGGTAATCACAGGTGCGTCGGCCGTGCCCGTGATCGTGACGGTAACGGTTTCCGTATCACTCAACGGCGCACCATCGTCATCAGTCGCGCTGACCGTGTAAGTCAGAATCAACGCTTCGCCGGTGGCCAAAAAGTCAAACGCTTCGCCGCCGCTGTTGAAATTCCACGTGAGCGTGTTGTTGGTTTGAGTGCCGTTAAGGGTCGTCGTAGGCGTAACGGACAAGAAGTTTCGCAGCGCTGCATTGGTCAATCCCGCAGGAACGCTACCCGAACCTGTTCCGCTGACAACGACCGAATCTACCGCAGCGGTGACCACATCGCTCGTATCGAGATCAGTCACCGTGAAGGTGCCACTATCGGATAAACCTGAATTGGTTTCAGTCAATGACGAAGTGTCTGGCCCGCCGGTAATGACTGGTGCGTCGGCCGTGCCGGTGATCGTGACGGTAACGGTTTCAGTGTCACTGAGCGGCGCACCATCGTCGTCGGTCGCACTGACCGTATAAGTCAGGGTTAGCGTTTCGCCAGTGGCCAAGAAGTCAAACGCTTCGCTGCCACTGTTGAAGTTCCAGGTGAGCGTATTGGTGATCTGAGTACCGTTCAAAATCGCGATGGGCGTGACGGAAAGGAAGCTCTTCAGCGTAGCAGTGCTCAACGACGCAGGTACACTGCTGGCGCCGGTTCCGCCAACGGCTACTGAATCCACGGCCGCAGTGACGTTGTCGGTCGTGTCGAGATCCGTCACCGTCAAGGTGCCACTATCGGTAAGCCCGGAATTGGTTTCCGTTAGTGAGGACATATCGGGTCCGCCAGTGATGACTGGGGCATCATTCGTTCCACTGACCGTGATCGTGACAGTGGCTTCGTCGTAAAGATTGCCAACGCCGTTGTCGGTGACTCGATAAGTGAACGTGACGTCACGGGTTTCGCCAAGTGCGAGGTCTTGGAAATCGCTGCCTGGATCGAATGTGTAAGACCCGTCCGTATTGACGACCGCCGTGCCTTCGCTCGTACCACTGACCAGCGTATAGGTCAGCGTATCGCCAGGATCATTTTCGGTGGCAATGAGATTGCCAGTGACTTGACTGCCGTCTTCGATCGCTGCGTTCACGCCATCGTTCGCTACAGGAGCGTCGTTGACCGAGTTGACGGTGACGGTGAACGTGGTCTGCACGAATTCGCCGTACGGATCGGTGGATTGAACGACGATCTCAGCGCTACCGTTCACATTGGCCGCGTAATCGAGCGTCAACGTGTCGCTTGTGTTATCGAGCGTAACGCTGGCAAAGAGTCCTGGGTTGCTATTGCTGACGATGGAATAGGTGAGTTGCCCATCCGTGTGCTCGGCATCTGCGAAGGCTGCGGCCAAGTCAATGACGGTATCCGCCGCATCTTCATCGACGGTGACATCGCCAATCGAACCGGTCGGCGCCGTGTTGAGGAACACGTCGACCGCGCCTGTGGGCGAGTTGTAGGCAGTGTAGACCGTAAAGCCGACGCTATCGTTGACCAGCGTGACGCTAGACCATGTTCCGGCGAGTGTCGTCGAAGTCAACACGTCTTCGAGCATGCCGCCAACGGTCATGCCGGTCAGATCCAGTTGCAGTGTGCCAGAGGTCAACGTTGCTGTGCCGCCAACCGCGAGTGTTTCATACGTGCTGGTGGACTGGGCCGCGAGCGATATCGTGCTGCCATTTTGGACAACCAAGTTGTTGGTAATCGTGCCAGCACCAGCAAGTATGCCCCCGTTGATGATGACATTGCCCGCCGTCGTCAGTGTTTGGCCATTGAGGTCCAATGTGCCGCTATTGACAACGACTTGTTGACCGCCGCCGTTGAGAATCAGTGCGTCCAGAAGTGTCGCCGCACCGGAGGCTTTATCGATGGTTAGCGTACCATCGAATAAATCGGCACCCGAGATGGTTTGACTGCCGGTGCCATTGAGCGTCATGCCGACA
>JBGSNA010000359.1:0-2040 GCA_041739875.1 Pirellulaceae bacterium
GATCGCTCGCAACCCGCTCGACGAAAAGTGCATGGCATCAATGGCAGTTTCGCAAGAACAGTTCTTCATCCGAACCGCTGAGAATCTGTATTGCATCGCTGCGTCCAATCGTTAGACATGCATCCTGCGTAATGCCTGCGAAGGAAACAGCGAACGAACCCAAGCTCGCGGCGCTACGCCAGGCCAAGTGGAAGCTGCATTAGCGAGGCTGGTGAATCGTCTCAGGCACGTGATGCAGCCGCCCGGGGCTCGATCACTTCAACGCCATCACTTCCTCCCGGCAGTTTAATCTGGGTTGCATCAATCAACGCGTGACCCAAATGAATGGTCCTGTTCGCAACGAAGATCGAGGATCGATTACTCTCGCCTGCACTGTTTACGTGAATAGTGCAGCATCACATCGCACGCAGCGGTGACCGTCATGAGCTAAGAAAGCTCGCTGCAGGTGTGCCTAACACGCTGGTCGACCTTGGCACGGATTCCGTGACAAGGTCCCAATGCTCGCCAGAATCGACTCGATACTCACAAGCTTGTAACCAACGTTCCTGCTCAGCTAAACTGAGTCAGACGTTCGTAGGCAGGCTCCCCATAGAAACCGCATGCGTCAGCGGCCACCAGCGAAGCGGCAAAATTCAGCATGCGATCTGTGCGTCCGAAGCCAATGCATATAGGTCGCAATTCGATATCCACGTAAAATGAAACCTTCCGTAGCAATAGCGTCTTCAATACTTGGATTCACTTTGTTGTGTGGCTGCGCTGAAAAGGCGAGCCGTAACGAGGAAGAAATGTACCTTCGCACGATCTTGCCAAAGGATCTGTTGCCGTTTTCACACTTAGATGTTTCAACACGAGAGAGTCTGTCGGTTATTGGGACTGGTTCCGACACTTATTTGGCATTACGTCTTTACCATGGGCAGCCGAAATCGCACGGCGGCGAGCGTGCCGAAGTTAGCCTTGATTTTCCATTCGTCGAAGGTGACGAGATCCATTACGAATGGCGATTCAAAGTCGATGACGACTTCGTTTCTGATTTCCCGAGTAATCGGTGGTGGATTATCGGTCAGTGGCACGATCAGCCGGATCAACGAACGGGGGATACCTGGGACTCATTTCCGTCCAATAGCCCACCGATTTCGATCGGGATTGGTGAATTGGATGGACATCTTGCTATCGTGATGACTTATGGCGTCACGAGAACCGGGCACACGCAGACCTCCACACCGCCGATACCGATTGAAAGAGGCGTTTGGTATCAAGTACGTGCGAATATTCGTTGGTCCCAGTCCGAGAACGGCACTGCTGATGTCTTCCTCAATGAGTCACCCGAGCCTTCGTTTGTGGCCAAGGGGGCAAACATGAATAATGGCTACCAACACTACCTCAAGCTCGGTATGTATCGTCATCCATCGATCGACACTGAAAATACAATTTTCATCGATGATGTATCCGCGAAAGCAATCGATGGTAAATAGCCTTGCGATGCATGTGCGGACTGGCATGGTCTGATTGACGAGCGGGGGGAGATCCCGCCTGGGTAAACACTAGCCACGCGCCCAGTAGCGTGTTCCAGCCAACGTATAGTCGACGTCTTGTACTGTTTGCGACGCGATGAGCAGGCCATTGATGGGCGAACCCGATTTAGCAAAAAGGGCGTTTAGCCGATCGAAGCCAATTCGCTCGATTACTAATTGAAGCGTTTCACCGGTTGTTAACAGGCGGCGGTGTGCTTAGCCATCCACTATTGGCTCGGTGATATCTTCAATTTGTTGACGATTTCTGTGACGCCGATAACCGTTCGCGTCGCGATGAGAATCTGCCGAACTTCGTACTGTGACGTAGCCACACCACTCAACTCAATGCGACCATCACCAAGGGGAATCACTGCGATTAGTTCGAAGCCTAGTCGCCGCAGGGAATTTGTTACGCGTAGTTCGAGTGACTCTAGACGCTTGACCATTGGATTCAGTCCGATCGTCCCCGACAGAGACTAATGTGGCACCATCAAAATGAAGCAAGAGTAATCATCGTAATCCCGCTGCC
>JBGSNA010000020.1:0-6978 GCA_041739875.1 Pirellulaceae bacterium
GTAGGTGCGGAAAATGTGATCGCGAGCGATGCCGTCGTAGTCGACCAACCCGTTCTCCACGTGCGTCTTGAGTAAGTAGTCCCACAATGCATGGTCGACTCCCGATGCATCTGGATGCGGCGTCGGCTTGGTCGTCAACTGAACCTCATGGAACGCTTTTGCGGCGACGACGATCGGTACGGAGAACGAAACGATCGCCAGCCAGAATAAGGGGCCGTAGTAGGAAACGCGTTTTTGGTCCATCGGCTGGATTCCTGCTTTTTACTTCTGTGTGTTGTGGCTTTGCGCCGTCAGGCTACTTCGCGTTTGCGAGGTTTTGCTAATGGTGGATCGACGATGGGAAGCGATGGTGATGCCTTCTGTTTTGAGATGGGCAAGTCGCCTAGATGCAGAATCTCCATCGGGCAGCGGACAATGCACTCATTGCAGCCGACGCAGGGCGAATCTTTCAAAGTGATTGGTTCGCCTTTCAACGCGCTCGATTTGATGTCGATGCCCATTTGACAGTACTGATTGCAAACGTTGCAGTCGATGCACTTGCCTTTCTCCGGAGTGATTTTGAACTGCGACCAACGCCCCCAAAAGTTCATCCAAAACGCCAGCGGGCACCACATTCGGCACCACACTCGCTGTCCAAGGAACGGATACAGGCCAATTGCGACCGCGCCGGCCAGGGCTGTTCCAACCCACAAGTTGTATTGGCCAAGCGGTCCTTCAAATCCGTAGAGATCGGCGATCGTTGCAACGGTCGCTAACGCGATAAATATGAAGCCCATCTGCTCCATCTTGCGGGGCGTATCGCCCTTTGGCCCGCGATGGCGAAAACCATTTCCGACGGTTTCTGCGAGCGCTCCGCACGAGCAAATGTACGAACAGTAGATCTTCCCCCAGCGAATCGTCACCAGTGGAATCACAATGAAGGTCAGCACGGCAGCCCAAACGACGCCTACGACCGCGACCGTATGCCACCAAGCGGGATCGCCAGGGCCAACCGCTGGAGCGACGTTGAAAGCGCCCATGTTCAATGGCCACGCATTCAGCGATCGAGTCAGCAGCGGTGTCCACGGATTGCGACCAATGAACACGGCTAGGAAGGTCGGAATCCCCCACCACAAAGTCCACTGCGTCGCGATGATCATCAGATTCCGACGCCAGATGAGTCGATGATTCGTCTTGATCGCCCAGTACAAACCGAATCCAGCGATGGCCGAGAAGTAGAGCAGATAATAGAGCCCATACGCATTGCTGAAGTACCTCGGGACAACGTGGTACAACCAAGTAAAGCCTGGCACGAAATAGGGGCCATCGCCTGCTGCAGATGGATCGAGTGTGAGTACGCTCGGTGCAATCAGTGATCCTGCATAGAGTAAACCACCAACGATCAGCATGAAGGTGGAGTGCGGCATGGGGAGCAACGCGGCATGCCCACGCGCTTGCATGTTTCCGTTGATGAGTTTCAACGCCAGCAGACTGAGCCAAGCGATTGGCAGGACCATCCCCACCAGAAACGCGGCGAGTCCCAGTCGTGTCGACCCTATGAGCGACTCCAGTCCTGGCAGCAACAATTTGCCCTCGCCCGCTGCATCGGGGTGAAGCACAAAGTTCTTTGAGTAGAAGTAGACGAAAACGCCGACGAGCAATCCGACGACCGATAACGTGAGTCGCTTGGCCGTCCAAACACCGTCAAGTTCCAGCCCCATATCCATCAGGAAATCGACGGGCGGAAGCGTTCCGATTTGCACGATGACATGATCGTTTGCCAGCGTGTGCAGTTGCCCATCGACGTCGATATCGAGGTCGTGGTCGCGTACTGCTTTGAGATTGCCCTTGTAAAGAATGTTGAGTCGACCGTCACGCTCGGCCTGTTCAATCAACTGGCGGTTTTCTTCTTTGGCACGAAACAGGTCATCGCCGCGGTAGGAAAGAGTGACGCGATTGTGTGGCATCAAAAGCAAGGCTGCTTCGATTGCCGAGTTCCCGCCGCCGACGATCATAATGTTAGCGTCGTGGTAATCCTCGGGCGTGTGCAGCCGGTAAGTGACCTTTTGAGCGTTATCAGCACCGGGGCACTCAAGTAGTCGTGCTTGTCCTTGCCGACCAACCGCGACCAGCACTTGCTGAGTCGGAAACGATTTCCCCGATTTCGTCTCGACCTCGAAACGCCGCTCGCCAACTTTTCGTACGCGATCAACCTCCGTGTCTTCCTTGATGTGCAACTTCTTCTCGGCAACCAAGCAATTGACGCGTGCGAGAAACTCGTCCTTGTCCAAGTCTTCGTCGAACTCGAGTTTGCTTTCATTGCGCACGAACTGCGGCTCGGCATAGACTTTCTTACCGGGGGGAAAGCTGCGAACCGTACTCGCAATTTTGTTGCGTTCCAAAACGACATATTTGAGCCCCCGCTCTTGCGCTTCCATCGCGGCGGACAATCCCGCTGGCCCCGCACCGATGATGACCAGGTCAAGCCGACCATCGTCCGAGGCGTTATCATCGAATTTCATCTTCGCGATAACGCTGGCGCCCTGATTCGCGGCCACCTTGACCAGTGGCAACCCCGTGACATCGCCAATGACGTAGATGCCCTTCACACTGGACTCGTAACGGCCATTGACGATCGGCAGAATTTCCTGCGGCGGGACCGTGGCAAAATAGGACGTCTTCTTGCGTTCCGATTTCAATGTGTTTGCAGACATCGTACCTCCCTGTACGGATAGATTGATTTCGAGACCGGCGTTGCCAGAATGTTTTCAATGGGCGATCACGCTAGCAGGCAGATTATGGAATCCATTCCAATTGCTGTCTGTGAAGTGGCTCACGAACCAGCGACTGCCTATTGCGGGGTGATTGCAGTAACAACGCCAACACGTTGTCGGTAAACACGGGGTCGGCGGTTAGTTTGCGATGGCTGGTGTGCAGGAACATGACGCTGGTCCAGTGGATCGGTGAAGCTGGTCGTGTCGAGACGACTTCGACGGGCTGATCGCTCATCAGGGCGCTGTGCCGCGTGGTTGTGTCGTCGCCGGGCGAGCTTTTTGCGACTTCCAGCTTGCCGGTTTGAGTGTCGACGGACATCACGGCGGGCGTCTCAATCGCGTCGCCAGCGTACAGATGCAGTGTGACTCCCGGTGGCGGCGCTGCCGGAATGTCGAGTGCTTGATGCAATTGCTTGGCTTTGAGCAAGCACTTGCGATGATGATCCTGGGCAATGCACTCGCGGACTTGGCGCTCTGGCGAGCACCTACTGCTTCTCCATGCCGACACGCGACTACCTGACGGCTATCGAGATGAGATCGAGCAAGTTCTCGCAACGCCAGTCGCCTGTGGAGCATTCCCGTTGGAAATCGATGCCCAAGGACTCGCACTGGGAATGATCGAATCAGGCATCGCATTCCAATCGCGGATATTGTGAGGTGCCCTGCGGAGACAAAGCATTGTTCTTGCGATCTGCTGACTTCTACGCACAGAAAGGCATCAAGCAGATGTCCATCATGAAAGATTACGAGTTAGTCGCAAGGATGCGCAAGACGGGCAGCATTGGCATTGCGAGCGAACTTGTGAAAACATCTGCTCGCCGATGGATCAAAAGAGGCATTCTACGAACGACGATCATAAATCAGATGTGCGTGATCGCCTATCGACTCGGCTTCTCTGACCAGACGAACGCAAGGCTCTATTGCGGGCACGTCCGAAAGCCAAAGTGGCTAACATGCATCACCATTTCTGCATTGATAACCACTCCAAGATCGCATTGGCAGCGATCTCAGAAGTGTCCTCGAGCATGATGTCATGACCCGCTTTAGGAATTGTGACAATGGTTCCACTCGTCAATCGCTGCAGTTGAGTTCCAACTGCGGCAGTCACAGTGGGATCCTCACTACCCAGAACAATCAACGTGGGAACAGCTGGACAAGTTTTCTCGAACTTAAGTCGCATAATATCTCGAAAAAGCTGAGCTGGCTCGTGTTGACTGTGGATTCGCTCGTGCGCGGAAGCCTTGGCCTGGCTTGATGTGTACCTCGAGAAAAAGTAGCGGTCTGTAAATCGAGTATCGTGATACAGACTAGCCGCGTTTCCCGTCAGCAAGAATCGCATCGAACTGACGGGGTACTCCGCGATAAGTCGCATTTGCTTGTCGCGTACTGCCGCGGGCAATGGTGTCGAGATCAGTACATTTCCTAACACATCCTTGCGCTCGGATAGTGATAACGCGAGTAAGCCTCCAAGAGAATGGCCGACAATCACCTTGCCTCCATGAATTTCGTCCAAGGTATCTGCGACATCAGACAGGTATTCTTCGTACCCAACTCGGCTGTTCGGCTTGATTCGCGGTTCGACTTTGTGGCCACGAAGGTCAATCATGGAACACGGATAGCCATGCTGCAGAAACGAATGCTTGAACTCCTCGAAAGCCCATGAGTCGTGATACACACCATGAATGAAAACGAGGGTCGGCAAGCTTTCATCACCGAGAAAAATTGAGTGTTGGCGTGGGCTAATTCGCTCCATGGTCGCACACCCCGATCCAAAAAGAGCAATCGTAACGAACAGAAAAAGAACCGAAGTTTCTCGCACTAATTATTCCTTTAAACACTTGATCAATCCCTTGTAGCTATTCTTCCAGTCTCGCTGGAACGCCTTAGAACTCGGTTTGACTCCCGTCAAAAGCTCTGTGATCTGGGGCAGCAGGAATGGAAAAACCAAGACCGCTGACAGCATTAGAAAAAGATGCGAGGCCTCGATTTCACTGGGCAAATCACCATCTGCCTGGAGCTGCTCAATCTGTTTGACCTGCTGTTCGTAATACTGTGCTCGAATCTCTTTATGAACAGGCTCGCTCTCCTGGTGTTCAAGTGCCTCTCGCATCAGCATTCGCAAAAATGTCGTATCGCTGGCAAACCTCTTCGTCCAAAGATCAAATAGCTTGGAGACATCCATCGGGAGGCGATCTAGCAGTGAAAACCGATCTTCAAATACTGCTTCCAGTGCCATCTTAAAGAGGCCGTCGCGGTTGCCAAAGTGACGATAAACCAGTGTCTTGTTGACACCGGCGCGTTCTGCGACGGCTTCCATGCGGACACCCGCACGACCATGCAAAACATATTCCTCGATTGCGGCCTTGAGAATTGCGTCATACGAGGGAGGGTGATTTGTCGGATTCTCGGACTCAGCAGCCATTAGCAACCCCCAATCGCGATTACGCTCTTTTTACTTGGCGTGATCGATGACTGTTGCGGCCCAATCGTCGTCTCCATGTTAGTAACAATGACACGCATCTGTAATTTCAATCCAAGTTCGAAGAGTGGTAGTAAAATGGAAGCCGCCCATTCTTGTCTGAGTGAAAAACTCCACCAAACTCGAACAGTCGTTTGGCTCGCGTCGCTACCTTGTAGAACTCGCCATCCACCCGACATGGATGTAGTAGGGAACGGGAAGTCTAAATCGCTTGTTTCAAATCGAATGGTGAGCTGTTTTTGCGCTTCATCGATCTGAATCAGTTCAGTCCAACGTTGGTTCTTGATGTCAGTGCATGTCCTTGTCATGCACTGATGGTCAGTTTTAGCTGTGACATCTGAAGATAAGAGGGACGGTGCAAACCGATGAATGCTCCCCACATCGCGTACTGCCTTCCAAATTGAGTCCTCAGGGACCGAGACGGGAATGGCAAAACATATTTGATACCTATCACCTGTTTTGCTTGTTCTATTGAGGAAGTGATGACGAATACCACCTAGTTGCAAAGCAGCAAACAAGGACACGATGATTGCGACGAGGAACGCGACTCCCCAACCGGCGATTGAGAATACACCTGGAGCGAATGCAAATAGGAGAACGGTTCCTAGCGTCCAGGCAAGATCACCGAACGTTGCAATGAGGGATAGAACCATCAACTTCCCACCGCGAGCAAGAACCAGCAAGTAGGCGCTGTAGACGATCAAACCAAGGCCCACGATCGTCAACGGGAAAGGGTTCTGAAGGCCGATCAGTGAGCCTACCGAATTCGGTAGTGCGGCCATGGCCAATCCAGTCGTCGCGGAAAATGCGGCATTGGCGTGCAAGGCGGACCGCAAAAGGAAATCATTGTTCATTCAAGAAACCTCCACTAACTGTCGTGCTTGACAAAAATAACACCTGCTGTAACCGTAACGATACCGTTACATCCAAGTCAAGTCAAGGCATTGGTAAAGCAGGGTCGTTCCAGTGATGCCCAACTGTTGAACTATGGTCGACGTAGGTGTCCGTTGAGCAGGACGGCAACATGCCGATCTGGCTAATCAGCCAGAATTGCTTGATTGACAATCGAGAACGCCCTGCCAACACGTTGACAGCAAAGAACGGCATCACTGGTGTTAGCCGTAGGAGAAGCAGTTCCCATTTGCCAAGCACTAGTTTCTCATGCTCCGGGGAAACCAGCTGGCTCTGGCCGTTCCAATCGTGCTTTCCTCTGCAAAACACGTAACGGCGACTGGCCGTGAAGGCGCATGTTGCGCCGGTAGTGCTCGCGAAACTGGCGACGATGGTCCCGAGTCCAAGTCCGAACAAGGGACCGGCCAGAATCGTCAGCAGCACCGCACCGGGAATCGCGAGTCCAGCCATCATGACATAGATGCAGCCGTAGACCGCCAGTCGGATCAACAGATGAAATTCGGCTGCATTGGTAACGACCAGATGTAACAGGTCACGAGCGAACCAAGCGGTGATGGCAATCACTACCCAGAGACAGCGCGAATTGCATTGTCGTTCGTCCTTGGATGCATCATCGAGGTCGTCGTGACCAAATGAAGGTGAGAGCAGACTGATCGCTGGCGAGCCAACGCATCAACGGCGTGCTGTGCGAGCAGATGCCTGATCGTTCAAACCCCAGTCGTAGTCGAGATGCGAGACTGAAACCGAGTTCGCGATTGCTGCTTCGTAGGCTTCGCGTGATGGCAAGTAGGGTGCAATTGTGCGGAGCTGGGCGGCTTGGTCGCTACCAAAATC
>JBGSNA010000036.1:0-2469 GCA_041739875.1 Pirellulaceae bacterium
ACGACAGCACGCGTGAAGGCAATCGACTGGGCAATGGCTTCATTCATGCGACCCTTCGCCAGGGTCAAGTTCATACCGCCAATGGCATGAAACGCTTTGTCGACAAGACCGATGACCACGCTCATACGATCGCACAGCACGTGGATTACCGACTCGATGCGGGCTACACGATCCTTGCCGTGATGGATGAATTGACGACGAAGAACAGGCGTTTTGTGAGGCGATTGAAGACCAACGCGAAGCTCGACGCGTTGGCCGCCGAGCACCTCACTCGTCCACCGGGACGGCCACCCGAAGGCGGCTATGAGACCATCGTTGAGCTTGGCTCTTACCAGATCGACACGTGGCAGCACGCTCAGCGGTTGATTCTCGTCGTCGTCGATCAGCCCGATCCCAAGACGGGTCAATTGAACCTGATGCCGCGTTGGTTCTTCCTGGTGACCAACTGGAGCGAGGAATCTCGCAGTGCCGACGAACTGCTCGCTCACTACCGCAAACGTGGCACGTTTGAAGACCGGCTTGGCGAGTTCAATGAGTCGATCGGCATTCACTTGTCGTCGCAGGGCTTCAAGGAAAACGAAGCGACGATGCTGCTTGCGTTGTTGGCTTTCAACCTCAACACGATCTGTCGCAATGAGCTCGAAGACGCCGTCGGTGGTAGTTGGGACATGCGAAGGTTCGTCGAGTTCTTGCTAAAGGTCGGCGGCCGGAAGGTCAAGCATTCGCGGCGACTGGTTCTCCGCATCGCCCAGTCGGCCGAGCCACTGTGGTCACGCCTGATCGAGCGCATCGAAGGCTGGCAAGTGACGCTGCCGAAGCCGAGCGTTGGCCAAGGCTTCATGCCTCCGCCGCAGCACGCTCACTCGCGAGAAGTGCTTCGTCAGTAACAGCCCCCATCGACACAAAAAGCGGCTTTGGGGAGGGGGCCGTTGTGCGCGCACTGCCAAAATCAACGCCAAAATTACAAACAACAAAGCTCTTGACCGATCCAAACACAAAAACAGCCAAACTCAAGCGGTTGGTGAATAATGCGGGATAAGATTGCGGCCACCCACGAAGCGGCAAAGTTCATCGTCCGATCTATCTGCCTGTAAAGAAGACTGATAGATCGCAATTCGTTCGCCAACACATATATCTCAACACTCACTACTAGGAACTTAACATGCATGTGCCATCCACTTCGAATGCTGATCGCATTGCACAACTGGAACGAAAGATGAAGAGAATTGTCGCATGCGTCATCAGCCTGCCAGCTATTGCGTTTCTTTTAGGCGCAGCAGCAAACGACATGATTAAGGCTAAATCGGTGGCCACCGAAAGGCTCGTGATTGTTGATGCGAATGGAAAAGAACGTGCAGTAATCTGCTGCACCGGTGATAAGCAGGAGCCAGTGTTCGAGATGTACAATGCCGATCATTCCCTGATCCTCAACGCTGGGAAGTCGCCGGATAATGGGGTGGGATGTGTGCAGTTCTTTGACTCGGTTGGAAAATTCAAAGACGGTGTAGGTGGTAACGCGTTGAAGTGAAACTATTTGCCGACGTGCTGTCAGCCGCGTCACAAATTGAGCGTTCCCCTGGATTCTGAAAATTGGCGAGTGCAGACGATGGGGACAGGACACCAGCTCGTCGAGGTGATCGTGCGACATCAATGGACTGAATCAGGATTCTCGTTGTCGGTGACGTTCCTCGACTCCTTGCGACAAGCCGCAGTTACCTTTTGCCGCCATCGATCGAGTGCTTGATCTTGCCTCGAAAACCGGAAAAGCAATTGGGACGGTTTGTCCAAACATTGGACAACTCGTCACTTGAATGGGCACCGGATGTCCCACCTGTCCTTCTTTTTACTAGTTTCTTATTACTTCTTATTGCTTAATATGTATAGGTAGTCAGATGGACGTCTCTGAGTTCCATCCTTCATTGAAGGACCTGATCGACTGTTTTAATGCAGTCGAGGTGAAACTTGGTGCAGAAAGCGTGACAAGGTCTGTCGATCAATGAACAGTCGCATTTTACTTGCAAGGGAGAACTCACTGATCATTGGCATGTCGGTCAACCATTGCTGCTCGGTTGGTGTCCGCTTACTCTCGCTAAGCCGTCCTGGCTGCAATAGCGAAGTCTATTGACATGCTAATGAAATTCTCTTGCTTGTCGCGAAAGAACCAGTAAACTGAGGGTGTGGCTTTGAGCGATTGCCCCTCGCTCGGTCACCGAAGAGCCTGCTGAAACGCAGGCTCTTTTGTTGGTTGGCAGAGGCTCATGCCAAATCGACTGGATCTCTGACGAGTCCACGATCTCAGTCAAAGTTCTAAGTTGCAAGCAGGGACCAAGGTCCAGCCAGCCAAGTGCCCAGCAAATAAAAGTGGTTCGCCTAGGTGATCTGCACAACGCGAGTGATCAACGGAGTTGGTTGTTCGATTTCAAAGCGTTGAGGCATTCGCACTATTTACGTTATTCGGGCGGACGGCGG
>JBGSNA010000048.1:0-64360 GCA_041739875.1 Pirellulaceae bacterium
CAAGTCGAAGAATTCGATTGAGAATATGCTCGCTAACGATTTGCTAGATCGCCTGGAAAGGCTCGGATTACTCGACCAAGAAATCGTCGAGGCACTGCGTGAACAACTCGGACAAAGCGGCACTCGCGTGACGCCCGAAGCGATTGCGAAGTTGCTCGTTGACAATGGTCAACTCACCAAGTTCCAAGCCACGAAACTGATTGGCGAGTTGCGATCGGGCCAGTACGACGATGCGACTGGTCCGGCCAGCGGGGAATCAGATCTCGACATGGCGGACGGCTTTGGCGATGACGAAGTCGTGGTCGTTGATGCCATCGAGGAATCTGATGTGTTTTCAGAACCGCTGGAAGTCGGTGTCGTTGAGGCTGAGCCCGTGACCGTTGACGCAGTCGCGGTGGGTGACAACGACCAACCTCGTGCTGCGCGCCCGAATGCGAACCGGGTTCGCCCCGTCAAGAAAGACAACGTCTGGGACTCGTTCAAAATCTACGGATTTTTGGGCATCCTAGCATTCCTGTGCTTGTCGGGTTACGGCCTCTACTTCTTGCTCAGCAAAGGCAGTTCAGACGAATTCATCAAAGTTGCCAACAAACTTTATGATCAACAGAACTACGTCGAAGCCGAAAAAATGTATACGGACTTCCTCGAGGCTTATGGCCAGGACGACCAATACGCTTCGCTAGCCCGCACGCGGATCGCGATGTCAAAGTTGTACCAGTTCGAACAATTTTCGGATCCGACAACAGGTCTCGACGAGGCCAAGAAACTCTTACCAGCTGTCGAGAACGAACCTGGCCTCGACGAAGAACGCGGCAATCTCGCAGGCCTTCTCGTGGACATTGCCGACAATCTCTCCGATGCGGCAGGCAAGGCCAAAGAAACGACCGAGAAACAGCGTCTGCTTGGACGTTTGGACGAACAGATTCAGTTGATGGAGAACCCCATCTACATGACCTCGACCATGCGAACGACGCTCTCGGGCCGATTGCAAGCGATCTCTGAGAACCGAGCGCGAGCCCAACGGGACATCAGTCGTAACTTGCGTCTCGATGAATCGGTCGCGGGGATGAACAAGGAACTCGATGCCAAGAACACCAAAGCGGCTTACGACATCCGAATTCAGTTGCTGAGAGAGTTCCCGGAACTTCATGACGACAGCCGACTCGTGGAATTGGTATTCAAGGCAAGCGATATCCAGAAAACGCTGGTCACGGCGGCCACCAAAAAGCCGGAAATTACGACGGAGGCAACTGCGGATGACGCCGCCCGCTCGATCGTCTTGACCACTCGCCAAGGAGATCGCATTCCTGGACTGGACAGCGAGCAGCTTTACTTGCGTGCGCGAGGCAGTGTCCTGGCTTTCGCGTGTGATGACGGTCGCTTGCTCTGGCGTAAGTTCGTGGGCTTCGGTCAAGATCATGCACCTGTGCCGTTGGATGGTGGCGATGGTGTTTTGCTGAGTAATGGCAAATCACTGGAAGTCCAACGATGCGATGGCACAGACGGCAAGATCGTTTGGCGAGCCCTTATGGGCGAACCGTTTGCCGAGCCTGCGGCTTCGGGTTCGGACATTTATGTTCCATCCCTCTCTGGACAGCTCACATCACTCGATGCCGAAACCGGTGACGTAAAGTGGGCAACACAGATACCCCAGTCGATCGACGTTGCACCGGGACTCGAGTCACGTACGGGTGTGGCTTACCAACCCGGTGATCACAGCAACCTCTATGTTCTCAATGGCCGCAACGGGTCATGTCTCGAGAGTTTCTATATTGGCCATGAGCAAGGTACGATTGATGTGCCGCCCGTGGCCCTTTTGAGTCACATATTTGTGTTCGAGAATGCGGGGACGGATTTTGTCCGCGTCCACGTGCTCCGATACGATGAAAACGGAACGAAACTGAAAGTGGCGCAACCACCATTCCGAATGGCTGGGAATGTGACGATCGAACCGCTGGTGCAAGAACGTCGGGTCATTGTATTGACAGATCGTGGTGCGGTCGCGGTTTACGACATTGAGCCGACTGCTGAGCGTGAGCAAGTTTCGGTCGTCGCGGAACAGGTTGCTTCCTACGACCGACCAACGCCAACCCAGATGGCGGTTGGACGCAGTCAAATGTGGATCACGGGAACACGCATTGGTCGATTCGAATTACAGATCAGCACAGGGCTTGTTGTACGCGATTGGGTGAAGCACGAGGGAGACTCGTTCGTCGGCCAACCGCTCGTCTTTGATGACGCCCTCATTCACTCGCGCGTCCTGCGTGGGACAACGGGCATTCGTGTTACTGCCGCCGATCCCAAAACCGGCGCGGAACTTTGGCGAACGGATGTGGGCGTGCCTGTGGCAATGATTTCGCAAGTCCCCAACGAGCGGGAATTCCATGCCATTACGAGCCAGGCAGCACTTTTCAAGTTAGACGGCGCATCCATTTCATCGGGTTCGACGAGTGGCCCGATCGAAAATCCTGGTGGTAACGGAGTCGCCATGCGTTTCGCTAATCCCATCGCGATTGATGCCACAAAACGACTGCTACTCAATCAAGAATCCGCTTCCGAGTTAATTATTTACGACCCCAGTCGAACACGCGAAAAATTGCGTTTATTGACGATGGGTATTTCTGACGGCAAATCGACTGGACTGGGGTTAGTTGCTGGAGGTGGATTGATGTTGCCGCTTCAATCCGGCCGAGTCTCGCTCCTGAATTGGCAAACGGGAAGCATGTTGGGGAGCCCGTTCCAGCCAGCCAGCGAACCAGATGCGGTCATCCAATGGACAGAACCGCTGGCGCTCGCGGATGATCCAGACCAAGTCGTCATCGGAGACTCTCGCAAGTCACTGTATCGTCTGCGGATTGGTGAACAAATTCGTGAGCTGGCAAAGGTTGATTTGCCCGAACCGTTCCTCGGTCCCACCGCTCGCGTCGGAAACAAAATGATCGCTGCGGCGAGCGGCCCATCGGCTGATTTCTTAATCGGCCGTGATTTGGCAACGTTGGAAGAGTCGTCTCGCATGTTGCTTGACGGTCGCGTTGTATGGGGCCCGATGGCTGCTGGTGATGTTTGCCTCGTTCAAACCGACGATAGTCGCATCCGAGCATTCGATGAAGCGGGCAAACAGCGTTTTGAAATCGAAGCCCTCCAAGGACTTCCGATTGGCAAACCACTGACAATAGGCAATTCGACCGTGCTTGTCGGAGATTCGGGATGGATCATGAATCTTGATCTCGCGGACGGGCGGATGATTGGCAAGAGTGACATTGGCCAACCGCTTTCGGCAACACCGCTTCCCGTTGGAACCAAGTTGTTAGTTCCCGGGGCAGAAGGCGTCATCTATATCGAAGAGCTTCCAACGACTCCGTAATCATTCGTCTGCCTTCCCATTCATTTCGCTGCGTCTCATTGACTGTCTACAAGTGCCCGCTTCTTTAACTTCGCGTTCGCTCTCTTCTCAGCAATGGTGTTTACCATCATCAGTTGTCGTATGGATGTTGCTGGCGCTCAGCATGAGTGGCCTGACAACGCAACCATTAATGGCACAGCTAGCGAATTTTGCCGACAATGGAATTCCCGAAGATTCCGGTTTGGAATTGCTTCAAGAAGATCCCCACGACATCGTCTATTTCAAAGCGTCTGCGGGTGGTGGTTGGGCGAAGGTCCGGTTACTCGATTTCCCCGGTCGTAAGCCGATACCGAAAAAGGACGAGTCTTTACGAATGGATGTCCTGGGTATTGAAACGCAAACCTTCGCGGCTAAGTGGAATGACATCGAGCGATTCGATCTCTGGGAAGAACGGTTGGAACGCGAAACGTCCCAGCGAATCGCTGCTGGTGACTTCAAAGGCGCTTATCCTTATCTAGCAATTTTGGTACGTGACTTTCCCAGTCGTCCAGGGCTTCGCGAGTTGCGCAGCGACTTTTTGTTCAACGATGCAATCAAACGTGCCAAAGGCGGTGAGCTTGGATCGACGCTGGCAATGCTGGAAGAACTACGTCGTTACGCCCCAGAATACAAACCGGAAATCGTCATCCGTGCGCTCGGTGGCATCACCGATCAATTGCTCGGTCAACTGATCAAAGAAAACAAGCCGGACCTCGCTCAGCAACTGCTCGCACGACTCGAAAAGGACTACAAAGCCGAACCACTGTCTTCGATAGCGAAGTGGAATCAAGCTTTCTTGGCAATGGCAACCCAAAAACGCGAGCAAGCAATTGCTGCCCGGGACGCCAAACAATATTGGGAAGCTCGTAAGTACGCTCGCGAAAGCGTCTATCTCAAACCAGACATCGAGGGCGGCAACGATTTGATTCGCGAGATCGATACGTTGTATCCACTTGTCAACGTGGGTGTTCTTCAAGCCGCATCTGTTTTTGATCCAACCCGAATTGACAATTGGGCTGCACGACGTGCGGGAAGATTGCTGTATCGAACTCTCTTTGAGATGAAAGGGGCCGGTCCTGAAGGTGGTCAGTACACGTTCATCTTTGGCGAGACGGAGATGAGCCCAGATCGAATTCAATTCGATTTGGTCATTGATGCAACCAAAATCCTAGCTCCTCTAAAGCCCATCGGTAGCCACGACCTAGCGGACACGTTGATGGCTCGTGCCACACTCGGTAACCCGGAGTACTTTGCACCTTGGTCAGCGGCTGTGGAAGCCATCGGTTTGGATGGCCCCAAAGGCGTTCGATGTGTTCTGCGACGCCCACACGTATTGCCCAATTGCCTTCTTCAAATCCCTGTTGATGGCAGCTGGTTTGGTGGCGCTGTGGGCGATTCGACTGGCGATTACCAAAGCGACAAGGAAAGCACGGCCGAGTTGATTCGCTTCAAACTGCGTGACGCACCTCGAGTTCCAACACAACCGCGAGAGATTGTTGAGATTCGAATGCAATCCGCGACGGATGCCGTGTCGCGACTGCTGCAAGGGGAAGTCGACATTCTCGATCAACTGTTCCCGGCGGACGCAGCCCGACTACGAGGGAATCGATCCATCCGCGTCGCGAATTATCCGCTCCCGACGGTTCACATGCTTGTTCCTTGCTCCGATCATCCCTACATCGCCGAGCGAACGTTTCGACGGGCTCTGGTTTATGGTACGAACCGTCAAGACATTCTCAACGGCGAGCTCTTGGAAAACCTCGAATCGCCTGGGTGCCAAGTCATCTCAGGTCCATTCCCGGCGGGTTTAGAACCCAACGATCCGTTGGGCTATGCTTATGATCAATCCATTAAGCCGCGCGTCTATGAACCGCGATTAGCCAAGTTGCTGATCACGATGAATGCGACCCAAATGAAAGCGGATGCGGACCGAAAGCAGGAGAAACTGGAACCCATGACACCCATTCGCCTGGCTCACCCCAATGACAACTTATCGCGTGTCGCGTGTGAAGCCATCAAGAGCCAATGGGAACTGTTGGACTTGCAAGTTGAATTGGTTGAGCTTCCCATCGGGCGGACCCAACCTGATGAAGGCCAAGCGGATATGGTTTACGTCAGTGCTGCTGTCTGGGAGCCCGTTATTGACGCACGCCGTGTGCTTGGCCCAGAAGGCTTAGCCAAGAGTGAGGACCAGTTAGTTGGGCTAGGACTTCGACGCTTGGAGGAAGCAAAGAATTGGCGTGAGGTTCGCGATGGACTCCTGAATTTGCACTCCATTGCCAACCATGAACTCCCAATCATTCCCTTGTGGCAACTTGTCGAGTCGTATGCGTATCGTCGTGAACTCGTTGGTATTGGCAGCGACATTGTTTCGCTCTATCAGAACGCTGAGAATTGGCGACTAGCAAAATGAGAATACCTTCAAATCTTGCTGCGTTACTGATCGTTTGGAGCATGCTCGGTTTCACGCAAGCCTCTGTGATTCATGCAGCATCGCCATTGGATTCCGAGTCATCGGATGTTGCATCCGGTACCGTCAATAATCCCGCTGAAGTTGGCACGCCCCTTGAAGTTGGTGCCCTTAATGAAGCTAGCGTGACGACTGACGCATCTTCAACCGAAACCTCGTCTTCAACCGAATCCTCGTCATCGCCTGTGGCGGCCAAACCAGTCGACACGCGTGGCGACGAGCCTTGGGATTATTCGCCATACCGAATTCTGGTCTGGATCATCTCCGATAATGCGAGTGTAAACACCGAGACGCTAGCCGCGCCGCTTCATGAGTTTCTCGATCGCCAGTTTGCTGCGGTATGGCAAGTCAAGTTTGAAACTGCGCCTGCAGCAGTAGCGTCCGTAGCAAATCGCTCCTTGGCCGATTTAGACTACGAGACAATCTCCGCTTCGGACCCCGTGATCGCTGTCAAACGAACGGATCCTGACGCCGCACGAATGCGATCCATGGGGGATCTTTCGGAGTACGTCGAAAAAATCCTATGCACATCGAGTCGCGCAGCGGATCTTAAGGGACGAATCGTTTCGAGTGGTGATAGCTCCCTTGAAAAAGTAACTAGTCTGCTTTCGAGCATTGATGGTGACGCGCTCACGCTAAAGAATCTTTGGGCTGAAGAGTCAACTGAAGCGATGTTAATATCCCGCGGGATGGCACTGACTCTCACCAAGCCCGAAGCCAAGCTGATCACGCCACCGGCGAGCGGACTGGTTGCTGATTCCGCCGACCAGTTCGACAAGATCTTCATTGTGAATATTGAAGCCACGTCACGGCCGATGCGGGTCGGAGTCGTTGAACTCGATACGCTGATGCAAGCGTTCGGACCAGTCGTTGAGGGTATCGCCACCAATCAATCGTCGCTCGTCTCAACGATTGGGTCGTCCATGATCAAAGCGTTTGCGCCGGTAGTCCGCATCGATGACGCGGGACAAAAGAGCGCAACAGGCTTATTGCGAGCCGGCGGGTTAATCCTTGACAAGAACTCACCGGCAACAATCAATCCTGGTGACGTTCTCATTCCGATGGTCCGCAAGAACGATCGAAACGGCAAACCGATTCAAATCGGTCCACTGACGTGGGCATTTTTACTCGCCGTGGAGAACGAGATTTCCTCGTTGGATGTGCCCGCCGACGCAATGATGCAACTTGGCGACAAAGTAATAAGCATCAACGAGATGGGTGTATCAAACGCTCGCTCAATCGTTAGTACACTTCGCGAGTCACCGCTAAAGGCCATTGCGATCGAGGTAGAACGCGGTGGCAAGAATGTCAAACTCGAGCTCGAACGAGATAAATTTGCGACGCTGCGTCCGCTGTATTACGGCTTCGTCGCCGTAGATAAAGGCAGCGGCGACAAACAACAATTGCTTGTCACCACGGTGCTCAAGGGCTCACCAGCGGACGGCAAGCTTGAGGTCGGCGACGTGATCGTCTCGGTAGGCAAATCAACGGGATTGGATGCCAAGTCACTACGCCAGCTCGTCATCTCGATGGGCCAGACACCACCATCCGTCGAATTTACAGTCAAGCGTGGCGAAGCAACGCAAACAGTCTCGATTGAACCAAGCGAACTCTCGGATACGGAACGACGTCAATCCTCCGCGATTGAGATGGACTTTCATGCCGGCCTCGCTGGTGGGCTTCAAGGTCGCAACAACAGCCGAACATTCCGTATGGCGTTCAAGGCTCGGCCGTTCTTCGACAACACGATGATCCGGATGCATGTTCGCGGCGCCGCTGACGAACCGCTGATTGGGTACGAGATATATGAGAAGGCGATGGATTCAAAGGACATGACGTTCCTAGGACGCACGGACTGGAATGGGCGGATTTGGCTTGAAAAGACACGAGACCCCTTACGTTTGCTGTACGTCAAAAATGGGGGCGCGGTGCTCGCTCGATTACCGATTGTCCCCGGACAATCGGAAGTCGAAGTGGCAGATATGACGGGCGATGATATGCGTTTGCAGGCGGAAGCCTATATCCGAGGGGTCCAAAACGCGATCGTTGACTTGATCGCTATTCGCGAGTTACTTGGCGCTCGCGTACGATTGCGTCTCAAGAAGGGTGAAATGAAAGAAGCCGAGGAACTATTGGAACTATTACGAGCAGAGCCCACCAACGAGAGAATTGCCGACGACATGGGCAAGAAGCAAACAGATTACTTGAAGATACTCGGCAATGGCAACGCGAACCAAAGGAAGATGATCGACCAGATGTTCACGACCACTCGCGAACTGCTCTCCAAGCACATCAATCCCAAGATGATTCGTGACCTGGAAGATAGCTTTATCGCTGCCAAAAAGAACGGCGGTAAACTGCCCGAGCCACCGCCGGAAGACGACGGCACCACCGTCGCGAAACCGACTGCCTCAAAGGAACCTGCCGCAGAGAAAGCACCCGCGAAAACGGACGCCTCTGAGACTGCACCAGCGACGTAATCAAGATCATCGTGACGATCGTTTCTCCATCCAGCTAGCGTACTCGCTGACGGTTACTTTGCCGTCTTGATTGGTATCTGCTGGCGAAGGATCCACCAACATCTTTGACCATTCTGCTGCTGTGATCGCTTGGTCTGCGTCAGTATCGTACCTTGCAATGATTTTTGTCGCGTAGGCTATGGTTTTTGCGTTGAACATGGACGGTCCTGCAATTGCGGCTTGAGCATGTTGGTGAAGCAGCAAAATGGAATGATCCAGCGCTGTGACGGCGGCGCGTTTCCTTTGAGGGGAACCTTTCTTGGCTACCGCAAGTAAAAGCGGAACCAACGGCAAACTCTCGTCTTCAGAAAGCTCCGCTGCCGCAACAAGGATCGTGGGCGGCTCGTCAACAGCCAGCCGTTTCTCGAGTTCGCGAGCCAATTCTTTTTTCATCGAAACTAAAGATTGATTGAGTCTTGTCACTTCAGGCTTTTGTGCACTCCAGCCAATGAAGCTCAATTCATCTTGCAACTCGTACTCTTCATTCCAAGTCGCGAGGCTATCCAAGAGCAATTGAACTTTCTCGCCGTTAGGCAGCGATGAAACGGTCATCAAGTTCATTGCAGTGTTAAACGAAGATTCCTTGGATTGTCCGCCAAAAGGTTGCCGAACAAAGTCATCGAATCGAGGGTCGTTGTAATTGCGATTCACCACTATTCCAACAGCTTGATCATGAATCGGCGATTGGTCATCAATCGCGGCATCACACACCAGCTCACGAAACTCCGCGAGAACCGCATCGTCAATCGCCAGATGTTCCGACTCTTGGCCAAGAAGGGAACTCGTACAAAACCCCATGACCACGAAAACCGTGGTGATTTGAATCAGCGTGCGACGCATTGGATGGGCTCCCGATTTTTAGAAAACATTAGCTCACAATCATAAAATTCTAGCGAGTGTGCCAAAGCAAAAATCGGAGCTACAGCGACAATTCTCGGCGGGCGGTGCGAACGGCGGCTTCGACGGCTCGAAGCTTGCGGTAGAAACCGCGACGCGCGCGAAATCGATCCAATGAGTTCTGATACTTCAAGTAGTACATGAACGTCTCAGCGAAGTCCTCACATGCCATCGTTGTGGCGTATTCGGTGGCGAAATCGTTCAACAGGTGCTGGTGAATCAAGGCCTGCTGGTCATCGGTTTCGCCACGTTCCCATTGGCGAACGAAGCCCGACGTCTGGAACTTTCGACGGCGCCATGTTTCGAGCGGCTTCGGATTCAAATTGACATATGCCGCTCCAAACGTCTCGATGAACCACGACCGACGAAAGAATCCTGGCTCAATCCAGTGCCAAGCATGGGCGAACTCGTGACGCAGCGTGTCCAGCAAGGTGTATCCGGGTCGATAGGCTCGGTGAGGGACATTGAGCGGGAGATAGATCACTCCAGGTTTATAGCCCATCCGTGCATCCAGCCAGTTGACGCCTTGGTCAAAAATGAATCCCGCTGTCGTCGTGCTTGGCCATGAAGAGATGCACACTTCCACCCTGCCCAAGTACTCATCGCGTGACAACAAACCAACGTTGGCAAGCTCACCGCGAACCTGGCGAAAGGCTCGTTTCACTCGCGGAAGATTCTCAGCTAAACCAGAAAGACGCGCGTATGCGGCCACCGACCGACGCATCGAAATCGGCACGGACTGGCGCGTTACTCGGCCACCAACTGACAAGGATCGCTCTACGGAGGACACGTAAACACTCGAGGAACAAAGACCAAAAATGGACATCGCCAGCACCCATTTGCTGACGCACACCATTGTGATTGCTCCGCGTATGAAATACGTCACCCAAACATTTATCTTACCGAACCACCCAGAAGGGTGCGGCTTGCAAAGTCTCGTAAAAATAGGCCTTTGCCTGGTTGCTTGATTTTCAACGACAAAAAAAACTCGCACCAATCCGCCCACCGGAGGGGTCACTGGGTGGGGCAGTGCTCTGTCGGGGCGTGTGAATGCCGGCACAGAGGCGTGCTCGGACTTGGGAAACCGGGAGCGACTTAGCGCCAGTCAGGCCGTTTTTTGCGAGCGTTGGGATGATGCCGAATGATCAAATGGGGCGCATCTCGCCCGGATAATTTCTTGCCATCGGGTCGTTCCGACCGATAGACACGCGTTGCACGAAGCTTTTTATCCTTCTCAAACAACTCGTCATCGATTTCAAATTCGACGAACATATCGATTTCAGGTCGCGAGTAAGGGTCATCGCAACGATCCCAAACGGTTCGGTGAAAGAAGACATCCTCACGGAAGTCTTCTGCGGTGATGAAACCGAACTCACCGTCTTCACGAATGAAGCGAATGCGTCCTAACCGCTTCTTTTGAACCCGAAACGGTTTCTGTGGCTGGTCGTCGTCTTGAGTTACTTTCGGCATCGCATGCTTAGCGGGTTCAGAGGTGGATCGCGACTACCGAGTTTAATCAGTTCACTTCCCAAGCGTTCGGATTGTCGGATGTTCCGATCCAAGTAGCCACGGATCTTGCCGTAGAGCGGTGAATTAGCCTAGGCCACATCTCGCGATCGTTGGAAAAAACAACTTCTGCGGTGGCAGGGACAACGTGCCAAAGGCCGTCGTCCAACTCCTGTTGAAGCTCGCCTTCTTTCCAGCCCAAGTGACCAATGATGAGCCGCATCGGCCCATTAGGTTGCGACACGAGTCCTTCAAGGTGGTGTTTCTGAGCGGCCACGTAGATACCGGGACCCGTTTCAGCTTCTGCGAACTTACTAACGCTATGGATCGCCACCACCGGTCCCGACAGTGGACCGCCGAAGTGGACAGTACCCATACTGTTGGGCAACGGCGATTCATGCTTTGGAAGCCGACTCTTTTCAGACGAACTCGCGCCCTTGCCAAGCATCGCCAACAGGGCGTCTGGGTTCGGAGCGAGCGGACGATTGAGCATCACACCAATGGCTCCATCGCCATCGTGATGAACGAGTAAACACACGCTATTGGAACGAACCGGGTCTTGAACCAGTGATGAAGCCACCAACAAGTTACCGGCCAAAGAGTCGATCATTGATTGTCCTAGTAAACACAAACACACTGCCACACTGGCAGTAAGTATTTCGCCACAGACTTGTAAGGCAAGCGGCGCGCCAATTTGCCTTCATCTAGTTCGGATTCTACTGACTCGACGATCAAAGCATGTCGATCGGATCGATATCGACGACATACTGGATATCGTCTTTCTCCGGGATCACAAAGTGATCCGTTGCTCGACGGATGGTCTCGCCCAGCGGTCCAGCCTGTGGCGATTGGAGCAGGACGTGAAAGCGATATTTGCCTCGCAACTTGGCAAACGGTGGTGGAGCAGGGCCCAAGATGCGGACCTCTGCACCCAAAGTCGTTCGGGCCGCCTCCAACCGCGTGACAAAGTTCGCTGCGGTCGCTTCAGTCAATTCCTCCGTCGGACCGCGAAAGATGATTCTCGCGACGCTTCCAAGCGGCGGGTAGCGGAACTTTTCCCGATTGACCATCTCGTCTTCAGCGAAACGGGTGTAGTCGTGATGCGAAGCGGCTTGGATCGCCGGGTGCTCGGGAGAGAAGGTCTGCACGATCACCCGACCGCCGCGATCGCCACGACCTGTCCGGCCAGCCACTTGCGTCACCAACTGGAACGTCCGCTCCGAAGCCCGAAAATCAGGGAAGTGCAGGGCGGAGTCCGCGTTGATCACACCCACGAGTAGCACGTTCGGAAAGTCCAACCCTTTCGCGATCATTTGGGTGCCCAACAAGATATCGACCTCGCCAGCACGAAACGCCGCCAGCACGCGTTGGTGACTGCCGGGTCGTTTCATCGTGTCGCTATCCATTCTCGCAATCACCGCTTTGGGAAAACGCGACTTCACTTCATCCTCAAGCCGCTGTGTACCAAGGCCGCTGTAACGGATCCCGTCGAACCGACACATCGGACACCATGGTGGCGTAGGAATCGTGAAATCACAAAAGTGACAAACGGCCTTTCCTCCGTCACGGTGGTGCGTGAGCGGCATGTCACAATCCGGACAAGCCACAACATGACCGCACGAGGGACACTGGATCGATGTGGCAAAGCCTCGTCGGTTGAGCAGAAGTATCGTCTGGCCTTTCTCAGCCAACGTCTCGTTGATGGCGGTATGCAGCGGACGACTGATCGAACCGCCCGTGCGATCATCACGAACTCGCAAGTCAACCAATTGCACATCGGGCATGGCTCGATTCTCGATGCGACTATTCATACGAATCAACTGTGCATGACCCGTCCGACTGGCGTACCACGACTCGAGCGATGGCGTTGCACTTCCAAGAATCAACGGGATTTTAAGAGACATCGCGCGTGCGTGCGCGACGCGTCGAGCGTGATATCGTGGCTGGGTATCCTGTTTAAATGACGCATCGTGCTCTTCATCGATCACGATCAAGCCAAGGCGGGGCAGGGGGGCAAAGATGGCGCTGCGGGGACCGATCACCACTTGGACTTCGCCGTCGCGAATCCGTCGCCACTGGAAATGTCTCTCTGCAGGCGTCATTTGGCTGTGAAGCACAGCCACGTTCTCAAAACGACGCTCAAAGCGTCCGCGAGTCTGGGGCGTGAGACTAATTTCGGGAACCAAGACGATCGCGCTGCGACCAAACTTGACCACGTGCTCGATCGCTTGAATGTAGACCTCTGTCTTACCACTGCCTGTGACACCATGCAGCAATAACGCGCTGCCGGTCCCAGCATCAATCGCGGCGTCGATCTTCGCGAGGGCTTCGAGCTGCTCTTGGGTGAGCTCGTGTTTTGAATTGATTTCACCATCGCCAGTTTGCCAACGCAATGTGGTCGTGGACGAACTCATCTCACGACGCTGCTCCGGCATCAACAGTTGTCTTTTTCGCAGCCGACGAATCGGGTCCTCAGTACACTCCGCTCGAATCATCAACTCGGCCGCGGTGAGCGGTTGCTTGTGCTCAATCGCAAGCTGCATCACGGCACGTTGTTTGGCTGGCAACGTTTGCAGTGTTTCTTCATCAAACGCGTTCGCATTCACATGCAAGTACGTTCGCATTCGAGTTCCCGCGTCCCCGCGAACGCTCGATGGAACAATCGCATCAAACACATGTCCAACGGGCGTTTGGTAATAGTGGCTCATCCAAAGCACCAGCCGCACCAACGATGCATCACAAAGCGGCTCGTCATCGACGAGCTCCGCAATCGGACGCAGACCCGGCTTCGACTTGGCGTCAAGCGTCGTCGCTATGCACCAGCCTGGCATCAGCTTCTTTCGACGCCCCAAAGGAACCCGAACCCGCATTCCCGGCTCCAATTGGTCCCGCATCTCAGACGGGATTTCATAGTCGTACGGTCCATGCGGGGCCTCGCTGAAAACGATTTGGGCAGTCGCAGTGTCCTCCCCCTGTGCGATTTCCCACGGCGGCGGTTGGGTCTCAAACAATTCAATTTGCTGGGATCGGCTCCCATCTGTGTCCATAACGAACGGCTGCAGTGGATCGTCCGGTGTCTCGGCAGCCAAAACTTGTTGCACTTTTGCGTCGCTTTGAGGCGGCGCGGGTGCTCGCGCCGGCATAGATGACGGCACAGCTGACGGCTCGAGCGGTCGACGTGGATCGCTGGAAGGCATAAAACAATCGTTCACAGGCAAAGTTGGCGAAATTGAGTCGTGACTAGTCACCATAGTCTTTTTCTCGAAGCGATGAATGTGGATGCCGTGCGTCACCATCCATTGTCGGGGCAAGTTTGACACGTCAGGTCACCGGACGAGAACTTTTTAATTTTTTTGAGGTTGAGTGTGCGAATCGGCGTCTTTGGCGGATCTTTTGATCCTGTGCATTTTGGCCATCTCTGGATCGCTGAATCCGCCGCAGAGGTTCTGGGGCTGGACCAAGTCCGCTGGATTCCAGCAGCAACCTCCCCACTGAAACCGCACGGCCCGCAGGCCACTGCGGAAATCCGAGTCCAAATGCTTCGTTTGGCATTAGCGGGCTCGTCCCTTCATGTGCTCGACGTGCAAGAAGTCACGCGAGGAGAGATTAGCTACACCGTCGATACGCTTCAGTCTCTGCGAAATGAGTTTCCCGACGACGAGTTGTTTCTCCTCATCGGCAGCGATTCGCTAGCGACTTTGGACCGGTGGCATTTGCCCGCAAAGATCCTCTCGCTGGCGAAACTAGCTGTGATCCAACGGGCTGCGGATCCTGCGATCGATTGGACCGTGCTTGATCGAGTGCTCGGCATCGAACGACGCGACGCCGAGTCACAATTTGCTGTCACGGTTCCGCAAATCGAAATCTCAAGCGGCGAGATGCGAAAGCGAATTCGCACCGGGCGATCGATCCGCTATCGCACGCCCCGTGCCGTTGAATCGCTGATCGTCGCCGAGAATCTGTACCGCGACCGATGACCTGAACGATCAACGTGAGCGGGGTGTGCGTGAACAAGATGTTCGTGAGCGGGGTGTGCCACTCAACGCCGAAATTTGTGGTCGGCAAACAATGTTGATGGTGCAGTCTCGGTACGATTGCAACGAGGAACCCGAACCGGGCTGAACACTACACGGCTGCAAGACAGCACGCGGTTGCACGTGGCCGCGAATCACTCGGCGGAAAGCGCATCACAGATCCGCAGTGTTTCCGAGACGAGTTGGTCGACACGAGCTTGAATTGCATCATCAGCGAGATGATTGCCTTCGAAAGCGTCGCCCGTGGCATAGATAAAACGTGGCACGATAATGCACCGAAAATCAAGCATCAGACTGTTCGCTAGCCCCATCGCCGACATATAGCTGCCCTGGCCGCCAGCCGCCAACATCATGGAGACCACTTTGCCGGTCCATGCGCGTCCAGTGAGTTCGACAGCATTTTTGGCGGCGGCGTTGACGTCGTAGTTATAGACGGGCGAAGCAACAAGGATACCCTTCGCCTCGCGGATGAGCCGCCCCAATTCAACCACGTTGGGATGTGAGTAAGCCGACAGACCGTCACAGGGCGGCAAGGGCGAAGCGGCTAAGTCGAAAAACACACTCTCGCGGCCCATTTCAACCAATCGGTCATAACAAGCCGTTGCGAGAATCCGACTACGGCTATCCGGGTGTAAACTGGAGCTGAGGACCAAAAACATTGCGAGGCTCATTTCGACGAATCAGTTTGGATCGAACCTAGCGAAGTAGGCGCGATCGTGTGTTCCCAAATCGTCGCAAAAGCCATAGCGTCTGTCGAGGATGGTGCTGGCCAAGCAGGATGGTGTTGGCCAAGGACGCGAACGTCACTTACCAACAATCAGCGGCGCTGCCGTCTTCGAGACCAAAACGATTTCGAATCACATTGAACTGGTCAAAGTACTTTTCGCTGCTGCTGTGCACGTGTTCGGCCTCGGTGATGAAGCGAATCGATGGATCTGGATAGACATCGTTTTCGATCAAGATCGTCTCGAACGGCTTGAGTGGCTGGCCATACATGACAAGCATCTTGTGTTCATCGAGTTGTACTTCTTGGCGTTTGGATGGATTGATCACGGCAACGCCGGTACAGCCGTCATTGACGATCAAGTCTTCATACTCCAGTAGCAAACTCTTGAGCACTGGCATGTCGATGTGTTCGCGATACAAGTCTTCGTGTCGCGGACCCGATTGATGACTGGTCTCGAGTACCACATCCACGACGTCACCGAGAGGCTCGATGAGCTCAAGGAAAATATCGAACAGCTGGCGACGACTTGCCGCCGCCATAATGACCGGAATACTCTCACCAGAAGTTTCGTCCACATATTCGTCGTGGCGAAAACCTTGGCGTGGAACGATCTGCAGATCATAGGACGGACGCACAGCATCCGTTAGCTCAAAGGCACCATAGGTCTTGATCCCCATGTGTGTTTGGAGTTCTTCGTCGGTCAACGACTCGAAACTGCCCGCGGCGAGCTGGCGAACGGTCTCTTCAGTTGGGTTACCGCGAAGGATTTTCTTGAGAAAGCCCATGAGCGAATCTCGGTCTCGTGCTGGAAAGGTGGGGTGATCAATTTCAGTTAGGCCGATGCCTTGAGACTTTGCTTAAAATCTCGATTACACCCAACGTTAGGTCACCGAAGAATCGCAGGCCGCGCCGACCTAGCGCCCTACAAGTTTCCTGAGCAAAAGCACAGTCACAGCTTGCTACAGTCGCCCTAATCCGCATTTCCGTTAGATTCCGAGCAACAAGACACCGTCCCACAACGTCCTAGACGAACAGGCCCTGAGCCCCAGCATGATTGCCGGATATAATTGCAAATCCAGCGTTTAGCGAGCGTTTTTGAGGACATTTGACGTCGCAACCTTGTCGATCCAGCGTCCGACTTCCTTGGAAGCGGGTGGCTCGATGCAGTGTTGACGAACATTCAACCCGGTTCCTCAATCTCGTTCAATTCACACTTCGAGCTGGAAAAAATCCCAAGTGACGTCCAATTGGTTACATGAATTTGCCTCGCCCGTTGTCGATTCTCCTACTCGCCAGCATCGGTTTGCATGCTGGCTGTGACATACCCCAACGTCCGTCGCTGTCCGAGCGGTTGGAGCGGCCGCGATATGCCTCCGAGGAGCGATATGCCTCCGAGGAACTGGCATCGCTAGGAAAAACTCAAACGGATGCCATCCCAGTTGCTCCCACGTTCGAGCCGCCTGAAGCACCGCTGGCAACTGACTGGGAAACCTGGAACGCCTACTACAGTGATGGAAAGCACATTGGGTTCGGGCATATCACCGCCAAGCGACTGAGCGGCGCCGACGATGCAGATGTCCAATACACGATTGACGACCAACTTCGACTAAGCGTTGGCCAGTCGACGGTTAAACAAGTGCTGCACCACGAAAGCATCGAAAGTTCAACCGGACAGCTCAAAGGATTCAAGGCCAGCCAGTGCATTGGTCCACTTGCGACTCACTTCACCGCCTCCATCGAGAACGACGAGCTAATAATCGTAACTCGACGGGGGATCATCGAATCCAAGCAAACCATCCAATGGGAACCCTCTTATCGAGGCTTGGTCGCTGTTGAACAGTCGCTCAAACGCTCGCCGATGAAGACCGGCGAAGTTCGGTTGCTCCAAACGTTGTTACCCGTTCAACACCGAATCGCCACCGTTCGACTCGTTGGCGGTACGAAAGCGTCGGCGCCGCTCTTAGGAGGCCAATCGAGGGAACTGCTGGAGACCTCTGGACAAATCTCCGTCGGCGAAAAGCAATCGGACATTGTCCTTTGGACCGACGACTCGGGGACAATGCTCAAAAGCTATACGGAAGCTCTGGGGCTATTGGCCTTCCGCACCGACGAAGCAACAGCAACCGCAAATGTTCAACCAAAGTCAGACCAAGTCTCGGGAGTTACCCTGCCTGTTTCTGGAAACATTGAACGGCCAAACGACGCCAAGCGAACCGCATTCATTGTTAAGGAATCCAAGCCCAGCAGAACAAGAACTCCTCCCACAGCTATTTCAACGCTTGAAATTGCGACAGTTCCCGGACAAGCCCAGCGAAGAATCTCCGACGATACCGTGCAGGTCTTGGTCAGCTTTGATTTAGCAGCGAACGTGCCCAACTTCGTGACCGCAGAGCTGGCGGTTTCGGATTCAGACACTCGTGCCAGCACGTTGATCGATTTCCAGTCAGCCTTGGTGAGACGTTTTCAGTCCGCCGCAGCGATATCTGGACTGAACGATCGAGAGACGGCTCTCGAGATGGCGCGCACGGTGAAAGGAGTCCTTGAGAGATCACAACAATGCATGGGACTTACGAAAGCGTCCGAAGTGGCCCAGGCTGGCGTAGCGGACTCAACAGGACACGCGGTGTTGCTGGCGGCGTTGCTGCGAGCAAGCAAAATCCCAGCTCGCGTCGTCGGAGGTTTGGTATTCGACGACGCGACGTCAAAGACGATGCAGTACCACGCTTGGACACTGGCTTACGTGAATGACACTTGGCTCCCCCTCGATGCAACACTGGGCAGTGAAGCACCATCCAACCGAATCGCGTTGATGCATAGCGACTTCAACGAGAACAACGCTGAGGCAGATGTCCTTGCGCTGATACGAAAAATTGGCGAGCTACAAATCGAGATCGCGCGCTCTCAATACTAAAACTCGAATGAAAACGCGAACCGCACAGACGCGTCAATTCATGGTTGTGGTGCGAATGCTGTCGAGAAACTAGCGTTTAGAGCTGCCAGTGCTCCTGAATGGCCGCAAGCAACGGGTCAATTGTCTGGGTCTGGATTGCGTGCGGTGGATTCCAATCAAACCAAGCAAATCCATCGTGCTCGGTCAGCGTCAACGCAGGAATCGACTCCAAGTACCCCAAGTAGTATCGCACGACTTTGTTGAAGACGCGTGCACCGGTGCTGCGATACGTTACGGGATACTTCATCTCAAACAGAAAATCTTCGTCAATCGCAATGCTCACCGGCGGAATCCCGGTTTCCTCTTCCGTTTCTCGCATCGCCGCTTCAAGATACGACTCGCCCTCTTCGCAATGCCCTTTCGGCAAATCCCAACGCTTGGGGTGTCGAAGCAGCAGAAATTTTGTGGACGGCTCGCGGCAGACCAACAACATACCAGCAGCTCGAACGGTTGAATCGTTGGCGTCAGTTGGTGCAGGCAACGAACTGTCCTGAAAAAGAGTTGGCGATAAAAGGAAGCTAATGCGACAAGTTTTCTGAAGACGACTTGCCGACGATTGCCAACACTCTACAAAAGTGGAGGCAAAAATCGATCACCCTTGGTTCCATCCGAATTTTAACCAGCCAACTGAAAACACCGCTCATGAAGATCTATACACGTACCGGCGATGCGGGAAGCACCGGACTCTTCGGGGGCCCTCGCGTCGCCAAAGATGACGACCGAATCGAGGCCTATGGCACAGTAGACGAACTCAACGCGTGCCTCGGCACGGCGCGGTCGGCCGGTGTCTCAGCCGTGATCGACGCTCAATTGGACCAAATCCAACATGAGCTCTTTTCGATCGGAGCTGAATTGGCGACTCCCGAGCCTGATGAGCACGGTTTGCGAGTGATCGGCGCTGAACATATCGGACGCTTGGAGCAATGGATCGATAGCCATGAAACGGTTTTAGCGCCGCTAAAGCACTTCATTATGCCCGCAGGAGCCCCCGCTGCCTCCCAATTGCATCTGGCTCGGGCAATTTGCCGGCGAGCTGAACGACGCGTCGTGACGCTGGTTCGCCACCACGAAACGAATATCTCCGAAGATCTCATGATTTACCTGAATCGGCTCAGCGATCTTCTTTTTGTCCTCAGCCGCGTGGCGAACCACGAGGCCGGAGCACCAGAAATCCAGTGGATTCGCCCTAGCTAGCGGCAAGGTCGGATCGGATCACGGTTGGCTGAGTTTCGAAACCTTCAATTCCACTCCATCAACGAGTCTGCGGTTGCCCGCTGGCTTGAGCCCGTCCCAGGTGTACAATGCGTTTCAACGTGAATCTGCGATAGCACGTAAAATACAAGCGACACCGCGAGTGCTGAGGAATATATCGTGAAAAAAGTTGAAGCCATTGTCCGCCACTTCAAGCTCGAAGACGTCAAGAATGCGTTAACCGATCATGGCATCCATGGTATGACCGTAAGCGAAGTCCGTGGATTTGGCCGGCAAAAAGGTCACACCGAGATTTACCGTGGAACGGAATACGCCATCGACTTTGTGCCGAAGGTTAAAATCGAAGTGATTTGCACCAACGACAACCTGCAAACAGTCATCGATACGATTTTGCAGACAGCCCAAACGGGCCAAATCGGCGACGGAAAGATCTTTGTTACGAATCTGGAAGACTCGATTCGTATTCGGACGGGTGAGCGCGGCGAGGATGCGGTTTAAGAGCGCCTCGGATTGTCCGCCACCACGAATCTTCGCGCGGTTGTACTTCGATGTCGTGAGCGGCTGCGCGAAGGCAGAATCAAAATCCGCGAGCAACACGATTCCGGATCAGCCGGGATCCAAGTCTCAACCAGAATCGCTGACCTCTACGACGAAATCGTTCTCGATATCTGGAACGAAGCGACCAAGGCGCATCTAGGCGACATCAAACACAACGGGCTGGCACTCGTCGCCCATGGTGGATTCGGTCGACGCGATTTAGCTCCGTTCTCTGACGCGGACATCATGCTGATCGCAACTCGCGATAACACCTCGCTAGCATCGAAGATTGCTGGCACTCTTTCGCGAGATCTTGTTGACGCGGGACTCCAACTTGGATTCTCCATTCGCACACCCAGCGAAGCCGTCACCCTAGCGTGGAGCGATCCGATTATCTTTTCGTCGCTTACCGAGTCTAGATTTCTCGCCGGAGGACTCCAGGTCTACAGCGGGTTCTTTCAAAATCTGCGTCAAGGAACCAAGCGACGTCGCCAACGCATTCTGCGAGATTTGATCGGCGCGCGTCGTGAAGAACGACATAAATGGGGTGAAACCAATTACCTCTTGCGCCCCAATGTCAAACGTTCATTGGGAGGCTTGCGCGATATCCAGCTGATTCGTTGGATTGGTTTCATTAAGTATGGCGAAACCGATCTCGAGCGTTTGCTCAAACTTGGCGCCCTTCCGAGTGAAGACTATCGACTTGTGCGTCAAGCGTTCTCGTTCATGCTGCGATTGAGAAACGAACTCCACTTTCGCGAGAATCGCAGCCAAGACATTCTCGATCGCCCCACACAAATGCTGATCGCGGAGGCATGGGGTTACAAGGGCACCGAAGGCGTACTGCCTGTTGAACAATTCATGCAGGCATATTTTGAGCACACCCAGAATGTTCGTTGCGCGGCGTCATTCTTTGCTGACGATGCGCATTCGCGACCTCTCATTTCGCGTGCGTACGAACGAGTGCTTTCGCGAGAGATCGAAAAAAATATCCGCATGGGTCCAACAAACATTTGGGTCACCGAATCTGCGTTGCACGAGTTTGCTTCGAGTCTGCCCGATGTCTTGCGGCTCATGAGCCTCGCAAACGAACATCGACGCCGCATTGACCAGCCGACTTGGCACGCGATCCGCGAAGTGATGCTACAGCGACAACCCGCGCCTCCAGATGACGAGTCGATCGCGGCTTTCTTGTCACTGCTGAGCCGGGGCAGCCGTCTGGCGGACCTGCTTCGTCGACTTCATGAATTGCGTGTACTCGAACAACTTATCCCAGGATTCAAACGCACACGTGGCTTGCTCCAATTCAACGCATACCACAAATACACCGTCGATGCACATTGCATCCTCGCCGTCGAAGCGGCTTGTGACTTCGAACAGGGATCATCGGCAATCAGTCGCCGCTACCGGCGTTTGACAGACAAACGCTTGTTGCATTTATCGCTGCTCATCCACGATCTTGGAAAAGGCTGCGAGGGAGACCACGAGGATGTTGGCCGTGAGATCGCGTTGGATACTGCGAAACTTTTGCACCTCGACGAAGAGTCAACGGATACACTTGCCTGGCTCGTTCACAAACACTTGCTTGTGAACTTGATCGCATTTCGCCATGACTTGAATGACTCGGAAATCGTCCACCGATTTGCGGCCGAGGTCGGCTCGATTCGCCGACTGGAATTGCTCATCGTGCATACGGTCGCTGACCTAACCGCAGTCGGTCCAGGAGTTTTGACGGACTGGAAAATGAACCTGATCGAAGACCTTTATCTTCGAACGCGGCGTTACTTCGAGACTGGGGATCTACCGGGCGACCAAAATCCGGAAATCGATGCGGTTCGCAACGAGGTGCGAAAACACCTAGACACATCTGAATGCTATGACACTTGCCTGGAACTGCTCAACGACCTGCCGCTATCGTTGCTGCGCCGTGGCGAACCTAACGAGCTTGCCGGTGAACTGACTGAGATCGCTGGTTTTCTCGCCTCTGGTCCCCAGACGTACTGCGCCAGCCGATTCGATCCCAGCATGTCTGCGGTTCGCTACACCATTGTCCGTCGTGAAGGCGAACAAACCATTGGCACATTCGCTCGCGCAACCGGGGCACTGAGCACGGCCGGTCTCGCGATCCTCCGAGCCGAAATCGAGACGGTTGGCGACTGGCTGGCATGGGATGACTTCTGGGTGACCGACCCAGATTTCCCTGACGAACCGCCGGAGGAGCGACGCAACGAGATATCCGATCGCATTCGCCATCTGCTGGATACCCCAGATGCTCCGTTGCCTCCACATCGCAAGACGTGGACGCGCCAAGGCAATAAAGAACCACAAAGTGTGAATGTGCTGCCGACAAAAGTCATGTTCGACAATGATACCTTTCGTCGGTATACGATCCTATCGATTTTTGCTTATGACCAAGTCGGACTGCTTTATCGAATCGCTTGGACGCTAGCCCAACATCGCGTTGTCTTGCACTTCGCAAAAATCGACACGCACCTCGACCAAATCGCGGACGTCTTCTATATCTCCGAGATCGATGGCCAGCCAATCCTCGAACTGAATCGACAGAACGAAATTCGAGATGCCCTCCTTGCCGTCGTGTCAAACGCTTGAGCAACGCAACCCGAAAGTCTCCGTAACTGGCGTGACCCGAATACTCTGCAAACTCTCTTGATAAAGCTTGCCGACTGTTTGGATTGGACCGTGCTCTTGAACATCGAGTCAACCAGTTTTCTGGTTCTTGGGTTGCGAAGTCACCTAAGCGCTGGCATCTTTTCTTAGTTTTGGCCTGAAGACTCTAAGCCTACCGAATACCCCTGCGATAACCAACTCGCAGTGAATGTGGTTCATGTTACCACGCATTATTCGGACACCTTTCGGTGGGGTTGGTGCTTCAGTGATAACGGCCGCCGTTTCACCTCAGTTGAAACGGCGGCCTGGATGGACCAGAACGCCTGTCGGTGGCCTACAAGACCCAACAATCGACAATGAGCCACCCTCATTCGATCCCAGGGACTTGCGGTTCGTCGCCTCCCACCTCCAACCAGCAAGGAAGTTCACACTATGTTCAGAATAACTTTGGCGGCTTTGGCATTGATCGCCGCCTCTCTTGGTCACCACGCGACTGCGGATCAAGATCTCGATTCCCTCCTCGGCGAATTGACCTTCGGTGAATCGAACCAGGAAATGATGTCCTCGGTTCTTATGCCGGAAATTCCTCAGGACGATGAACTGGCGCCAGCTCCAAACCAGCGATTCACGAACTCTCAAGAGGACGCGGCGAATTACTCGCCCCAAAGTTCCGCCCAACCTCCCACCCCACCATACGTTCAAGACATTCCACAGCCCGTGGCCCCAATGCCACTCGCCGAGCCTACAGTCAACTTCAACCAATACTTCGCTGAAGGTGGAATTGGTGACGCATGCGCCAGCGGATCGCCATCAGCAGCGCATTGCGACGTTCCAGTGGTGTGTCGACCCCACCATGCTCCCAATTTGCCACCGCCATCGTCGATGCTTCAATACTTCCAATCCGACAATTGCTACAGCGATATCTGGTCCGGATACGCTGCCGAACGTCAAAAACGCTGCGACAAACTGCACAAGCATATCCATGGAACATGCGACTGTTTCACGAAAGGCAAGAGCCATTGCGGATGCCAAAGTCACTGCGGATGCGACAAAGCACACTAGCCACTTGCTGACGGCGAACGCGTTTGCATCAAAAACACGGCAATCGTTAAAGTCGCTTACGATCCAGCCCTCAGCGTGGAGAGTTTCCAACTGATCTTGCATCAGCAAGAATTTCACTAACGAGCCGAGCTCACTCTGCCGATACCATTTGTACCATGGATTGGGAGGGTGAAACGATCGGTGCCATCGTTTCAGCTGAAAGATGGGCCATGGTGAGGCAGGGAGGGCTTCACCATGGCCCTTCACTTTTTTATACATGAATTTTCTTCCAATGCCTCGCCGTTTTCTCGCTATGCATGCTTAATGCAGACATCGAAGACCATTGGTCTGCACCGAAGTTTTAACTTCTTACGAATGGCAACACCGTGAGCTTCTTTCGGACGAACCTTCTATCGCAAGGTTCCACGGGCAATCGAAGAGATGCTTGGTATCCGCTTCAGCCCGGTGACACTGATCGGATTTTGGCTCTTCCGCAGAATCTGTGGGTACAAGGCTACTTAAAACCGATTTTGCATCAGCCCATAACGGCATTTTTGAACGAATACGCCAAGCTTGAAGGCCACCTTCCGTTTAGAGATGGGTTTTTAGAGGCATGAGGCAAAACAAAGTCGCCGGGCAAAACACAGTTAGCGGGCACCTTTTCCAGACCAGACGACACAGGCTGCGTCACGAGAAGGGTGGGGCGGAGTCTCGTGCCGGACTCCTCGCCCGATGTTGCGATGGCTTCGTTTCATCGCGGCGGTCACTTCACGACTCGCCGCAATACTGAATCCCGACTCCCGAGTCTGACCCCACGCGAAGCGTTTCTAACCCCACGCGAAGCGTTTCCAGTAAGCCGATCGGCGATAGCCGCGGTTCTCGCCGAATGTCGCGCATTCAGGAAACCGGGGCTATATCGAGCAACGCCCAGGAGCTCGGACGCCAACGAGTAGGTTGACGTCACAAATTTTGGCTGGACCGTATTGCCACCATTGGTCTCTTGCCGGACGCCCGTGAGTCGATCGAGGCTATCGTAGAAGTAGGTGTTTTTGAGGTCATTGACGCCGCCGGTGATAAAGCCACCAGAGCTATTGCTCGTGATCGTACCGCCGATGTTGAGAGCAACTGAAGTGCGCTTGCCTTCGTTGTCATCGTCATGATCAAGATTTCGAACTTGGATTCCGGTACTTGCGTGTCGTTAGTCTTCATTGCCTCCAAACGGATCGCTCTCTGGCAATTCGAATGGAACAGCAGTCGGGCGGATTGCCTGGTGGTGAATTCAACGTCGTGGTGCTCGACCTCGTGGTGCTCGACCTCGAAGCTCTGGGGACCACTATCGCGAGCGGTTGACCAAGACTGACCGGGCGGCTTGCGCCGCGCCGCTCCACATGTTAGCGGAAGTGCGCAAGCCTTCCGGTGCATTGGTTAGACCTCTTTCTGCCGCTCGCCTATCAGCTTGCAAGGAAACGCTTCGCTGGTATTAGCTGAACAGCTTATCGATGACTTTTCCGTCGCGAACGAGCGTGATCGGTCGACCGGTGTTGGTTTGATACTCGATGGTCGGATCGATCCCCAGATTCCAATAGAAGCTGGCGGCGACGTCGTCTGGAGTGATCGCTTCGTGACGAGGTCCAGCGGCGGTGTCATCGCTCTCGCCGATCACTTGGCCGCCTCGCACACCTCCACCAGCCATCAGCATGAACATACAACGTGGGTAGTGGTCTCGGCCGCCCTCAGCACTCCGGTCGTTAATCTTCGGTGTTCGTCCGAATTCTCCCGTAACCATGACTGCCGTGGATTCAAGCAACCCTCGCATTTCCAAGCCTGTGAGAAGCCCACTCAAACCTGCATCGAGCTTGGGCAATTGCGTGTCTTTGAGCTTCGAGAAGTTATCCGTGTGAGTATCCCAACCACCGAGCTGGACGCTTACCAATCCTACGCCAGACTCCACCAGCCGCAACGCCATCATGCAGCTTTGCCCAAATGAGTCTTCGCCGAATAACTTGGAGAAACTTGCTGGCTCCTGACTGATATCGAAAGCCTTGCGAGCACGTGGTGATGTGATCATCGAGTAAGCTTGTTCGCCGAAACGATCCAAACCATCGACAAGTCCGCCCACTTCCTCGAACTCAGCGAATCGTCGGTCCAATTTCTTGAGCAATTGCTGACGCTTTTGAACTTCGTCTACACCGATTCCTGGCGAAAGCGAGAGCCCTCGCACGGAATACGGCTGACCAAACTGGGGCGTCGAATTTGTCTCAAGCGAAGCATAGCGAATACCCAAGAAACCTGGGCCGTGCCCGGCTTTCGGAACAGCAACTTGGCTTGGAATATCATCTTCACCCGGGCGTTCTTTGGAGAGCACAGAGCCGTAGCACGGATACTCAAGCGACGGAATGGGCCGGCTACCTGTGTTCACATACTCGCGACCGAGTTGGTGGGCAGCCAATGTATGGCTAACACCTCGCAAGATCGCAAACTTGTCTGCTACGGCAGCCAACTTCGGAAGGTGCTCTGAAATCTGAATCCCAGGAACGTTCGTCGAGATCGGCTTGAACGTACCACGAACGCTATCCGGCGCGTCGGGCTTCAAGTCAAACGTGTCCATGTGCGACGGTCCGCCGGGCAACTCGATAAAGATGGCTCGCTGGGCACGGTTCGGGCTAACTTGTCCCGCGCTAGCCAAACGTGTGTACTGGGAAAGTGTTAATCCACCCAAACCGATACAACCGGCTTTGAGCATGTCTCGACGACGTAATCCGTCGCATGTCGTGTGAAATCGCATTGAACAAACCTCTTACACAAAGCTTGGGCAACAGAATGCCCGTGGTTGGAATTTCGTGATCAACAAACGGAACAAGAACGTGGTTAGTGACTGATGATGAACTCTTTCGTATTGAGCAGAGCCCATAACAATGACTTAACCGCTTCGCCCTTGGACGGACTCTCTTGGATAAATGCAAGTGAAGTCTCTAACTCATCTGTCTTCGGCAATCGCGAAAGCGTCCGAAGATACGCATCCTCAACGATCGCTTCGAAAGACTCAGAGTTCGCGACGTTCTCCTCCGTCGCGTCCACCGCAGTCGGTTCGCTGGACAATAATTTGGGGTTCTTTAAAAGCTGGGCCAGTGGTGGCAACGTTTCACCGATTGCTTCTAGTTGCGCCGAATACTTCTCGTACTGCGCATGAAGCTTCGATCGCATTTGCTTCTGGCGAGTTTCCGGCATCTTATTGAACTCCATGATTCTAGATTGAATTACCTGTTTTTGCCGGGCAATTCGTTCGTCCGATTCGTCTCTGGATTTATCGATTCCACCTCCCGCAACTGCAACGCCAAGCTTTCCGCAACTCTCGGTCACCCAGCCACTGCGATCGGCAAGTCGCTTGTGAATATCGATATCATTTCTCAAGTAGACGGACTGCAACAGACTCGGCGCATCGCTGCGATCACAATCACAATTGGATTCACGTGCGGATCGACCGAACACATCGAGCGCGAACACGCTGCCCTTTCCAGAGCCATAGAGCGAGAGAGCATCAGTAATCGCCATACCATCGAGCGTCTGTACGACATCCTCAACTTGCGTATCGGACATCGTCGCTAGGAGTACCGCGTCATGTACGACTTCCGCGGGGTAGCGACGGGGAACGTGTCGCGAAAAGTTCCGGCGATCTAGGCGGTTCGTTTCGTTGACATCCGCGCTTCGCTGGTAAGTGTCGCTGACCGTAATTTCACGATGCAACCACTTTAGATCGAAACCGTGCTCGATCAATCCATGTGACAGGTAATCCAGTACCGCCGCATTGGACGGCGGATTGGCCAAATTCATATCGTCGGTTGGATCAACAATTCCAATACCGAAGTAGTTCGCCCAGACTCGATTGACGACTGCCTTTGCAAAGTAAGGATTGTCCGGCGAACGCAGCCAACGCATCAGAGCCAAACGAGGGTCCTGGTTGAGTTCAACCTCGTTTTCATCGCCAAGGATCTTTCCCGTCGGAATACGAAGATCGACCTTCTTTCCTTTCTTCTTGGCTTGGGCTTCCTGACCTTTCAATCGTTGCTGAATATTTGCGGTATTGACTGTCAATTCGCCGAACGGAACGGTTTTCCCTTCGAGAACCGATTCGGCCAACTTCTTACGAAGCAAGTTGCCCTTGGTGCTTTCATCCACGCCAAGACTTGCGAGCATCTTTTTCTGTTCTTCTTTTCCATCCTTCGAAACCGCAGCTTGATTCATCTTGATCGGCGTGAAAAGCTTGGAAAACTCGTCGAAGTCGTTCTTGGACCACTGGTCGAACGGATGCTTGTGGCATTGAGCACACTCGATTCGGACACCCAAGAAGGTGTAGGCAAAGCCGATGGCTCGCTCCGTCGGCTGGCTAAAGTTCCGGCGTGCCCAGTACAACGGCATACCTTCACGCTGGGCAAATGACTTTTCACCGCCGGGACGACACGCTTCGCTCATCGCTTCACAGTATGCGCCGTAATCTTCGTTTTCGTCACGACTTTTCGCAGTGACGATACCTTCAACAATCTCATCATAGGAAACGTTTTTTGCTAGTCGCTCGCGCAGCCATTCATACCAGAGCTTGGATGCAACATTGCGACCTGGGAGCACATTATTCAACTCGGCTTCGTTATTGCCGGTCCAGTCCGACAAACGCGTTGCCCACCAAGCGGCGTACGCGGGGCGTTCAAGCAACACGTCAATGTAATGAGCACGCTTGTCGCTCGATGAATCTGCGAGAAATGCACGAACTTCGGCAGGTGAGGGAAGGGTACCGGTAAGATCAAGCGAAACGCGACGAACAAAGTCTTCATCGCTACAGACTGGCGACGCAACGACGCCGAGCTTGTCCAATTTCTGGAGCACTGCGACGTCAATGGGCTTCGCATCGGAGTTGTGCTGAGTTACACGTGGCGTCGCAACCGGCCGTAACACCATGATGGGCACAACTGCATTGTCATAGTAAACGACGACGTGCGTATCTCCGGCTTCGCCACTGTTGACCTGTCCCGTTTCGCCAATCGCAGCGATGGCATCATCGTTGCTGCTATATCGACAAAGCTCTGTGACATCTTCCGACGAACCATCCGCCCATTGAGCAACCACTTTCAACTGTACTGTTTCGCCAGCTTGATTGAATTGAATCTCGCGAGGCGTAACCACCAACTCTTCAAGCTGTTCAAGGTCACTGGACTTAAACTTCGCACCGTCGGCGATCCAAGCACGCAGAACGTTGTATTGCCAACTGTCCTTGTCCATTCGCTTGCCGCCTTCATGCATCTCAGCATCAATCGGCTTCGCAAGAATCAGGCTTTCAGCCACTTCGTCGACATCCACGCGGCCGGTGTTCTCAGCCAACAAGGCCTCATGGTCTGCTTTGAAGTCGTAGCCAAACAGCGACAACCGAAAATCACCGCGGCCTTGGAACGAACCGTGACAAGCTCGACCATTGCACCCCAAACGACCCAGCAGCGGTGTCACGTGCTTTTGGAAATTCGGGGTTTCGCTCGTGTCGGTCGACGCGAAACGCTCACTAACAGGCTTGGATTCGGCCGCCCTGACACTCGATACCATGAGACTGCTTGCTAGTATCGCCACACCGCAAATCACGACACCCAAGCGTTGAGCCTGACTAGAAGTGCGTGCTTGATTGGACCACTGCATCCGTCGACTCCGAGTAAAACGATCCAACGTTAGTTCCTGATTCATCATTCTGATTCGCCTTTATCACGTGAACGTTTCTTGATCGCCGAACCGTCGGCACTACGGCCAGCTTTCCGGAGATAATCGGTGTAGACGCTATCCAAACGCTCATCCAGATCACTCGATCTCTTGGACAAGCGTGACTGTGCATCGCTGAGTTGCTCTTCGGTTCTTTGGAGCCGCTTTTCGATTGATTCGACCTCGTATTTTGCACGAGACAACTCAGCAGAATGCAGCTGACGGATGGTACGTTTAAGCGAGTTACGATCGGCTTCGTTATCGCGCACTTTTAATCTCGCAACCAGCAAGCTGATCGACGTACGGGATTTCAACAGATCCAATTCGAGCGAATAGAGTGCCTCATCACGAAGCCGCATGGCCTCAAGTCGCTTGGCCGACCGGCTAATGTCACGGATCGCTTTCTCGTAATGCGATGGCGAGTCCGACCGCAACCGATCAAGAACCCGACTCAATTGTGGTAGTTCGTCGCGAACGAGCAAAAGAGCGGCCGTTTCCGATTCATCGGCACCAGCCGCTGAACCGTCGACGACGGGACGGTCTTCGACAAGCAAACGCGTGGCAAGTGCACTTTGAGAATCGATGGCGTAAACGCAGCTCGCACTTACACCCACAACCAACGCAACGAACATCGACCAAAAACGACAAGTCTTCATAATTTCTCGCTCTCCAACTCGCGTTTCAACTGTCCGCCATCATCAAACGCTTGGTCGAGAAGTTCCGACGACGGATCCAATGCTGCTAACATCCAAGACGGAACTGTTTCATCGCCAAAGGGACCGACGAAATCTAAAGAGTCGGTTACGACAAACTTCTCGGACGCGGTCGCATCGGCATCATCCCGCATGCTCGACAACTCCGACCAAGTCGAATCGGTGGCAGCCCATGCTTCCGCAATCTTGGCATCATCTATAACCACCAGCTCATCATCGTCGATTGCTGTAAGCGACAAAACCAAAAGCAATCCCGCCGCGATCGCTGCGACGATTGACACATAGCGTCGCAGTAAAATCAAACGACGTCGGACCGTCGAAAGTTCAAGCACTTGGCCGGTGCCGGGAACAGCACAACCACCAAGTAAACTCATTCGCTTTGATACTGCCGCGAGTTCGTCTGCGGTTTCAACGGAAACGAGAAGTTGCTGCTCAAACGCTCGGGACTGGTCGGAGGAGAGTTCACCGAAAAGATAAAGTAGGCATTGCTGGGCCAATTCATCTCGACGCACACCCTCATCGCAATCGATGCGACGGGCACCTGAATTCGGCAGCGGAGTATCTTCAACAGCCATCAAATTTCGTCATCAATTCAAAGGTTCAAGGTCTTTTTCAAGCTTCGCCAATGCTCGGTGCATTCGCGATAGCGCGGTTCCAATCGGAATCCCTAACCGTTCAGCAATCTGCTCAAAAGTGGCATCGCTCTCCAATCGCATTTTGACAACCACTTGCATGTCTTCTGGCAACCGACTGACAGCCCGGCGAATCACTTCTTGAGTTTCACGTCGATCCAGTGCGTCTTCAGGTTCCTCTTGTTCATGGGTATGGCCAGCGAGTGATTGCAACACATGTTGGCTGCGAGAATGTTTTCGCCAAACCATGGTGGCTTCATTCGCGGCAACCGTGAACAGCCATGCTCGAACGACACGTCGCGGGATACCCTCGCGATGCTTGATCCACTTTAGCGAAACATTTTGCAAACAATCTTCAACGTCACTCTCTTGCCCAAGTCGCGATTTCAAAAAACACCGCAAGCCTTCTCGGCATTGCTCAAAATCCGCTTCAGTCGGCGATTCGCTTGGGAATTCGATCGAGGCAGCAACAGGTGAGATGACATTCGAATTGGGGTGTGACTCCGGATCCGTGCTCCGACCGATAACGTCGTCACCAACACGATCGCTAGTTCGTTTCTTTTCGGATGGCGAGGGAATCATGCGTCACACGGACCTAGATGCTCGGCAAATGCCAGTTATTCCCCAATTCCCTGGGAATACTTGTAAAATCGTCGCTGAGCAATCGAGTGTCAAAGGTCGAACTGATGGGGTGGGGCGAAAACTCGGTGGGGTTGCCAGAGAATCTACCTTAGACTCTGTTTTGCCAGCCGTGCGGTGATGGAATCGAGTGACCGGATGAACAGTGCTACAACAGGTCAATTATGGTTGCTGATGAAAAAAACGTCTGGATCGGATTTGATCTCGGCGGTACGAAAATGCTTGCTGTGGCATACGACGATGATTGGAAAGAACTTGGTCGCCGCCGACGCAAAACCCGTGGCAGGGACGGAGCGGAGACGGGTGTCGAGCGGATCGGTTCGACGATCGAGCGGTTGCTAAGCGAAAATGAAATTGCGGTCGAAAACATCCGTGGAATTGGAATTGGTTGCCCTGGACCAATTGACACCGTGAAAGGACGCATCCTGGTTACACCGAACTTGGGATGGGACAATGTTGACCTTGCTGACTTTCTAAATTCTCGATTTGGCTGTCCGTGCGTCGTTCTCAACGATGTCGATGCAGGGGTTTATGGGGAGTACAAGTTTGGCGCGGCCAAAGGGGCTCGATGTGCCGTCGGAATTTTCCCAGGCACAGGAATTGGTGGTGGCTGTATCTACGAAGGCAATATCTTACAGGGTGCTGGGATCTCCTGCATGGAGATTGGGCACACTCGAATCAGTAGCGGAGCACGTGGCAGCGCCCGGGGAATGTCGGGGACCCTCGAATCTGAAGCGAGCCGATTGGCGATCGCTGCTGAAGCCGCAAAAGCAGCCCAGCGAGGTGAGGCTCCATCACTTTTCAAACAATGCGGAACGGACATTGCCGAGATCCGAAGCGGCGCCCTCGCCTTAGCAATCGAGAATGGCGACACAGCGATCCGCCAACTCGTTCAAGATGCCGCACACTCGGTCGGAATCGCCGTCGTCAACATCGTGCATTTGCTCGCCCCCGATAAGATCATTCTGGGTGGTGGTCTCGTCGAAGCAATGGAAGAATTGATTGTTTCGACGGTCAAGAAAACGGCTCGCCAAAATGTAATGCCGGTCTATCGAGACCGATTTGATGTGGTCGCCGCAAAACTTGGCGATGACGCTGGCGCAATCGGCGCAGCAGCATGGGCAAAACGCTCGATCACGAAGACAGATGACCTCGCGAACAAAGCTTAGAAGACTCATGCGACATGATCCGCAAGCAACGAAACCAGCTTTTACTCTTTTGGCCGGGTGAACCGCAGCAATAGACGATCACCGAAACGGGGCAGAGCATTGCCGATCGTGACAAGCAGCCTCACATAGGCCGGCAGGATGATTTCCGGCAACCGCCGCTGGGCGCATCGAACAACGGCTTTCGCAACGATGGCGGGGTCGAGACCCTTGAGTCTCGCGCCGCCGCCAGGTGCAGCGGCCTGATTCGGCAGTCCCGAGCCCACTCGGTCTTTGTATCTCGTTCCAGCGTCTTCGCGACGTATCGGCCCAGGGCATACGAGTCCTACATGGATCCCGTCGTCGAGCAACTCCAATCGCATCTGCTGGGTCATCCCCGCCAGTGCATGCTTGGCAATTGCGTAACCACCAAGATACCTCGCGCCCACCTTGGAAGCCAGCGAACCGATGTTGACAATCGCCCCCTCGGATTGACGCAGCATCGGCAATGCTGCTTGCGAGCAGAGCAGCGCCGAGTGAACATTGACTCGCATCAGCTCATCGATTCGATCCGTCGTTAAGTCGCCCATCACACCACGATCACTCTCACCAACACAATTGACCAAAACATCGAGGCCACCAAATCTTGCTTGGCACGCATGAAACACTTGGGCAACCGACTCCCTGCATGTTACATCACCTGGGGCAAAGCCAACTTGCGGGTAACCGACCACGTCGTCAAGCAACTCAGCCGCGATGGCTTTGAGCCTACTCGACTCACGGCCGACAAGAAAAACGTTATACCCGCAAGCGAGAAACTCACGGGCAATCCAGCGCCCGAGCCCAGAGCTGCTACCCGTTATGAGTGCGACACGTGCTGTAGAGTCCAAGAAAACACCCGAAAGACAAGGCAAGGGAAAACAACGCAGCGTTGGCACGAGCACAGCTTAGCCGCGCGGTCTCGACGAGACCAACCCACTAAACTTTTGAGCTCTTAACCTGATTCGTCCAATGAAGCATCAATGGACCACCAATGCAACCGATGAGTATTCCATGTCTCGACCCTCACTCAACGATGCTTGCACAAAAATCGTGGCCACCGTTGGCCCGGCGTGCAGCACCCCTGAAAAACTTGCGGAATTAATCGAAGCTGGTGTCGACGTTTTTCGAATCAACAGTGCTCACGGGACGCGAGAACAACATGCCGAAGCCCTGGCAAACATTCGAAAGGCGTCCGAAACGTGTGGTAACGCCGTTGGTGTCCTGCTTGATCTTTCCGGTCCCAAGCTGCGCCTCGGGCAATTGTCTGTGGACCCGCTTGTCTGTGAGGTCGGCATGCGAGTCACGTTCGTACGTGGCGAAGTGGCATCCGCCCCAAACGAACTGACGAGTTCCTACAAACGGTTGATCGATGAATTGGCAGTCGGAAACCGAGTGATGCTTGCCGACGGAATTGTACAACTCACCGTCGAATCGGTTGTGAATGATCGCGCCGAGTGTCGAGTGATCTCTTCAGGCGAAGTCCGAAGTCGGCAAGGCATCAACTTGCCAGGCGTCAAGCTATCGCTATCGGCCATGCGACCCGCCGACGTCGACAACGCGATTTGGGGCGCACAGAACGGCATCGACTTCATCAGCCTGTCGTTTGTTCGTTGCGCAGAGGACGTGCAATCGCTCAAGAATCTGCTAACCAGCTACGATTCTAACGCACTCGTGATCGCCAAGATTGAGAAACCGGAAGCGCTCGATCATTTGGAAGCGATCGTCGAGGCTGCGGATGGCGTGATGGTTGCTCGCGGTGATCTTGGGGTCGAGATTGACGTAGCCGAGACACCGGTCGCTCAAAAACGAATCATTCGTGTCTGTCGCGAGAAAATGAAGCCGGTCATTGTGGCGACACAAATGCTCGAGTCGATGCATCACAGTCGTCGACCAACTCGAGCCGAAGCCAGTGACGTCGCCAATGCAATCCTCGACGGAACCGATGCTTGCATGCTCAGCGGCGAGACGGCGATCGGCGACTATCCGGTTGAGGCGGTAGAAACGATGAATCGAATCATGCTCCACACAGAGCGAGAACTTCTTGACAACATTGCTGATGATGACAACAGCAACACTCGCGTGCACCCCATCACCACGGCGGTCACGCAAGCGGCCACCCAAGTCGCGGAATCAATCAACGCGAAGCTGATCGTGATCGCGACACATAGCGGTGGAACCGCTTGGGTCAAAAGCAAAAGCCGGTCGCGTGTGCCCACGATTGGTGCAAGCGATAGCCTCGACACGATTCGTCGCATGAATTTACTTTGGGGTATCAAACCGTACTTCACTGCCCAGATCGATGACACGCCAAAGTTTATCGATGAAATATGCACGTGGGGCCGTGGCAATGGCGCGCTGGTCAGCGGCGATCACGTTGTGTTTGTGACGGGTAGCGGTGTGATGAAGAAGGCTCACAACTTGGTCGTTGTCCACACCGTCGATTGATCAATCGTTGCATCGCGGATCATTAACGAAACTTCGCCATTGAGGCAGGGTAGGGCGGCAGGCGTCCCAGATAGAGACACGCGAAGACAGTTGTGAGGCTCAAGACATTGCGTAATGTCGGTTTCGAACGGAGCATCGGCGATCAAGAGTGGATGTCCGTTGACGGAGATCTCAATCACTTTGCCCAACCACATCTCAATGCTTAGTAAGACCAAGGTGTCTGGTTCCAATCCGGTTGGCCGATTAAAACGACGCTCATACACAACCACGTTCTCCGTGATACACGACTGAACAGCGTCAGCCAGATGAGCAGCGCCAGTCGGATGATCAACAAGAGCAACGCGATCCGGTACGCTCGTTCGTATCGCATCCGATGAACAGCTGAGAGTTTTCGTCCATGGACCTCTCAGACGAATTCGATGCATGCTCGCTTCCCCTGTGAACAGAACCTTAGGGCACTTCAAAATCCGAGCGACAAAATAAGAATCCCCGATCGAAGTCACTTCGACCGGGGATTCGTGTTTACAAAGCTGAATCACCGATTTAGGTGAGTGAGCTCATGATTTGGTCCACTAAGTTGCGGAAGTTAGCAAACTCTTGCTGAATCAGGGCTGCGTCCGAATTGACGAACGTGAAGTCCTCTTGTCCACCAAAGAATCGAACCGATCGACCATCAGCACTGGCTACAAAATGATCGCTGTCCAGTCGAGCGGTACGTGCCACATTGTCTTGACCGATGATCGTCAACAGCGCCGAATCTCGAGTCGCGTTCAATGTAAACTCAGCAAACTTCACGTCAGTGAAACCTTGCCCCATGCTCACAAAGTCTTGGGTCCCCGTTGCACTGAGCGATACTGTTCCACCTTCACGTCCACCGTTGCTCATCGCCAAAAGTTCTGCGTTTGACGCGAGATAGCTCGTCGTCAAGAGATCAAGGTAAGCGATACCCGAACCAGCGGCACCTGTGCCACGCGTTCCGTAAGCGGTGAAATTAACACCGCTTCTGGTCGATCCGCCTGGCTCAGCAATCGTGATGACGATGCTGCCGTTTGGCGAGCCATCCGCACCTGCCGAACCAGCGATATCACGACCATAAACAATGGTCTCTGGAATCACATAGGAAACACGGTAGGTACCCGGTGGCAAGTTACTGAACTCATACGAGCCGTCTAGCTCAGTAAACACAGTTCGACTGATCGCTTGGTTGATCGCGTTTTCGTTCGCTCCGGACTCCAACCGGATGGCGACACCACCAAGTGCTGTCTCGTCAGCGGACTTGACCCCATCACGAACCGGCGTTGCCCCACCAATCACGGCTGGCAGATTCATAATCGTATCGAAGAATGCAGCACCGCTGATCGTCGATGGATTGAAATCCTGGACGCTTACCGTAGCAGTGCCCGTCGCCGTCGCACCACCAGCATCTCGAATGGTATAGGTAAATGTCACTGTACCCACAGCACCGGCTGGGGCCGTCAAGTTCACAGCCGAGCCATCAGCCGTTGGTGCAACCGTTGCATTGCCACTGGTCAACGTTGCTGCCGTTACCGTGAGAGCTTGGGTCTCACCGCCACCGGCGTTATCGTTCACAAGGACATTCAATCGTGTCGTTGCACCAGCAAAGGCGGTCAAATTCGGATCGTTCGTCGCCACAGGAGCGTCGTTGATGCCCGTGATGGTGATCGTGGCTGTTGCCGGTGTTGAGCCACCCTGGCCGTCAGTCACGTTGTATCCGTAAACAACAACCGCGTTCTGCCCACCGGTTAGTGAGTTATAAGCGGACGGTGTGATGCTCAACGAGTTGCCGTTTTGAACGATCCCAGCTGCGTTGCCTGAGGTGACTGTGAGATTCGATACCGCAAGTACATCGCCTGCATTTGAGTCCGACGCATTGGCGAGCAAGTTCACCGTTGCCACAGCATCGTCTTCCGTTACCGTACGTGTCACTGGACCCGAGACGATCGGAGGTTGGTTGGTTACTGGAGGATCGGTGATTGTACCCGTCGCAGCCGCCCCCGTAGCGCTCACCACATAGCCCGAATTTGGGGTGATTGTAAGAACAACTGTCTCGTTCCCCTCAGTCAACGTGTCGGCTGTCGGATCAACGGTGACAACGGCCGTTGCTGCACCAGCTGCAAACACGACACTTGTGCTTGTTCCGGTGTAGTCCGTACCGACAGTCGCTGTACCAGCTACTGAGTAATTGACCGTTAACGCCGCAGCGTTGCTTCCACCAGTTCGCGTGAAGGTATAGACCAAGTTAGGCGTACCATTCTCAACAACGCTACTGGGACTGACAGCCACACTAATCGTGGACGGTCCAAAGTCGTCATTCGTAATCGTACCCGTGGCCGATGCCGTTCCCACGCTGTAAACCGCCGCATTCGCACTGATCGTCAAAATGACGGTTTCATCGCTCTCGACGACCGTATCTGCAGTCGGATTGACGGTAACGGTGGCTGATAAGGCGCCCGCCGGAATCACCACGCTGGTTGCCGTACCTGCGAAGTCCGTACCGGAAGTTGCGGTGCCGGTCGCTGTATAATTCACAGTCAACGCCGAAGTCGTGGCGCCCGTACGTGTGAATGTGTAAACCAAATTAGCTGCACCATCTTCGGTAACGCTCGCTGGACTGACCGCAACACTCACCGATGGCAACGCCGAGTCATCATTAAGAATCGTACCTGTCGCTGATCCTGCCGTTCCACTCACGGCGTAAACACCGGCATTGGCAGTAACTGTAAGAACCACGGTTTCGTCTGGTTCGACCGTTGTATCCACCGTCGGATCGACCGTCACCGTAGCTGACGCTGCGCCAGCTGGAATCACAATACTTGCGCTAGTTCCTGTAAAGTCACTTGCCGCCGTCGCTGTTCCGCTAGTCGCATAGTTAACCGTCAATGCGGAGGTCGTAGCACCAGTACGCGTGAACGTGTAAACCAAGTTGGTCGCTCCGTCTTCTGTCACGCTACTAGGGCTGACCGCCACGCTGATGGTTGGTAGCCCTTCATCGTCAGTGATCGTTCCTGAAGCCGAACCGGCGGTTGCGCTTACTGTATAAACAGCAGCGTTAGCGCTGATCGCAAGGACAACAGTTTCGTCACCTTCGACCGCGACGTCGGCCGTTGGATCAACCGTGACCGTCGCTGATGCAGCACCCGCTGGGATCACAACACTCGTGCTCGTCCCGGTGAAATCAGTACCGGCTGTTGCGGTACCAGATGTGGCATAGTTGATCGTGAGCGCCGACGTTGTCGAACCTGTTCGAGTGAACGTGTAAACTAAGTTAGCCGTGCCATCTTCGAGCACGCTCGTGGGACTGACCGCGACACTCACGGTCGGCAACCCAGCCACTGCATCGTCATCCGTAATGGTTCCCGTTGCTGATCCTGCTGTAGTGCTCACACTGTAAACGGCAGCATTGGCGGTAATTGCCAATACGACCGTTTCGTCGCTTTCGACCACTGTGTCAGCCGTTGGATCGACCGAAACCGTCACGGATGATGCACCACTAGGGATCATCACGTTTGTTGAAGTACCGGAGAAGTCAATCCCCAGTGTCGCCGTACCACTCGTCGAATAGTTGATGGTTAATGGGTCAGTCGTTGCGCCAGTTCTCGAGAAGGTGTAAACCAAAGAACCCGCGCCATCTTCAAGCACGCTGCTTGGAGCAACACTCACGCTGACCGTTGGTACCTGAGCTACACCAATCGCCGAAATTGTGAACGAACCGGTCGCCGCATTGATCAAGACATCGTCCTGAACAAGCGTTGTACCAGCACCGCCGGGGTACAACAAAACGGCCTCAACGTCTTCAGCCGGATTCAGCGAAATACTTAAATTGCTGACAGGCTGTGTGAATCGCACAGGGATGCTGAAAGCGTCCACGGGCTCCACCAGAAAGTCAAACTGCGATTGGCCCGTGATTCCGTCAGCGACCACGCGTCCTAAGACACCCACTTCATTGAATGCGTCTATCGTTCCGGATGGATTGAATGTTCCAAAGCTACGGGAGTTGTAAAACTCGCCGTTCGTATTTCCTGCATCGTCTGTGAAATTGCGGCTGCGAACGTCAAACGACGATGGTAGCGCCGCACCGTTGATGGATCCATCTGGATTGAATGGAGCAGCAGTTCGAACATCGACTGGGTCTGTCGTTCCACCGATCACAGGGTTAGGCAAATTCAATCCGCCCAAATTCAAATCGCGGTAAGCAATTTGAAGTATCGGGTCAGCCGGTGGATCGCCAGCAGCCACCGTGCGAGTCAGGTTCGTGACACGAAATTGCGACGAGTTATACCCGAGTTGAATCAGAGCCTGAGAAACCTCGAACACACCACGATTGAAAAAATTGTTCCGAGTAATTGTTACTGGGGCAGGAATTTCCGTTTGACCCGGTACCGGAGCATCCAAACCAAATGTAAACGAACCCGATTGGCCTGCAACATTGAACGCTGAATCGAATGTCAGCGTTTGGAGCTCTGTCAGTACAGGCTGAAGCACGCCTGACTGGCTCAATGTAATGTCAGTGGAAATCTGGAACGCGCCTAAAGCCTGGCTATCCGGAGTGCGCAAGTCCGCGTAGGAAAGCTCCAAGTAGAAAATATCGCCGACGTTGACCGTGTATTCTCGGATGCCCCCGTTCGTCGCCGTCGGTGTGATGGCTGCATCGGTGGAGCTTCTTGGTTCCAAGAACAGTTCAACCTTCTCGCCAACTCCTTCGCCCAAATTCATCGCATTGATAACGGCCAAGGCGTCACTCGCGGTGACAACGTGGTCGGCATTCACGTCAACCATTGAGGAAACGCCCATTCCCTCAGTGATCCGCGTTCCACTTCCATGCAGATTTAAGAAGTTGATCACCGCCAACGCATCACTCGCGGTGATGGCACGGTTCTGGTCGACGTCCTCTGCGTCCAAATAGTTGTGCGCCAAGGCGATATCTCCAGCAAGCAGCTGTCGTTTCTCCAATGGCTCTCCCCGAAGTCTTCGCGACTGATCGGAGCGGCTTTTTTGGCTGTTTCGGGTTCGACTTGAATCGGAACTCAGCCATCCAGAGCGACGAAGTAATTGGCGCAGATTTTTCATCTGGGGTCTCGGAAAGATGAAGTCGGGTGAGGGTGTACTTATTGCCGAGAACGCCCAAGGGCATTCACGGACTTGAAAACAAGGTCCGAACGAATCATCATTCGGACAGACCAGCTGGGAAACTCAGAATAGTCGCCCTATCTTATCTCAAATGCCTCGTTTATCAACGATTTCGGGAAAAACGTTTTCTGAGGCCATTTCGGGCGGTCTTTAGACCTCGTTTCTGCATGAAAGTTCCGTATTTTCCGCATTTAGCAACAAAAAGACTTAGGTCGATAAATCCGGCTTCAACTTTTGACCCAGGTGATTCGGGTTGAGGAAATCAACTGGTTTCGCGGGTTTGGCACCACGCCAGTCCCTTTCGCTGCGGCGATCAGGGTGACTCGAGTGGGTGCTCCTAAGATCCCCACTCTTAATCGAGTCTTCCGTAAGACTCCATCTACGTCTATCGGGTTTTTGGTCCTCGTTACTTGCAGACCCAAAGCCATAATCGGCAGGGTCACCCCAACCGGCAAGAACAACGTCTCGAGACGAATTGGTGTCTTGTCGCGTTGGGAGTCCATAGCGTGCAAACGCCCCCCCACTTCCGAACTGCTCTCCGCCAACCTGGCCGCCACCCGAAGCGTCGTTCAGATTCAACCAATTGACAACGGTGAGTGCATCGAGCGCACTAACACGACCGTCGTTATTGACATCAACCAGTAGGGTCGGAACTTCATCGTGACCAATGACGCGAGCTTGATGAAGATTCAAGTCGAGAATCACACCCAGAGCGTCAGCAGCGGTGATGGAACCGTCGCGGTTAACATCTTCGGCTAGTTCTGTATTGTAAAACGGGCTGTCCACACTGCGAATCGAAATCGGCTGAAGCGACGAGACGGCACCCGTGACGTCGAACGAGACGGTCGAAAACTCGGGAGCCTGAGTAACATTCTCCGTCAGGATCGACAGCTGATATGTTCCTAGGGGCAAGTTGGGAAACCGAAATGCGCCCTCAGAATCCGTGGCTAACGTCGTCGTTGCGCCATAAGTAAGTTCGCTAATCGCAATCCGTGATCCGATATGACCGAAAGCTTTGATGGAAGAAATCCGTCCGAGTGAGTCGGTAATACTCAAACTCGTGGATTCGCCTGGCAGTAATCTGTCCGAGGTCACACGTTGGATCAAATCTCCATTCAGATTGTAAGCTTCAATTCGTCCATAACTTATGGGTGACAATCCTGTGATTTGCAGTTCTGCGTCTCCGATCGGTGAATCGAATTCAGCTACGAAGGCAAGCGATTCCGTAAACGCGTCCGTGAACTCACCGGTTCGATTGTCAAATCCTTTGAAGACACGCTTTCCATCAAGCAATGAGGACTCAAAGGAGAAGATGGGCGTTTCCAAACCTTGTTGACTGACCGAAGCAAGCGTCGAGCCATTGGTGCTTTGAATCTCAACATCCCCGTACTTGGCTGCGTCGATACGACCGCCAATTAACGGTGAGCCATCGGCGGAAGCCAACGTCAACGTCACGCCGGCAAGCATGCTTTCCGAGGCATCACGAACATCGTCAACATCCGCGTCGAGAAAGGCAAAACCCAGCCAACTAGCGGACGACAACGCGGGTGTCGTTGGCGTGCCTTCAATTACTTCGCTGGTGATTCCAGTCACAGCGTCGATCACTCGCCACCGTATTGAGCTGAACTCTTGTACGGAAACGGAAACATCAAACGATTCAACAACCTGAGCATCTGGTGATTCGGCGACCTGCCAAAGCCCGTCATCCAAACTGTATTCAATACGGCTGATACGGTTGAGCGTGATGTCGCTCTGATTCCCAGCTGAATTTTGATTGATCAAGGGCACTGCCGAAGCACTGCCACGCAAGCGATAGGTGGATGTGACTGGATCAAAAGATCCAATGGCTTGCAAGTCCAACGGAACATCGGCGAGGTCAAACACGCCATCGCCGTCGCTGTCCTGCCAACCAAGCATTGCCAGCGTCGACGCCGGACTCGTGTGACTCGCGTACGCTTCTTGCAACGGGCCACCACCGCGCATGATACTAATTTCTTGTACAAATCCAGACGTCGGATTGTCAGCAGCGTTCGTGTTTTGCGTGTCGTAATAGCCGCGACGCTCGTCCCAGGAACTGCCGCCTGGATACTCGTCACGCGCCCAGAAAATATGCCCCATTTCGTGCGTGATGGTTGATGCCGGTCGAGTCGAGGGCATTACGATGAACTGGCCACCGGCATAGGCAAAAGCGCCAGAAAACGCTCCACCGCTAGCAAAGGTTCCGTCGGGCTCGTCCGACGCGTCGGCGACAAAGATCGTAAACGCCCAGTCAGCGTTATACTTTTCTCGCTGGGCGTGATTGAATAGATAAACGGCGTCTTGAAAGCCGCGAACACCTTCTAGCCCCTGGGCATTCAAAAAATCTCGCCCGTAGAGCAAGAACCCTTCGCTACTGCGATCGATCGGCTCGTACTGAGTCTCAAATGGAGTCGTCGCAAACGTCGAATCGATGACAAACTCTAGCTCATGACGATCGGTAATTTGAGCGAGCGTTTCGGACCACCAATCTGTCGCCTCGCCAACCTTGACCAGAAAATCGTCGATTTCCGACGCGGACCAATTCTGGGTATTGGTATCCAGCGACCCGTCACTTTCAAAGAGAACAGGTGTCACAACAACCCGTCCAAGCAAGAACTCACCCGTGTCGGTGGGAGTCACGCCAAGCGGATTTGCCGCCATCAATGCACGTGATTCGAGAGACTCAGCCAGCAATCGTCGAGAACAACGATTGCGAGTCGCGAGCCGTTTTGACAAACATCGAAACATGCGTTGCGGTGGTTATTGGACCAAGGAAAGTAAGCGTCTATCCATCATCGGTTACTGGAAGCCTCACAATCCTAAGACTCCCGAACGAACAAGATGTTTCCCGCAATCGGCAAAAACTTACCAAACGGTAAAACTTCATCGCTATCTTACGTCCCTCGCCTCGGCGGTGACAGAAAAATCACCGCCGCTTCCGTTAGGAAGCTCCCACGCAAGCGTTACAATTGCGCAAAAATCTTATCAAACGGATTGACCTCCGACTCGCTGGAATCCAAGCTCAAACGAGCATTTGCGTTGTCCTCCGCAATCAAATCCACGATCGAATCCAGTTCAATTATAGCTTGAGGATCAAAGACGCTCGATTGATCGATTTGCTTACTCGTTACGCTCTGGACTGGAAGCGACACTTCCTCGCGAACAGCTCCACTAGCGACCAATGAACCGTTGACCAGGGCGTCACCGATCATGGTGGCTTGTGACGCAAGCACACCGCTCGATGTACGAACGAAACCTGTTGCGACGGACTCCCCTTCGCCTAAGCCGTTATTCGCGTCGGCTTGATTCAGAATCTGGATCACCGCAAGAGCGTCGGCGGCAGAAATCTGGCCGTCGCCATTCACGTCAGGGAACGCCGGCAAGACGAATCCCGCAGGCAATGGATCGCTCAGGTTGATGGTCCTCGCATTCGGATCAACCGACTGGTACCGATTCAAGACGTTGATGATCTGGAGTGCGTCAAGCGGCGTGGTTGCACCACTATTGTTGACGTCACCGGCTCTCAACGGATTTGTGAACGGATTGTTCGTGACAAACAACGAATAATCTTCCACTTCACCGCTGGCGGCGTCTCCCGTTGGTCCAAGCAAAACAGCAAGACCATTGGAATCAAACACTGGTTCGCTTAAACGGAACCTAGCGTAGATCTCACCCGTCACGGCATCGGCAGGCACGGTAACGGGAACTATGTTCGCTCCGGTCGACAATGGAATGCGTCCAGTACCAGCCGAACCATATCGAATGGCTTCGTTGGCATCGAATACCCGGTTACCGTTCCAGTCAAACCAAGCGTCGACATAAAACGCCCGACCGGCAGCACTATTCACATTGATCGTAACCTGGCTTTGGAACCCAGCACGCATAGAAACGGGAATTCCAATTCCATCATCTTCATCTGCGTTAGGCACCAACGCATCCGCATCTGGTGTAACCGTCGCACCAAGCGTGAATGTCGGATCGATCGCGTGTCGCGGATGCAAACCTGATGCGAGCGACAGGTAAGGTGCCGGCGCATCCCCAAAATCGAAGCCGTTTCCAATGAAAATCGTCAGCTCGGTCTTCCCGTTGGATTGGTTACTCTGCAAACGATTACCCACCAAGTCAGCGATCACCGCCGAACCAACCGAGCCTACGCCGCTGATGCCATTCGTTCCTTCCACAAAGATTCGATCATTGATCAACGATGTCGACACACCTGGGAGACTGAGTGAATCAATCACGCCTTGAATTGTCACAGCAACACTTGCACGGCTCTGGTCGATCTGAATGGTGATCGGAACCGTCGCAACTTCACCCGCGATGCCTACTTGTGTCAACACACTTGCGGTAACGTCCACAGAGTAGTTCGTATCGCCACCGAGGAAGACACGACCAAACCCAACATTCGATGGACTCAAACCCAGACCTGTACCACCAACCGCGCGAACAATCTCATTTGCAATGTCGTCAAGAGTCGACGCTGCACTGAATCGAATAGGGATCGCACCGGTCGTCGAAATCACATTGTCGTTGTCAAACTCAAACGTGAATGCAGTGGTTGCGCCACGGCGAACCACAAAGACTTGACCATCAACTAGCGTGTCAGCCGGCCGAGCACCATCAGCTGGAATTTGCAGCCCAAAACCAATTGCTGTTCCGATGGTCCCAGAAACGGAAGCAAGCGGACTGCTAGACGTCACCGAGGCAAGTGGATTCGCTCCGAGCAACTGGACGCTTGACTCATTGGCAACCGCGGTCAATGTCAATCCGCTGGTCGCGTTGATCGCCGCTGCGATACTTGCGACAATTTCTTCAAGCGTTGACAAAGCTGAAATGTCCACTGGATTGCTATCGACACCGGTAATTCCGTCGTCATCCAGTTCGTAAATCACCGTATTGACGCCATCGAAAACTTCGAGCGTCAATCCATCCGCTGCGCCAGCGGTTTGGAGAATAGTCGAAGGTGTAATCGTAATTCCCGTTTCATATTCGAACGTCGTCGTTGCACCGGATGAGTCAATGACGCTTAATCGCGTCCCATCAAAATATCCAGTTCCGTCCGAAGCCGAGATGATTGCGTCACTTGAATCGACCAACCGGATTACATAGGTTGCCTCGCGAGCGAAGACCCCTGCGATTGGTGTCAATCGAATAACGTTCGTGCTTGGGTTGTATCCGAATCGATAGTCGATTCCCTCAACCAAAGGAACGTTGTCCTTGAACAACAAGACGGAACTGCTCGATACGGTTCGATCATCGATCCCCGTGCCGGGCGTTACGTCAGCTGGAGCAAGACCATCCAGTATCTGAATTTCGAATGCTCTCGGTGCCTCACCAAACACGCTTACAACACCGGCACTCAAACCAAGATCAGGTGCGGTTGGTGAAAGAAGAACGGCTCGAGGTCCAAAAAGGTCGCCACGATCCGAAGCTCCACGATCTTTGAAAACTCGCTCACCCAAACCACTGGGCGTCGCAACATTCGGATCGTCGATGCGAAGTTGACCATTCACATCCAAACGCGGAGCTAGGATTGGCGAAGTCGGCAAACCGAGCGGATTCTTGACGGCGGTCAAACTCGATCGGTCCTCCACCGAATCAATCGAACTATCGATGATGCGAGAACCGGCCGACGGCGAAAACACAAGATCAGCCGGTGAAACAAAGACAGACTCACTGCTCGTTAACTGCTGAGCAAATTGTCCCACAGACGCCCCAGCGGGAACATTCAATGTGTTGCGGTAAAACGCATTTCCACCCACGATCGGCAACGTGCTTCCCGCCGGCAGAACAATACCGACATCCGAGTTCGAAACAACATTGTTCAAGAGTGCTGGGGCCGCTCGGCCAACAACGTTGATCCCGTTTCCGCCAGCAACGTAGAGATCAACGGGCACCGTGGTCAGTGCACCAATCGCGTCGATGTCCGCACCAAGAGATGAACTCGAGGTGCTGCCTTGACGCAAATCAGTCAACCTGACGAACGCGAATCGATCTTGCGGTCCAAAACCTGCCGCATCCAAGTCAATCTGGTTGGTCAATCCACCGAGAATTCCAACGGTAAAGAAGGTGATCCCATCGCGACTGACTTGGACTTGCACCGACTCAACATCACCCGTTTCAAAAACGATGAGGTCTGGCCGTGAATCTCCACTTCCGGTCAGCAAGTTGTTCGTAAACTCAACGACGAGCGAACCGCCCAACCCGAGCGAGACCGTGAACTGACCGTCGACGGGCTCCGAACCGCGCCCAAGACAATCGGGAGCACCCAATGCGTTCATCGCATTTTGGAAAATCGATGCTGGTGGTCGCCCAGTCGCATTGGGTGTGTAGGACACAACCGAATCCGCGAACGAAATTGCACCACCTGGGAAAAACACTCCTTGGAATGTCTCCGATGGAGCTGTCAAACCAGCAGTGATTGAACCACCAACAATCGTATTGTTAACGATTCGCTCAAAAGGAATGGGATCGCTTTGAGTTTCCCCAGCAGTTGTTTGCAAGCCAGCGATCTGGATACCACCGTTTCCGTTGTAGGCAAAAATATTGCTCTGGACGACGACGCCGGGAACGATGCTTTCAGTATTCAACTCGACGAGATTGCGTGGGTATCGCAAGATCGAATTCGTATCAACTCCAGCCACATTCGCCGTCACATCGTGCGAAATATCCAAGCCGTAATTCGTGTTGAACAAGAACCGTGTATTCTCAATCAGAATCACGCCCTGGCCATCACGATCGCGATTCGTATCGCCACGACGTGCGCTGCGATCGATTGATTCAAACGCACCTGAATTGTCCACGACGACAATATCGCCAGCCAAATTAATTCTTGCATCGGTGTTCGAATCAACACCGCTCGCCAACAACGCAGAAACCGCGAGCACGGAGCCCACGTCGCTACGATTCACCGCAGCCACAACACTCGCAGCCACTTCGGCTGCCGTCTGGGGTCGAACCACGCCTGTTCCCGCAATCGGCAAGCCCGTTGTTGGGTTAATTCGTTCAGATCCTGGGACCAATGCTCTAAGCGTAAACGGCACAGCAACATTGCCTGGAGTGACCCCCGTGCCGGACTCTGTCAAGTCAAACTCAAACACGACCGTTGCACGGCCATCGGTGATTTCAAACGTCTGACCGTCTCGAATTTGATCTGCACCGCGTACGACAACGCTTCGCGAATCCGCAAGACGGTCGTTGGTATCGAACGTACGGAACGCCGACCCGGTCTGTGAATTCAAGTACTCACTGGCATCACGAATTTCAACTTGGTACGAGCCCGTATTGAGACTGCTTGTTGGATCGTCTGGCGATGGGAACTGGGGTCGCAAGTCCTGAACAAACGGCGTGTCAACGATATTTGAACCGGTTGCGATTTCACCTCGCTCCGCAAACCCAATGATGAAATCGTCAAGGTAAACACCTTCGAAATCGTTATCGATTGCGCCACCGCGAACACCGCTACTAAACTGATCCCCCCAACGCTCGGATTCGTCGACGAATGGACCCACATCGTCAATCGTTAATAACGGTAGCCGCAGCGATGCTCCATCGATTGGCAGCACACTCGTGTTTCCATTTGTAAATCGTTCCGCGATGACTTGACGCAAGGCACCCGCAACCTCGGCGGCGGACATGAATCGGCTAACGGGTACAGGAATACCCAGAACATTCGATTGACCGGAAATCGAGAACAGCGAAGAAGGTGATGCTTGAACATTCGTCAATCCACCCAACTCGATCGCGTTACTATCAGCCTGGATTGACAACGGCAAATTCACCGCCACCGACGCTTGGTACTTACCAATTTGACCTGGTGCTTGGTTGGTTCCAAATCGCGGATCGTATCCCGTGTTCGGCTGTCCGCTGATTCCAATAAAGACGGTTCCCGAAGTAGGTACTTGAAGCGTGGCTGTATTGGTATCGACAACGGATGCGGGGATTTCGATTCCGAACTCGTCAAAGAAGCGAATCGTGCCTTGGATTGGAATCGAACCGACGGTGCTCAAATCTACCTTGAGTACCGTACCGGCAACCACTTCGACACGCAGCATGTCGACGTCATTCGTGTTGACAACGTCCAACGCAAGAATTCGCGGGTCTTCGAGATCACCAAAGTTCCGATCGTTTCCTAGTTGCCCGACGCCGACAAACGTCATATTTCCGCCCGTATAAGGCAACGCAATGGCCTCGAACGTGCGGTCGTTGCGTCCTCCACCAGCGTTCGGATCCACATCTTGTGAATCACTGAACGTCAACCCTGAAACAACAGGATTCACTGGCGGGCTAATGCGAATCGCATCCGTCACAATCGTAGCAATCTGGGACGACGACAACGATGAGAGCGACGAACCTGCGGGTAATCCAGCAAGCAAGGGTATTGCAACTTGCCCAACGCCAATGACTCGTCGCCCATCATCAAGTACGTACTGCAAACCATCGACTGTGATCGTCGCGGTCGCATTCGGATCCGAGTACAAGTTTGCAAGCTGGGTACCGGAAGGCAAATTAATCGTTGGCGCGAAATCGATCGAGAACGTTTCTCCCCCGATTACGAAACTCTGGCCTTCGACAAGCTGGTTACCGGCCTTGCTTCTCAGTGACGCCGTGCCTGTTTGGGTCGTTCCCGCAGTCGAGAATTCGACACGCAGACTCAATCCGCTTATCCCAGCGAATTCCGATAGCGGAACTCGAGCTTGACGCCAACTGTTGGTGCTCGTGAACAACAGCTGAACATCAACATCGAGGTTGTCGTCGTACTGGCCAACCTGAGTTGGGTCATCAAATTCATCGTCAAACGCACCCGCACCGCGAGCTGTTTTGTTGCTCGAAACCAAGTGCTGCGCACCGTCAGGAGTCACAACATAGACGCGAAGTGCATCACGTCCGGCGATGTTCCCGCCAGAGTCAAGTTCGGTACCGTCAGCCTCCAAGAAGTAGTTAAAATACAGTACCGGTTGATCGGAGGCTGCAAAACCCTCAAGACTAAACGCGTTACTTTGAACCACGCCCTTCGCACCGCCAGGGAAGTTGTAGTGGTCTTCGACGAGCGTCCCATCGATTCGCGGATTCGAAACGACGCCATTGCCTGTGAAGTTAACTGGCTGTTCGGCCGTGCTAGGATAGTTTTGATTGAAGGCATTCGCTTCGTAAGTAAACGCCAAGCTTGAACCACCCAGGATCGTCGTCGTCGTTGAACCATCCGCAGAGACGCCTCGGGAGCCCGTTCCCGTCGGATTAATTCCGTGACCGGGGTCAGCACCACGTTGCCCGGTCACGTGGAACAGGTTGTAGCTAAGTGTGCTAAAGTCCAAACCTCGAGCACCACCAATACCGGTGGAGATCATCGAGCGACCACCAGCAAAAATCGGCTGCAATTCGCCCGCAGTGTTGAATGCGTAGATGTCACCATTCGCGGTGATACCAAACAGCGTTTCTCGAAGCTCACCGTCGTTGTAGCTAACCGGCCCCGATCGCAAGCTCGTGAAGTTGAGGCCAATCAGATCCGTTGCTGTACGAACGTAAGTTCCAACCGCTCCATCCCGGACCGTTCTCAACTCACCTGCCGACACGCGGAACAAATCGCCGGTATTCGTAATCGCGTAAAGTGACGTCACTCCATTTTCAGTCACCAACTCGGTACCGGTCACAGTTCCACCGGTCACACCACCTCCCACGATCGGAACACCACCTGACGGTATGCCGCCAGAGATGAGCGAATTGTTCGGAGAGAAGACGTTATTGATGAAGCCACCAATAATTTCCAACGACTTTCCACTTGGTGCAACATTCGCCGATAACGTGCCGCCACCATTCGCTTCGATCGCAGCTGCAATTCTCGCAGCAACGACAGCCTCGGTATCACCGGGGAAAATCAGAATTTCGATGCTACCTGGATTTGCCAAACCAGATTGACCCGTAACGCTCAACCCGCCACCAACTGCCGGATTGACGACAATGGTTTGCGCGTTCGGAAGAGCCAGCTGATTACCATCCGAGACCACTGATATCCCTTGGCTACGGATCGCATTAGCGAGTCGGCTAACCAAGAGTTCAGGGCTAATTGTTTCGGAAACATTTACCCCAACCGCGCCAGGCGTCGTGACTTGGTTGTCTCCTAACGTCGTGATACCGTTGCCCGTGATCGTCAACTGCGGAGTCACTGGTCCAGTAAACACAACCTGGTCCACGACAGCACGTGCATTGATTCCGGTCATAAGCAAATTGATGTTCGCCGCTAGTGAAGCTGCGATCTGGTCGCCCGTGAGCGGCTGACCAGCACTGTTGAGCGTCGCAATCGCAACATTGCCCAAGCGAGCCGCACCGGTACGAACAAACTCGAACGTTTGAACTTGCCCGTCGAGTCCAACAACCCGAACTGTCGAACCTCCCGTGAGCGTTCCAACTGGCTGAGCAGGCGACAACTGTAAACGTTCGCCCGTGTTGAATTCAAAAATTGTACCATCGATGGTGACTGTTTGTCCGTCGAGAACAGGATTGAGTCCATCTGCGGTTAACGTTAGGCCTGAATTAAATTCGAATGTGACCGAACTTAAGTTGTTATCGGTAAGAGTAAAACTGTCTTCGTCAGAAAGACCAGCGACGCGTTGGCCAGCAGCGTTCGTAACCGTAGGTGCCTTAATTCCCAACTGTGTACTTAACGTCTGTGACGTGCCAGTGAAAATTTGCCCAACTTCTTGGACACTCGTTCCAGCACCATTGAGCCGGGTAAGAAACACATTTTGTGGACCATTCGCTAGGCCTGACTCAGGAACAAACTGGTAGAGAATGTTGGTCGTGTACTGCGATCCGGCGTTGCTGTTAATGAGATCGAATGGTCGATTGGCAACGAAGAATCCGCGTTCAATCCCGTCAAAGGCAGCGATCGTTGTCGCTTCGACATCTAGCCCCGTGTTGCCAACTCCCACTGTAAACACATTGTTCACAGCGTCGAATATCGCACTGAACGTATTGATATTCGCCCCTGTGCTGAGCGGCGCACTCAGAGCGGCCGTGCCCGTATCGATCTGGTAGTAGAACCAGTTGTTGTCCGAACGTTGACGATTTCCGAATCCGCTATACGAGAACAACTCTCCGTTGCTTCGGAAAGCGATCTCCTCAATCTCTTCTCCGTTGGAGAACGTCCCAACCGAACCATAGTTTTCTCCCGTGAACGGATTGACGATGAACAGACTCGACCCCGTGTTCACATACAATAATTGATCATCAAAGTTGTATGGAATGATCGAGTTGTCATCAAACAACAACGGGATCGTTGGGTCACTCGCTGTGCCACCACCCGACGAACCAATTCGGTCTTCAGCAATGCGTCGGACCGAGTCAATCGGCTCCAAACGCAACAGTGGGTTAAGCGATGCAGCATTAAAGAACTGGTCAATTGGTAAAGGCACCTGTTGCTGGTTTGCGACCGCGACAAAGTAAGTACCTTCTCGTAATTCCGCGGCACCAATGTACGGATCCTGGGTACCGGCGCTACCGCGTGACAAATCAGCCGAGTCATTGCTGCCAGCTTGGCCGGACTGGTCATCAGCCACATTGCTGTCGCCTCCGATGAGCACTAATTGGCCGGCTTCGTTGAATACATACAATGCCATATCCGCACGAGCGAAGTTATCTGCATAGTCGAGGTCAAAGACCGTCGATAAGTACAAAGCCGCGTTGTCACGAGTGATATTGTCATAAGAAATCGTGAACCGATACCAATCGACATCAGTCAGCGAGTCGAGTGAGCCAGCGAACGACTTGGCAAGTTGATCACTTTGGAGTGGGCCAACAGCAATCGCGTTCGCATCGTTCGTGACACCGAAGAAGCCCAATGGCTGCGCCGTAGCGAGCGAATCGTTCGGGGCCGCGGTCTCGTAGTCTTCGCCCAACAGCGGCGAATGCAGTGGTTGGCCAATCACTTGGATACCATTCACGGCATAACGAATATCACTCAAACGCACTTGAGTGCCCGGCGACTCGTCGGCTTCCTGCAACCGTATTTGCAACTCATAGCGCCCGGACGACAAGCCGCCACGAACTCGGTTCGCATCGACAATCGCACCAAAATTGGTTGGATTTGTTGTGTTACTGCTACGCACACGAACGTGATAAATATTGCGTGTCCCCGCTTCGCCTGGCAACACGATACGCATGCCTGCGTCTTTTGTGTTCGAGGAGTATGCATCCTGTAATTGCGACGTAAACGTGATCGCCGCGACCGTTGGGTTTGGAATCGTAATGCCGAGAACGCCAGTGGAATCGACTCTCACTAACGGAGCTTGCCGACCCACAAAGAAGTTTGCGTCAAATCTCAACTCAATCACAAAGTCATCGCCCGCTCGCAGCACCACCGCCGGATTATTGGGATCCGTCACTCGTGCGTCGCGGCGCTGTAGCGTCGCCGTAATCGGCCCAAGTTCAGTTGCGAATTGTGTCTCAAGCGCCGTCTTGATCGCCAGAGCTGGATCCGCCAAGAACGTATCCACGCCGATGGATATCGTTTCCAAGGACCCAGCGATCGACAGAGTCAGAACGCCTCCCGAAGAATCGACAATCGTCTCATTGATTGTGATGCGTTGCCCTTGAAGCCGCTCCGCAACAACCGATAGCGGTTGTGCAATGTCAGCGTCGACGCCGGCGACGGTGGGGAAGTTTGCATTCGGATAAAGTCCCAACGAACTTGATTCACCGGCAAGTGAATCATTCGAAGACGCAAGTACACGACCATTCACATCGATCAATTCAACAATTGAATCCAATCGATTACTTGTGCGGTCGATGTCCAACCAGACTTCCGTACCGCTGGCGCCAATGAACGAATAAACGTCAATGTCATCATTAGTCGCGATTGCACCATCCACAATGAAACCAAGACGACGGTTCTCGTCACCGCTCTGTAGGTTGGGCGCGAGTTCGCCCAAGAACTCGGATTGAGTCGGAATCGAGTTTGTATCAACAACGCTCGTGCGAGTCGGTTCGGCTTCAGTAAACGAGGCAACGTTGCGGTCGTCCGCGCCTTCACGAATCGTCACGCCGTTCCAATTACCACCCGTCACCGAATTTGGAACCGTACCAAATGTCTCGGCGATTACCTCCAAGTTCGAAGTGATCGTCGCCGACGTTGCGTTAGGATCAATCCGCCACGCCAATGCCGACGTTATAATTCCAGGACCGTAATTCGGATTGGGAAACCTCGCATCATTAAGTAATGGCACACCAGCAGCGACGGTTCCATTTTGGACAAACGGCAGATTAAATACCGGCGGCGTAATGAGCTGGGGGAAATCATCCGCAATCCAACCCTCATAGGATGCACCATTTAATCCTGAACCAGCCGTAAATGCACCATATTGTCGGAAGCCGATTTCTTCTGGTCCATCAAGAATTGTTAGCCGGAAATCGTCCGCTCCAGGTGTACCTTCGGTGAAAAGGATGTCACCCGAGTCTGTACCAATGATTGGATCGTAGTAATTGATAAAGCGTAAGGCTCCCAGCGGCTGATCGCTGGTGAAGGTAACTTCCGAGACTAAATCCGGCCGGCCGTCTTGGAACGACTGTGTCATTACCCAATTGATTGTGCCGTTTGCTCCCGCGAAGGAACCTGTGCTGACAACACGGTCGTCGGACACAAGTGTCGGCTGCTGTACAATCGTTGTTGTGTCAAGCCCTACTGCCGCTCCGTCTGCACCAACATCAATGAAGAACCCATAATCGAACAATGAATTTTGGTTCGTGAAGATTTGTGTCAGACCTTGAACGGTCGTCGTGGCTTGCTGGACAACGCCACCGGGTCCAGGCAAAAAGGAGAACGAACCTGCAATCAGCGGATCAACATCGTTATCAATCAAGGTACCGTTGTTAACTTCTGGTCCGACGGGAAACAATGGACCTAGGCTGCCAGCAAGATCGCCACCAACAATTCCGTCATTGTTTGTATCTAATTGAGGGCGGCCATCGAGTGTAAATCCTGCTCCCGCGAAATCGTCTGCAAGTGTGGTGAGGACAACGGGGAAGTCTGGGTGACCGATGATTTGAAGCGAGCCGCCGATGCGATCGGCGATGTCGCGGAATTGATCTCCTGCACCTAACAGCGAACCACCAACAACGATTCCTGCGGTTTCACCTGGGGCATTTTCAAACTTGACAACCAAACTTCCGCGACCGTCGCTTCGAAGTCGCAAACCTCCATAGACAAACTTGTTCGGGATTTCGATCGATTCGGTAACCACGTGAACAATATCCACATCGTCCCAAACGCCCGCCGTCGCGAGTTGTCCACCGCGAACTTGCATTCCATTGATGCTGTTGTTGGTAAGCGAGTTACCCAAAATAAATGGGCCTGAATTCCCAAACACGTCGGTTCGATCGACTAGGCCGGTGGAGCGTCCGGGATCGGTCACTTCAACCGACGATAGTGAGTTCACGTCGAACGACAATGCCGGTCCAACGCCACCAATGAAGTTGCTATCGATTACGACGGGAGTCGACGCCCGAACGAACAGCGTTCCCGAGGCGTTATCACCACGACCCACGCGAGTATCGTTCGTGGCTCCTCGACCATCCGCATTGAATTCGAAACGGCTGTTGGCAACACGAAGCGTACCTTGATGCAATTCAACCGCGTTAAACGAGGCGAAGCCGCCTTCGATACGAGTCGTCCCACCACCGCCAGCAACAACGACATTGTCGAGGCTTGCCGCCGAGCCAACGCCAATGTAAATGCCGCCCCAATCGCCACGGAGCTCTTCAAGTGCGGGAGCCGATTCAACGCCCACGTTGTTTGTATCGAATGTTCCACCGCCACCGTAACGTTGATCTTCAAGACTAGTGAAAATAATCGGATTGGACGGTGAACCTTCCGCGAGAAGATTTGCACCAAAACGTGCTTCAATCCGAGCACCATCAATTTTCAAAACCGTGCCTGGATCAATCCTCAAACTTGAATCCAGTCGACTTCGGAGCGCGGCACCGGTGCTCGATAGTGGTGTGGTTCCAACGGCAACGCGATCGACAAAACTCGTGCTACTCGCGTTGAGTTGAGCGACCAACAGGAACTGGCCAGGCAATCCATTCGTGTCCACGGTCGCTCGATACAATCTTCGCGATGCGAATCCACTACCCGACGCTGGCGTGGGCAACTGAGAAAGTTGAACACCGCCGACCGTTGTCAACGTGACTGGCAAGGTCGCCTGGCTAGAAGCAGATTCGATCCCGGAACCGTCAACATTGGTAATGCGATAAACATACGTGCCTACAGGAACACTACCGGCTGTTGTTACGGCTGAACGAACGAGCAAAGATGATGGGGCGGATGATTGGACGATCGGTCCACCAGGCGTACCATCAATGATCAAGTTTTCAGTCAAGATGTGCGGAATATCGGTATCGTCGAAACGTGCCGTGTTGCTGATCGTCTCGAGTTGATCACCGGTTCGGGTGACGACGCGAATGAACAAACCGTTGAGACTATTGTCGATCACGGTATTGCCGTGAATCTCAGGACCGACACGGTCATAGTCTGGCGTGAACGCACCTCCCGTTTGGAAATTTGCTTCCGTGAAACGTGTCTCTGCAAACGTGTCTGGCGAAGCTGCCATTGCAGCGTCCGCACTCAACGAAATTTGTGAGTTGATAATTGTTGGACGTGTGACGGCCATGTCAATTGGCGAGATAGGCACCTGGCGTCCACCAATCGAAACGGCACCGCCACCATAACGCATCTCTGCAAATTGAATGTGGTTAAGGAAGACGCCTTCGTCTTCGCGATTGCGTCGAAGCTCATCGGAAGCATCCAAATCGCCGCGGAAGTCGATCCCACCCCAATCACCCGACTGTGGCGTCGGTGTGAAGGCGGGCGCGTTACCAATGCCCACCGAACGGTCGTTGACGCTAGTAAAAATAACGCTTCCGGGGATCAGCGCATTCGTTGCATCACGTGCTGGTAACCCCGTGGACGTAATGAGTGTAGGTGTACCGAGTACTTGCAGCGCACTGTCACTGTGATCCACCAACGGTGAAGTGCTTCCTACGCCAAGCCGAGACCGGCTGAACTTCAAAATGGCGCCTGAATCGATGACCATGCGAACGCCCCGAGGCAAATCGATCGTCGAACCATCTTCCAAGGGCAGTCCGTTACTAGCAAATCCGATGTGGTAGGCGAGATTGTCGACTAAGGTTTCGACGCGATTGTCAGCCCCGCCATTGCCAACCACACGAATCGTATCACCAGGTCGCGCTGCAGCGATCGCAAGATCGATTTCACGGTAGGGATTGGCAACCGTACCGACTTGCCCGCTCGACACGGCGCTCGCAGCCTTATCGACATAGAGCGTATTATTTGCATCGGCAGGTACGAACCAGAAATCAAAGACACCGCCCGGACGTCCGTCACCATCACCGTCCAATGAAACGCCCGTCGTGTCACGTAAGACATTTCCAACACTGGGTCGGAAATCCAATCGCAACTCATATTCACCTTCGCTGCGACCACCGAAACCAGTTCCGCTAATTGACGGATCGTAGCTCGTGTTACCTTTCGCACTGACACCAATGACGTAGGTTCCCGCTTCAACCTGTACGTCAATCAAAGAGTCGTTGCTGAAATAGTCGTCATTGATCGCCAGCTCAGTGCTGCTTCCATCAGTATTCACGCGATAGAGCCGAAGCGTTGTATCGAGCAAGCTCGCCGTACCAAGCCGCTCAGCAATCGTTTCAATCGCCAGCCGCCCTGAGGAATTTAGTGTGAACTTATAAAGGTCCACATCGATGCTGTCGGGACGATAGAGGAACTGGCCGTTCACAATATCGGCGGGGCTGGGGAACGACGGTTCACTTTCCGTTCCAGGCGTAAAGATAAACGCAGTGCTTTGCGTTACCGGCTGGGTCAAATCGTCGGCGTATCCGTAGCCAAGCAACTGGCCGACAGCGAACATTGCTCCGCGGAAGAACTCGCCACCGAACTGGTCGTCAATTGATTGGTCAAAATCTTGGAAGTCCAAAACAGCCAAGTCTTGAACCCCATCTCCATCGCGGTCACGAAGTGCAACAGCGATATTGTTGGGATCATTGGGATTATTGGGATTGAACGGGCCACTGTTGACAGCAGTCTCGCCAGATTCCACGGTTCCGTACAAATCGCCAACTGCGATGGAGAAGAAGGCATCGCTTGTAAACTCACCTTCGACTTCAACAAATTGGACACCGAGGTACTCGCTATACAACTGCAGCACTTCACGCACGCGTTGACGTTGCTGCTGGCTAATGACGTTGAAATAGGTCGTGTCCGCAACAACACCTGGACGACTCGGATCATCTCCAAGCCACGAAGGCGCAAAGTTGTATTGAATGACCGAGATACCATCGATCACGTCCGCGCCGCCCCGTACGTAATCCAACGGCACCGTTCGAGTCAGTCGTGAAGGGTCGTCCGGACGTATGTTACGCGTACCAGCCAAATCGGGACCGGGAAGGTCCAAACCGAATGGAGTGGCATTAAAAATCTCGCTGCTCAGTCGCGCTGACTGTGTCGCCGAAGCCCCAATGTTCCACTGAGTATTGAGATCGAACGCAGTACTAAAACTGTCACCAGGCTCGATTGGATTGTTCGGATTGGCATTCAAATTCACCAGCGTCGGTGGGCCAGGAAGGCTTTCCGTTGTACCGACTCTTAAACGCGCAGCGCCCGTCAAGAATTGTCCTGGTGCGTTCGGATTAGGAATCCGAGAGAGGGGACGGCCAAAATCGAGAGTCGCCACATTGGTGATATTGTTGTACGTAACGCTCGTCGGACGCAAACCTGGTGTGTTCAAACGAGTAAAATCGTCAAGATTTGTCGCCGTGTCGTTAGTCATAATCAACTGATAAAAATCAGGATTTCGAGCTAATGTGGGATCCAAATCGTCATCATTGAAATGGACTTCGATCTTGCCGACTTCTGGCGAAATTGAACCGTTTGCATTACGACGGATCGGCTCTGGAACCACCGCAACGACTTTCGGCCCTAAGTTCAAATTGAACTGACGCGTGAAGCTGACTCCGTCTTGAAACAACTCGCCGTCAAGGTTGCGTAGCGCAAGTGGACCGCTTCCGAGAATATCGATCTGATACGTGTCATCGGGAAGCGGCTGTGCAAATCGAAACACGACTTCGCGAGGAGAGTCACCCAAACCGATGAACCCTGGCTCAACGACAATATCGCCCACGCCACTGAGAGTGAGCGGCGAATAGCTTGCTGGCAACTGATTACCGATGACGGTATTTGCGCTGCCCACTTCGACAGCAGCACCAATCAAGCTTGATGCATCGGGATTGTTTTGGATCGCAGTCAAGAAATCAGCAACCGTGGACTCGTTCCCAGGTGAACTGTTGAGTTGAACTCGGACCGTCTTGTCCGTGACAACGACGACAGGATTAGCCACACCACCAAAATTACGTTGTTCAAACGTAATTCGAATGCCTCGACCGTCTGCACCAGGCAATTGCGACGTCAAACGAACACGAACTTGCCCGCCAGTACCAAAGTCCGTCAATGCTTCTGCGGCGTTCGCTCCTTGAAGCGTTAATGTCGTCCCGGATGTTACCGTCGTCCCAATGATTGCTTGAGAAGCGCCACTGACCTGGATGACTTCGATTAATGCGTTCGCGGCAGCATTGTTTGCCACCGCTGAAAGTAAGTCCGCGACACGTGTCGGATTCTGGCTCGTCGGATTGACGTTCCGATTGGCGCGATTGACATCGATACTGACCGTCCGTCCAGAGACGGTGACACGAGCGGACGGATCATTCCGGTCGGACGTTGTGAAGACAACTTGAACCCCATTTCCGATCGTTCCAGACTGCTTCGCTCGGAACTCCAGCAACACTTGTCCGCTGGTACCAAGATCCGTCGTTGCCGAGGCGGACTCAAACGCGTTATCGTCGCCCGCTCGTGTGATGCGAATCGCTGACAGAGTCTCTTCATCAAGCGTCGTATCATCGTCAAAGCGAAACACCAACTCATTCGGTGCAACGTTGAGTACAGTGACACCGGTGGCGTTTAGATTCGGCTCAAACAGCAGTTGCCCTTCATTGGGTTGGATACCAATTAACTGAGGCCCAGCCATGAGGTGCCGCGTTTCGAGCGACTCCAAAAGCGAACGACGATCTTGACGTCGCTTCTTTCTCAATCGATCACGCAGGCCCCATAGGCTTGAACTGAATTTGGACGGCGATTGAGGTTTGCGGAAGGTCATCCAAGGGCCTCTTCATAAGCTGGCGGATGGCCGTCCAGCTCAAGGGTCTAGGGAGTTGTGAATTGTTGGACTGGTTGAAAAACCAATGCGAGTGACGCGACGGTCGCTCGATGATGGTTTGACACCCGTTGCTGTGTAAAAGTTTTCGATAAGCCAGGAAGTCTAGGCAAAATGCATAAACGCCTGGTTTCGAAGTGTAATTGAAGGGTTGCGTGAAGCAACGAAAATCGTCTCTGGGGCAGGGTTTAGGTCGTTTTGGCGCGATTGTAACACTGATATCGACCGAGGCACTGCGCGGCCGTCTTTGACGTCATGCGTCGCTGGAAAGTTCCGTTGGGGCAAGGTTTACGGTTCCTCTCTTGCGAGGTTTACCGTTTGGTTGCTACGGTCCGCTAGCTCAACAATTCGCTTTACCCGACCCCCCACACAGCTACTTTAGGGGGAACGGCTTAAGCGGTGCAGTTTTGCCGACAGTTACAACCCGTACGGAAGAGTATCGGCTTTCAAGGGGCCTGAACTTTTCACGCGTTAACCCCAGTGTCAGGATGACCGACCATGAATCGCCAATTCCCTAAGCAAAAGTACATGGGATGGTTTGCATTTACACTCGGGCTAGCCTGCCTAACCACAGCTTCGGGGGGGTGCCAATGGGCTGCGAGCGGCCAAAATGCGTCGGGAGCAAGACTTTACGAGCAGGGCCAATACACTGCGGCACTCCAGCAGTTCCAGCAGGCAATTACCAGTAACCCGCAAAATCCGGATGGATACTACAATCTCGCGGCGACGACCCAGCGACTCGGCCAACAGCGGGGTGACGCAAAACTGATCGAACAGGCTGAATCGCTTTACAACCAGTGTCTGGACCATGACCCCAACCACGTCGAATGTCACCGGGGACTTGCTGTTCTGTTGGTTGAGTCGGGTCGGCCGGACCGTGCTTTCGCTTTGATGAAGAACTGGGCATCCCAGAACCCGCAATATTCCGAGCCTCGAATTGAACTGGCCCGGCTCTATGAGGAACACGGAGAACCAGCCACGGCATTGAAATATTTGGAGGACGCAGTTCTGCAGGACACCAATAATCCCCGAGCATGGCTAGCGTTGGGGCGACTTCGTGAGAAGTCCGGCGAATTGACCCAAGCTCTGCAAAACTACCAACAATCGTTGGCTCTCAACGCTGCTCAGCCCGCCGTTTCGGAGCGAATTGCTGCGATAAGTCGTCAAATTAATTCGAATATCGACGCATCACGGGCTCAGGGCGGTACCCAGATTGCCACGCCTCTCGGCTACGGCAACTCCCGTTACTAGAACGACTGTCCTAGCGAGGAGAGGTGCAACCCTCGCCGCGCGAGCGATAAATCTCTACATTTTCGCTCTCCAGCCGAACACCCTTTGTTTGAAAAACGCCTGCCATGAAATCGATGGACAAGATCGTATCGCTCTGTAAACGACGCGGATTCCTCTTTCAATCCAGTGAAATTTACGGCGGATTGCAGGGTTTTTGGGACTACGGTCCGCTGGGTGTTGAGCTCAAACGCAATGTAAAGGAGGCTTGGTGGCACGACATGATCGCTGGCCACAACGAGCTGCTTCAAGCCGCTGGCGCTCCTACGACTTTCGAAATGGTGGGCCTCGATTCGACGATCATCATGCACCCCCAAGTCTGGAAGTGTAGCGGTCACTATGACCTGTTTCATGACTACATGGTTGATTGCCGCGAGTCCAAAAAACGCTACCGCCACGATCAAGTTCGCGGCCGATTTGTCGAACATGGTGACGTCAAAATTTTTGTCACGACGATGGCGGAAGCGGAACAAGAACTCGACGAAGTCACTCGGCGAGGCATGAAATTCTTCAAGCTGCGTCCGAAGGATGCTGACAAAATCACGATCGGCACCGAGTCCATCACTCTCAACAAGTTGGATTCGTTCGAAAGCGTGCTAGCGCCCGATTCCAAGACGCTCGGGACATTGACCGAGCCGCGTGAATTCAACCTGATGTTCAAAACGACGGTCGGTGCACTCGCTGGCGAAGAAGGCACTGCGTTCCTTCGCCCAGAAACCGCTCAAGGCATCTTCGTTAACTTCAAAAACGTTCTCGATAGCAGCCGCGTTCGCGTTCCGTTTGGTATTGGCCAAATCGGCAAGAGCTTTCGCAACGAAATCACGCCAAGAAACTTCACGTTCCGTTCGCGAGAATTCGAGCAGATGGAAATTGAGTTCTTTTGTCACCCCGACCAATCCCAAGAATGGTATCGCTACTGGCGTGACCGTCGTCTGGCTTGGTACACGTCGTTGGGTTTGTCGAGCGAGAACTTGATCATGCGTGAGCATCACGTCGAGGAATTGGCCCACTACAGCGTCGGCACCGCCGACATTGAATACGCATTCCCGTTTCTGCCCGAGGGTGAATACGGTGAGCTCGAGGGAATCGCACACCGAGGCGACTTTGACCTTCGCAGCCACATGGAAGGTAAACTGGATCCTTCAACGCGTCCCATGGTTCTCGAACTCGACGAAAACGGCAAACCCAAGCACCGTGGCAGTGGCCGTGACCTGAGCTATCGCGATGACCTGTCGAACGAAAAATTCATACCCCATGTCGTCGAACCCTCCGCTGGAGCCGACCGTGGCGTGTTGGCTTTCCTGTGTGAAGCCTACACCGAGGACGAAGCACCGGACGAAGACGGCAAGTTGCAAACCCGAGTCGTCATGAAGTTCCATCCACGCTTGGCTCCCGTCAAAGCGGCGGTGTTTCCGCTCGTGAAGAAAGACGGGATGCCAGAAGTCGCAATGGAAATTTACGGTGAACTGAAACGTGACATGGCTGTGTTTTACGACGAGAAGAGTGCTGTCGGACGCCGCTATCGTCGCCAAGACGAAGCAGGCACTCCGTTCTGCATCACGGTTGACGGTGAGTCGCTCACGGACAAGACCGTCACGATTCGTGACCGCGACACCCTGGAGCAAACACGTGTGAAGATCTCAGACCTTGCCACCGAACTGAAACAGCGAATCGTCTAGAAACCGACACACCTTTCCGCCGAGAGCCTTCATTTCAAAACAGCGAGGTTTGTCTCGGAGCGGAGGGCAACTTAACCGCGACACGATCGATGGTCAGATGGCTGAGCAGTGTCCCAGCCATAGCGGAACCGCTGAAGAAAGCACCTTCGACACGCGGCCCGCCACACCAGTCGCCACACGCGCCGAGATTGGCAACGCGGTCCCACAAACACTCTTCTTCAAGTGGCTTGGTCGGGATCGCGTATCGCCACAGGTGCGCACGGCAGACATCAACGTGCGAGATCGTTCGATGCGTCACTTTCCCAAAAATTGCCGTCAACGCTTTTGCGACGTCCTCAGGCGATGATTCTAAATGGTCGATCGACCAACTTGCTGATGCGTGCAGCATCCAGGTCGTCACTCCGCCCGTGCGTCCAGGTTTTGAACTATTGCGAGCGACCCAAGAAAGTTCACAATCGTTAACAAATGCACCGTCAAACAACACATCGTCGGCATCCGAAGTTCGCAACATCACTGCCCAACAAGGCTGCATCTCAACAGTTGCGATTTTTTGGACAAGATCACTATGTCTAGCAAGTAAGCGATGAGCTTGCGGGGCAGGGCAGTTGACGATAACGACATCACTCGAGTGCAGCGTCGTCCCTTTCGAATCCAGTAACTCCCATTTCGATTCGACCGTTGGACGCAACGAACAAACTTCGGACTCCCGCTCGACGCGAAGATCACTCGCCAAGTGGCGGGCAATCTGGTTCATCGATGGCGAACCCACGTATCGAACCACACTGCGTTTTTCACTCACGACTGTTCCATCCGACGCCAGCTCAACGATTCGCCCCATCCACGGCTTCACAAGATCATCTTGTATCCAACTTTGGACGTACTTAGCAAATCGTGGATCACGTGCGGTAAAGTACTGTGCACCATGATCGAACCCAAAATCGGATTCCATTTCCCGCGTCGCTAATCGCCCGCCAACGCCGCGCGATTTTTCCAGCACGCGAACATCGAGACCATGATCTTGTAAAGTGCGAGCGGCAATCAACCCAGCCAGGCCCGCACCGACAATAGTGATGCTTGGAAGCTCCGCCGCAATGGGACGTTCGACGACACTTTGGTATCGGCGATGGTTGATTCGCTTGGCGTGCTCATCGATCGGTCGCGGTCGAACAGTACCAAGGATTGGCTGCTCGGGCTCGAACGGTCGATCGAACTGTCCGAGACACCACAGGATGCCGCCGTAACTGCTCGGATCGCGACCGTCCAAAGCGTAACGATGATTCAAATCAAGAATCATCTGAAGCAAGCTTTCCGGGGACTGTGTCCATTGGAGTAGTGCTTTGCCCCAAGTCATTCGTAAGTTGTTATGCAGTTCGCCATGACGGACCAAGCTTCGCTGGCAATCATTCCACAAGGGTTCACTTGACTTGCATCGCGAAAGACGTTCCCAGCTGTAAGTCACGTCGCGAACGTCGTTTCGATGTGCTTGAAGCGTCCCTGTCGCCCAGTCCGGTAGGGCATCGAGCGAATCAACATCACCGAGTCGATGGAAACAAAAGTGAAACGCCAACTCTCGCCAGATCAATAACTCATCGAGAAATTTTTCAGCGCCCCATTCGTTCGCTTCGCGAGCGATTCGAAACGGGCTGACCATGCCGTAATGCAAGTAAGCACTCAATCGACTCAC
>JBGSNA010000131.1:0-10048 GCA_041739875.1 Pirellulaceae bacterium
GGTAACAACGTCGTGCTGAGCGTCCGTGCTGGAGGAAACGCAGGCCAGCTATTGAGCTCCGAAATCATCACTCTCGCGTGCCGACCCGGTCCCTTCTGTGGGAAGGCAATATCGCTCGAGCCGTTATTGGCAAGGCTCGAGAGGACGCGGCGGAGTCCGAGAACCTGTGCATGTGTGGAAATCCAAAATGCGAGAACCGGGAGATCCGATCGGCTCCAAGTGCAGAGTCAGATTTGGCTAACTGCTTGGACGGACAGGGAACCATCCAGTGGGAAAGCCTGTCGTGAACGCTGATCGGAAGTCAGATGCGTCCGTAGTACCGACGACGCAGACGAACAACGCGGGCACTGAACCTGCTGCGGAGTCTGTCGAGGAAAGGGATGCAGCCAAGAGGAACGTCGACCAATCTAACCTGTCCCGCGCACCGCAGCGGAAACGTGGATCGATAAGGGGAAGGGGGGCGTTTCGATCATCCCGAGTTGCCTAGCCTTCAAGACGAACGCGAATCTTTCGAAACTGCAGTGTTAAAATTACTGCTGACATGCCTTGTGGTGACGAAGATGTAACGCTTGCTTCGACCAGGCAAAATCTTGGCTGATCGGCTACCGCATGCGAGGTCAAAAGAAAAACGCATGAATTACTTGGTTTTCGCAAGCATCCGCAACGCGAAAAGAGAGTGTCTACCGAACTCGGTACCCAACGGTGAGTAACTCGAATCGACGAAAGGGCATTCTGCTGCGCTGTCTCGCGGATGTGCTGGAGCTTGAACCTGTTTTGTCGAAAGCGTTCCATTGGTCATTGTGCATTGCCCCCGACGCGGACCGCGTCTCTAGCTGAGTCGAATCGATTTCCACAACAAGCCCAGGGCAGAGAATAGAAGGACAGGGCAGGGCAGGGCAGCTTGCAAAAACAGCTGTTGCGGATCTTGCCAAGAGATCCTTCAGCTGGGGAATTCTGGCGAATCCCACTACTCAATCCGTTACTTATTCATCACGCGATGCTTATCAATGACGGAGTACTACGAGTAGAGCTGGATCGCTTTGATGATATCGTCCAGGTCGTTCGGGACCGCGACAGCACGGTTGGCGAAGCTGGCCTTGGTCACGCCGCGGCTGCCTAGAACCTTGTTGAAGACTTCTTGGTCCGTTGTGTGATAGGCGACCGTTGCCGTGGGGTCTTTTAGCTCGTGACCGGTGAGGATACAGACGACTTGATCGCTCGGTGCGATGACGCCTTCGCGACGCAGCATCTTGGCTCCCGCGACGCTTGCTGCGGATGCTGGTTCGCAGCCGAAGCCGCCGGCACCGACTTTGGCTTTGGCGTCCAAGATTTCCTGGTCAGATACTTGGCGAACGACGCCGTCCATGAAGTCGAGTGCTCGCAAGCACTTCTTGAGATTGACTGGGCGATTAATTTCGATTGCGCTGGCGATGGTGTCTGCTTTGAGGTTCTCGCGATCCATCTTGTCGTTGTATGCTCGGATCGGATCCATATCCACGCGACCGCCGTTCCAACGGACGCCGCCACGCTCGTACAGTTCATAGAGCGTGTCGGCGCCGGACGCATTGATGACCGCGAGTCGGGGAACGCGTTGAATCAGACCATGTTGTTTCAGCTCCATGAACGCTTTGCCAAAGGCGCTGCTATTGCCGAGGTTACCGCCAGGAACAACGATCCAATCAGGCACTTGCCAATTGAGTGCTTCGAGAACGCGGTACATGACCGTTTTCTGGCCTTCGAGCCGGAACGGATTGACGCTGTTGACGAGATAGATGCCGAGCTCTTGTGAAACTTGCTTCACTCGCATCATCGCATCGTCAAAGTCACCCGCGATCTGGATCGTCAACGCTCCATAGTCGAGTGCTTGGCTCAGCTTGCCGTAAGAGATCTTGCCGCTGCCGATGAAGATCACGGCCTTCATCAGCCGCGTGGCACTGCAATAGAGTGCCAACGATGCACTCGTGTTCCCGGTACTTGCGCAGGCAGCACGTTTCGCACCCATCATGCGAGCGTGGGTGAACGCGGCACACATGCCGTTGTCCTTGAAGCTGCCGGAGGGGTTCATGCCTTCGTATTGCAAGTGCAAGCGACCGGAGTTCATGCCGACGAATTCGCCGACGCTGTCGGTTTGTTGAAGCAGTGTTTGGCCTTCGCCGACGGTGATGATCTCGTCCTGGCGACAGAACGGCAGCAGTTCGTGAAACCGCCACACGCCGCTGAACCGAACCGGATTGGTGCGTTGGCTCCACATCGCTTCGAATTCATTAAGCTTTTTGGGCACCGCGAGCCGGTCCCACTCGTAATCGATGTCGAGCAATTCGCCGCAACGGTCACAGGACGTACGGACGCTGCGAGCCTCGTACGTCGCCCCACAGGCTGGGTTAATACAGCGTTGAAAGGCGAGTTCCGTCTGCATGGCGTTGTTTTTTTGGGCCGAGAGCAGCATGGCAGTCGTAGGTGGCTTGGTGGAGCTTGATGAATGGCGAAAGTCGAAACTGTCTCCAAAGTAGATCGGCAGAATCGGCTTGTCGCTAGATTCCGAGGATTCTCTATCCAGAAAATGTACGGAAGTTGACGGCTAGAGCAACAATCTAGCCACTTTCGCCTAAATCCGCCTGGGCAATCTAGGCGATCCGCTTTAACGTGACAGCTCACAGGCAAACAAACCCCCGAATTGCACCTCGCTTTGTCACCATGGACGGAAAAACAACTTCTCCGGTCGCGATTTCGCCAAATCAGCTGCCCATCGACCGAATTGCCGCGTTCCTCGTGATTATGGTCGCCGGCGGGGTACTGGATTTGTGGAGCAAGTCAGCAGTTTTCGCATGGCGTGGGATGCCCGGCCAAAAGGACATTTGGTGGCTTGTCGAGGGCTACTTTGGTATCGAAACGGCGATCAATTTGGGTGCAGTGTTCGGCATCGGCCAAGGTAAGGGGCTGATTTTCGCTGGGCTGTCGGTGGTAGCTGCGATCGGAATCCTGGTGTGGCTGTTTCGTTTCGGCGCGATTCACTCGTGGTGGCTGACAGTTGCCTTGGGCTGTGTTTCCGGCGGTATCGTGGGGAATCTCTACGATCGTCTCGGAATGTGGTGGGAATCTCGATTTTTAGAGATGGGATATCCGATTGATTATAAGAGTGGTGTTCGAGACTGGGTTTTGTGGCAAGTCAACGACAACTGGAAATGGCCCAATTTCAACATCGCCGACTCCTTGCTGGTGGTCGGAGCCTGCATGTTGATGTACCAATCACTGTTTCCCGGCGATCAGGTTTCTGGCGACCAGGTTTCTGGCGACCAGGTTTCCAGCGATGCACGCTCCGGCAACGATCCTCGCTCCGACGAATAGTCCTCCGCAGACGCAACCTAGAAAACGGCAACCGATGACACACTCAAATCCAGACCAGTGGCAAGCGGAACACGACGGGCGACTCGCTGCGATGGTGTCGATTGCCGAAGAAGCGGGGCGGTCGACACTCCGTTATTTTGGCGATAGCGAACTCACCGTCGAAGCGAAGGCGGATGCGTCGCCAGTAACTGTCGCTGACCGCGAAGCCGAGCAACTCGTGCGTTCGCTCGTTTCGGACCGCTTCGCATTCGATACGCTCGAAGGCGAGGAGTTTGCTGCCCAACGTGGTACCAGTCCGTATCGCTGGATCGTTGATCCGATTGACGGCACCAAGAGTTTCGTATGCGGTGTGCCGCTTTACTCGACGCTCTTGGCGTTGGAGTTCGAGGAACAGCCGCTAGGCGGTGTGATTTTCATCCCAGCACTGGGTGAGATGATTGTCGCAGCGATCGGTCATGGGTGTTGGCATCGTCGCAATGCCGCGAAACCATGGAGCCAGGCTCGCGTCTCCAAGAAAGCTGAATTCGCCGGCAGCGTGTTTCTCACCAGCCAAGTGGACTCGTTCAGGAAACGTGGTGCCTTTGCCGCGTACGAGAAACTCGAGCATGACGCGTGGCTGACACGGACATGGGGCGACGGCTACGGCTACTTGATGGTTGCCACGGGTCGCGCCGACTTTATGGTCGATCCGATTTGCAGTGCCTGGGACATCGCGGCGATCCAGCCGATCATCACCGAAGCAGGCGGACGTTTCACGGACTGGAAAGGCGTCGAAACAACCCGATCCGGCGAAGGCATCGGCTCCAACGGCCTCGTCCACGATGAAGTTCTTCGACGCTTGGCAAGTTGAACCGTTATCAACGACCAACAAACGGATACAATGAGGGCTTGAGAACGACTGTCGTTTCTCGCTTTCCCGTTTAAGGCTTCGTTCGATGAAATTTTTCTGTAGCTCGCTTGCGTTGTTGCTATTCGCATTTACGACCGGATGCTTCAATGCACCCAATCCGTCCGCTCAATCGGGTACGTCCTCATCAGGAGTAACGGCGGAGGAGGCAACACCTCGCGAGACCATTGGCAAGACAACGCAAAACGTGTTGTCGCTGGAACAAGCGCTCGCCGAGGGTGGCGTGGTCGCGAGCACCAAGGTGGAAGCCACGAATCCGCTGACTCAGAGCGCCGACGTTTATCGCACACAAGTCGCCAAACTGGGTGGAATGGGTGTTGAGCATGCGATTCAATTGCGAAACGCATCGAGCATCAATGATCCTAAGCCCTTGTCGTATGACGAATTCATGAAAGAAATTATCCAACCCGGCCAGCCCAACGGGATTCAACTTCCGATGCTACCGTATTACCAAGAATACGCCTGGGACGAGAAAGCTCAAAAGCTGATCGCCGTTGACTTCCCAGCCCGCCAAGCGGAGCGTGAGAAACAACGCGACGCAAACTAAGTTACGAATAAAAGTGCTCGTGAAGCCAGACACACTGCGATTGGCAAAGTAGAGAGACTAGTCATGTGGAATACGACATTGGGCTGTCGCGTTTTAAAGGGCGCCGAAGCTCGCTGTGTTTGTAACACAACGTTGCGATTGACTGACGACATTCGCAATTTCATACCTCGCAACGAGAATCACAGTTGGCGTCCTCAATGTGGGATTCCGATCTTTGACGAACTGACGCCTGAGCAACAGATCGTCCTGCTCGATACGGTGATCGGTTATTTGCTAGATCCCGATCTTGCTCCGCCGAAACCGAACGCATTGCTTGATGCCACTGTCGCCGCGATTTACGCCAAAGCATTTTTTGAGATTGAGGTCGAACTCGACTTCGAACGATTGGCATACGACGATGAAGACGGCGATGAAGACGGCGATGAAGACGGCGATACAGACGTTCGCAAATTGGTTGTCGCAGCCCTGATGGAACCCGTCGGTGAAATGGACGAGGCTCGGACAAATTGCCCCGAACCAGAGTGTTGTGACGCGGAAACTTGGCTCAGTTGCATCGAAAGCCTGCGTGAACAAGTCTTGGCCGATGAAGACTGGCTGATGGGCGAACTCACCATGGATTTGCGTGCGGATACGAGCGACGATCTCAAACAATCGATGGGAATCGATCGCGACTACTTCATCGCGATTCCGCCGGACCCGACACTTGCGGAGGTCCGCCAGGCGTGGGCGAATATGAACTTCAAGATCCAGGGAAAAAGAGTTTCAACCGCACGTTTTGGTGACCAACATTTTATGCTAGTCAACCTCTCGGAGATCGTTGATGAGCTCGATATGGAGACCGAGGACTGGTGTTCCTATGTCAATACGCGAACCGGAAAAGTAGTCTCGGTCCCGCTAGATAGCCTCGAGTACTACGAAACCTGTGGTCCCGAGAACGACGAAGAATACGCGGGAGACGCTGACAGCGAGATGCTTGAAGAGGCTCGCCAGATTATCAAAGAGGATCATCACGTCGCTTTGCCCAGCAAATTCGATATGCATGAGTGGGAGATCATGCGAAAGTTTTGTGTTTCACGCGTGAAACCGGATGAACGCGAGCGATTACTCGAATCAATTCATGGCAGTGGTGCCTTTCGTTTTTTTCAATCCACCGTTGAAAAGTTCGGGCTCCGTGACGAGTGGTTTGGTTTCCGCAATACGGCCAGGGATGCGTTTGTCATGGACTGGGCCGACGCCAATGGAATCGCGTGGATTCCAGACGCGGAATTTCGATCGATCTTTCGAACTCCTCCAGATCGTGCGATCGACCTTGACGTTGATTTTTAGGCCAGCGTGCAGGTGTGCGAGTGCAACGTAACGAGACGGGCAGGGGGGTGAGGTCGAAAGTTCTCTCTCAGAATTCGTTCTGGACGTCGTCGAGGGGATTTAGGTAACGTTCGCGGTGATTGTTAAGCAGTAACCGCAGACGCAGGACCGTCCATGCAATTCTTCATGCGCTACCGAGATTTGGTGCTACCGTTAGGTATCATCATGTGCTTGGTCGTGATCCTGGTGCCACTGCCACCGTTATTGATGGACATGATGTTGGCGGCCAACATCGCTGTCGGCATCATCGTCTTGCTGACAACGATTTACGTTTCAACGCCACTTGAATTCAGCGTCTTTCCTACGCTTCTTTTGGCAACGACTCTCGCTCGACTTGTGCTCAACATCGCCACCACGCGATTGATTCTCACGGGCGCGGGCACGCTAAAAATGGAAGCTGCTGGGGGTGTGATCCAGGGGTTCGGCGAGTTTGTCGCTGGAGACCGGATTGAAATCGGGATCATCATTTTCGTGATCATTGTCTTGATCCAATTCATCGTGATCACCAAGGGTGCCACGCGGATCAGTGAAGTTGCCGCTCGCTTCGCCTTGGACGGTATGCCCGGTCGTCAAATGGCGATCGATGCAGACCTCAACGCAGGCCTGATCGACGAGCGAGTCGCCCAAAAACGTCGTGCCGAGATCGCGGCTCAAGCTGACTTTTACGGGGCGATGGACGGTGCGAGTAAATTTGTCCGTGGCGACTCGATTGCTGGCATCATCATCACGATAGTGAACGTCGTCGGCGGTTTGTATATCGGCGTTGTGCGTTACGGAATGACCTTCACCGAAGCTGGCGAATTGTTCACGAAGCTGACGATTGGTGACGGTTTGGTTAGCCAAGTCCCGGCGCTGCTGATCTCGCTAGCCGCTGGTTTGCTGGTCACGCGAAGTGCTGAAAAATCAAACTTGCCTCACCAATTCTTACAACAACTCTTTGGCAATCCGAAGGCACTCGCCGTTGCTGGCGTGTTCCTTGGTTTGATGATCGTCACGAACTTGCCCGCACTTCCAATGGCCACACTGGGTGGCGGATGCATCGGATTGGCGGTGATGATGAATCGCCAAAACGTGAAGCGAGCGGGACAACAAGCCGATAGCGACGAATCGGACCGAGTCAAAGCGAACGCACCGCCAGAAAAACGTGTCGAAGACTTCCTCACGGTGGATCCGCTTGAAATCTCGATTGGTCTAGGGCTGCTGAGTTTGGCGGACCCATCTCGTGGTGGCGACTTGATGCAGCGGATCACGGGCGTTCGCAATTCAATTGCGATGGATCTCGGGATTGTGTTGCCAAAAGTTCGCGTGCGAGATGAAACATCGCTGGGCCAATACGAATACGAAATCCGCATTGCGGGTGACCCGATCGCTCGTGCATCGGTCCTCCCAGGCATGTTGTTGGCGATCGATAGCGGACAAACCACGGGCGTGATCGAAGGCGAACCGACGCGAGACCCAACGTTTGGCGAACCAGCGGTTTGGATCGACCCCATGCGCCGAGAACAGGCTGCGATTTACGGATACACGACGGTCGAGCCCGGCGCCGTACTGGCGACGCACTTGCAAGAAGTTGCGAAGCGACACGCCGACGAATTGCTCTCACGTGATGCGACGAAGCACTTGATCGATGAAATGAAAGCGGTCTCGCCAGCGGTCGTGGATGAGCTGATTCCTGGGCTCCTTAAAGTCAGCGAAGTTCAACAGGTGTTGCACCTTTTGCTGCGTGAAGACGTGCCGATACGCCAGTTAAGCATCATTCTCGAAACACTCGGTGACTATGCAGGTCGAACAAAAGACTCCGTTTGGCTGTGCGAATACGTCCGGCACCGTTTAGCGAGAACCATCAGCACACGTTATCGCGACGACACGGGCCGTTTGCACGTGATTGCGTTGGATCCAGCCATGGAAGATCGCATCGCGGCGGGCATCGAACACGGCGAACGCGGGTTGTTTGTTCGAATGAGCCCGCAAGCTGTAGACATCACTTGCGAAAAAATCGCTGGCGCAGTTAAGAAGTTAATTACAGCAGGCTTGCCGCCAATTGTGTTGGTCAGTCCACGCGTTCGCCCCGGGATGCGACAGATTCTATCGTCGAGCTTGCCGCACGTTCGAGTGCTGTCGTACAACGAAATTACTCAAGACACAAAGATCGAGTCGCACGGAGTCGCTAGCGACAAATAGCTTTACAGGACCGACACGACCTAAGACCTAGAAACCGTTTGTTTCAATCACACTGATTATTTACTGTTTGCTTCATGCATATCCGAACTTTCCGAGCCGCCAATCTGCAAGCCGCGCTAGCGGAGATTCGTGACCAAATGGGTCCGGACGCTTCCGTATTACATACGCGCCAAGTTCGCGATGGCTGGATGGGTTGGCTCGGGCGTACAGCCGTTGAAGTCACCGCAGGTCTTCGCGACACAACGGATGCGCCGGTGACGATCCCGATGCATCGAGCCTCTCGCGTCGAAATGGATTCACGCTCGCTCGGCAATAGCTGGAATTCGGTCACTCATAATGACTTCGCTCGTGCATCGGTCGGAAGCACGCTACCCGACGGCTTACAGCCATATTATTCGAGTCTGATTGCGGCTGGCGTGGCGGTGAACACCGTCAATCGGTGGCTGGAAACGACCACCAGTTTTGCGTTGAACCTTGGTGAACCCAGTGGTGAACCCAACTGGCACGAACACCTCCATCGCAGCATCGCAAGGGAAGTTCGCTTGGGCGGACCGATTCGCACGCAACCCGGTGAACGACACATTGTCGCTTTGGTGGGTCCAACCGGTGTGGGCAAGACGACGACGGTTGCAAAACTTGCGGCTGGTTTTCGCATCGAAGCCCGACGTCGAGTGGGGCTTTTGACCATCGATACGTTTCGTATCGCGGCAGTTCAACAGCTACGGGCCTATGCCGAGATTATGGACTTGCCGATGGAAGTCGTTGAAAATGTCCAGCAAATGCGTCCCGCCTTGGATCGCTTGGGCGAAGTCGATTTGGTGTTGATTGACACCGCCGGACGCAGCCCCCAAAGCGACGCGAGAATCGAACAACTTGTTGAGCTACTCAGTGAGGCGCAACCCGATGAGACTCATTTGGTGATGAGCGCCACCCACAGCACCTCGAGCATCCATTCAGTGCTCCAGGGCTTCGCGCCTGTCCAACCCACCGCCGTCATTCTGACCAAGCTCGACGAGGCGCCACATACCGCGGGGGCGATATCAGCCTTGGCTGAATCACGACTACCTAGCGTGCCCCTGAGCTACATTACAACGGGCCAGCAAGTGCCTGATGATATTGAAGTGGCTAACGTTGATCGCTTATTTGCTCGTTTGTTACCCACAGACGCAGTGATCTCAACTCACGAAGCCGCCTAGCACGAAGCGAATAGGCAGCACCGTCCATGATGGAACTGGACTGTTAACAAAATTCATTATTTAGATTCATGTGTGGCAAGCGACCTTGCCGATACGAACACTGGAGCGAACCGCGCCGAAAACAACCCACTTGAGTTTTTTTCTGCAAGGTCCGGTCAGCGCGATTAGGAAAGCAATCATCAACGAAAACCGAGACAGGGAACGCGAGCTGTGTCACGTTGTTACGCTCTCGCACTCGGTTCACTCGCCATGGCAACGGTCATGTTGCGTGGAGCACTGATGCGAGAAGATGTCAACAATGTAGCACTAGAGTCCATTGTGGCTCTGGTTGTGTTCATGTTAGTCGGTGCAGTGGCTGGTTGGATTACGGACTACCTCATCCGTGATGCCGTGGAAACGGGATTCCGAAAGCGAGTTGAATGGTTCCGAAAGGGACTTGAAGACGCGGGGTATACAGAAGGTGAAACGGACAAGACGCCTTGAGCAAGGATTGCTCAGCAAGCGGTT
>JBGSNA010000135.1:0-1697 GCA_041739875.1 Pirellulaceae bacterium
AATTTCGAGTCAGACAGCATGTCATTTGGACCCATGCGGGCAACACCGCCGGTAACTGTTCACGGGTGAAAAACTGATATTCGTGGAAATCGCAGATTCCATTAGAATCCGATCCCATGAACGATGGAAACGGATCTCCGAATTGGGAACAACGATTTTACGAGTTGCAATCTCGTTTCGAGGAGCTGGAACGGAAGCTGGCCGATGCACTCGAGAAGCTTGCCAAGGCAACCAAAAACTCTGCCAATAGTTCCAAGCCGCCGTCATCGGATATCGTCAAGCCGATCCGTACGCGTAAGCCTTCCGGCGAGCGTAAAAAGGGTGGGCAAGAAGGGCACAAGCGTATCGTTCGTCCGCTGTTCGCCGATGACGAATTGGATTGGTTGACGCAACACTCCTACAAGGAGTGTCCCTGCTGCGGTGGTCCGGTTACAGTCGACACCCATTCGCCTGTCGCAACGCTTCAGCAAGTCGAAGTCGTAAGCCGAACCGAAATTACGGAACACCAAGCTTTGGCGTGTCACTGCAAAGCCTGCGATAAAACACACGTCTGCAAAATCCCGCCAGAGGTTCGCAAAGCGGGGCTCTGTGGTACGGAACTGACCAGCATCATCGGCTTCCTCAAAGGAGCCTGCCACGCTTCGTTCGCGACGATCCGAAAGTACCTGCGTGACGTTTATCAATTGCAGCTCTCTCGTGGCATGTTAGCAAAGGTCATCAACAAAGTCAGCGAGGCCATCGCACCGCTTTACGAAAGCCTGTTCGGTGCTTTGAAGGTCCAGCGGATTCTGAACATTGATGAAACAGGGCATCGCGACAGTGGCAAGCGGATGTGGACTTGGTGCTTTCGCAGTAGCCAATTCTCGGTGTTTCGCATTGACCCGTCTCGTGGCAGCGGCGTCTTGCTCGAAGTGCTCGGTGAAGAATTCAATGGCGTAATCGGTTGCGATTATTTCAGTGCTTATCACAAGTATCGTTCCTTGAGCGACTGCAGCGTTCAGTTCTGCTTTGCACACTTGATTCGCGAACTGCGATTTCTTCAGGAACAAAGCGCAGGGGCAACCCACGGTTGGTCGACGCGATTGCTTGATGCAATTCGGGAGATGTTCGGTGTAATTCATCGGCGTGATGAGTTGGGCGATCGGTTTGCTGGTGAGCTTGAAGATGCGTCGATGGAAGTGTTGACGCGCGCGAGCTTGCGCGTTCCCAACGACAAGAAAGCTCGTAACCTCTCAGCGAGATTCGCCAATGATGGCGAGAGTTATTTGAAATTTCTGACGACGCCAGGATTGGAGCCAACGAATAACTTAGCCGAACAGGCCATTCGATTTGTGGTGATTGACCGCAAGGTAACCCAGGGCAGCAAAAGCGAATCTGGCCAGCGGTGGCTTGAACGAATTTGGACGGTGCTGGCAACTTGTACGACACAGAACAAATCACTCTTGGATATCCTCCGCGTGTCACTCGACCACTATTTCCGCAGCGAACCTCCACCACCGATCTTCGCAGTCGATTAGAGTAGACACCGCGCACGTTAAAATGGTTGCGAGGCCGCGCCTACTCGTGAACAGTTACCACCGCCGAAGGCCAAATCAAAGAGGCGGTATTTCCCAAAATGGGCGGAATCGGTCGAGACGCCGCGACGGGTTACGAGATCCAATCGGCGTGGTCGCACTCCTTTCTCACCACCCTGACGC
>JBGSNA010000158.1:0-17324 GCA_041739875.1 Pirellulaceae bacterium
GACGCATAGAATCTTGCGGTCACCTCGTCCTGGGAGAGAATCTTGATCCAAACGCTGCTCAATAAGTTTACTAAAGAAACGCCAGTCGCGGTTATGGTCCGAGCGATGCTCGCGAATGTCTGGTCGGACGAAAAGATTGACGAGATTTTCAGGAACACTGCGGTACGCCAACGAGAAGATCAGTTGCTCTTCTCGAGCTTCGTGAATCTGCTGCACTTGGCGGTGTTCAAGATCAAGCCGTCACTCCATTCCGCGTACACCAGCCGACCGCAGCATCGATGCGTGAGATCTACGACGCATTGGGCACTCCCCACCGCGCGATTCTTCCGGGTTACAACGTTCGCGTGCTCGATGGCAGTCACCTGCGCGCGACGGAGCGTCGATTGGACGTTCATCGCATGATCAATGGCGCACCGCTACCAGGCCAAGCGTTGGTCGTACTCGATCCGCAGCGTCAAATAATCGAAGACATGTATCCCGATGAATGCGGTCACAAGCAAGAGAGACTCATTCTGCATGAGCTGATCAACGACCTGCAGCCTGGTGTGGTCTGGTACGCCGACCGAAACTTTTGCACGAGCGTTTTTCTCCCGGAAATTGCGTTGGCCAAGAGTTGGTTCGTGATTCGCCGGCACGCTGGATTCTCGTACACCGAAGTCGGCGAACGCATCCAAGTTGGACGCACCCCCACGGGTACAGTTTACGAGCAGCTGGTGATCCACGAAGATTCCCACGGCAGCAAACTATCGCTTCGCAAAGTCGTCATTGAACTGGACGAGCCGACCAGCGATGGCGACACGATGATTGAATTGTTGACCAATCTTCCAACAGATGTCTCGGCGATCTCGATTGCCGATAGTTATCGATCGCGTTGGAGTATCGAGGGCGTGTTCGGCGAATTGACACTGAGCCTCAATGGCGAGATCAATACGTTGGCGTATCCGCCCGCAGCGATTATCGCCTACGCGTTGGCATTGATCAGTTTCAATGTGTTGACACTCGTGCGTGCTAGCGTCGAAGTCGTGCATGGCAAAGAGACCGCCGATTCGATGAGCACTTATCACATGGCTGAGGAAGTCTCGTCAACGGATCAGGGAATGACGATCGCGATCCCACTGACTGACTGGCGAAAGCGATTCGGGAGTTTGAGGCCACCTGAAATGGCCGATGAACTTAAACGCATGGCTCGAGAAGTTCAGATCCGTCGCTATCGCAAATCACCACGCGGTCCTAAGAAACCAAATTCAAAACGCACAGGAAGTTCCCAACACGTCAGTACACAAAAGCTGCTAACGCAGCAAAAACGCTAGCTTGAAAGGGATGGCAATGAGGCCCGGAGCGTCGCAAAACGGATTGAAACTCAGCTCCAGCAGCGAATCCAAGCCCCTCGAACGTGATCATCGCCCGTCGCTCATACTTGGTGAATAACTCTTGATTAGACTGGTAGAGTGCCGCGGCAACTATTCCATCGTTGAGTGCAATTCGTTTGGCTGATACGATTGCGCACGTCGGCTAATTGAATGAAGCACGACGCGAGGAGATCTTCATGCTCGGACGTGTCGACACAAGCTGGCGCCGGCAACTTCTCCAAACGCCCGATCTGCAGCGATTTCCCCACAACGCCATCTTCTGTGCCAGAGTGGGTGGTTAAGCGGCCTCAAGAAGAAATAGAAGTTGTTCAGAGAATTTGGTGTAAATGATTGACATTCGTGACTCATGCTCCTCATAATCGCATTTACCTGCTGGTCATTCAAAACCTTGGCAAGATTGAAAATTCTATCACACAGGCCAATATGCAACCTTTATTTTTCATTTCTGTTATTCCAAGTGTCTTTTAACCAAAACCTACTTGGCGATCTGATCGACGGTTTTCAAATCTCGCACATTCTTATCCACCAGATTGCCTGCCTCCCACACTCGTATGGCGTGAACGATAGCTACCCTATCTGTTGTACGATGGATGCCTCCACGCCATGAAGCCGAAAAAACGCGTCTTCATTTTTCCCTGTGGATCCGAGATCGGCCTCGAATTGAATCGGGCCCTCGCTTATTCCACCCACTTTGAGGCTGTCGGTGGCAACAGCGTCGAAGATCACGGTGCGTTCGCGTTTGAGCACTACGTTGGCGGACTACCCTTTGTCGATGATCCCGAATTGCTTCGCCGCCTTCACGAAACCTTTGCACGGGAGCGCATTGATCTGGTAATTCCGGCCCACGATAGTGCGGTACTTCGTTTCGCTGAGTGGGCTGCCGCTGGCGATCTAGGCGACGTTCGTTTGGTCGGCTCACCGCTCGAAACTTGTCGCGTCGCACGCTCGAAAATTGAAACCTACCGCAGGTTGCAGGATGCGGTTCCAGTCCCCGAGCTTCACGATCCGAGATCTAAGGATCTTCCCTTTCCTTTGTTTCTTAAGCCTGAAGTGGGCCAAGGGTCGCGAGGAGTCTACCTCGCCCCGGATTCCGAAAGTCTCGCTTTCCATGCCTTTCGGCATCCTGACATTTTGGCCTGTGAATACCTGCCTGGCCCTGAATTTACAATCGACTGCTTCACCGATCGACACGGCATGCTCCGATATACTGGAGCGAGGCTTCGCGAGCGCGTCTCCAATGGCATCAGCGTCGGTTCTACATCCGTCGAGGACCCGCAATTCGAATTTCTTGCTCACGCCATCAACAGTGCTCTTACCTTCCGCGGACAGTGGTTTTTTCAGATGAAGAAGCGAGCTTCTGGTGAACTGGTTTTGCTGGAAATTGCGCCGCGCGCAGCTGGGACCTCTGGATTCGCACGCGCCATGGGCGTCAACCTTCCGGTACTATCACTCCATGACGCACTCGACCGTGACATCGACATCCACATCAATCGCTACAAGATCGTCACCGACCGCGCCCTTGCTACCCGTGCCAAAATCGACTTTAAATTTTCGCACGTCTTTACCGACCTCGACGATACTCTCATCTGGGAAGGCGGTGTGAACCATCGTTTGATCGCCGTATTATATCGTTTCCGCAGCGAGGGGAAGCAACTACACCTTGTCACCCGCCATCTCGCGCGTCACGCCGAATTGACAGAAGACGCGATTGAATCCCATGCGATTTCCCGCCGACTCTTTGACCGCATTCTCGAGACGCCCGAGGGTGTGCGGAAGTCCCACTTAATTGACCGCCGCGACGCCATCTTCATTGACGACTCGTTCTCCGAACGCGCTGACGTCGCCGCCGTTCGAAACATCCCCGTTTTCGATATCAACGAGCTCATCGAACTCTTTGGCGACTTACGTTAAGTGCTAAGACCGTGATGCCAAAACCAAAAATAAACGTCGACTCGCTACGCGAAACACTAAAGCAGGAAGGCTGGGCTATATTCCACTACGATGACCAGGCCATTCATAGTTACCCGTACGACACTCCGTGGCTTGATGACACCGAGTTCAATTCGCTACACGAAAAGATACGCAACCACACATTAGTGGACCGTGTCCGGTGTTTCTCGCTCCACAATCTCGCACGCGAAATTCGAGACCTACCCGGCGACGTGTTAGAAATCGGCGTCTGGCGTGGCGGTACCTCGGGCATCCTGACCACCTGTCTTCCGGAGAAAACTATCTTCCTAGCTGATACCTTTGAGGGGGTCATCAAGTCCAGCGATTGGGAACACTACAACGACGGCGCACACAGCAATACCAACACCTACATCGTGGAGGAACTTCTAACTGAAAAACTCAAAGTATCGAATTATCGCATCCTCAAAGGAATCTTCCCCGACGATACTGGTGAAATGGTAGCTAGCCGGCAATGGTCGCTGGTACACATCGACGTCGACGTGTATCTTTCCGCCAAGGAAGCCTTTCATTTCGTGTGGGACCGAGTTGTGCTTGGTGGTGTTGTCGTATTTGATGACTACGGTTTCTTCTCCGCCTGCGGTGGCATCCGCAAGTTAATTGAGGAGATCCGCGATGATCCTGACAAACTCTTCATACACAATTCCAACGGTCACGCTTACCTCATCAAGCGAGGATGATCCGCACGATGCAGCGTGAAGTCGCGGAAATAGACGTTCGTCATCTCGCCCTAGTTCGCGACAACGTCACCTCGTTTATGGGCCGCATGGGCGCGGTACTGGATCGCTCTGGGCTGCTCGTCCTCGACATCGCCCCGCAGGACCATGAGGGCGCGAGACCCCACTTCCCCGAAGCGGAAATTGAGACGCTCGACATCGACCCAGAATCCGGCGCCACCTATATCGCCGACCTCTGTCAAACTAACTCAGACACCATCCAAATCGGCCGCTTCGATGTCGTCGTCTGCACCGAAGTGCTCGAGCACACGCTCAAACCCTTCCGAGCAGTCGCGGAAATCTACCGCACGCTCAAACCCGGCGGGCTCGCCTTGATCTCCGTACCGTTCAATTTACGCATCCACGGACCGCTGCCCGACTGCTGGCGCTTTACCGAGCATGGACTGCGAAGCTTGTTCGATACTGAAAGTGGTTTCGAGATCATCGAATTGATCTCTCTCGAAGATGCAAACCGTTTCCTGATGCCGATTCACTATACGGTCGTTGCCAGAAAACGCTGATTAGCCGCGAGATGACCGAACCTGGAGTCGTACGAAACGCCCATTGTTGAGGAATCGATCGATTTGTAATGTGACGAGCTAGACGCCCAAGGTTATCCCAAAAGGAAACACTCTCAGGCTAAGCATCATACGATTGCACCGCTTGATCCAAAGGACCTCCGACACGCAGAAAACCAAGTTCTACAAGCCACAGCGACCGACTTGAAACCGTTCGATTCAGGTCGGTAATATCAAAAACACGATAGCCATAGGATTGCAAGGTCGAAACGACGGTCGCAAGATTGTTGGAAAACTCCCGCTGAGCAATTCCCGCTTCAATATAAAAAACTTCTGTCTTTCCTACGTACGCTTTGGCACCCTCTAAGACGTCCAGGTCCAATCCTTCGGCATCGATCTTGATGAGATCTGGCGGAGGAAGGGAGGTTGCTCGAAGGAGTTCCGCAAGCGTGAACATTGGCACTGAGACTTGCTTCAGTCCCAATGTCTTGGCATCGGCAACGCTGTAGCGAAACGAACTGCTGTCGTCCCGATCACCGAGAGTCAGCATCCTGCTTCCCGACTCTTTCCCGATTCCGGCGGTGTGCCAATGGACGTTCTCCCGTTCTAGCAGATCGGGTGCTTCGTCTCTTAAACAGTGTTGCGGTTCAATCACCGTGTATTGTGCATCCGGAAAGCACTGTAGGGCTTGGCGAGTCCAACCACCGCGATTAGCGCCAATATCAACGATATGCCGTGGCGAAAATCCAAGATATCGCAAGGTCGTCAAGCTCTGCTCTAGCAGGTCACTAGCGGCCAACGGCGATTTGCTCGGCACGAAGCCCAATGGACGTACTGCGGTGGCAACGAATTGCTTGCAAAAATGTTTAAGTTTGTAGTACGACATTGGCAACCAAAGCAAATCCCACTAGCAGTCAACTGACCAACGGCAATCTGGCCGCATGACGCCAGCCCACTTACCATACCAGCCTTGGCGAGATTTTACATCATGTGTTTCAAACCGTAGCAGCTCTGGGTATCGGCCGAATATCTGGAGTTCAGCTGAGAGGACCAGCATTTCAATCATGTATTGGCCCTCGTTCAGGGATTTGCTTGGAATTCGACAAGTCCATCGACATCGTGGATGTTGAGCAATCTCGACGGCGGACAGCGAGAGTTCTTGTGAAGCGGTCGCAAACGCAAGTGTTCCATCATCGAAATAAAAGTGCATCACAACCTTGAATGAAACTTCTTCAGCATCGGGTTGCAAATCCAGTTCGAGACGAATTTCCATTGGCTCGTCGATTGAGAACTTTGCTTGAACTTCGCCAGCGATATCTGTGGCATGACAAGTTGTAATCTGCTTGATGCCTCCAGAATTGACTATTCTTGCTGAACTTGAAACGGTCGGCAAAGCAAAGGATGCTAAGTGTGCGGCAATGACTTGATCGGGGGTGCCTTTCATGGTAAGCCTGCCGTCTTCAAGCAAAATCGCTGACTGACACAAGCTCTTAACAGCGACCATGTTATGACTGACGAACAACGCAGTGCGTCCGCTGTTCGCGACATCACTGAGTTTCCCCAAGCATTTCTTTTGGAAACTTACATCTCCGACTGCCAAGACTTCATCAATGATAAGAATCTCGGATTCCAGGTGTGCAGCGACAGAAAATCCCAGTCGAACTTGCATTCCGCTGGAGTAGTGTTTCACCGGCGTATCCAGGAATCGATCGATACCCGCGAAATCGACGATCTCGTCAAAGCGGCGCTGGACCTCGGCCCGGGTCATTCCCAGCGTAATTCCGCTAAGTAGTATATTTTCTCGGCCTGTTAATTCTTGATGGAATCCGGTGCCCACTTCGAGTAGCGAGGCCACTCGGCCGCCGAGCCCAAAACGTCCAGACGTCGGTTCGGTAATTCTCGAGAGTATTTTAAGCAGGGTGCTTTTACCGGCACCATTGCGCCCCACGACTCCGCAAACCTCTCCTTGACGGACCTCAAAACTAACATCTCGTAGCGCCCAAAAGACCCGACCGTCGCTATCGACATCCCGTTGACTATTCGGCCTAAAAAATTGCTTGGCGTTGTGCCACAAACGGCGGGGTGCCCGAGCCATCACTTCAGACAATCGTCCGCAATCTCCGTGACGCAATGCCCCTAAGGTATACCGCTTGGATACAGCATCAACATGAATCGCGGTGTCAGCTGCGGTCAGCAAAATGCCGCTCCATTCGCCGGAAGTATAGCATGCCTAAGAAGAACACGACTGTCATCGAGCATGCGCTAATCAAAATCTGCAGACCTGACGGCAACGCTGCATCCAGCAGAGCACAACGATAAAGCTGAATCACAATCGCCAGTGGATTAAGAAAGTAAAGGCTCTGCCAATCGGTTGGCACCACTGCTTGGCTCTCGTAAACCACGGGACTTACAATCATCCCTAGCTGCAATGCGAAAGGCACCGCAAACTGAACGTCACGGTAAATGGCATTGAGAGCCGATAACCAGAGTGCGAACGTCATTGCGCTCATGACGGTCAATAATGCAAGCAGCGGAATGAAAACAAGCTTCCAGCTTGGCAAGATGCCATTGGACAGCATAACGATAACAAGAATGCATAGTGCGATAAGAAAATCCACGCTCGCAGGAATGAATGACGATAACGGCAGTACGATCCGTGGGAAATAGACTTTCTTGAGCAAGCCACTGTTAATGGAAACTGATTGAGTTGATTGCGTGATCGCGGCGGCAAAGAATTGCCAGGGTACAAGTCCGCATAATGCGGTGACCACGTATGGCGTAGAGCCGTCGCTGGCGCGGCCTCCCAGCCACTGAATCAACATCCCAAACACCAGCACGGTGCAAAGCGGTTGGACAACCGCCCAAGCGATGCCAACCACGGTTTGTCGATAGCGAACTTTCAAGTCACGCAAGCCGAAGGCCCAGACTAATTCACGGAACAGCCATAATTCGCGGAGGTCAATCAGACCCTTGCCATTGCTAGCTTGGAAATATCTAAGGTTCGCTCTCGCTCTGGTATCGCTGTCACTAGCGTTCGCTGGCATGGGTGCTTCTAACTGATTGGATTCGGACCGAAAATTTGTCGAACAATGCAAACCTACCGAATTGACATTGCGCTTTCGTTGGCATGAGTTGGCGTTAGGTGTGACACGCAACCGCTGGTCGTCCTGTGCTTGAGCCTGGAGCACTTTTAAATGATAGTCCTTGACGACGCAGGTAACCAGTTGAGGAGGTCATTGATTTGCCGACTACAGGCCGCTGCGATTCCGTTAAGCTCATCAACATAGCCCAGGAAGTGCCCCCCTAATGTGACTGGAAATCATCACATGATTTGAGGTCAATTTTAAACTGACGAAACAGTTTTTGCCATTCGTTTAGGAAGTTGGGGCGGTTCCAGGCGTGGCAACCAAAGGGTAACTTACCAGCTGTTCCCGGTCAGCGCGAAAACACCGTGTTTTCCGCGGTCAATTATTGCTAGCGTCTCGCGATGCTTTTAACCGCCCCAAAATCATAACCACTTGCTCCATAACGGGTTAAGTTCATTGATAGCTAAAAACTCACCGGGAATAGGTGGCAACATTGAATCAAGCTCCTGAGTCGTGACTCATTAGAGAAGCTCGCGATCAGCAATAGTCAAGATTTCATCAAAAACATCGCGGCACGCTAGCAATTGCCGACACTGCAAATCACGACGTTTAAGTACTCGCCGGGAATCGCTGAGGCCTTGCTTAAGATGTGAAGTTCTGTAACTTGACCATGAAAGTTCTACGGCAGACAATACCTCGAAAAATCTCTTGCAAAACTTATGATTGTGGTGACTTGATTGAAGATTCCTGAAGTTTCAGTGGTAATCCCAGTTTTCAATGCGTCTCGTTACCTTGCTGAGGCGATTGATAGTGTCTTGGGACAATCATTTCAGGAGTGGGAGCTAGTCGCGGTTGATGACGGGTCATCGGATGATTCTTTGTCGATTTTGGAGCGGTATTCGCTTGTCGATTTCAGAGTGCGTGTAATTGCGATGCCGCACGCTGGAATCGTTTCAACTCGCAACACCGCAATCGATGCTGCACGAGGAAAGTTCATCGCGGCGCTGGATAACGATGATGCAATGCTTCCGCAGCGACTCGAGCGCCAAGTGGAGTTCTTGCGAAACTACCCGACTATTGTTGCCGTAGGCGGAGGGGGAATACTCGTCGATGCCGATGGCGATCCACTTATTAATCGTGTGTTTCCTACATCGAGCGAGGAAGTAGAATCGGAGCTTTTGGCCGGTCGAAACCCGCTAATGCAGTCCTGTATGATGTTTCGAAGGGATGCCATGCTTCAGGCGGGCGGGTACCAGGATGGTCGTAGTTTTGCTGAGGACTATGACCTATTTCTACGGCTTACCGAAATTGGTGGAATCGCTAATCTTAACGAAGTCTTGATTCGCCAACGTCAACACATTTCCCGAGCAAGTGCATCCCATTACGGGGATCAGAATCGCGTCGCGATACAAGCGCTTCGTGACGCGTACCAGCGTCGCAATCTTCGGCGCGAATTACCGGTCATCGAAGGATCTTGGCACCCCAGTACCCTTCGGGATTATCACGTTCGATGTGCCAGTGATGCGTGGGACGGAGGAAATACGGCGACGGTAAGAAAGCATGCGCGGGCGATGATTGCAGAGAGTGGTTTTTCATTGCGAGGAATTGAGCTCTATAGTCGAACGTTGATGGGCCGCACCGTCTACAAGTACTTTGCAATTGCCAAGGCTCTTCTAAAGCCCTTCAAAACCGATTTCCATCTGTCGAACCCGACGTCAAGGTAACTGCTCGTAGGCTGTGAGTCACTGCTTCCTATTTAGAGAGCTGTTAAACAACACCCTCCAGCTCTCGTTCTCATAAAGCCCGAGACAGCTGCGGAGCCAATGAACCGGCTTTCGGTACTGCAAATACAGGTACTCGAAACATAAGTTCTTTCGTCGCATCCGGTGGAGCATGTGACGAGTCGTTTCGGTGAATGCGACCGAGTAATCAGCTTGGAGTGCGATCTCAGCGAATCGCTTGAGTTCCGCAATCACTTGAAGTGGATCGCTGTTGGCAACGCTCATTTGTTTCGGATGGACACGAAATGATGCCAGCGGGGCATCCACAAATCCAACTTTTGCCTGTCCCAGGATTCGCCACCACATTTCCAAGTCCACTACCTGCCTAAGCCGAGGATCAAATCCGCCGACTTTCAACAGTGTGTCACGACGTAACAAGATATTCGAAGGCTCGCCAATCTTGTTTAGAGACCCGCGACTAACTAAACCTGGATCAGCAAGTAATGAGCGTCCGTCCTGAATTCGGCTTAGGCTAGCCCAACCTAAGTGCAAATCACTACTTTCTCGTTCCATCTTTTGACAAAACGGGTGCCCCCTTGCCTCATCACTAATTAATAATTTGCGAGGTGAAAAAACGAGACCGATGCCAGGATCTTCGTCAGCTAAAGAAACCAAATTTGATACACAGCCGGGCGATAAGAGATCGTCTTGAAACAGGAATTTGACGTATTGCCCGTTTGCGTGTGCGATGCAGTAGTTCCAATTTGCAACCATCCCATGTGGAGGAGGAGGCAATCGCCGGATGGGAAACCGTGATTGAAAGGCCCGAATGATATCGAGGGTTCCGTCGGTCGAACCACTATCGGAAAGCACGATTTCGATACTGTCAAAAGTCTGGGCATTCGCGCTCGCTAAAGTTTCCGCAAGGAATTCCGCACCGTTGTAGGTGGGGATACAAATGCTTACGGCCGGACCTTTCGCCATCGCAGTTCTCATTCCTTTAGCTTCACGTGAGTATCCGAGAGAGAAACATCTCAGCTCTGAATTTGCAAATGCTTTGTGTCCCTCGCCCCTTGTCACACCAAAGAAAAACCCGGTCACATATCGTGACCAGGTTTCCTTTAGATTACGTAGGATCAATTCCGGCCGAACTTATGAAGCCATTGCCGGCAATTTCGCGCTCTTGACCGTGGTAATGATCGCGCTGGCGACCATGTATGGGTCAGCGTTGGATGCCGGACGGCGATCTTCGAGCCAGCCCTTCCAGCCGTGTTCGACGGTGAAAATCGGAATCCGGATCGATGCTCCACGGTCCATGATGCCGTAGCTGAACTTGTCAATCGACTGCGTTTCGTGCAGACCAGTCAAACGCTGGTTGTTGTCTGCGCCGTAGACGTCGATGTGTTCCTTGATGCGTGGTTGGAACGCTTCGCAAATCGCATCGTAAACTTCTTTGCTACCACAGGTGCGAAGTGTCTCGTTGCTGAAGTTGGCGTGCATACCGCTGCCGTTCCAATCGCCTTTGACTGGTTTGCAATGGTAGTTGATCGCAATGCCGTACTTCTCGGCGACGCGTTCAAGCAAGTAACGAGCTACCCAAATTTCGTCACCGGCACGTGCGGCACCCTTGGCGAAAATTTGGAACTCCCATTGGCCCTTCGCCACTTCACCGTTGATGCCTTCGACGTTCAGTCCAGCATTCAAGCAAAGCTCGAGGTGTTCTTCAACAATGTCGCGTCCGACAGCACGTTCAGCGCCAACGCTGCAGTAGTACGGGCCTTGCGGAGCTGGATAGCCTTCTTTGGGGAAGCCCAATGGCTTTTGAGTCTCAGGATCCCAAAGGAAATACTCTTGCTCGAAACCGAACCAGAAATCGCTGTCGTCGTCCAGGATTGTCGAACGACCGTTGGTCCTGTGCGGCGTCTTATCCGAGTTGAGGACTTCGCACATCACGATGTAACCAGTACCCAAACGATCTGGATCAGGACAAATGAAGACTGGTTTGAGCAACAAGTCGGACTTGCCGCCACTGGACTGCATCGTGCTGCTGCCGTCGAACGACCACAATTTGCAGTCCTCGAGGTTGCCGCTGAAGTTCTCCTCGATCTTGGTTTTCCCACGGAGGGTCTGAGTTGGCTGATAACCGTCGAGCCAAATGTACTCGAGTTTGCACTTGGTCATGGAATCGATTCTCCCTAGCGTATCTTCAAAAGAGTTGACCGTGCGGATAGATCACATCCGTTGAACAGACAACAGATAGCCGACCCGCTGTTTACTATCACTACCTACCCACCGCAAAGAATCGCGTCGTATCATCCGACCAAGTCAGCCGGATTCCGCCGTGAACACGACGTCGTCTAGAACCTAGAGCGAGCTCGAGCAATTCAAAACCACTTCTACAATAACCAATTTTTCATGCCGCGAAAGTGTTTGGAGCACAAGACTCTCGGTTGCCAGGGTTTTTGCTCGGCCATTCCGCAAAGCCCGTACAAATTCCGGCCTCCGGCGTGACTTCACCGATTGAAACTTGGGGGAATACAGCGCCCCAGCCCTACAGGCAGGATTCCGCCGCTGAGACCAGGATAGCGGCTTCTTAGCTGGATTTGGCTCGTTTGAATCTTGCACCGATTTAGTCTTCATTTCGCCGCCATGCCAGCGGATTCCAACTAGCGGACGCAGCGAGTATCGATTTTGTGGCGTGAAGCGTTTTCGCTCAACAGCACCAGATTTTTTTGGGTGCGGCGACAAACAATTTCCAATTCAGCGCACTGGCTGCGTCGTCCTCGCGTTAAGTTTGACCGTCATCGGAATTGGTGTTCGGCCTAATCATTCGAAGCGTCATTGACCCGGATACCTCCAGGCAAACGAACCCAGCGACCTTGATCCGAGCCAGAGCGTGTTCCGAGTCGATTGTTGAGTCAAAAAGTGCAGAATTCAGTGGAAACCCGAGTTGCGTTTGACGTTTTACGCGGAAGCGTGGCGACTAGGCCACCTTGCTTGTGAACGCTCTAATAGTGGCTGAAATTATGTCGCGGATCGCACTAGATGGGCTGCCCGCAACACCCCAATCAATCCACAGGAAGGAATCATGTCCAATCGACCCGACAACCCGTTCCAGCAAGGTGGCCCAGGAACAATGTATAGCGATCAACAAACCAAGAAGAGCGGCAGTAACGTCTGGCTGTGGGTATTGGGAATTATCGGTGGATTGACAGTTCTTGGCGCTCTCGTTTGCTGTGGTGGCGGGTATTTTGGCTACCAAGCCGTTACCAACATGATCGCTGAAGCTTACAAGAGCCAACTTCAAGGCAATCCAGTCATCGTCGAGCACGTCGGCGAAATCGAATTCATGAAGTTGAATCTGACAACAACTCAGGAGCAGGCCCAATCGTCTAACGGAATGATGGCGTTTGATGTGGTTGGATCCAAGAGTTCAGCAACTCTTTTGGTCCGTCAGGCTCCGGGAGGCGATGGTACGGCGATCGCAAGTGCGGAACTTTTGATGCCCGATGGCACTCGATACGACGTCCCGGTTGACGAGTTTGGTGACGACTTCGGTGTGGAGATGGGCGACGAGGCTGGTGACGGCTCCGAGCCCACCGCAGGCGAACAGATTGACATTCAGTTGAACGAATTCAATTCGACTGAGCCAACGACAGTACCTTAAATACAATCCAGAATCGCTCAGCAAGAACACTTCCCTTTTTACTTTTGAGAACAAGCTAGTAGACGCATGAAAGTTGCAACCTTCGACACGACGCGCGGTACCATTCGCATCGAACTCTTTGCCGACAAGACTCCCAAGACATTCGCTAACTTCGAAAAACTTTGCAAGGAAGAGTTCTACGACGGACTCCAGTTCCACCGTGTGATCCCCGACTTCATGGTCCAAGGTGGTTGTCCGCAAGGCACAGGAACAGGCGGACCGGGCTACAAATTCGAAGACGAATTCGATCCGTCGCTGACTCACGACGGTCCGGGTGTCTTGTCGATGGCCAACGCGGGTCCCAACACGAACGGTTCACAGTTCTTTATCACTCACGTCGCGACTCCTTGGCTAGACGGTAAACACAGCGTCTTTGGGAAAGTGATCGAAGGCCAAGACGTTGTGGATACGATCGAAAAGGGTGACATCATGACGACCGTTCGCGTTACTGACGAATAGTCCAACTCCCTACAAAAGACGTGTACTTGCGATGCGAAGTTTCTCTCTATTATTGATGGCGATGTTTGCTGTGAGCGCCTGTGCCGATGAACCCATTCGGTTGTATATCGGCACGGGTGGCGAGGGCGTCTTTGCATCGATGTTCGATGCCAAAACCGGCAAGCTGTCGCAACCGGAAATGATGGGCGAAACCAAGCGACCTTCTTTTATTTGGGCAACACCAGAGAACAAGTCGCTCTACAGCGTCACTGAGAATCGCCAAGGCACGGAGAAAGCCGCTTCCATCGTTGCTTGGTCCGTCCATGAAACGACCGGCAAGTTGACCATGCGAAGTCGCCAAGATGCGATGGGGAGTGGTCCGTGTTTTGTTTGCGTCAACGACGACCGAACCTACGCAGCAGTGGCCAATTATGGAAGCGGCTCAGTCGCCGTTTATCCGGTCAAGCCCGATGGAAGTGTGGGGCCGGCAAGTGGAAGCGTTCAGCATGTCGGTTCGAGCGTTGTCGCGAATCGGCAAGGTGAACCGCACGCGCACAGCATCCAATTCGACCCGAGCGGGACGCGACTCGCCGCAGCCGACTTGGGCACCGACAAAATCTATCTGTACGACCTCCGTCATGATGGCTCGTTATTGCCGTCCGATCCGCCAGCAATGGATTTGGATCCTGGCGCTGGGCCTCGGCATTTTGCCTTCTCGCCGGATAACCAGTTTTTACTGGCGCTTGGCGAAATCTCTGGAACGATCACGACTTATCGGTACGAACCGCCGACTTTCGAAAAAGTCTCCGTGGTCAGCACGATGGCCGACGACACATCTGCAGACGCAACAAAAGCGTCTGCTGAAATTCTATTTCATCCCAACGGCAAGTTCGTCTATTGCAGCAACCGCGGCCCGAACGAGATCGCCGGGTTCGCCTACGATGCCGAAACCGGAACACTCAAACGCTTGTTCGGTATACCTAGCGGTGGCGAACATCCGCGGAACTTTCGGTTCTCGCCAGACGGTCGCTACTTGCTTGTCGCTAACCAAAACAGCAACAACATTGTCGTATTCGCCGTCGACGCAACGAGTGGTGAAATCAAGCCGACCGGTGAAGTGCTCGAAGTCGATAGGCCGATGTGCTTGAAGTTCTGGACCACATCGACGCCCTAGCGGAATCGAACCTGATGCCCTCCTCTTTAGCGCGAGCCGTTTTACGTTGGGGCTTGGGCGTCACGGTCGGCACAACGCTTGTCGCTTTGACTTCGCCGCTTTTTGTACGCAGCTATTTACCGACGCCGGTCGACGGGGTTCGCAACGTTTGGACGTTGCAACCAGGCTCCACCTACCGATGGCGAAGCGAAGGCTATGCGAACACAACGATCGGGCCACTGGGGATGCCAGGCGCTCGCTCGATGGATGCGGCTCCCGAATCAAGCCTCGCTAGGTTCGCTCTTTGGGGTGACTCTCAAGCCGAAGGGATAAGCGTTCCCGATCACGCCAAAATTTTTGCGATTGTCGAGCGACTCACTGCACCAAAAGTCACCGCAGCAAAAGTCAACGCTGCAACAGGAAATCCGGTTCGTGTTTACCCATTCGCGAGAAGCGGGGATGACGTTCGCGATTGGCTTGCCCAAATGCCCAGCGTTGAGTCACATCTGAAGCTTGCGGGGCACATCATGCTCGTGGTGGATCTCGCGGACTTGGCCGTTGCATCTGGACCCGCCAAAACGAATAACCGTGGAGAGTTTGAGCAATCGATCACAAAACTTCTTCCCGCGTTTGTGATTCATGGCATTCGAAACCTTGCCTTTGAGCAAGACGGCAGCCAACCGCGATCCCTGCGATTTGGCATGGGACCAGTAGTTCCCACCACGAACGTACTCGCGGCGATGGACGACGATCACGCTGCCGATCCAACCGTTACCAATGACGTTTGGCCCCAAGTGTTCGCAACGATCCGCAACCGCACGTCGTTGCCCATCATCGTACTGTACGCGCCACCGGTCCCCATCATCATGCAGGGCAAGATCCGTGTCGAAGATGGTAACGATACGATGTTGCCCGAGATCCAAGAATCCGCTCACCAGTTCAACATCCGTTGGGTGGACTTACGAGATCGACTTGCGCAGTCATCGCTTGCAGGCAAGTGGCCTCGCGGGTTTCACAATGGCCAATTCGGTGTCGGCCATTTGAATGAGATTGGAAACGAAATCGTGGCGCGATCGCTCATTGGTGTCGTGAACCAACTCGAACTCGAGAATTGAGTCGATATCTCGAATGGTCTTCTCGCAAATCGAGTTTCTGTTTTTCTTCGTCGTGGTGCTGGCGATCACCTGGTCATGTCGCCAACGTGTCACTCGCAATGTCGTACTGCTCGGTGCCAGCTATTACTTTTACGCCTACTGGGACGTCCGCTTTTGTACGTTACTGATCCTTTCGACGCTCGTCGACTTTGCTGTCGCGGGAAGAATCAGCGTGAGCAACGATCCGGTAGTTCGTCGACGTTGGCTGGTAGTGAGCCTCGTCAGCAACCTCGGTGTGCTGGCATTCTTCAAATACTTCGACTTCTTCATCGAGTCCGCCACGTTCGTCCTTGAGCCCTTGGGACTTGGCACTCGCACACTCAACATCGTGCTACCCGTAGGAATTTCGTTTTACACGTTCCAGACATTGAGCTACACGATCGATGTCTACCGCGGCAAGCTACGTCCGGTGTCAAGTTTTCTGGATTTTGCTTTATACGTTGCGTTCTTCCCCCAGTTAGTCGCCGGTCCAATCGTTCGTGCGAGAGAACTGCTTCCCCAACTAGCCGATGTGCCGCATTGGTCGAATCGCCGGTTTTATGCTGGATCGCAACAACTTCTTCGTGGCACGGTGAAGAAAGTGTTGCTCGCCGATCGATTGGGTGAAGCCGTGGATGTTGTGTTTGCTGGCCCGGATCTGTACAGCGGTTGGACGTTGTACTTGGCGGCGTTCGCGTATGCGGGCCAAATCTACTATGACTTTTCCGGCTACAGCGACATGGCGATCGGCGTCGCGAAGATGCTTGGTTATCGCTTTCCGATTAACTTTCGGCATCCTTATTTAGCGACATCGCTGAGTGATTTCTGGCACCGCTGGCACATGACTTTATCGCGTTGGCTGCGTGACTACCTTTACATACCTTTGGGCGGTAATCGTGGTGGTGGCTGGTCAGTGTATCGCAATCTCATGATCACGATGACGCTTGGCGGCTTGTGGCATGGCGCGGCATGGACTTTTGTCGCATGGGGAATCCTGCATGGAGCGGGATTATCGATTCAGCGTCTGGCATCGCAATCGTTTGGACTGCGTGTGCCGAAATCGGTTGGTTGGTTCTTGACGATGCTCGTGGTGCTCATTGGTTGGATCTTGTTTCGAAGCAATGATTTCGACACGGCAAGCTTATATCTTGTAAGGATGCTGACGCTCGCGGATGGAATCGATTGGTTTCCACCGCTTGTGGTTGGCGCGCTCGTCTGCCTTGCCTTGGAGCACACAGCGTGGCAAACACGGTTGAGACTGGCGATGCGGCTACCAGCACTGGCATGGTACAGCCCCATCGCCACATCCGTGATGATTTGGGCTCTCGTGCTATACGCACCCAAGGGTTTTCGCCCGTTTGTCTATTTTCAGTTCTAAGCATCGCGTGAACATCAAGTGACGAGATTGGCTTGACTTGGTAAGACGTGGTATAAGGTTACCATTTTCTTTGACTTTTTAGGGTGTCACGGATGGCATTTGCATTTCAAAATCAACTCGACGAGGCTGCCGAACGA
>JBGSNA010000192.1:0-4534 GCA_041739875.1 Pirellulaceae bacterium
GTTCCTGCAAACATTTGGAGCAACGCCCGCCGAAGTCTGTCACGGCAAGTCGCTGTGGCCGATCCTTCGTGGCGAAACGGACTTGGTCGCAGATCGGCAAACGATCATGACCGAGACGAACAACAGTTTCATGTCGGCTCCCGGCAAGGGCGACAAGACGATGGCACGGGCAGTTTGCGATGGACGCTACTACTACATCGGCAACCTGATCCAAGACACGGTGAAAGGCCCCGCTAGCGAAGCACTGTTCGTCGGCAGCGGCCACGGCGAGTATGGCGACCCGGGCCCACAGTATGCCAATAACCTGCACGACGAAACGGTACTGCAAAAAGACACTCAGCCGTTGCCGTATGAATTACTTCGTCAGTTGTGCATGAGCGACGCGCCGCCGGAAGAATTGTATGACCTCGATGCAGATCCCTGGGGAGTTCACAACTTGGTGAATGATCCAGCGCACGCGGATGCCCTCGCGCGATTGCGAAAAGAATTTGCGCAGTGGCGAGAATCCACTGGGGATTATCACGTTCATCCAAGCCAAATACCTCGCCGCAAATGATCCGTCGAGCTTTTTCGAATGCCCATCAACTTCACCAACGACCCACCGAATGTTTTTTCCTTTGATTCAAGTGTTCGCCAAGAACGTTTATTGCGGACTCGCAATCGCTTTGGTCGGTTCGACGGCATTGGCAGAAACGGTTTCACTGCAACAGTCTCTGCAGCAAGTCAACGTCGATCGCATCGTCCTTGAGGCTCAGTTGCGTGGCGATCCGCAGCGCGGAGCGATCGTGTTCTACACATCGGCGGCAGCGTGCGCGACGTGCCACCAAGCTGGTGAAGGCAGGTCACCGCTCGGGCCCGATCTCTCACGCCTCGGCGAATCGGTAACACCCACGCATCTGGTCGAGGCCCTGCTGTATCCGTCCAAATCAATTCGCGATGGCTACCAAACCGTTCAATTGCTGACCGTTGATGGGGAGCTGCGGTCCGGCATGTTGGTTCGCGAAGACGCTGAAACGATCATCTTGCGTGATGCATCGAACTTGTTGACGGAAATCACGATCGCTCATCAAGACGTCGAAGCACGAAACAACTCAACAATCTCGATGATGCCCGACGGATTGGTCTCGACGTTAAAATCGCAGGCTGAGTTCTTGGACTTGGTGAGCTATTTGTTTGCCATTCAAGCCGGCGGCCCAACACGGGCCGATGAATTGAAACCATCGCCGGAGCAACTCGTTGGAACCGACGATACGGTCGACCTGAATCACGCGACGATCATTGAGCAGGTTGAGAACGGCAAACTCAAACGTGGTACGCAAATTTATGAGTCGTCCTGTGTGCAATGTCATGGCGTTGACGGAAACACGCCATCACTTGCCACCGCTCGCGCCTTTGGTACCCAAAAACTGAAGTTTGGCGCCGACCCGTACAGCATGTTCAAGACACTGTCTCACGGTAACGGCCTCATGGCGGCCGCGTCGGATTTGTCACCGCGTGAGCGATACGAAGTCGTTGCCTACATTCGCAATCGCTTCATGAAAGGATCCAATCCGGATTACGTTCCGCTCACCGAAACCTACTTGAGTTCTTTGCCAACCGGTAAACAAATGGGCGAGTTCAAGCCTGCCCCCGATCGCGACTATGGTCCCGCACTCGCCTCACAGTTGGGACGCGATGTCAGTTGCGCATTGACGGTAAAGCTAGGTGATCGTTCGATCGCGTACAACCTGCACACGATGGATCAAGTCGCCGTTTGGTCCGGCGGGTTTCTGGACGTCGATCAAACCCAACACAAACGGGGACGCGGTGAAGGTTACCCCAAACCCAGGGGGAAACCGATCGACTCGCTGTCGCTGTGGCAATGGGGGCACGACGGATCGCTTGATTACCCCGATGAAGACCTCCTGCCGCGAGGCCCGCTACCCAGTCGTTGGCTGGATTACCACGGGCACTATTTGTATGGCGACCAAATCGTTTTGTCTTACGCGATCGAAGGACGCGAAATCTTAGAAGTCCCCTCGAGTGTCGAAGGGCAGTTGGCGATCCGCCAGACGCTTCGAATCGGTAGCGGCAAGGCATTGATCCTGGCCGTTGGGAAATCGGGTCGGGGTATGGGGCGTCCAAGGATCCAGGGTGACACTCGCGACGTAACGCTGGAGACGGATTCTAAAAATCGATGGGTCGTTAAGATTCCCGCGGACAATGAAAGTCGCCTCATCGACATCATTCGTTACGCAGAACCAAACGAACCACTCGATTCGCAATCGCTTGCCGCAATTCATCCGCAAGACATGATCCGCGGCGGCAAACCACGATGGTCGCAAACGTTTGAAACGGTCGGTTATGTCGGATTGCAGCCAGGCGCGTATGCCGTCGACACGATCACGATTCCGAAATCCACGCCGTGGAACACTTGGTTTCGAACATCGGCGATCGATTTTTTCCCCGATGGCCGGATGGCGGTCGCAACCGTGGGCGGTGATGTGTGGATCGTATCGGGTATCGATGATGATCTGCTGAACATCCAATGGAAACGTTTCGCCGGAGGCATGTTCGAGCCGTTTGGTATCAAAGTCGTCGATGGGCTTGTGTATGTGACGTGCCGAGATCGATTGACTCGACTGCACGACATTGACGACAACGGAGAGGCTGACTTCTATGAAAGTTTTAGTGCCGATACGGACGTGTCCACATTTTTTCACGCGTTCAACTTTGATCTGCAAACCGACTCCGAAGGTAACTTTTACTACGCCAAGAGCGGCCAATACACCGACTACAAACTTCCCGGCGCGATCATCAAAGTTTCGGCCGATGGAAAGTCTCGCGAAGTTGTTTGCACGGGCCTGCGAACTCCCAACGGCATGGGGATTTTGCCTGACGACCGCTTGACCGTCAGCGATAACCAAGGCACGTGGATGCCCGCGTCAAAGATCAGCTTGGTGAAGCCTGGCGGGTTTTACGGGTACGTTCAGAACAAAGGCTCACGCTCATGGGCACCCGATGGTGGGAAGATCGATTTCAAGAACATCGTCCCGCCGGAAACGTTTGACCAACCAATGATTTGGATGCCGCAAGAGGTGGACAATTCTTCCGGCGGCCAGCTCTATGTTGATGATCCGCGTTTCGGACCACTCGCGGGCCGCTTGTTGCATACGAGTTTCGGACAAGGCAACTTGTTCTACTTGATGATGCAAGAAGTCGACGGCCAAACGCAAGCGGCACTGGTAAAATTCCCTCACGAATTTATCAGTGGCATCATGCGGGGCCGAGTCAACCCGGTCGACGGCCAAATCTATGTGGTGGGACTCAATGGATGGAACGACAACGGTCGCCCCGGATTGGCCGATGGCGGCATTGAACGAGTCCGCTACACCGGTAAGCCGCTACGAATGATCCATCACTGCGAAGTTGCAAAAGATGAACTTCGCCTCGAGTTTAACTTCGCTCTGGACCGGAAATCGGCCGTGGACCTCGCGTCGTACACGGTGCTGCAGTGGGATTACCGATGGACGGGCAACTACGGTTCCGAATCCTATCACTCAGAAACCGGCGAGGTTGGCAAACAGCAACTGCAAGTTGACTCCGCGACGCTGAGCCCCGACGGTAAGACGATGACTCTGGGTGTTCCCCATTTGAATCGCGTCGATCAATTGCATTTGAACATCCAAGTGACCGATGCCGTCGGCGTCCCGTTCACCGAAGACGTTTACTGGACCATTCACGGAATCCCCACGCAATGAACAAACAATCTAAACACAGTCCGAAAACGCGTCGGGATCGCTCCTGTGAGCCAACGTTTCTGAGAACCTGCACGAGAGCCATTCTCTTTACGTTGCTTCTAGCCAGCTCCCATACCGCCATTTCGAAAGCGTTCAGCGCCGAGGCCGATCCGCCGAACATGTTGATGATCGCCATCGATGATTTGAGTGATTATGTATCCATTCTTCAGAATCACCCCGGTATTAAGACGCCGAACTTTGATCGACTCGCAAAGCGGTCGGTCAACTTTACTCGCGCCTATTGCGCCGCACCGATCTGTAATCCCTCGCGCGTGGCAGTCGCGACTGGGATGGCGCCGCACCAAACGGGTATCTATCAACTCGGCGATCGAATGTCCCGGTCGGACCCGGCGATGGCGGCCGTTACCTTGGAGGAAAACTTCAAACGTCATGGCTATGAAACTTATGTTACCGGGAAATACTACCACGCTAACTAAGATCACTGGTTGCCGAAGAAACGCCTTGATGCAGCGTGGACGCAGAGGCTAGCGCCATTCAGCAACCATGAACCGAAGAATGGTCCCAACAGAATCATCGGTGGTGGCATCCTTTCCATCGGACCAACGTCCATCGGCGTTGAATTGATGCCTGACACAGCCATTGTCAACAACACGCGCGGTTGGTTGTCGGAGAAACACGATAAGCCATTTTTCATCGTTCATGGGATCAACAAACCGCATTTGTCGTTTGTGGTCCCGCAACAATTCTTTGACCTCTATCCTTTGGACTCACTGGTTCTCCCGGAGACTCTCCGC
>JBGSNA010000207.1:0-31992 GCA_041739875.1 Pirellulaceae bacterium
TTGAAAAGGACGATCACCAGCGACTTCGATCGTCTCGCCGCCGCCAAGTTGGTTCTGGGCAGTGAGCACGAACGTCGATCCTTCCACCTTGGGAGCGGCTAAACGCCAGTTCGCCCGATCTTCTACCTCGATCGTGTCGCCTGGGCCTGACGTGATGCGAAGCGATTTCGAAGTGGGCGATAATCGATTGATCGCATCCCGATCAATTGTGATCGTGTTGAACTGGTTCGAGGGCAAGACGATCGAACCCAGATTTCGCGTCGTGCTACTGGGATCGATGAAGTCCAAATCGCCTGTCCCTTCGACGACGAGAATATTGCTTCCTGCGCCGCCATCGATTTGCAGTCCGCCGGCTGGAATGGTAAAGCCACTGGCGAAGTCAATCGTGATCGTATCATCGGTGGCGGTGCCGTTGACTTGGAGAGACTCGATACTCGCGGCTAGGGCTCGGAACAATTCCGTGGCACCGCTGCGAACGACGTTCTCGTTATTTTCGAGTGTCAACCGGATCGTCCCGCCCACAATCGTGATCCTCACGCCGGCGCCACTGTCGCCATCGACGATCGTTTGCAAGTAGTCCTCGACCTCACCGTCGGCTGCGGCACCGGTTGGCGCGAGCGATCCAGCGGTGCTGAGTCGGAACCGCGCGAAGGTATCACCCACGGTGGCTGAGGCGGGGACCGTGAAATCAAGAATGTTCACGCCAGCCACCACGTTGACACTGGTAAAGACCTGTTCGCCGGCATCGTTCCAGTCGCCGTCGGCATTGAAGTCGATCCAGCCATCGAGTTTGGCGGCTTGTGTAGCGACAATGCGGAAGCTTGACCTTGATGCAGCACCATTAACTCTAAATAGGCTGGCGATGAGTGTCACGCCATCGTCCGCACCATCGGCATCGGCGGCAGCGCTCGGAGTGCCGTCAGTTTCCGGGTCAACGCTCGTGCCAAGAAGTAATGACCCGATCGTGTGTCTGGCACCGTTCTGGGCCAGTGTGACGGGATAAGTCGCCGGTGCATCGCCGAAGTCGAGACCCGATGCGACCACATCATCATCGGTGATCGTGACGGTCACTTGCTGCGGTGTCGCTTCACTACCATTGGTAACGCTCGTGATGTCGACGATGATCGTTTCGTCGATTTCACCGAGCGTGTCTTGCACGGCAGTGACGGTTATGGTGCCAGTGGTTTGCCCGGCGGGGATCACGATCTGCGTGCCAGTGCGTGTGTAGTCGGTGGTCGGCGTTGCAGTGCCCGTGAAGCCAAGATCGATCGTGACGGGAAGGCTCGACGCGGTGGAAAGCGTCGCGGTAATAATCGACGTTCCGGCGGCCTCGGCGATCGCTGCGTTGTTGCGACTGAGCGTTACCGTCGGGGCTGCATCGTCGTTGATGATCGTGCCGGTGGCAGTATTGCCTGTGGTCCCGACACCACTGCCAGTGATAGTGACGGTGAAGCCTTCGTTTGGTTCAAAAGTAGCATCGCCGGTGACAGGAATCGTAATCGTGGCCGTCGGGCTGGTGCCGGTGAAGGTGACAGTACCACTTGGAAGCCCGGTGCCGTCGAAGTCGTCATCGTTGGCTGGATTGGTGCCCGATCCTGAGACCGCGAAGTTGACCACCGTAGGCGACGTCGTGACGGTCCTCGTCACCGTAAAAACGAAATCTGTCGTACCTGAGTTGCCTTCGTTCTGAATGACTGGGGTCGAGTTGATTGTGGTCACGTTTGGAACCACAACGATCGGCGTCAGTGGGCCTTTGCCGTTTCCGTCCGGGTCAAAGCTCGTGCTTGTTCCATTCAAAACCATCGCGTTTACTTGCGCCGGCGTCAGGTCAAAGTTAGCGGCCAAAGTGAGACCACTATCGAAATTGGGGCCAGCGCCAGCTTCCCACATCAAATTTGGGTTTGGTAACCGGATGGTGTCCGTTTTTGGATCGTTGGCGTTACCCAATGCTTCTGCATCAGCAACGTGTCGAAGCCCAAGCGCGTGTCCAATCTCGTGGGCTAACGTTCCACTCAAACTTTCGAAAGCCACACCTTCGTTGGCCATTAATCCTCGGCCACGCGTCGTGAACACGGGATTCATTATTCCCAATTGGGCAAAACCAGCGTTTCTCCCAAAATTCGGAGGCAACGTACCCGAAAATCCTGCGCCAAAATTATTGACGAAGAACATCTGGACTCCATCGATTGGAGCCGGAGGCGCTGCACCTGGCGAAAACGTCCCGCTAAAGAGCAGGTCTATCTCCGCATCTGACATTTCCAACGCAGCAGAATTGTTCCACTGGACGTAGTCGAATACTACTTGAATCTCGGCCTGGGCATAGATCGCATTCACCTGGTCTTCATACGCAAACGCATTTGGCGTTGCCAAGGAGGTATCGCCCGGCCCCAGTAGCGCACAGGACGTTCCGCCATCGTTGCAAACTTGAACGATTTGGACACGAAGCGAGTGGGCTGCCAACAGCCTCCGGTCCTCAAGCGTTTCAAGCTGTAATCTGCGGACACGAGGTCGGTTTGGATCTAATTTCCTGCGACCTTTGAGCATACTCGGCATCTGACTCTCGCGCTTTTCGTTGTGATTAAAGTTCGTCAAGATAGCCACTCTGGACTACCTGGGCGCCAACCTGTTTTACTTACTTCGTGGTAGTGCCGACACCCACCAAGCAGTGGTGACCGCTGAGTGGGGCCTGCCGGAGTTCCAAGTTGCGATTCGCGTGGGGTCAGACGCGGGAACCGGGATTGGCGAGGGCTTTACCGTCGCTCCACCATTCGGGTCTCTGAACGACGACCTTGTCGAATTGAAGCAGAAGTGCCACGGCTGCAATACGAAAATGCAATCTACCGCGTCATCACTCGTGGTGACGTATCTCAACGAGCCTCAAAGCTCAACGGGGCCGCGTAATGATCCGTTGCGCGAGCCACGGTTTGGTTCGCCCCTTCAGAGCTTGGGTGCTTGTTGTTGCTCGATGACCCAGGGCGTTGCCCTGGGCTAGCGTGTGTCAGGCCGTTGGCCTGGAAAGAATTGGCAACGCCTCGCGTGGAGTCCGACGCGCGCTTCGGGATTGACGAGGGCTGTGTCGTCGCTCCTCGGGGCTCAGAGCGACGGCCTTGTAAAATGGAACGAAGATGCCACGACTCCCCCGCCTGCAATACGAAAATGCAATCTACCGTGTCATCACCCGTGGTGACGGACGGTCAGGCGGACCCGCTAGCAACATCGCGTGGGATGCTTGCATCGCGACGCAACAACGGCGAAAGTTAATTCCGCCGCTTTCTCGGCTGCCAGGAATGACGTTGATTCTGGCATGCGAGTGACAGCCTTTCGTTTACTTACTTCAGCAAGAAACCATTGAGCGTCATACCCGTGTCGGTTTGCTCGATGTAACCGCCACCGGGGCGAAGGTACTTTTGAATTTGTTGCAGTGGTGGCAGCATCGCTGCATCGACTTTCTCGCCTTTCTCTTCGTCATCATTAGCGAAGATTCGACGGACCACCGATGCAAGTACGGAATCGCTTTCTCCCAAGCGGCCCTGGCGAAGCAACTCATATTTCGTTCGAAAGGCCAAGTCTGTACGCACCACACGATCCACTGACACGGACTCTGCTCCGAGAGCCTTCATCGCGGCAACAATTTCTAGGACGGTTGGCTGAGTCGCAAAACTCCCCTGCGAGCCGCTTTTAAATGTCTTGGCAACTTGGACAACCAAATCCGAGTGACTTGAGAACACGATATAGGCTGCATCGGAACCTGGCCCCTTCTCAAGCACGGCAATCGCCCAATGCTCCAAGAGAGGCGGGGCCGACTCTTTCTTTTTTTCTTCATCGAAACCAAGTTCGTTTAGAAAATCAGCATCGAACTCCTCGGTACCGGCACCTCGTTCAACTCGCCAAATATCGACGCCAGGGACTTCCTCGAGTTTGCTGGCGTCTGGTTCGACTTCCATTGCCCGCCGAATTGATTTGCCAATGATTTGCGCGTCCTTGATTCGAATCGCAACGAGCATTCGCTCCGACGTCGGGCTCGCGGGCTCCGTATTATCGGTCACCAAAATAATCTGGTTATCCAAGTTGGGTAGCACGTCCTTGATGATGTCGATTTGTGGACCTTCTTCATCGTCGCGAATGCCCTCGATCATCGGTCGAAAGATATCATCATCGAGGGCTTCATTGACCAACGGTTCCGCAGCCCAGAATCCTCGCGTGATATCCCAACGCAATCGCGTGAAGCTAGCTGCGTCGGCATGCACCCACTTTGGCATTTCTTCGAGCGGCAAGTTTTCAAACTGCAGCATCTCGGCGGCTTTTGCAAAACGTTTCGGAAGCGTTGCTGTTGGAGGAGCCAGAATGAACCCGCGGTGCAAAATGTCGAACGTTTCACCAGCGATAACGACAACACCGCCAGCCGCTTTCACCGCATCGAAACCTTGATTCTCAAGCAAGTTGAGGATGTCAACTTGATTGCCACGATCCACATTCATGGACTTGCGAAGGATGCGTGCCATTGGAAAAGGCCGAGCGAACCAGTGCACCGCTTCAACAGCCGACTTGTTATTCACGTCGGTGAGTGAATCTCGTGATTGCTTCATCACCGACTTGTAATCGTCGACGGTGCTAATCGGCGTATCCTTGGGCTGGCCAGCGATTGCATCGAGCAGATCGAACACGACGGTATCTCGGTCCGCCGCGATAATGCGATCATCGTTCAGCGTGATAGCAACTTGATCGATTTTCAGTTGACCGGGCTTGGGCTTCGTCGTGTAGACCCGTACTTCTTGTCCGCGGTGCGTCGCGTCAACACGTGTTGCATTGCCGGCTTTGAAGTCAGCGTCGATTGTGGCCATCGTTTGATCGGCGAGTCCTCTTCGACCGCGAATGTCGGCCACAATGCAAAGCGAGTAAGGTCGTCGTTGATCTTTCTCAAACGGCAACCATGCTGCCACGACTTCCCCAGAGGCGATGTCATAGAGATCCTGTGGTCGCAAACCCAACGTTGTTTCCATCGAATCGATGTACTTCTCCGCCCGATCACGCTGAGCTTCGATGAACGGTTGCACGGCAGCGTCGTCGAACAACATGCCAACATGCGTTTTCGGCGCAGCGTTGCAAACCGCTGGTAAGTTCGGAATTCGCAACAGCCCTGCAACCGTTTGCGGGATCAGATCCAGCGCTGAGACAAAATTATCGAGCTGCGGAGTCGCAAGCTGCGGATCATTGTTGGCCTGAGGTTTGACTTCGGCTTCCGTCGCCGTCACTGTTTCAGCTGCAGCAGCAGGTGTCTGTGCCGCAGACACCTTGACCGGAGCTTCCTGGGCAAAGGAAGTCGACGACATGAAGAAGGAGCCCAGCATCGTAATCACGATGCACTTCGCGGCAGCCAGCGCGAGAGTCGACCAAATGGATCTGGATCGTGGACAACCCCTTACGGGGACGAGGAGAACGCTCATTCATTTTCCGGTGAATTAAACAGGTGCCTGGGCCGCTTCTAGCGGTCCGTCGGTCAAACAGTATGTTATCGAACTCGAATTCGCCCTGAAACGCCGCATTGACGCATCTGATATGACTGATTCGCAATTATCTAGTTACCAAAATCCGCTCATCGAGCGATATGCATCCCGTGAAATGGCCCACCATTGGGGTCCTGAACAACGTTTTCGCACGTGGAGAAGCCTGTGGATTGCACTCGCGGAGGCCGAGCATGAACTAGGTCTCGGTGTCACTCAATCCCAAATCGAACAACTTCGCCAGTTTCGCAACGATCTAAACCTCGATTCCGCAAAGGCTTATGAAAATAAGCTTCGTCACGACGTCATGGCACATGTACACGCTTACGGTGACCAATGCCCAGACGCTCGACCCATCATTCACTTGGGCGCGACGAGTTGTTTCGTTACGGATAACGCTGATTTGATCCTAATTCGCGATGCAATGCAGCTCATTGCCCGTCGTCTTGCAGCAACAATCGACCAACTAGCTAAGGTGGCTGCAGAATATCGTGCCCTGCCCTGCCTCGCTTTTACCCATTTTCAGCCTGCTCAACCCACGACCGTCGGCAAACGATGCTGTCTTTGGATTTATGATTTAGTTCTGGATTTGCACGAAGTGGAGCACCGAATTGAGCAATTGAGAGCCCGTAGCACCAAAGGCACGACGGGTACCCAAGCCAGTTTTCTAGAACTTTTTCAGGGCGATCATGAAAAAGTTCGAAAACTTGAAAAACTTGTTGCTAAAAAAATCGGTTTTGAGCAAGTTTACGCAGTTACCGGACAAACGTACCCTCGAAAAGTCGATAGCACGATTGTCGATAGCTTGTCTGGGATCGCTCAAAGTTTGCATAAGACTGCGACCGACTTGCGGCTCTTAGCCGGGCGAAAAGAACTCGAAGAACCATTTGAGAAAGACCAGATCGGTAGCTCGGCGATGGCGTACAAACGCAATCCCATGCGATCCGAGCGAGTGTGTTCGTTAACGCGATTTGTCATGAGCCTTCAAAGCAGCCCGGTGATGACCGCAGCCACCCAGTGGATGGAACGAACGCTTGACGACAGCGCCAACCGTCGCCTCGTCATCCCGCAAGCATTTTTAGCCATTGATGCTTCGCTCGTGCTCATGCAAAACATTGCTGATGGATTAGTCGTTTACCCCAAGACCATCGAGCGAAACTTGGCCGCGGAATTACCGTTCATGGCGACTGAAAACATCTTGATGAAGGCAGTCGCAGCCGGTGGCGATCGCCAAGACTTGCACGAGCGCATTCGCGTTCACAGCCAAGAGGCCGCGAGACGCGTCAAAGCCGAAGGCGAGTCCAATGACTTAATGAGTCGATTGCAAGATGACGAGGCTTTCTCGGCTATCGATTTGCAAGCCGCCATGGATCCGCTCGCGTTCGTCGGTCGAGCTCCCGAGCAAACCGACGAGTTTATTCGTGACTATGTCGACCCGATCCGTAGTCGCTACGGAGACGGCGTCGCTCTTAGCGCCGAAGTGCACGTGTAGCAACGAACGAAAGAACAAGCGAACGAACGAGTGGCCTGGGTTGTCGCGACTCAGTCTTCTCGTCTCGCTTCATGAGTTTCGAAGGTCGAACGACGGCTTTGCGTGGCATCTCGCATCGCAGCGACAGCTTTGTCGTACAGCACTCGCTGCGCACGAACCACCGATTCTGACTCAGTCGGTTGCAGTCTGATGTAGCTGCCGTCGGATTGCATCTTGAAGGTATTCGTATTGTCCTTGAAGTACATCTCAAGCGAATCACGAAGCTTGGTACGGCACGCGGGATCGTTCACAGGAATCAGTAATTCCACTCGGCGATCAAGGTTGCGAGGCATCCAGTCCGCACTGCTGATAAAGATCACATCATCACCACCGTGTCGAAAGTAAATAATTCGAGCGTGCTCGAGAAACCGATCTACGACGGATACGACTTCGATGGTTTCGCTCAAGCCTTCGACACCGGGACGCAGGCAACAGGTGCCCCGCACATTCAAGCGGATTTTCACGCCAGCGCGGCTGGCTCGGTACAACGCGTCGATCATCTCCGTGTCAACGAGCGCGTTGAGCTTAGCGATGATTTCGCCGCCTTGTCCTTGGCGTGTTCGACTTGTTTCGGACTCGATCATGTCCATCAAACGCTTGCGTAAATTCAACGGCGCAGCCGAAAGTTGCTGCAATTGTTGAGGATGGCTGGCTCCGGTGACACAGTTAAAAAACGATGTCGCATCGGCACCGAGTACGTCGTCGCACGTCAGCAACGATACATCGGAATAAAGGTTGGCTGTCGCTTCGTTGTAATTGCCCGTGCCAAAATGCATGTACCGCACAAGTCCGTGGGGCTCACGGCGAACGATGATGCAAATTTTCGCGTGTGTTTTGAGTCCACGTATTCCGTAAATGACTTGCACGCCGCGAGTTTCCATTTCGCGTGCCCATTCAATGTTTCTCGCTTCATCAAAACGTGCCTTGAGTTCAACGATGACCGAGACGTACTTGCCTCTCTCGGCCGCACGACTGAGCGCCTCGACAATCGGGCTGTTACGGCTCGTTCGATAAAGCACTTGCTTGATGGCAATCACATCCGGATCCACAGCGGCTTCCTCGATCAATCGCACCACGGGGTCAAACCGCTCGAACGGATGAATCATCAAGACATCGCCCGCAGCGATGGTGGTGAACATCGACTCGGTGGGATTGATCGCCGGATTCAATTGTGGCGGCCACGAAGCGTCTCGATATGAATCGAACCCTTCCAACGCATGCACGCCAAACAAATAGGTCAAGTCCAATGGCCCCACAATGCGATACAAATCTTGGCTCGTGAGTTGCATCGTTTCCGACAAGAATGCAACCATGGTATCGCTTGCGCTGGAACTCAATTCGAGTCGTACTTCTCGCGATTGACGACGACTCTCCAACACTTCCTCCATGCCCATCATCAAATCGGCGGCGCCGTCCTCGCGAAGCTGAACGTCCGCGTTGCGAGTGGTGCGAAACGCGACACACTCTTCGACTTCGCGCCCCGGGAAGAAGTCATCGATGAATTGAATCACGAGGTCTTCGAGCAACACATAGGCGTAACCACTTTCCGAAGGCATCGAAATCATTCGAGGCAACACGCGTCCCAAGGGGATCACCGCAAATTGCCAATCCGATTCGCCGGCGTCCTGGGCATCACTCTTCATTCGCACACACAGATGAACTCCGAGCCCTTGCAGCATGGGGAAGGGACGATCGTGGTAGATCGCTTGGGGCGAAAGCACCGCAAGAACTTCGTTCTTGAACCGTGTTTCCGCAGCCGCAGCACAACGGTCGCTGCAATCATTCAGATTCACTCGAGTGATTCCAGCGTCAACGAGCTTGGGCTCGAGTTCCTGTAGCAGCAATTTGTATTGACGAGTCACCATCCGCCTGCACCGATCCGCGACCGCTTGCAATTGCTCCGAAACGGTCAAACCCGCTGGATCGCGGACCATCGGATTGCGATCGAATTGGAGCTTCAACGATCCAACCCGCACCATCATGAACTCGTCCAAGTTGGAGCCCGTGATGGCAACGAATTTGACTTGCTCGAGCAACGGTCGCGACGGATCCGCAGCCTGGTCGAGCACGCGTTCGTTGAATTCGAGCCATCCTAGCTCCCGATTAATAAAACGATCTGCCGGCAGTGTCTTGCTGCTAGGTGTCGATTTCGAGCGCACTTTGCGGGTAGAGGAGGGCACAGTTTATTCCACTTATTCCACGGCGAGTGATCAATGAACGAACGATCCGGTAACCAGGATAAAGCATCCGATGCATTCTTGGCAAAGAGGGCTGCGCATTCGATAGGCATAGAACTGCTTCAATTCCCGGCATCCGAGTCGCGACCGAGGGCGTGTCGGAATTGCATGCAAATCCCCAAGTGATTCAAAAAACAAGTCACCAGAGCCTTTAATCGGGCACTAACCACAATTTACGGGATCGAAACGCACCTTCTTTGGGTGCTTTACCGGCGTTGGCACCAAGTTAGCAATCCATGCGGTTAGGCAACCAAGAAGGAGACCTAACCCATGTGTCACTTGTTTCTCGTGTTCATTGCGGCGATTGCACCAGCGCCGATCGCAAACATCGCGTCGGATCGTGTCGATTTAGTGGAGGTCAATCACTACCACGATGATTCCGGTCGAAAGGTATTCGATCAGCTGATTTTCTATGATTGGAGCGATCAACGAAAGCGGTTCCAAGTTCGAGCTTGGCGGTTGATCAAAACCGACAGCCAATTGCCACGACGTGATTATCGAACCAACGAATACCGTGTTCGGTGGCATGATGAAGGTATTTTGCGAGAAGTGGTTGCGCAGGCACAACGTGAGACGTGGACGCAATACGACCCCGAACTGATCGAGCGAGCCTATCTGCCTCAAGATCAACGGACCGATCTATCTTCGTTCGCGTCGGCAAAAGTATTAAGTCACGGAGATTGAGACTGGTCGACAACCACGACGTCTGGTGGAAACAGTCGATCAAAAGCGCGTTGATAGAATGTTTCGCCGTAAGTCAATTCTCCACCCTGGTGACCCACCAAACCAACGAGCATCGCACAGACAAGCAGCCCAGTCTTCCAAACTTTTGTCAAGTTCTCACGGCCACTTCGTACAGCAACCAGTGCGATGGTCGCAGTTGTAATTGCCAGCAGCGTGATAATGACACCGCTCCAACGGTGCCAGAAAACTTCCTTGGTTGTGTCAAAGCTCAACCAACCACCGTAACCCTGTTCCACTGCAAACGACCAGCCCATCAAGGTTGTGCCGAGCGCAGCGGGTCCGCCGATCCACAAGCATGCCAACGGCACTTGAGTTCCAATCGCGGGCCATTTCAAACCGAGCAATACAAACAGCCCGCCGATCGAAAGGAGTGCAATCGGAAAATGAACGGCTGCCGGATGCAAGTATCCTTGGAATGCCCAGACTCGACCTATCAATCCCGCTTGGGGCTCAACAGCAACTTGAATTTTTACCGGTTCTTCACTGGCAGCCACCAGCGCGAAACCTTCAGGCCAGTTCGCGCCTTCTTCGATCCACGTTTTGATCAACGCCAATTCGCTGGTCGAGAGCGGACCACCGGTGGATGACGGTGGCATTTGCATATCCTCATCATCTGAAATGAGATAGTCGGTATACAGACTGCTTGCGGACACGTCATTCGCTTCCACGTACATCATCAACGAATCAACATCGTCAACACGAAAATCGTTCTTGGCATCCTCCGGACCGTGACACTCAAGACATTTCTCTCGCAAAATCGGTGCAATGTCTCGATCGAATCGCACCAACCGACCGTCGACGTCAAGCACGCCTGCAAAGGCACTTGGAGTCACTACCCAAGGGAATGGCAAAACCAGAAACGCGAGGGTAAGCATTCTGCTTAAAATCAATCGAGTATCGCTCATGTCGTACTTCATGTTGAACTCCTGGGACGCTGGGAGTAAAGGCGGGGGCGTCCAAATTCCGGCACTGGTGGGCTACCAAAGCAGACTAAGCCAAGACGTTTGACTTGCCGGTGAACTGCTTTGCATTAATTCTGATTATCGCTCGAATGGCCCAATGTTTCTAGTCGGATGCGAAGAAGCGAAACAATCATTTCGGCTCAGCAATCTCGACCACCGGTAAAAAATAATGCACATAGGCTTGGTGCGCTCCGGGCATTCCTTGACTTTTGTTGAGCCACACTCTCGCTTCGAGGGGATGCTGGTCGTAATACAGAGTCAGGCCCATGAGGAAAACTAATCCGCCATCCTCGGGCTCTCGAAGAATCGCATCTTGCAAACGATCCATGTGCACCTGCTTTGCGAACTTATCGCCTTGGTAAAGTTGCTCAAGCGAAAAATTCATTCGCTCCGCGGAACCCGCAAGTTCCAAGGCCATTAGAAATCGTGTCAACGCAAGATCAAAATTGCCGGATGCGATATCACAGTGGGCAAGACGGAAATGCGACGTTGGGTAATCGGCTGCTTTGGCCATGGCATCTTTGTACTTTGCAGAGGCCACACCGTAGCGCTGAGCCGCAAACAGCACATCGCCTTGAGCAAGCAATCGGTCAGCCCGTCCGCGTCCCTCTGGCGTACTGGGCTTGAGCACGTCCACTCGACGCTGGATCTCCGTCACTGCGGGATTCGCAGGTACCGCGTCGATGGCAAGCGGAAACGGCACTGGCTGTACTGCTCCTCCCGCAACTGCTGGCGCGTTGCCGATGCCTGGAGCGATCTGCCCAGGTTGACGAAAGCCAGCTTGGTTGAAATTCGGCTGGATGAAATTCGGTTGAATCAAGTTCGGCTGGATCAAGTTTGGATGAAGCGGCCCAACATGGAGCACTCCCGGGAAGCCTAGCGATCCATTCAATTGTTGCCCGTACCACGTGGCACCAAAACCTCCACCGTAGGGAATTCCATATCCGTTGCCGAAATAGACAGGCACACCGTTGTAGTAGTTGGTGACACGCCCGCCTGGATAACATGATCCCAGCGAAAACGGGTTAGGCCACCCATATCCGTAGTAATTGTTGGTGACGTTCTCTGATTTGTCACCGTGTTGCTGGCCAGCATGCTCGTGTTGTCCAGCATGCTCGTGTCCAGAACGGCCGCGCCCCCCTGCCCTGCCCTGCTCTACATCACCCTGTGCCAAGCAATCCGACGGTGGCGACGCCAAGGTTATAACGGCGACTAGCCCAACAAAAACCAGTAAACGGGATCCTTGTAAACAGGCTCCTAGTAAACGGCGTCCCAGCACTCGAAGTTGAACCAAGCTGGTTCGCTTGCAGCGAAATGACGCGAATGGAATTTGCTTGAATTGCATCTTTCATCTTCTCCAATCAAGTGCCGCTTATGGCTGTCTTCATCCCGCAACGCTTACTCAGAAACCTGGAGGACTGACACACCAGGCGTGCTCAAACACAAGTAAATGACGAACGGATCACGGCTGCGAACAACCGCTTTGAACGACTATCATCATTATACGCATTCAGACTGCCCAACGGCATCGAGAAAACAAGCTCGACCGATGCGAACCCGCTTCGATCGACGATCCCGCCATAAAGAATCCGGACGACTTAAACTTGGACGCCCTGGAAGGCCCGGCCGAGCCCCAATTTCTTGATTTCGCGGGTAATTTCTTCACGCGTTGGATCGCCCAGCGTCTCCGCAACTTCGTCGGCAATAAACTGGGCAAACAGGGTTCGGGCAACGGGAAGCAACTTCACGACGGTCTGTTCAGTAATTCCTTCGCCTGATTTTGCAGAAATTCGCTTGGCCAGTTGCGCGGGCGTTGCTTTAGGGACATCCGTGGCGGCGCGGTAGATTTTGTAAACAGGCTCGTCCGGATGCGTATGCTCAAGACGTTCCATCGACCGCCACGCTCGCTCAATCAACCCCTCACGCCACCAAGTCAACCACTGTTCGTTATCCGACGTGAGCGATTCGAGATTGAGCACGGGTCGTTTTGCTTCAGGCAAATCGGCGACCGCTGCCTTGGCCGCCGAACGAACTCCTTTCAACAAAAAATCACGAAGCTTTCCTTGTTTGTCTTTGCCAAAACCAACGGCGACCAAGTGTGCCAAGATTCGCTTCAGACATTCATCAGCAAGCATTTCGCTTTGAAGCAGCCCAACCAATTGACGTCGCATCGGGCTCAGATATCGCAGAACGAATCCAGCGGCACTATCCGCTTGAGTCCACGGATGCGACGAGCGAGTCAGATTCACTGAAGACGGCGAAGTTTCGAAGTTCGTATCTGACATGCAAAAAGTTCAATCACCTCGCTGCCGCCCGCTCGTCAAACGCATGCTGCCATTGCTTGCGACGAGATCACGGAAACACTGTTTAACCGCACACGACCATCACTGACCAGACGTGCAACCTTCCGTTGCCCAGTTTAGACTGCGATCAAGTCTAATTGGAACATCACCTTTAGAGTAATATTGGACGGATCGGAGTACAAATCGTTTGCCCCCGCTCCTTCTTTGCCGTTTGAATCGAATTGACCGTAATCCTCGGTATCTCAGCCTACTACCACGACTCTGCCGCAGCGTTGGCGGTCAACGGTGAGATCGTTGCCGCGGCACAGCAAGAACGTTTTTCTCGATACAAACACGACTCGAACTTTCCCTGCGATGCAGTGGATTACTGCCTGAAAACGGCCGGGATCACCGCGAACGAGCTTACCGCTGTCGCTTTCTACGAACGTCCGGTATGGAAGTTTGGGCGACTGGTCGAAACTCACTTGGCGAGCGTCCCCAAACAATACAGCTCGTTCGAATCAGCGATGTCGACTTGGCTCAGCTGGAAACTGGGGCTGGCCAGCAAGCTCCGCAAGGAACTCGGTCTCGCTCGCGGGTTCCCGATTACGTTTTGCGACCACCATCGTTGCCACGCCGCGAGTGCTTTCCGTGTCAGCCCCTTTCGCGACGCCGCGATTGTCACCATCGATGCGGTTGGGGAATGGACAACTACCGCAATACACTCCGGCACACCGTCCGGAATCGAGACCCTCAAAACACTACCGTTTCCACATTCACTGGGTTTGCTTTACTCGGCCTGTACCAGCTTTGCTGGATTCGAAGTCAACGATGGCGAATACAAGTTGATGGGGTTGGCGCCCCTTGGTGAACCCAAGTTCGTCAACGCTATTTATGACGATGTCATCCATGTCCAAGACGACGGCTCGTTCCACCTCAATACTCGCTTCGTTGATGTGCTTAGTGAAACGACGCTCGTGACGTCGCAACTCGAGTCGTTGCTTGGCGCTGCGGCTCGACGAAACGGCGAAGCGATTCGATCCATTGATTGTGATCTCGCTGCGTCGATTCAAGTTGTCACCAATGACATTGTCAAACGGATCTATGAACACGCCAGGCAAATCACAGGTCAACAACAAGTCTGCTTCGCCGGCGGTGTTTCTCTGAATTGCGCGTCGCTGGGCCAGTTGCTGAAATATGCGTCTCCAGCGGATCTCTGGGTGCAACCTGCTGCTGGCGACGCCGGCTGCGCGATCGGCGCTGCACTCGAGGTCGCATCACAACTCGAAGATCACAACCATTCCCCTGCCCTGCCCTGCACAAATCGATTGCCCGTCGTCAAACACTTTGACCCGCGGCTCGGCCCAGCGTTCACCGATCCCCAAATCCAAAGCGAACTCGAACGAATCGGACTGCGTTACGAACACTTGTCCAATGACGACATGCTGGTTCACACCACAGCTCAATGGATCGCGGACGGAAGAATCGTCGGCTGGTTCCAAGACCGCATGGAGTTTGGTCCGCGAGCACTCGGCAGCCGCAGCATTCTCGCTGACCCGCGCCGCGCCAACATGCAATCCATACTCAACTCGCGAATCAAACATCGCGAAGACTTTCGCCCCTTCGCGCCCGCTGTGTTGCAGTCCAAAACTGCTCAATGGTTTGCGGTAGAGGCCGACGCTGAATTGCCATGGATGAATTTTGTCGTTCCGGTCCGCCCCGATCAACGAGCGAACATTCCAGCGGTCACGCACACAGACTCCACCTCGCGATTGCAAACCGTCAACCAATCGATGGGCCGCTTCTATCGTTTGCTTGAGGCGTTTGAGGCGATAACTTCGTGTCCCCTTCTCATCAACACGAGCTTCAACGACGCGGGCGAGCCGATCGTGTGCACACCTCGTGACGCGATACGCTGTTTCCTGGCAACACAGCTTGACGCATTAGTGATCGGTTCGTTCTTGGTTCAACCACCGGAGACGGATGCGGATCGCGTGCGACTTTTGTCGGCGATTGACTTCGAAACTAAGGTTTCTGAGCAACCACCCTCATTTTTTCGCCAGTTTCAGAATCGAGTCCAGAATCTTTTCAAGCCGCTGAATCTCGTCATTAGCCGCATCACATTGCTCCTGCTTTACTTTGGCGTGTTTTTCATAATTGGCAGCATCGCCAGGGTGTGGGGTTACGACCCGTTGGGCCAAAACGTCTCGTCCGGCATTCCAAGCTATTGGGTCCAGTCGGGATCCGCCCAGCCTCAGGCCTCCTCTAGAATCGGTATTGTGGGCGAGTTTGTGACCTTTTTGCGAGAAGAGAAAAAGTGGTGGCTCGCCCCAATCTTGGTGATTTGCGTGCTCTTGATGCTTCTCGTTGCGGCCTCGGCGTCCCCCGTCGCGCCCTTCGTCTATACGTTGTTTTAAGCCAGGCAAAGCGTTTCGCCGGGACTTTTCAGTCCAGCGTCCTTGACGGTTTCGTGAAGGTTGCCACGATTGTCTGCTCGCCAACTGTTTGTTACCTCCTGATGAGCCGACTTGTGTCCCGAATTCCAATCACCGAGCTTTCCGATGGTCAATCCGTCGAACAGGCTTTTCGAGTCGCCGACAAGCAATTGCGAGTCAACCGTCAAGGCGGAAAGTACATCCTGCTCAAGCTCGCTGATCGAACCTCGACGATGGCAGCGATGCTATGGAATGCCGACGAGCGGATCTACGATTCGTTCGACCGTGGTGACTATGCGTTCTGCAAAGGCCGTACTCAGGTCCACAACGGAGTGCTGCAAATCATCGTGACCAACGTCGAACGGATGGACCCCTCCGAAGTGGACACTGCAGACTTTGAGCGATTCGACGCAGCAACCTCCGAGCGGCTGATTGAACGACTCGAAGCGTTGCTTGGCGGAATGCGTAATGTTCATCTGAAGCGACTGGGCGACGCGTTTCTTGCTGACGAAGGTTTCGTCTCGAAATTCTTGATCGCGGCCGCCGCCGTGAGTAACCATCACGCTTATCCTGGTGGACTGTTGCGACACACCGTGGATTTAATGGAGCTCAGTGTATTGATTGCTCCGAGGTACGAGTACCTCGATGGCGAACTCTTGATGTTCGGTGCGTTCTTGCATGATCTTGGAAAAATCGAAGAGCTAACAAGTGGCGAAGAAGTAACGTACACAGATCGCGGCCAGCTGATCGGTCATATCGTCATTGGCATTCAAATGCTCGGCGAAAAAATTGCAACTGTCGAAACAAGTACAGGCGAGTCGTTCCCCCGAGACCTGCGGTTGCAATTAGAGCACTTGATCGTCAGCCATCACGGACAGATCGAGTTCGGAAGCCCAAAACTTCCTGTCACGCTTGAAGCGCTAACACTTCATCACATCGATAACCTCGACGCCAAACTCTCGTCATTTCGCGCCATCATGCAAGCGGATGTTGCGGCGGATGCGAACTGGACGAATTACAGCCCATCGATTGGCCGCAAGCTATGGAAGAAAGCCTGATATGAATGCCAAGCGAGCCATCGTCTTGCTCTCCGGCGGACTCGATAGCACCACGTGTTTGGCGATCGCGCGTCAGGCAGGATTTGAAATCCATGCGATCAGCTTTCGCTATGGCCAACGGCACACCTTCGAACTGGAGCTCGCCTCCACCGTCGCCAGCGTCTACGGTGTGGCCTCACATCGAATCGTTGACATCAACTTGGCACAGTTCGGTGGTTCAGCACTAACGGACTCATCCATTGCCGTCCCCAAAAGTGATCATGTCGGCGAATTGGGCACGGCAATTCCAGTCACCTACGTCCCGGCTCGAAACACGGTGTTCCTTTCACTCTCGCTGGCACTTGCCGAAGTTCTTGACAGCCGCGACATCTTCATCGGCGTCAATGCATTGGACTACAGCGGTTATCCTGATTGTCGTCCAGACTTCATCACGGCTTTTGAAGCAATGGCTAACCTTGCGACCAAAGCATCCGTCGAGTCCGATTTGCGGCCGCTGAGAATTCACACACCTTTGATTGACTTGACCAAAGCGCAGATCATCTCTCTCGGAATTTCGCTCGGTGTGGACTATTCGAAAACGTTATCGTGCTACGACCCAGCCAGCGGCGGCATTCCCTGCGGACATTGCGACGCGTGTCTTTTGCGAGCCAAAGGATTTGCCGAGAACAGCATGAATGATCCAGCCTTGGAATGAGCTGCTGACGACTCGACTCACTATCTCGAAAACGGCTCCGATTGACGAATTCGTCGCACAAAACCGTCTTCTTTCGCGGCATATTTCCCATCGCCCAGTTATCATAGTCGCTCATCTGAAACTCCAGATTCGACAATCGTACAGATCTCTTCGAGGCGATCCCTTTGAACACTCCACCGCGCAACGTCGATCCTGGGTCGAAACCGTGTCTAGGTGTTGATATTGGCGGTACTAATACCAAGCTTGGCCTTGTCGATCTGAGGGGGCGTATCCTTGCCCAGCAAACCACTCTCACAGCAACGCTCGATCAACCACAACGCGTCTGTGACTTTATCTTCAACGCTGGTGAACAACTCGCCCGCTCGGTTGGTCAAAGCATCGATTCGCTCGCAGGCATTGGTGTCGCTGTGCCAGGCATCTTGGATATCGACCAGGGTGTCTTGAAAGAACTTTCCAACTTGCTGCAGTGGATCAACTTCCCTCTCAAAAGTGAATTGTCGCGTCGGTTTGGTCGTCATGTCGTCGTACTCAATGATGCTAGTGCCGCCGCATTTGGCGAGTTCACTCATCGAGGAATGATTGACGACTCACTGGCTCTGGTGACGCTTGGCACGGGCATCGGCAGTGGTGTCGTGATTCAGGGCAAACCTCTCGGCGGCGCACATGGCTGCGCCGGTGAAATCGGCCATGTCGTCATCGACACAAGCCCGAATCATCGCGTCTGTGGATGTGGTATGCCGGGACACTTGGAAGCGTACGCAGGCTCCGCTGGGGTTCTAACCACGACACGGCAACTCCTCGTCCAAACACGTCATAACAGCTCACTTACAAACTATGACGACGATCAACTGACACCTCAAATCATCGCCAACGAAGCGGAGTCGGGTGACGCCATCGCCGAGGCGGCAGTGCTCGCCACCGCTCGTCATCTCGGTGTTGGTATTTCACTCTTCTGCCACTGTGTCGACCCGAGTATTGTGCTCCTGGGTGGTGCGATGACCTTTGGACAAACAAGCACACGGGTCGGGCAAAAATTCTTAGCCGAGATCATGAGCACCGTTCAAAAATACTCGTTGAAACAAATTGGTGGGTTTGTCTCGATTGAGTTCGCTAAACTGGGCGGCGACGCGGGGATCTTGGGTGCTGCTGCTTACGCCCGATCCAACGTAATTGAATATCCGACGCATCTCACAACCAACTGTGGCTGAATTTCATCATGGAGCATCCGATGTCCTGCGAGCGAGAACACATCCCATGCTATGTTCTTGACGACTCTTCTCAGGTCGCACACGAACTCGCCGCAGAAATCGCTGCCGAGATCCGTAATCGAGCTGCGGCAGACCGACATTTCGTATTGGGTCTGAGTACGGGCTCATCGCCTACGGGACTCTATGCCGAACTTGTGCGGCTGCATCAACACGAGGGATTGTCGTTTTCGAATGTCGTGACCTTCAATCTCGACGAATACTACCCAATGAGCCCCAATGAGCTGCAAAGCCATGTGCGGTTCATGGACGAGCATTTGTTCGACCAAATTGATATCGACCGAGCCAACATCCATATCCCCGACGGCACGCTCGACATCGACCAGGTTGCTGATTTCTGTCGTGATTACGAACAGCAAATCGTTGATGCGGGTGGCATCGATGTCTTGATCTTGGGGATCGGCCGCAGTGGACATATCGGCCACAATGAACCTGGCTCAGAATCCACGGTGCGAACCCGTTTGATCACGCTCGATCAAGTCACACGCATCGACGCTGCGAGCGAATTCTTTGGTGCTGAGAACGTGCCGCGTCGCGCCATCACAATGGGCGTTGCCACAATCCTCGAAGCCCGCCGGGTTGTCTTGCTGGCATTCGGCGAAGGCAAATCAGGCATCATCCGGCGCACGGTCGAAGGCAATGTCACCGCCTCGATCCCCGCAACGTTTTTACAACAGCACAAGAACGCCTCGGTTTGGCTCGACGAAGCCGCCGCGGCTGAACTCTCTCGCATCCAAACACCCTGGCTACTTGGTCCGGTCGATTGGACGAAGGACACGGTTCTTCGTGCCGTGTTATCGCTCTCCGCGACAGCAAGTAAAGCTCTCTTGAAACTCACGAATGCGGATTACAACGAAGCGGGGATGCAAGATCTGCTGGCGAAGCGAGGTAGCGCCTACGATATTAATCTCGAAGTTTTCCGGCACATGCAAGCCACCATTTCTGGCTGGCCAGGCGGAAAACCAAACGCAGCAAAACAACCCGGCGATCGCCCCAGCCCGTTCGATAACATCTTTCCGAAAAGCGTCCTTATCTTTTCACCGCATCCAGATGACGACGTCATTTCAATGGGTGGAACCTTGATACGCCTTGTCGATCAAGGCCATGACGTCCACGTCGCGTACCAAACATCGGGCAACATCGCCGTCTTTGATGACGATGCCATTCGCTTTGCGGAGTTCGTCGAAGACTATTGCAAAGAGTTTCAACTCACCACGAACCCGATACGCGAACTGGATGAGCATGTGGACCAGTTCCTTCGCAACAAGCAACCCGGACAAGTCGACAGCCCCGCAGTCCAAAGAATCAAAGGCTTGATTCGCAAAGGCGAAGCGTGTGCGGCAACACGTTACTGTGGTATCAACAAACAAAATCTCCACTTCCAGAATCTCCCGTTTTACGAGACGGGGCGAGTCAAGAAAAAGCCGCTCGGGGACGAAGACGTCGAACTCACCGTGGACCTGTTGCGGAAAATTCGACCGCACCAAATCTATGCCGCCGGAGACTTGTCGGACCCACACGGTACGCACCGAACCTGTCTGAGCGCGATCATCCAAGCTTGCGATTGTTGCCGCGACGACGACTGGTATGCGAGTTGTGAAGTGTGGTTGTATCGAGGCGCATGGCAAGAATGGCCGATCCACCGCATCGAGATGGCTGTGCCACTGAGCCCCGATGAAGTGGAACGAAAGCGTGTCGCGATTTTTAAGCATCAGTCTCAAAAAGACCGAGCGTTGTTCCCGGGCAGCGACAACCGTGAGTTCTGGCAACGAGCCGAAGACCGAAACTCGCAAACCGCTCGCCGCTACGATCAACTCGGTCTACCCGAATACCAAGCTATCGAAGGCTTCGTTCGCTGGGACAAGCGATCGAAAATCGTTACGTAACTGAGGCCCCCCGCTATTCAGGCTGCTCGTGAGTCCGCCCGCAGAATGTCGTGCAGTAACCATCGTAAGTCCAGCAGTAGCGGTAAAAGATCGGCGAGCGAACCAGCCTCACCAAGTGCAGTGGACGAATTGCATCGTGATAAGTCGGAGGATTTTGCTTACGAGTAGAACTGGCCGTCGCCGATCGCTTCGAAGGCGGCTTCGTAGTGCTCCATCCTCGCGGGTTCGGGCGTTGAGTCGGGCCACCATACGGCGATCACGTCAAAGCGACAGGTGCAGCCCAGCAATGACTTGCGTTTGAGATATCGCAGCGCTGCTCGCGTGATTCGACCTTGCTTGGCTTCATCGACTCGCTCGGCCGGATGGCCGGGTTTGCGTGTCGAATGCGTCTTTACTTCCACAAAGACCACGAGTGAACGCTTAAGATCGATGGCGATAAGGTCGATCTCACCGGCGCGATCCGATTCGCTCTCTGCGACGACGGTAAGCCCCTTGCGACGAAGAAGTCTTGCCGCAGCCTGTTCGCCACGTTTGCCAACAAGCGCACTGGGATCGATTGCTCCGTATCGCCAGGAAATGTAACGGTCTCGCCAATCCCTGAAGGTATCGACGAGTCGAAACATATGGGCTCACACCAAAGCATGCGACGTACCATTCGCTACCGCAGCCCCACCCTCGCAAAAGAATGAGACTGCATACAGAAGTTCCGTCTGGCGTCGAACAAGACTGGGGTTACGACGAGCGACGACGCTCTTTCAAACGCACTGCCTTGCCCACGCGATCGCGTAGGAAGTACAGTTTGGCACGACGCACGACGCCGCTTCGCTTGACTTCGACCTTGTCGATACGGGGGCTGTGCAACGGGAACTTGCGTTCGACACCTTCGCCCGCAACGATGCGGCGCACGATGAACATCTCTTTGGCTCCCGAGCCGCTACGGCCGATCACCACGCCCGAGAATACTTGGATTCGCTCTTTGTTGCCTTCGAGAATCTTGGTGTGCACGTCAACCGTGTCACCAACTTCGAATTGCGGTACGTCAGTTTTCAACGAGGTCTTTTCGACCAGGTCCATGATTGCTTGGCTCATAGCCGGTTCATCCTTCAAAGGGATTGGATGTTAATGGTTTGTTTTAAGTCTCGAATGAAACAACATTGCGGCGTTACAGTAAATCGCTACGTCGCTGCTCCGTCCGTAACTGGCTTTGCTCGGCACGCCACTTGGCAATCGCCTTGTGGTCACCACCGAGCAATACTTCAGGAACACGGTGTCCCCGAAATTCTCTTGGTCTTGTGTATTGGGGAAACTCGAGCAACCGATTTCCGCGGCTGAACGAGTCATCGATACTACTTTGTTCATCACCGAGAACGCCAGGCAATAACCGGACGACGGAATCGATGATGATCATTGCGGCTACTTCGCCTCCATTGAGGACAAAGTCACCGACGCTTATTTCTTCCGGTTCGAGGATATCCACGACCCGTTGGTCAAACCCTTCGTAACGACCGCACATCATAAGCAGCCGATCGGAAGTTGCAAAATCTTCGGCGAGTCGTTGGTCGAGTCGCTTTCCCTGGGGCGTCAGCAGAATCTTTCGACTCGGCGTGGCCACCATCGCTTCCACCGCTTCGACACACTCGACCGCCGTATCGACCTGGATCAACATCCCAGGCCCACCACCGAACGGCCGATCATCCACTTGTCGATGCGGGTTGTCTCGCGACCAGTCCCGTAAATCATGGAGGTGAATGCCAACTATGTCATTTCGGATCGCCTTCTCAAGCAAACCCTGAGCTAGGTATCCATCGAAAATCGCGGGGAACAGCGTCACGATGTCAAATCGCATCGTTCGACACTATTACTCGGCTGCGGCCACTTCTGCTGCAGCGGCTGGTTCTTCAGCAACTGGCTCAGGAGCGGGCGCTGGCTTAGCAGCCTTGGGTGCGGGTGGCGCAGGCGTGTAGTGCTTGCGAGTCCCCAATCGCTCGAGGGCAGCCTTTTGGGCGTCGAGGTGAGTACCGTTGGTACCGTACTTCTTGATCAGCACAGCAACTTTATCGCTTGGCTGGGCACCGACGCTCAACCAGTATTCGATTCGGTCGGTCTTGAGCACTGTCCGCGCATCGGTCTCAGGGCACATCGGATCATAATGACCGAGTTCCTCGATGACGCGACCATCACGTGGGCTGCGTTGATTCATTGCACACACACGAAAGAAAGGTCGGTGAGCCCGGCCCATCTTCTTCATTCGAATTCTTACTGCCATCGTTACTAACAAACTCCTCGAGATCTCAATCGATCTCACTGATAGTGTGCAAACGAAACATTCGCTTGCCGTTTCTCTGCGGTGATTCCCGTGACAACGCCACGGAGGCGCATAGATTTTATTTCTAAGTGCTAGTCCTTACGTTTTGCTCGCCGAGCCAGCCGGTCTCGTTCTTTTTTCAGTTTTTCACGCTCAGAATTGCTGAGTCGCTTGCCCGTGCCCTTCTTCATCTTCATGCCGCGCATCGACGGGTCCGACAACGCCCCGCTGGCTTGAAGCTGTTTCATCATCTTCATACGATCGCCAACGCCGCCGCCGGACAGGGCCTGCATCATCGGCTTCATCACATCGAATTGCTTCACCAGTTGCGAGATCACATGCGACTGGATACCAGCACCATTGGCAATTCGCGTTCGTCGCGGTGCATCAATGATTTTTGGATTGCGACGCTCTTCCATTGTCATGCTGTTGATCGCACCAATGGTTTGGCGAATTCCGCCAGCCGCCTCGTCGCTATCGAGCATCTCTTTGAACTGGCCCATGCCAGGCATCAAGCCCATCATTTTTCCCATCAAGCCAGGCTTGGCGACTTTCTCCATCATGTTCTTGAAGTCATCCAGCGTGAAATCACCGGACGCCATCTTCTTTTCGAGCTCTTCCCGCTCTTTCTCATCCACAATTCGGTGGGCTTCACGGGCGGCAGCAACGATGTCGCCCATCTGCAGAATTCGGCCGGCCATCCCTTCCGGACGGAACGGCTCGAGAGCATCAAAATGCTCGCCTGTTCCGATAAACTTGATCGGAACGCCCGTTACGTGCTTGACTGATAGCAAAGCCCCGCCTCGGGCATCGCCATCCAGCTTCGTCATAATAACGCCGTCGAGTTCCAAAGACTCGTTGAACGTGCCCGCACTATTCACAGCGTCTTGACCCGTCATTCCGTCGACGACGAGATAGACTTGGTCTGGCGAGACCTTCTTATCGATCCGCTGCAACTCGGCCATCAACTCTTTGTCGATCGCCAACCGCCCGGCCGTATCCAGAATGATCACTCGAGCGCCAGCTGCCTTGGCTTTTTCGACACCCGTTTGACAGACCTTCACCGGGTCTTTTTCGCTGACGTCGCTATAGACCGGCACGTCCAATTGGCGGCCAATGACATGCAACTGCTCGATCGCGGCTGGTCGTTGCAAGTCGGCTGCGACAAGAAACGCTTTGACGTTCTGTTCTTTGAGTAGCTGGGATAGCTTGCCACAGGTCGTCGTTTTACCGCTGCCTTGCAATCCGCAAAGCATGATAATCGTGGGGCCTTCGCTCTTTAAATGCAGCGATGAATCGACCGGTCCGAGCAATGAAATCAGCTCGTCGTGAACGATCTGGATTAGCTCTTCATGGGGTCGAAGACTCAGCAAGACCCGCTTTCCAAGGGCTCGCTCGGTCACATGGGACATGAAGTCCTGGACCACGGGATAGCTAACATCGGCCTCCAGCATGGACTTTTGGACGATATCCAGTCCATCGCGCATATTGCTCTCGGTAAGCTTGCCTTTGCCACGCAAGCTCTTAAACGCCGACTGCAATCCGTCCGAAAGCGACTCAAACACGCTGGAAAATGACCTTAACTACTACCGATAGCTGATATTCTAAAGCCCGGCAGTCTAGGCGATCAGCCCCAGAATTGTAAATGGACGCTGTGTCCTTATTTTGCCCGATTTACCGCGAATTGAGTGGTTATTCCTCGTTGACCAAGCTTTTCGCCTCAGAATGGACGGTTCCAGCTGCTTTCTGTCTCGAAACGAGCTGTTCCCAAGCCCAGTCGCTTGGACTGCACAAAGAGCCCAGCAAGGCCCCCAGCAACCCATAAACCCAGCCCGATCGACATCCAAGGTGTGCTGGGCTGTCTACCGAGCTTTGACGAGGCGTTCGAGGTAATCATCGGTTTCACGGGCGACACGCCTTCGCTCCTTGATGCCTTCGTCGTCGACGTCGTCGACTGGCGGTTTCTCTGGGATGAATCCCATGCCGCTCGATTGCCATGCGAGACGAAATCGACATGCGACACACAGCGTCGCAGCCGGCAGAGCAGCCACACAACCTGCAAACAACGGAATTAGATTCATCTGCAACAGGAAACTCGGTTCCAGTCCATAGGTCGAATTCTCGTCGACCTGCATCCCAATTCCACCGACAACGCCAACAAAACTGCTGAGTAACCCGATGGCGAGTGGGATCCACGTTAGCGGAAAGAAAGCGTGCAAAAGATGCTCCCGCTTGGCAACGAACGCTAGATACCCAACCGCGATCAACAAAATCATTTCGGCAATGACTAATCCGATGACGAGAGGCCAACCGCAAAGCTGGAAGACTAACGACAAATCCATTTCATCCTCACACAACCGCTTCGAAAAACGACAAACTTTGAGGCGGCATTCAACGCGCAGCGATGGAAATTGTCTAGCACTGGTACCCCCAAAAACGCAAACGTTGACCGAATCTTCACACAGCAATGCTTGTGTCAGCATTTTCCGTGAATCTGGGCGTTTTGTGCGGCCGCGTGGAGGTCATCGGTGGCCTGTTGTTTGACAGACAACGAGTTGCGCCATTCCCCTGGAGCCGACCCAGAGCAAACATTCGCTCTACCCTTGGACTCGCATTTCCGAGACAAGCCAAATATTCACGTCTCAAATGAACCCCATACAGACTTACATGCGTCCTTCCTACACGTCCATCGCAGTCGCTGTCGTGCTCGCACTGACGTCATGGACTTCATCACGTTCGCAAACACCACATCGCGATGAGACTGGCAATCAAGTCGAGAATGCGAGCCTCCAGCCATGGAAGCAAATCACTGTTGTACTCGATCAAGGTCGATACGATCTGAATGCGTTGCGCAAGCAACTCGGCTGGTTCGCATCGGATACGCCCCAGTGGCAGCCGTTGGGTACCGCTGAACTCGCGACACTGATGCTGCTTCAGGCAACGGATCAATTGAAGGTCGAAGTCGCTGGAAACACACTCCGCATCTCGCTTGCACCGGATGGACTCGGAGTTCTTGTCAACACGCTCTCGCCTTGTCGATTGGACACACCCACCAATCTAGCGACCAAGGACAAAGCAATTCTGTTCATTCATGGGCTCGAAGGTGGCGTCTCCACATTCAGCGACGCTCGCAAGCGATGCAGCGAACTTGGTATCGCATCACTGACGTTCGACTATCCGAACCATGCGCCGCCCCAGAACGCCATCGATTCTTTGCACGCGGAACTTCGCAAGCTGCACCGAACTCATCCAAATACGAAACTCGTGATTGTCGCACATAGCCTCGGCGGTCTGATCACGACAGCTGCTATCGCCAAACCAGGTTTTCCTACCGAGATGGTGACGGACGTCTTCACGCTTGGCACGCCCTTCGAAGGCTCCTCGCTCGCGGAGTTTCAACTCGAACTCGGTTTAATTCATGCGATTGCACGATTAACAAAAGACGATTTCCGACTGCTCGATCTCCTATCCGATAGGCACGACTCGGCCGGCCAACAGCTCCGCCCCGCAAGCCCGTTTCTTCGTGAAGTCAACCAGTGCAAGATTCCTGGGTCGATACGCTATCACGTCGCAGCCGGCAGCAAGAGCTTTCTCGGAAATGAAGAGCGAGATCTTCTGAGAACACACCTTCCAGACGAGCTCGTCCGATTAGGCATCCCGTCGCAATACACAGGCAAACTATCGCGTCTACTTGCGATGACGGAACTCCAGGACGGTATTGCGGACGGCGCCGTTACTGTGCAAAGTGCGACCGCATGGCCACACGCTCATAGCGTCAAAGTATTCGCAACCACTCACTTCGGACTCGTCCGACCAACCGACGGCAACGGTGCAAACTCAGTCTTCACTTGGATACTCGGCGAACTCGGTTGGTAACCCCTGCTGGTTTGTCAAACCTTAAACTTAGGGTTGAGGGGTTCACGTACCATGGACTTCCAGTCCTTCGGTGCCGATCTTTGTCGACAGACTGGAAGTCCGTCGTACCCTAAAACTTAGCGCTGACGAAGCACTACACTTCAATCACAACGAATTGAACTTAGGCATCTCCTAACAAACCATCGAGGAAACTTTGGTCTGCAAGCAACGCATCCAAAGCTCCCGAGTCGTCAGTTAAGCTGCGGCCCTCGGTCGTTTGCGAACTCGTCGTGACCGTACCCGGCACGACCACAGGATTCGACGAGATTTTCCGGATCGAATCGAATATGACAATCTCGCGGACATCTTCAGTTACCGTCTTGGCGGCGATCGAAACCGTTCGATTGAGCGTATCTGTGGCAATGAATTCAGCCTCAGCAGCTACTGAGTTACCACCGAGGTCACGAAGGAATATCTCATTGATCACGATTAAGGCGTCGAGAGCACTAATTTTATTGTCGGCGCTACTGTCGTAATAGATACCGGGCCATGGCGACACTGTGATCGGGTCATGTAAAATCCCCGTTTCTAGATCAGATACCGTAGGTGTATTCAATTCGAAAACGATTCGAAGTGCGTCAGCCGACGAAACCGTTCCATCGTTATTCACATCACCTGGATTTACAAAGTTGTGATATCCGTTTCCGGTCTCTGAGGCAATTGTCTCGTTGCCGCCGAGTGTATTCCTCGCCCGGGAGATGAATCGACCGCCCTGGGTCACTGGCTCTATCAGTCTCCAATTGGCAGCATCCTTCACGATCACCGTACTGCTCGGTCCTGGCGTAACGCTTAGCACACGAGTTGCGGGAACGAGTCTGGCAACCGATGCCGCATCGACGATGAGCACATTGCGATTCTCGCTTTGCATCGCAGGAAGAACGATGCGGTCAAAATTGGTGACATTGTTTTGAGGAATCGTCAAATCGAGCGAAGCGTCTCCGCCAAGTATTCGTAATGTGTTGACTCCGGTCCCACCATTGAGCCTCAATCCACCATTAGGGACGACCAGACCGCTTTCAAAATCGAGAGTAACGTCATCATTGACGGCACTACCCTGAACATCGATTCGGCCAACACTGGCGGCTGGAGCACGGAACGTCTCGACCGACCCACTTCGCGCGACGATGTTACCGGACGCATCACGCCGAATAACAACATTGCCCCCAAATGCACCTACGCTGACCACACTATTCGATCCACCGTTAATGATCGCTAGCTGGTAATCTTCAACTTCACCATAATCAGCAGTCCCCGATGGCGCGAGGCCACCACTTGTGCTAAGCCTGAATCTCGCGAACGTACCGCCCGTCGCGGATCCGGCAGGGACGTTAAAGGCAACTAAATTCGTCCCAGCAATCAACGTACTGCTATTAAGAATCTTTTCACCGACATCACTCCAATCTCCGTCACGGTTAAAGTCTATCCAAGCATCGAGCTTGCCTGCTTGGGACGCAATCACTTGAAGACTAGATGCCGTTGCCGTCGTCGTAGTAATAATCGTGCTAAGCACAATCACGCCGTCATCATCGCTACCGTCTCCAGAAGCGAGCGAGTTTGGTTGGCCGTCTGACTCGGAATCGATGAGCGAACCAAGCCGCAAGACGCCAACGGCATGCCGCGCACCATTATCGATAAGTCGAGTCGGATAACTGCTTGCGAATCCAGAATTCGCAGCTGTTGGGGCATCACCAAAATCAAAAACTGGTAACGGAGACACCGTGACGGTGCCGCTCTTGGTGACACGATTTCCAGACGCATCACTTGCCGAGAAAGTGACAGTCGTCACTCCAGTCGGAAAAACAGAAGGTGCGTCGTTCGTAATAAGTGGGAACCGTTCCACAAGATCTGTCGCGGTAGCACCCGCTAGAAAACTCGCAATTGCCGGTAACGTCGCCCGGGCTCCCGCGTCGGAACTAGCGGGAACGATGATACTCTCCAAAATGCTCAATGTTGGTGCGGTCGTATCGATGACTGTGATGGTTGACGTAGCTATTGCTAAGTTCCCGCTCGAATCTACAACGCGATAAGTTAGAATTGATTCACCCAGCGGAATAAACGGCTTCAGCGCGTCTGTTGTGATCACCGGATTAGGGTCGATCGAATCGGTTGCTATGGCGCCTTGTATGAGCGCAACGATTTCACTTCGTGCTGTCGAGGTTCCACCGAGTGCGTCACCTTCAACCGTGACGCCTTGCGGTACCGTCAGAATTGGTGCAACGCCATCGTTCACATTCACCGTCGACGTAGACGATACCGTGTTACCACTGGCATCGCGCGCCGTAAACGTGATCACTGTATTGCCAATTGGAAACAACAACGGAGCATCGTTTGAAACGACCGGCGAGGCATCAGCAACATCGGACACGGCAATTGACGCGAGTAGGTTAGCAATCGCCAGATTACTAACCGCCGTTCCACCACTCGTATCCGCTTCAACACTCAGATTGGAGGGAATCACCAGTGTTGGCGGCGTCGAATCCACCACTTCAACGGTCGCAGTCCTAATGACTGCATTGCCTGAGGCATCAGTACTCGAGAACGTTACCACGTTCCTGCCGAGAAGAAAGGCGTTTGGCGGGGCGACTGAAATCGAGGGGAATGCATCAATCGTGTCACTCGCGGACACGCTTTGCAAGAACGCAAGGATGCTTGGATTGACACTTCTTGCTCCACCGACAGTATCTGCCTCCACTCGAATATCGGCTGGAACCGTAAGCACCGGAGGATTCGTGTCGACAACCGTGATCGCTGAGGTTCTGGTTATGCGATTACCCGTTCGGTCGGTTGCGGTGAACGTGACTTGCGTCGTGCCTAACGGAAATGAGGCGCCGGCATTATTCATTACGACTGGTGCTGGATCGACAACATCCACAGCGGAAGCAGAATCAAGGAACGCTCGGATGGCAGGGTCCGATACACTCGCACTACCGATACGAGAGCCTTCGATGCGAACACTTGTTGGAACAGTCAAGACCGGAGGTGTGGTGTCAACAACACGAACAGTGGACCTTGCGGTCGAAAGGTTTTCTGATGCGTCGGTAGCCGTAAACGTGACCACTGTATCACCGAGTGGAAGCAATGCTGCGGCGTTCGTCGATACGCTTGGTGCATTGTCAACGAGATCCACGACAATCGCCCCAGCCAAAAATGCGGTGAAGGCGTTCTGACTCGCACTGGCTCCATCAACACTATCAGCCTCGAGCGTAATGTCGGCTGGTGCAGTCAACGCAGCGGCCGCGGTATCGACCACGGTAACGATTGCCACCGCAGTCCCTGTGTTGCCTTGTTCGTCCGCTACAGAGAAAGTGACCCTTGTCTCACCTAGTGGGAACAACAATGGCGCGTCGTTCGTAACGCTCGCCAACTGAGGGTCAGCAATATCCGATGCTGTTGCGCCTAATAGGAACGCTGAAATGCCACCGCCAGTACTCAACGCACCGTTAGTAGTATCTCCTTCAATTCGAATGTTCAGGGGTGGAACAATCGCCGGTGCCGTCGTATCGACGACCGTCAGCCTTGCTGAGGCCGTAATCTTGTTGCCTGAGGCGTCCGTTGCGGTAAACAAGACGACCGTTTCGCCGATCGGAAAGAGAGTTGGTGAGTCGGAGGTGATATTGACAGAGGAATCCACGATATCCGATGCAGTAGCTGTTGCCAAAAACGCAGCAATGGCACCGTTAGTGACTAACGCGCCACCAGCGGAATCGGCCTCGACCTCGCGATCATTCGGCACCGAAAGCACGGGCGTTGTAGTGTCGACAACCGTGACTCTTGCTAGAGCGATCGATTGGTTTCCGTTGTCATCGTGAGCCGTAAAACGAATGACCGTTTCACCGAGCGGGAAAATCGATGGGGCGTCGTTGGTCAGTGATACCGATGAGTCAATGATATCGGTGGCTGATGTCGCAAAGAGGACCGCTTGAATCCTAGGATTCGCTAACGTCGTCCCTGATGTGCCGTCGGCTTCCACGGTTACGTCGATACCAACAAAAATATCTGGCGCAGTAGTGTCAATGACAGTAACGGACACCGTGGATGTAACAGTGTTACCGAACATATCCACTGCTGTGAATATCACTGGAGTCGTTCCAATCGGAAAAACTGGCGGAGCATCATTAGTCAATTGCACAAACGAGCTAACAGTATCTGTAGCAGTAGCAGCAGCAAGAAAATTCACGACTGGTGGATGCATGGAGTCGAGTCCTCCGATTGTGTTGCCTTCTAACGTCAAAGGCAGCGGCACAACTAAGCGAGGCGAAGTCGTGTCGACCACGGTCACAGCGACTACTGCTGATGTCGAATTGCCTGAATCGTCCCTTGCGACAAATGTCACCTGGGTTGTACCTAGCAAAAATAGCGCAGGTGCGTCATTCGTAATATCGACGGATGCGTCGACAATGTCTGTCGCCAGGGCCGAACGAAGAAACGCATCAATACGCGCATTCACCCTCGCCGCGCCCCCAAGAGTGTCACCTTCGACGGTTAGCGCCGACGGTACGGATAGATTCGGTCGTGTCGTATCGGCGACGGTAATTGTTGCCGTAGCGTTTTCAACGTTACCCGCATCATCAGTCGCGGTGAACGTGATTACATTCGAGCCAATTGGTAATATGGCTGGAGCGTTGTGAGCAATCGAAACGTTCGAGTCAACCGCATCGCTGGCCGAGGCACCACCGAGGAAACCAGCAACGATCGTTGACGTAATGCGTGCCCCACCGACTGTATCCGCTTCGACAACGATCGATGGTGGGGCGGTTAGAGACGGAGAAACCGTATCAACAGTGATTACAAGACCGTTTGAAACGCCATTTCCATTCGCAGCAATGTCTGTAGCCGTTGACGAACCGATCACGACCGTCACATCGCCGTCGCTCAGGGCTCTAATGGTCGCACTAAAAACGCCACCACCGTTATCGACGAGGCTTGTTACCGTACCATTGGTTACTCCGATATCACTGTCATCAAAACCGAAAACGCTTTCACCAAAGCTTATCGTGACATCGAAATCTAGAGAGTTGATTGGACCAGCTTGACCGGAGATCAATGGGACAGGAATGGTTCGATCGCTAGTAAGTGCCAGGATATTGCTGCTGCGTGTTCCGATAAACCTAGAGTCAAGTGCTGCTCCTGCGGCCACGCGCACAGAAAAAACACCGTCATTGAGTGGCGTTACGTCA
>JBGSNA010000253.1:0-13572 GCA_041739875.1 Pirellulaceae bacterium
GACCGCGGCGGTGACCGTGGCGGTCGCGGTGGTGACCGTGGCGGCGACCGTGGTGGTCGCGGCAGCGATCGTGGTGACCGTTATTAGTCGATACCCCCAGCAATTAGGCTGAAAGAATCGAAGACACATCAGAGAGGGCAAGTCATATGGCTTGCCCTTTTTTCGTTTGATTGCATCGTGTCAGCGCGGATGCCGTCATCAAGTTCGCTTGTGCTCTCGCGCGAGCGCGTGCCGACACGTGTCACTTCGACTCACAACACGAACAGCCTCCGAGCAAAGTAAGTCCGGTCCCAAACCCGCTCGATTGCAGAATCACTCCAACGCATGCAAGTGGCTTGTATTCGATTGGCCTAAGGTGGCTGAGAGTAGAAGTCGAACGATTGAGACTCATTGTCTTACTCGCAAAATTGTTTGCCGGTTGGTCATCTCACTTGATACGAACGGGTAAACTCAGTCGAGCACATCTTTTCCCTCGACCTAAGTGGACCTCTCGTGCAATACCGCTACACGAAAACACACCTGGCATTATTGGCAGCATGCTTTTTTGCAACTGCAACTACTTTCGCCGCTGACGTTGATCCCACCGCGAAGGAATCTCTCTCGCCCGAGGGCAGTCGCCCCAACGTGCTTGTCATCCTTGCCGATGACCTTGGCTTTTCCGATCTTGGCTGTTACGGCGGCGACGTCGCAACTCCGAATCTTGACGCGCTCGCCGCAGGTGGCTTGAGGTTCACGCAATTCTATAACTCTTCGCGATGCTGCCCAACACGCGCCTCGCTGCTGACGGGAAAGTATCCGCACGAAGTCGGCTTGGTTCGCAACGGTGCTTCGCTGGCCCAAGACGTGCCAACGCTCGCCGAAATATTTGGTGACAACGGTTATCACACAGCGATGGCGGGAAAGTGGCACTTGACGTACGCCGCAGCGTTAGCGGGCGCCGATGCGGACTCGCCGGAGCACCTCGCTGTCCTCAATAACCAAACGGAGGTGGAGCTATTCGGCGAAAAAGCGACGTATCCCGCCTCTCGTGGATTCCATCAACATTACGGCGTCGTCTGGGGAATCGTCAATTACTTTCACCCGTTCGCATTGGTTGAAAACTTCAAGCCCATCTATGACCTTCCAAAGGATTACTATCTCACCGATGCATTGAACTCGCGTTCGGCACAAATGATTCGTGAGTTCGCCAACGACAAACAGCCCTTTTTCCTTTATCTCGCTCACACGGCACCCCACTGGCCACTCCACGCCCGCGCCGAAGATCGAGCGAAGTATTCGGGAATGTTCGATGAGGGATGGGAAGCGATGCGAAAGCGCCGCTTCGACAAGCAAGTCGCACTGGGACTCTTCGATCCCAAAGCGTATCCGCTACCCGAGATCGATCTTGGATCCCGACCACGATGGGATTCGCTGACGGATGACGAGAAAACGCGAGACATTGCCAAGATGGAAACACATGCGGCAATGATCGATCGCATGGATCAAGGTCTTGGCGACGTCATCGCAGCACTCAAGGAAACCAATCAATTTGAAAACACAATCATTTTCTTTATGTCGGACAACGGCGCATCGCCCGAGGAACCCGGACGAGCCGGTTACGATCGCCCGTCTGAGACGCCCGACGGCCGCGAGATTCGGTACACCGGAGATTTTCCGGCTGAGGAAATGGGGCAAGACGATACTTGGACAGGAATCGGCCCAGCGATTGCCAACGCGTGCAACACACCATTTCGCTTTTGGAAGAAAGAGTCCTGGCACGGTGGAAACTGCACTCCTGCGATCGTTCACTGGCCAGCCGGTCTCAAGACAAAACCTGGCAGCATCACCAACGCTGTGACGCACGTTTTCGATTTGCTGCCAACATTCCTCGAAGCGACGGGCGTCAATTATCCAGAAGCATTCAATGCGAAGCTCACGACCCCGCCTCGAGGTATCTCGTTGATGCCACTGCTATGTGGCGGCGACCACGTTACCAGCCGGCAGCTGTTCTTTGAGCACGAAGGCGGCGCCGCGATGCGAGATAGTGATTGGAAGATTGTCCGCAGCAAGCCAAATCAAGCCTGGGCACTTTTCGATCTGGCAACTGATCACACCGAAACGACCGACATTGCCTCCAATCATCCCGAGCGAGTTCAAACAATGAATGACGCATGGATTGATTGGTGGAACGACGTGACCGGCGAGAATCTCGAGAAGGCCAACACACCAATTGATCCAGCACCCGCAGTGCCTTCACCGGAGATTGTAAATCGCTCGATCGAGATCACTGCGATCGTTCGCGGTAAGAGCCTCAAAGGCGTCGCACTGGCGCAAGGCGGTCGAGTAAACGGCTACTCGCTTCACTTCATTGACGGCAAGCCGACATTCGATGTCCGAATCGACGGCGTACTGAAACGAATCCAGTCGGAAGATGCCGTTACCGGAAAAATTGAACTTGCCGCCCGATTCGACGACAAAGTCATGTCGCTCTCTGTCAACGGAAAGCAAGTCGCTCAAGGTGAATCGCCGGGACTCATTCCGAACCAGCCGCTCGATGGACTTTCCCTAGGCGAAGATGATCGCACCCCCGTGGGAGACTACGCCTCGCCCAACCCATTCTCCGGCAAAGTCCTCGCTCACTCGATTAAGACGGGCGAGTTTCAACGTGTCGCTGAGGAGCCGAATTTGGCAAGAATCATGACGCGTTGGGGAAAACAGGTCACCCCGGAAAATGCATGGCGTGAATACCCTCGGCCGATGATGCAGCGAAACCAATGGGAAAACCTGAATGGTGTCTGGAAGTACGCGATCACCAGGAAAGAGGCATCCCAGCCATCGGAAGCTGATTGGACAGGCGAAATTGTCGTCCCGTTTGCTGTGGAATCGCGACTGTCGGGAGTTGGCGCGAAGTTCACTCCTGAGGATGCGTTGTGGTATCGCCGCGCATTCATCGCATCGGTGAATCCAAGCAAACGAACGTTATTGAACTTCGAAGCCGTCGACTACGAGTCCACTGTGTTCGTTAACGGCAAGCAAGTGGGTACGCATGTTGGTGGCAACTTGCCATTCACGTTCGACATTAGCGATGTGTTGAAAGATGGCGAAAATGATTTGGTTGTACGAGTTACTGACGCAACCGACACCGCCTTTCAATTGCATGGAAAGCAACGATTGCAGCCCAAAGGAATTTGGTACACGCCGGTATCAGGGATTTGGCAGACCGTTTGGATTGAACAAGTACCCAGGACCTATATCGAATCGATCAAAACCACAACGCAAATTGATGGGCACCTCACGTTTGAAATCAAGCTTGGTGGCGATGTGCCACCGGAAACGGGTGCGGACCACATTAGCGTCGTCGCAAAATCCTACATGAACGGTCTGGAAATGGCGGGAAGTGTTGGAACAACAAGCAACATGATTATCCCTGATCCGCAACTATGGTCGCCGGATTCACCGACGCTTTATGATCTCGTCGTGACACTCAAGGACGGCCGCAACCGCGAAGTGGATCGAGTGACGTCGTATTTCGGGATTCGCGAAGTTGGTCGTGAACGTGACGAAAAGGGGGACTGGCGATTGACGCTCAATGGCCAGCCAATATTTCACTGGGGCACGCTCGACCAGGGTTGGTGGCCAGATGGATTGCTGACGCCACCATCCGACGAAGCCCTATTGTTTGATGTTCAATTCTTGAAAGACGCTGGTTTCAACACGATTCGTAAGCACATCAAAGTTGAGCCGCGACGGTTCTATTATCACTGTGATCGACTCGGGATGATGGTATGGCAAGACCAGGTCAGCTCGATGGCGGACAATCCAAAATGGACTCGACTGCAACTTAATCCAGAACAGAAAGTTTGGCCAGAAGCGGCGCATGCCCAATTCATGAGCGAGCTCAAGCAAATGATGGATGGGCTGCATTCGCATCCATCGATCGTCCAGTGGGTGCCGTTTAACGAGGCATGGGGCCAGCATCAAACGGTCGAAGTCGGCAAGTGGATGAGCGAATACGACAAAACGCGTCTCGTGAACATCGCCTCCGGCGGCAACTTCGAACCAGCTGGGGATATCGTGGACAACCATAACTATCCTGATCCATCGTTTCCGTTCGATCCGGAACGCTTTCGAGATTACGTCTTGATCGTTGGCGAGTTTGGCGGGCACGGATGGCCTGTCGAAGGACACCTATGGGATGCCGGCAAACGCAACTGGGGATACGGAGGGCTGCCGGAATCAAGCGACGAATGGCTTCAGCGATACAAAACGTCCATCGAGAAACTTGTTGAACTGAAAAGCCAGGGCATTGCAGCCGCGATCTATACGCAAACGACGGATGTCGAAGGCGAGATCAACGGGCTCATGACGTATGACCGTGAAGTGCAAAAGTTGGCACCGTCAACACTGAAGGAGATCTCGGCACCGCTCAAAGCGACGGTCGACGAAAAGTGAATCGGAGAAACGAGCAGCCTTGGTCGCTCGGAGCTTCCAGATCGAAGTGATTGCCGTCACAACGTTTCTCTGTGCTTTGTGCGTTTCCGAATGGGAAGTGCGACGTCACTCGGCCAATCAGCGTCAAGTTCTAGAACACGCGAACTGTCGTTGACGCGTCTTCGTTTTCATTGGCGTCGATTCGGATGTCAAGGAATTGGCGAAGTACGTCGATCTGCGTTCGGCTGTGCTGCGAAAGCGTCATTGTTCTGAAGATGCTGGGGTGACCTTGAGTGGCTGCGATGCCCATCGGCGAATCACGTCGCATTCACGCTCGCCGACTGTTACCGGGATGCGAGAAACGAGGGCTGTCACTTTCGGGCGGAGTTCGCCTGAGCGGTTGAGCAATTCGAGACCCGTGAGTGTGGGGCCAGGCATAATTTGCATCTCGATTTCGCCGCCGCCGGATGGGTAAAAACCATGAGATCGGAGCGACACAGCGATGTTAGCATGCATTTGTGCCAGTCGTGGAAGAAAGCAACGGGCAAAAAACTCGAACGGCGGTACCCAGGCTGCGTGCGTTCCACCACCAATCGTGAGCGTGGATGGCGTGTCGGCTAGCATCAACGCGGGAAGTACAGTTTGCGCAACCAAGACGGCACTGCCCGTGGATCCGACTTGAAACGTGTAGTTGCCTCCGCGAATCGATGATGGCACAGACGACCATCACCGCCGACCCGTCACGCGGATTTCCTGGCAACGAGATCGGGTGTCCCGAATTTGCACGAATTTGCAACTAAAGTGACTGGCGGAACGCCAGTCACCCCCACTTGCAAACACTCGACGCGAGGCAAGCGCTAGGGCGAACGGCGAACACTAGATTCACTCCTTCATTTCTTTCCCAGTCCGCTATCGCATCGTCCGAATGATGGAATGAAAGTAAGTCCCTTGGAAGCAAATTAAAAATAGCCCGAACAGTCACACAGCAACTGCTCAGGCTATCGAATGATAAGTTGGCACTACACGTTAATGCCTAATCACCAACGTTCGGCACAATCGAAAGTATCATGGACCGACGGCTTCGGCTTTGATCACTGTTCCGTTGACACTACGGGTTTGAACGAAGTCACCGATCTTGAATGCACTAATCGTTGACTTAACGTCGTTGCGTTCAACTTTTGCTGATGCGGGAACGGTAACTTTGACAACCACTCCACCCTGTTTCCGAATGCTGAGCAGCCCTGTGGCGACATTCTTGGCTACCAGCGTACCCTCCAGTTTTACTTCATTTTTGGCTGATTTTGCATAAGCCTCTGACGACATCATCATTAAAGAGGCTACCAGTGCAAATGCCATGGTTAAACAGCTAACCAGAAAGCTTTTTCGATTTAGGTTCATGCTCAATTCTTCTCGCGGATTGCTTCGGCGAAAGCTGTTTGGGATTCCAAACCACGATACTTTCGTCCGTTATATTAAGAAGCCGAAAATCGCCCTGCTGTCCGCCATCGAAATCAGACAATCAACTATTTTTTTGAAGATGTGGAGAAACGGAAGCTACGTTCCAAAACTATCTATTTTGGTTAGAACGTTCTCGGAACAATAGAGAGAACCTCGACCAGCGAGGGGTAGTATTCAGATAGTTTTGAAGCTCGATCAAAATGAAGCTATCGGCGTTCCGTCGGATATTTCACCAAGCTGTGCGAATACGGCCTCGTCAATAGAATAGTCAAGCGAATGAGTGGATCCGTCTGCAAACGTGGTAAGGACGACTCCTGGGTGCGACGAACCAAAGCGGTAGTCGCCATCGCCTTCGCCTCGGAAATCCGGTTGCGGACCTTGCGTCGATGTGCGAATTGTGTCCTCGCACCAGCCTGCGGTGTAGCCCTCGCGATCGTCTTCTTGAGGCGTACCTAATCTAGCGAGATTTAACCGTTTCTCGCCGACCAGAAGCGTGTTGCTGCTGCCGTCGACCATTTCGTGTTGACGTCGGGGATGCACCCGCTGTGCCGCTCCGTTGCTATCGTGATCACAAGCGGCGTAGTCACAAAGAGCATGCACCACATCGCCCCCAGTGACTTCAGGAACATAAGTGTCGGGAGTTGTGACAATTTGTGGCGCACGACGTGAAGGGCAAAAATAGACAGCGTTTGTGGAGCCAACTGCGGTCTTGACATCCGATTGCCATGTCGCAGTAGCTTCTAAAAAAGGAAGGATTTGGAATGCCCATCCCGCGTGTTGGCTGACGCCGATATCGGGCGAGCCATTGGTGTAACTCGGCGGCGTTAAGCGATGCCAGCCACCTGATGGAAAATAACGGAACTGGCTTTCATGTGATGAAAAGGCAAGCGAAATCTGTTTCAGATGATTCAAACACTCTACACGTCGCGAAGCTTCGCGTGCCGCTTGAACCGCAGGCAATGCGAGTCCCAATAGGATACCGATAATCGCAATGGCCACTAACAATTCAATTAGCGTGAATCCGCGACAGGAGGTTTTTTTCATTCTGGAGTAAATGAGATGAATGTTTTGAACTTTTGCTCGCGTCACCGATGCCCCTTTCGATGGGAGGGTTATGCTATCGCCACTCAGGAAAACCGAGCTTTCTGACTTGAGAAGTCGAATCGGCAGCGAAGATCCGCCAAAGAATTTCAAAATTTTTGAATCTAACGCATTTTAAGCCCTAGTTTTTGGCGAAAATACCGACGTCGCAGCGAGACGCTAAATTTGTCAGCCTTTTGATTGCCAGACTGAAAGGCAATGAGAACGGGCTCTCAGATACAAAGTCGGCCGGTTCAGCGAAATCGAATCCGTTCAAAATATGGTAGCCGTGCAATCTCCAGCGTGCGTTGGCACACGACTGGAGCTCCTGCACGAATCCCACTGCGTTTGGCCCAATTCAATTTCCAGGCGACCATTCTTTTTGAAATACAAGGACATCGATCCGGTGCCGGTCATCTATAAGGGCAGATAGGTAACAAGCTTCAGTTTTTCAAAATGACATTCAGTGCTTGAACTGTTCGTTATCGATCGCTTCGACTACGTGCTGGTTTGGCTCGAACCAGCGATAGATCGAGGGCAGCACTAACAGCGTGAGCATGGTGGACGTAATCAGTCCGCCAATGACCACCGTCGCTAAGGGACGTTGGACCTCCGCTCCCGAACTCGCCGAGATTGCCATGGGAATGAACCCTAGAGCGCCGCATGATGCCGTCATTAAAACGGGACGCAGTCGATCCATGGCTCCATTTATAACAGCGTCACGTTGCGAGTCGCCACCGTGACGTAAATGCCGAATGTGCTCGATCAGCACCACCCCATTCATGACGGCAATACCGAACAACGCAATGAACCCGACGCCAGCAGAAATCGAGAACGGCATGTCACGCACCCACAACGCTAAGATGCCGCCTGTCGCAGCAATGGGAACGTTCAAGTAAATCAACAACGCCAATTTCGTCGAATTGAACGTCATGTAGAGTAACGCAAAAATCAAGAACAACGCCACCGGAACAGCGATTGCAAGTCTCGCACTTGCTCGTTGTAAGTTCTCGAACTGGCCACCCCAACGCAACATGTAGCCACTTGGCAATTTCACCTCGCGGTCGACGACGGCTTGGGCGTCCGCGACGAATCCAGCTAAATCACGACCTCGGACGTTGCATTGGACGAGTAAACGACGACGGATCGCATCTCGACTGATTTCGACGGGACCATCCTCCATCACGATGTCGGCAAGCTGCAACATTGGAATCGGTTTCCCGCTGGGATCGTCGATTCTCAATTCTGCTAAACGCTCTGTGTTGACTCGCCACTCAGGTTGCAATCGCACTTGCAATGGAAACCGACGTTGTCCTTCAAAGACTTGCCCGATTTGCATGCCCCCGACAGTACTGATCGCATCGAGAACATCTCGGCCGCTGATTCCATACCTCGCCAGAGCATCACGTCGGAGCTTGACACGCATGTACGACAATCCCGCGATCTGTTGCGCCGCCACATCCGCAGCTCCGGGCACTTGATTGAGAGCTTTGACAATTTCATCGCCTTTGATTTTAAGCAAATCCAGATCATCTCCATAGAGACTCAATCCGATATCAGATCGTACGCCGGCCACCAACTCTTGAACACGCAATTCAATCGGCTGGGTAAAACTGAACGAATTCCCAGGAACCTCGTATTCCAAAGCGGCCTGCATCGCCTCGATCAAATCGGGCTTGGACATCGTCTCGCCTTGCGGTTCTTCGGCGCGCAAGCGGATGAAGATGTCTGTTTGGTAGACGCCCATCGGGTCGTTCGCGATTTCTGGTCGACCCGTTTTCGACACGACGGTTTCGACTTGAGGAAATTTCAGCAAACATCGTTCGATCGCCTTGGTCATCTCGATGGACGTTTCCAGCGAAACACTCGGTAATCGAGTCGCCTGGATCGCCAAGTCACCTTCGTCGAGTTTCGGTACAAACTCAACGCCGAAACCCGAGGCCAAGACGACGCTGATCGCAAACGCGATGACGGAGCTCGATATCATGAGCACGGGACGCTTCATCGCAAACGCCAGCAATGGTTCATACGCTTGCTTGATCCAACGCACGACGAACGTGTCGCCTTCCTTGGAGCGTCGGGCCAAGAAGAGCGAAGCCAATACCGGCATCACCGTTACCGAGAGCACGAGCGCCGATGTCAGCGCCGTCATGAACGTGAACGCCATCGGCCGAAACATTTTCCCCTCCATTCCCTGCAGGCTGAGAATGGGGATGAAAACGATAATGACGATGATCCCGGCGAACAGAATTGGTTTCGCGACTTCCTTTGCGGATTCACGAAAGACACCCTCAGGCACGCGATTGCCGCCATGATTCTTCTGGTATTGCATGGCTCGGCGAACGCAATTTTCAATCATCACAACAGCTCCATCGACAATCACGCCAAAGTCAACGGCGCCTAGACTCATCAAGTTTGCTGATACTCCGGCATAGCGCATCGCAATCAATGCGCACATGGCCGAAAGCGGAATCGCGGCTGCTACGATCAATCCGGCACGTACATCGCCAAGTAAAATGAACAGCATCAAGATCACCAAAAAAACGCCGACGCCGATGTTCTCGGCGACAGTGTGAATCGTCTTTGCCACCAACTCGGTGCGATCATAGAACGTGTCGATCGTTACACCCTCAGGCAAAGTTTTCTTGATTTCAGCAATCTTTTCTTTGACGTCAGCCACGACTTGACGTGAATTACCGCCCATCAACATCATCACCATACCGATGACCGCTTCACGATTGCCGTCGCGCGTCACCGCACCTTGCCTTAACATCGGAGCGAAGCACACGTTCGCGACATCCGAGATGCGAATCGGCACACCATCACGACTGTCCAAGACGATCAACCGAATATCATCTAGCGATTGAATCAGGCCTTCACCGCGGATCAGTCGTTGCTCGGAACCGTGAGCGATGTAGCCACCGCCCGAATTGGCATTGTTCTCCTCCAAGGCTGTAAAGACTTCCTTGAGCGAGATTCCATAGTTCTTCAACTTATCGGGATCAATTTGAACCTCGTACGTTTTCAGCTCACCGCCGAATGTGTTGACTTCAATTACGCCAGGAACACTTCGCAATTGAAAGGCGATTTGCCAATCCAAAATCGTTCGCAATTCCGAGAGACTGTGGTTGCTTCCTGGATCCGCTTGCACTTCAAATTGGTAAATTTCGCTCATGCCGGTGGCGATCGGTCCGAGTGACGGTGTTCCCATGCCCGCAGGTATGTTTTCACGGGCTTGCAGCAGTCTCTCGTTGACGAGATTGCGTGCCCAATAGATATCGGTTCCATCTTCGAAGGCGACCGTGACAGCCGACAATCCAAAGCGACTGATCGAACGAATCTCGTCAATTCCAGGGATTCCGCTCATCGCATTCTCGACTGGAAATGTAATGAACTGCTCGACTTCCACCGGACCAAGCGCCGGAGAATTCGTCAGAATTTGAACTTGCACGTTCGTCAAATCGGGGACTGCGTCAAGCGGAATCGTCATCGCTGCGAACACGCCCATCCCGAGGATGACGACGGAAAGCAGCATCACAATGAAGCGATTGTTCAAGGATGCATCAATGATGAAATTCAACATGCTTATTCTTCTCCCATCAAATCGGCTAACATTTGCGACTTGAGGATAAAGCCACCCTGCACCACGACAGATTCATCGGGGACAAGCCCATCCTCAATGGTGATTGAGGATTCGTTGGCTGATCCGACGGCGATATTGCGTCGTTCAAATTGAGTGTCGCCACGATGGACGAATACAAATTTTTGCCCCTCGTGTTCTTGGATCGCGCTCAATGGAATTTGCAACGCATCCTGTTTCGCAATACCCGACAAATCAACCGTGACAAACATTCCGGGTTTCAAAAGGCGTTGCGAATTGTCCGCGATCGCTCGCATGCTGATTGTTCGAGTCGATTCATCCATCGTTTCACCGGCAAAAAACACTTTGGCATCGAAGGTACGATCTGGCCATGATTCACTGTGAAGGTGAATCGTTTGGTCGGTGAGCGATTCAAGCAGCGGGATGTGTTCTTGGTACAAATCAGCCAGGATCCAAACGGTCGATAGGTCGGCAATGCTCAAGAGCATCACATCGGGTCGGACCTGTTCGCTCAAAACAACATCCTTGGTTAAGACGGTGCCATCGAATGGCGCTCGCAGCAAATAGTGAGAAATGCCTTCGCCTTGCTCGGCGGGGTCAATTTTCTTGAGTTCGTCATCGCTCACTCCCAAGATATGCAAGCTTGTTTCAGCGACTGCGGCTTGCGTTTCAGTTTCTTTGAGCGCTTGCGAAGAAAGCAGCGAGGACATTCGCAGTCCATACTCAACTTCTTCGAGTCGGGATTGAAACGTCGCCAAATCCGCATTGCGATTGGCTTCCGCACTCAAAAGCGTCTTTCCTGAGACGGCTCCCGAGTCTGTGATGTTTTGCAAACGCGAAACGTCGGCCTGGGACTTGGTGTAGTTGGAATAGGCCGCCAGCAATCGTTCGCGATATTCACCCATCGGTCGACTTCGAAAAGACGTCTCGATCTTCTCGATAGGCATTTTCTCTCGCAGTGCCTTAATTAGATCGGTGACGTTGCCGTTCACTTCTGTTTGCAATTCATGTTTAGTCATGGCCATTTCAAGTTGCAGACGTGTTTGAAACAGCTTCAACTTCGCTTCGCCAATCTCGCGACTGTGGATGGTTGCCAGTAGCTGTTTGGCGTGGACCGTTTCACCGAGACCGACGGAAACGTCTTCCACCGTCCCTTCCACCATCGGAAAGATATGAGCGACGCGGTCTTGGTTGAGTGACACCTTCCCCGTCAAACGCACCGTCATTGCAAAGGGACTGATGCGTGCTGGTTGCAACACGATTCCGGAGACCTCCCAACGATCTTGCGGCAGCTCAAGTGTCGTTGGAGCTGCCGATTCCTCCGCCGCTGCATCACTCGTCACAGCATTGGCGTCTTTCAACGTCGCGAGCTGGATGCTCGCGGATGCGTTTGTTCGTTGTCCGATCGGAAGCTGACTTAGATCATAACGACGCATCAAAAACGCACCTATGGTGGCGGCGAACGCGATAATCGAAATGACACCCAAAACAAAGTGGCGACTTGATATCCCTTGTTTTCTAGATGCAAGCTGGTGGGGCGCAGGCGAATTCATGTGATGACTCGTGGTCGGTTGGAAGATGGCAAGGATCCGGAATATGAATTAGTCAGTCATTGCTGACGCAAGAAAGAGGTGCAAACGCATAGTCAAAAGATAAGGTCGGTGATTCCGCCGCAGACACGACGAAAACTTGATGCACCGAGCTTGGCGACTAGGGTGTTCCGATGCGCTTAAACGCGCATGACCGAAGAGAAGGTCTGGATAGAGGCGCGGTGCAAGCATGGGCCGCTTTTCCCAGTGGTTCCTGACCAATTGAGGTCAGAAGCCCATTGCAACGAGAGATACGGCAGGCAAAAAACATTCGCAGCAAGCCGTTTTGCAACCGCACGATCAGCGAGCTCGCTCAACAGCTCCGATTCGCTCGCCATCGACTGAACGACGGATGCTTCACCATTGATTCCCGCGTAAGTGGCTCCGCGGAAAACCCAATGCAAATGCCATTCGCGGCCCATGGGGTTGCAAATTCCAGGGCAATGATGATGCGTCAAATGCTGTTCGAAATCAGAATTAACGGTGCTCGAATCCGTCACACCAGCATGCGAATGCCCTATCGGCATCGGCCCAGCCCACATCAGCGACACCAGCAAAACAAGCTGGAGCCACGTGCGAACGCGCGCTGATGGGAGAATTGAGTTCATGACAGGATCGAAGGTTCTTTAATCGCCAGCCTTGACGCGATATTTCTGAGGTGGTCCAACACACTCCACTGTGAATCTCAACACACGGGTTGTCAAGATCGTGAGCATGAAACCAAACCGGAAACGCAGGGTTTGGGCCAGTCAAATTAGCCGAAATTGACTTGCACCGCATTACTAACCAGGTTGAGTTTCTCCGCCCTGCATCGTCCGCCAAGCAAGTTTGACGTTTCTTTTGACCGTCGCGGAATTGGCGTTGGCTTGCGACGAGTTCACCAAGTTGGGCGAGCACCAACGAATTTTTGCTAAACCAGCAAAAAAATTGCTTGAAACATGCCATCTCAGAAAAATCCAACGACAACGAGATTTTTTTGGCGGACGAAGGGACCAAGTTCCACTTCTGTTTACAGCTAGCAACACATTCACGTGAACGTGTAAATTTCTCCATTTAGAGGCCTCAGACTATGTACGTTAAACGATTGCTCCTTTTTTCCGCCGCACTGATGCTGCTTGGTCAGTGCTCCGCCCAGGCTCAGACGCGTGTGCGTCTACAAGCCGACTTGTCCCTGACACGACTTGGCATCGCGTGAACAATAAATGGTGACTTCATAGGCTGGTTGTGTAGTTCCATTTTGGCAATGCTACATCGTAGATGATTTTCAATTCAGATTTCATTGCTTCACTGAGCTTCTGACCGATTTGGTAGGCTCGACGGATGACATTGACGGTGGCTCGGAGTCCCGTTCGCGTGCTTGTTTGACGCATCAGATCGACAACCGTTTCGAGTGAGTCAAACAACCGGCCCGAGCAGGCTCGACCGACGTGCGAA
>JBGSNA010000340.1:0-32528 GCA_041739875.1 Pirellulaceae bacterium
GATCGATGCCACGGCGGCCAACAAGAGGCCTGTGGCGATCTTCCATCCACGAGCGACACGCTTCCGAACCGGATGGGGTTTGAGAGCAGGTGCTAGGTCCAGCGCGTCGATCGGTTGCGATAGACCCAGTAAGGTTTCACCTGCGGTCCCGGCCAAGGTGGTCGTCGTGCTTGTCCGTTGTTCAAGGCTGCGCAGCCGATCGATCACCTCACGAGCCGACGCGGGCCGCACCGCCGGGTCTTTCTCGAGCAATTGCATCACAAGGGACGAGAGCTCGGCTGGCACCGATGCGTTCCGCTTATCAGGTGCGATTGGCTCATTCATCACGAGCGCCATCAACGTGGCGACCGTCGTATCGGCTTTGAAGGGGACCTCACCGGTACAGAGCAAATACAGGACGCAACCGAGTGAGAAGAGGTCGGCCCGCGCATCCACCGCACGATCCGCTCGCGCCTGTTCCGGCGCCATGAACGCCGGTGTCCCAACGATCGTGCCGAACTCGGTGATGTGAGATTCATCGACTTGCGCTCGTGCCAGACCAAAGTCCAAGATCTTGACGCGGAGTGCCCCGTCGACTGTCTGCTCGAGCCACAGATTGCCTGGTTTGATGTCGCGATGAACCAATCCTTTATCGTGTGCGGCCGCGAGACCCGTTGCCACGTCGCGCGCGACGCGAAGGGTCTCCGTGAGGCTAAAACGCCTGCCGGCGAGAAGGGATTGTTCGAGTGATTCGCCCTGCAACCATTCCATGGCAAGAAACGGGACGCCGTTGAACTCATCCACTTGGTAGATCGTGACGATGTGGTCATTCTTGAGACTGGCCGCCGCCTTGGCTTCGCGGAGGAAACGCTCACGAGCGGCGGGAATCGATGCGATTCTCGGCAACATCACCTTGAGGGCTGTGGGCCGATTGAGCTTGGAATCCTCGGCGAGAAACACGGCTCCCATGCCCCCGCGACCAATCACTTCCCGAATCCGGTAGCGACCGAGTTGGCCAAGATCGCCTGCTTGTTCGGGAGGAACAAGGAACCTCACCACATCTTCGGTGTCGTGCAAGATTTCGCCGCCGCTTGCCTTGCTCCCTTGCAGCCCCAGCCTCGACTCAAGCTGGGGGATTTGTTTGACGTGCTCGATCCAATAGGCGGGGATCACGCGCGCGGCCAATTCCTCTTCACTCGCATGACTGCGAAGCGTTTCGACAATGGTATCGTCAACTGGCAATGTCCTCGCCATCGCTTGGCAACTTGCACATTTCTCAAGATGAGCTGTGACCTCGCTCAGTCGCGGTTCGTCAATGCTTCCCTGAAGAAAATCCGCTAGTTGCGTGGGGGCCAAGCACTCGGGCGGGCATACTGGGCTGTCATCCATCGGTCGTTTTCAGAAGGGGGCGAGCGGCAGGCAAGCGAAGCAATTGAACACGAGGGAGCCCGGAGCCGATCCTTTTTGAGATCCTCGAGTATGGGGAGTACGCAGCAAAACCCAAACTCTTCCGCAAAATGCGCAATTAGTCCTCAAAATCCTTCAGTTCCTGGCGTAAGCGACTCAGAACCTTGGACTTGACCCCATAGACCGTTCCGGGACTGATGTTGAAACGCTGGGCAACGGTGTTCGGGTCACAGTTTTCGAGCACATATTGCTGAAAAATTTCCCGGTGCAATTGAGAAAACTCAGCCTCGATGATTTGGAAGGTATGGCGGATCAAAAAGTGCAGGTCGGTCGCGTCGAACGTGGGCTCAATCGTCGGGATGATTCGATGTTCAACCCGAGAGCCGAGCGTGATCGGAAGCTTTTGCCGAATTCGCGACCGAAAGCGGTTCAGAAATACCGTCTTGAGCCACGCGTGAAAGCTTTGGTTCGCGTCGTAATTGAACTCAGGCAACTTCTGCCACAAGATCACAAAAACATCTTGAATCAAGTCGGCTGCATCCGCATCTTGGTGCCCCAGTTGATTCGCCCACCGATACAAAAGCGGTGAATACAAGTCTACAAACCGTGGCCATGCCTCCAGCTCCTCCTTGTTTCGCAAGCGATAAAGCAAACTGGCCGGGGTCGTTAACATTTTTTTAATGAGCACGCTTGTGAGTGGCGCAACCACACTTTGAGTGCTCTCAAGAACTGCGTGCACTCATCTCCTAGAAAGCCTTCGCCGCTGGAAAGCTATCGTACTGGTCCAGCTTCAAAAAAACAACAAATCGTTACACAAATTCCTCGACACGCACCATCCCGTCGCCCCAGTGCTGGTTTTACGGCGTCAGGAAATTAAGCACCAAAGCTGAAACTCAGTCCGTCCAATTCGTCCTCCTCGTCCCAATCACGCATGATGTCGTCGATACGGACGGTGCGAGGTATTTGATTGGGTACGGCTGCGGTTAGCAGTTGGACTCTTGAAACTTGAACAATCGGTGCTGGTGCGATGGTGGCTTGGTCGTCGCGCGTTGTGGGTGTGATGGCCAAAGTGATCGCAGCTAAGCTTGGCTGGGCGATTGCATCCGGAATCGCCGACTCACCCTCGCCGCTGGCGAGGGCTTGCAAAAATAGTATGTTGATCACGTTAAGGGCGTCTGCGGCCGTCGCACGACCATCGCCGTTGGCGTCATAGTAAATACCGGGCCAAGCGGCGATCGATGTCGGATCGTCCAAGTCACCACCGGCCGTCGAAAAGGCACGCTGGTTCAACTCAAAGATCACCGCCAACGCATCGCCTGCGGTGACTGCGCCACTGTTATCAACGTCGCCCACTTGCAAGAAGTTTCTAAACGGTCGCCCGCCGTCGACTTCGATCGTCTCACCACCGGATTGTCGATGCAGCGCCGTGAGCACAAACTTTGCACCCTCAACCTTGGGCGCGCCAAGACGCCAATCCACAACGGATTGCACGTCAATGATGTCCCCGAGGCCTGACGTGATACGAAGCGTCTTGGTGGTCGGTGAAAGCGAGTTGACGGCATCGCGATCGATCGTGATTGTGTTGAGCGCGTTCGCGGGAAGCACGATCGCACTGAGATCTTCATACGAACTGTTTGCATCCGTCAGATCAAGATCGCCCGCGCCATCGATCATGAGCGTATTGGTCCCTTCGCCCCCGTCGATCCGCAGCCCTGCCGTTGGAATGGCAAACCCGCTGGCAAAGTCAATCGTGATCGTGTCATCGCTTGCGGTGCCGTTGACTTGCAACGCATCGATACTTGCCGCGAGCGCTCGGAACAATTCCGTTGCACCGCTGCGGACAACATTGTCGGAGTTGTCGAGTGACAAACGGATCGTGCCGTTGACGATCGTGATGGTCACTCCCGCGCTACTGTCCCCATCGACGATGGTTTGTAAGTAATCTTCGACTTCGCCATCGGTGGCTGTACCCGTCGGCGAAAGTGCCCCCAAAGTACTGAGTCTGAACCTTGCGAACGTATCGCCCACGGTTGCGGATGTGGGAACACTAAAGGAGAGAATATTCGCTCCCACGTTGACATCAACACTATTGAAAATCCGTTCGTCGGCATCGTTCCAGTCACCGTCGTCATTGAAGTCGATCCAGCCGTCGAGTTTAGCGGCTTGGGAGGCGACAACGCGGAAGCTCGATCGACTCGCCGCACCATTGACTTTAAATAGGCTCGCGATCAGCGTCACGCCGTCGTCGACATCGGCGTTGGCGAGTGCGCTTGGTTGCCCATCGACATCGACATCGACGCCCGTGCCCAAGAACAACGGTCCCGTCGTATGCCTTGCCCCATTTTGCGCAAGCGTGACCGGATACGGTCCAGGAGCATCACCAAAGTCGAGTGTTGTACCGGGCAATGCGACGGAGATCACAAACGTTTCTGTCGTCGTCGTTCCATCGCTATCGGCGACCGATATCGTGATCGTTGCGGAACCAGTTTGACCAGCGGCTGGGGTGACAGTCACCGTCCGATTGGCACCTGCGCCAGCGAGCACCAAGTTGGCGTCCGGAACAAGCGTTTGGTTGGACGAGGCAGCGGTAACGACGAGTGCTGCGACAGGCGTTTCCGCGTCACCGATAGTGAAAGCGAGTGGCCCCGTTGCTGTACCCACCGTTGTCGTTTGATTTGCAACGTCGGTGATCGTCGGCGCAGCATTGGCTGGAACAGCCACGAGCGTGACCGCATGGTCTTCGACTTCACCATCGATCGCGAACCCACCCGGCGTATTGATGCCGGTGGTGCTTAAGCGAAAGCGAGCGAAACTTTGGCCAGCCACGGTAATCGATGGGACAGTGAAGGTGAGTGACTGCGGTCCGTTCGCGGTGCCAAGATTGAATCCAGCAAAAATTTGTTCGCCGTCGTCGTTCCAGTCTCCGTCGCGATTGAAGTCGATCCACGCGTCGAGCAAGTTGGAGTTCGCGTCAGCGTTTTGCAGGTTAATTGTGACGGAACCTTGACGCGTTGTCCCGATGGCCTGCGTCGGGAATGTCACGCCCTCTTCATCATCCGGTGAGGCTGTGAAGATAGCCACAGCGTTGCCAACGTCCGTGATGATCTCGACAAGTCCGTCGTTATCGAGGTCCGCAAGTGCCAAGCGGAACGGAGCGTCGTTAACGACTAGGCCCTGAGTAAGCATGGTTGCGGCTTGAAAGGTTCCGTCACCGTTGCCCAAGACCACGAAGACCGCGCCGCCTTGGTCAGTCACGACGACATCGAGGTTACTATCGCCATCGATGTCTTGTGCCAAGATCGTTGTCAGCCCGTTCGCTCCCGCAATCGCGATTTCTGGCTGGAGCGCGAAGGTGTCGGTCTTGTTTCCGATCAGCACATTCAAAACTCCGGTGACGTTGTTTGCCGAAACCAAGTCGAGACTGCCGTCGCCGTTGAAATCACCAGCAGCGACTGTGCCAGTACCGCTCGCGGCGGCATTGGTTGGATCGAGCAGCGTACGTTTGCCGGGGGCGAACACGCCACTTCCATTGTTGAGCAACACCGTCACGTCGTCCGTCGCGAAGTTAGCGACGGCGGCGTCGAGATCGTCGTCGTCATCGATATCAGCCAAGATGATCGTGAGCGCTGCACCAGGTTGGGTGTTGGCTTCGAACGATGGATAGTGCACTGGGGCCGCGAAAGTCCCGTCGCCGTTGCCGACCAGCACAGTGATGTCATCGGAGATTAACCCAATGACGACCAAATCGAGGTCACCATCACCGTTGATATCTCCGCTTGCAACTTGATTCGTACCAAAAGCAATGCTCGCGGGAGTGCTCCCCAAACTGATCAACGTTGCGACGTCGAATGTTCCGTTGCCGTTACCAATCAACAGCGAAAGATCGTCGCTTCCACGGTTCTGGACGACTGCGTCGAGGATCGAGTCGCCATCAAAATCATCGAGCACGACAAAGTTTGGAATGCTTCCTGCACCGACCGAGACCGAAGTCGCATTGCCGAACGTTCCGTCACCGTTGCCGAGTAGCACATCGAGCGAATCGGGATTCGAAACTGCTACGACCATGTCGGGATTACCGTCGCCATTGAGATCGCCGATCGCAACGGAACCGGCCCGCCCAGCAGCGGCAGTCAGTGCGACTCGTGTGGCAGATCCGAAGTTTGAAGGTTGGTCATCGCCGCGTGCGTCAGCGCTCGCTTGTCCATCGGCGTCGACATCACGGTTCGGCCCGAGCGTCGCGCCCGTGGCGCGATGCAGTGCACCGCCGTTGGCAAGGCTCACACCATAACTTGCGGGTGCATCGCCAAAGTCCGCTGGCGGAGCGGTGACGACAAGATTAAACGTTCGCGAGAAGGTGAGGTTCGCGGCGTCGACGGCTGTGATCGTTATCGTTGCTGTACCGATTCGATCGGCGGCTGGCGTGATCGTGATGCTTCGCGTCTCGCCCGAGCCACCCAGCACAAGTCCGTTTGGGGCGACGAGCACCGTGTTGCTTGATGACGCGGAGAGGTTGATCGCACTAAGCGCTGTGAAGTCATCGCCAATCGTGAAGTTGATCGCGCCAGTCGCGGTAGCGAACGGTGTCTGTTGGTCCGCAATCACCGTGATCGTCGGCGCGGCATTGGCGGCGTTAATCGTGAGGCCAAACGTATCGCTTGCGGTCGCACCCGCTTCGTCGGTGACTGTGAGGGTAATCGTCACGGCACCGCTTTGGTTGGTGCCGGGAGTGATCGTCACGGTGCGATTCGCACCGCTACCACCGATGACAATGTTTGCATCTGGTACACGCGACTGGTCCGACGATGTGGCTGTGAGAACAAGCATCGCAGCGGCTGTTTCCACATCGCCGACGGTGACTTGGATCGGCGGCGTCGCGGTGTTGAAGGCTGTTGTAACGTTCGCAACGTCGGTGATTGTTGGCGTGTTGTTGGATGGATTGACGGTTACTAGAAAAACGTCCGACGCAGTTTGTCCGTTCGCGTCGGTCACGGTGACGGTGATCTCTGCGGTACCAGTCTGGTCGCTGGCCGGAGTGAACTGGAGCGTGCGATTCGCGCCGCTGCCACCGAACACGAACCCACTTTCTGGGATCAGCGTGCCATTGGATGAACTGGCGGAGACGGTGAGAGCATTGAGTGCGGTTCCGAGGTCGCCGATGGTGATGGTGATCGGATCAGTCAAGGCTCCAGCGGTTGCGGAGAGGTCTTCGATGACCGAGATGGTGGGCGGCGGATCGAGTTCAAACGCACCGATGTCCGCTTGCGGTCCCACGACACGCGTAAAGGTGCCACCACGTTGGTCGCTTGTGAGTTGATTATTCGATGAAGCCAGAACACCTTGCACCGTGACTTCACTGAGCGAAAGCACGCGTGCATCGTCATCGCTTCCGCCGAAGCCAGCTTGCGGCATGCGTCGAATGCGGACCGATCGAGCAACCAAGTTGGCGGGAAGGTTCGTCACTTCCAAGTCGGCTGGTCCCACTTGAACATCATCACCCGCAGTCGCTCTCGGATTCAGAACGTCGGATGTGAAAACGACTGCACTCGCATCGTCGAGTACTTCCACAGTGATATCGCGAAGTCGCCCCGCGCAACAATCCTCGCGATTGTGAATCACGATACTTTGGATCGTCGCATCTGCGGCGAAGCTGACCTGCCACGTGGGATCGGTGTCACTGCTGAGCGTGTGCGTGAAGTCACCGTTATTGCCGTTGAGTCCCAATTCAGCCGTGAACGATGCTAACGTCGAGGATTGGGTGGCTACGACGCTTGGTTGACGCGTGAGATTGATGGCGCCTGCGGCGTTGCCTTGGCCGCCCGCGTCGATCGCAGGGCTGCCTGCGAGTAGTGCATGCGTCTGCGTCGGTCCACCATTGGACTGGAGCGGTCCGAGCATCGGATTTGAGGTCACCGCGATCACTTCGGCGGGAAAGTTACCGTTTTGTTGCACCAAGTTGTTGAGGCCAGAGATCGCCCCGCCATCGTTTGTTGAAGTGGAGCGAAATCCGGTACTGGCAAGGATCGAACTGGCGATGTTGATCATTGCCGTGCCGTTGGATTGCAAGTTGTAGATCGCTGTGCCGCCCGCGTCCGCGTTCCCACCGCCGCCGGTTCCGACCGAGTTGTTAGCGATCGTGGCGTGAGTGACTGTGATGGAACCGTCTCGATTGAAGATGGCGCCGCCGAACCCTCCGCCTGCTTGTCCACTGAAATCGGCACCGCCTGTCCGATCGCCGTCTCCACCATTGCCACCAACGGCTGAGTTCCCCGACAACGTGCTGTTAGTGATGGTGAGAGTTCCACCATCGTTGAAGATCGCGCCGCCTAAACCAGCGCCACCCCCACCGCCACTGTTTCGCCCCTCGCCTGCACCGAAACCGCCGGCGACAAACTCTTGTCCGACAACGTTCGCACCGCCCGAAGCATCACCTTCTCCGCCGCCACCGCCACCGAATCCGCCGCTGCCACCGCGGCCGCCGCCTGCAAACGTGCCTGGGCCATTTACGCTCGATTCTCCGAAGCCGCCACCGCCGCCACCCGCGCCAAAAGTCGTTGTGCCCGCACCGCTACTGCCCACCACAACTTGGCTGCCGCCGCTTACCTTGCTTCCGCCGCCACCGGCACCGTTGAATCCGGCGGCACCACTATTTGAACTCGAATCGGGCGCATTGCCATTAATCGCTCCACCGCTGGCGCCACCTTGGCCGAGTCCATTGATTCCGCTTCGTCCACCCTGGCCACCTTGGGCACGATGATTTGCGATCGTCGAATTCGTCACGGTGACTGAGCCACGATTAAAGATAGCGCCGCCGAATCCACCACCGCCACCACCGCCGCCGCCGTCCGCGTCACCACCCTTGCCACCCACCGCTTCGCCGCCGGAAAGCGTCAACATATCGAGCGTCAAGATCCCAGATGCATCGACGTAAAAGAGGCGTGCGTCGCCATCATCAGTCGAGCGAGTGATCTCGACGGGGCCACGAATCGTGACGTCAGTGCTGATGCGAAGCATCGAGTTGCCGAGCTCAGTGTCCCCGACTGTGGACAAGTTGACTGACGATCCTTGCAACGCCTCAGCGAACGTAACGGTGGAAGCATTTGCGTTCGCGTTGGCACTCGTGATCGCTTCCCGCAGACTCGTTTGTCCATCGTTCGCAACGACGTCATCGAGCGTTGTGACTTCGAATGAATCCGGACCCACGACGGGATCGCGGATGACAAAACTTGGGCCAAAGACGCCCAAAGTGACCGTTGGATCGCTCGAATCTGGAAACGTGTTCCCAGCCTTTGCGAGATCTTGAAGAAACGTGATCCCGGGCGCAAAGCTGAGATTCGCGGGGTTGGGTTGGCGAACGAATGCATCGCGTTGCCCAGTCCCGGGATAGTGAGCACCGATGACATAATTGCCAGGGGTCAATTCGATGGGAGCAATCGCCTCCACTCGCCAAGATCCGCCAGCGCGAGGAGCACCAAACGTGGCATCGTTACTGTCGAGCGTTACGGACGCCAGCTCGGTTCCCGTTAACGTCCAAAGTCGAGTTTGGTGACTATTGGTGAGTCCGTCGTTATCAAAGATCGTGAGCGCTTCGATAACAATAGTGCGATCAATTGAAAATGCGTAGCCAAGCGTGTTGGATGACGAGACAAAGACCTGATTGCCGGCAGTGGCTTGAAAGTCCATGTCGACTCCGAGTGTCGCCAAGACGCGCCGTTCCTCGAGCGACTCAATCAGACAGCGTCGGAGCAGCTTACGACTTGATCGCGACGACTGGATGCGCGACCGTTGGATGCGAGACGACAAACGAACATTGTGTTTGCGAGAAAAGAAATTGCGCACGACATCACTTTCATGGGGCAACGAATGAAAGACTCTAGCTGGACAGTGCCAACTTCGTTTAACCGTTAGCCGAAGGCGAACGAGCGCATCGTTAATAGTGCGCCTGCGGCTGACTGTTAAACAAAAAATCGAACTTGGCGATGTTCAGCTAAGCCTGCTCGAACAACAAAAACGCCCCTCAGTCGCTTTCGAAGAATTGTAGCCGAAAAATATCAGCCGAAATCTTTCCGCCAAGATTAAAGACCAGAGATTTCCATTCTCGAAGCGCATAAGCGTTGAAAGTCCTGCAGTTTAACAACGATTTTGGCCATCGCTTCTTGGATCACGTCCGCGTCAACGCTGGCCTCGAACACTTGACTGCGATGCCAATCTAAAACCAATGTTGCGCACGAGTTTGGTGATTCAACACTCATCCGACTCAGCAATAGTTTCTTGACGCCGTCGCAGAATCATGGCGGAAGTGAACGCGTGTGAGGCTAATGCTTTGTCGAGGTTTCGTTAGTCGAGAGTTTATGCGACGGTTGTGTCGCATCGCATGACGAAGCGCAACGTCGCTCGGCAGGAGATTCTGCAAAACCGCTCGGCAGTAACTTACGAGCGATCGCGCAAATGAACTGGCACGCTTTGCAAGACTTGGTCAGGAAGCTCGTAGGTGCGGGCCAAGAGTTCGCGGTCTTCGTTAACCAGTTCGGGGTAGCGAGATTCGGCGAGAACTTCAACGGCGAAGATCTCTTGGAGCGCGTCCTCGAACTTGACGAAGGCAACGACTGCACCGGTTTGAATGTTGACGACCCACACGCCGCACGTTCGCTCCGACAGGTCTCTCTCGGCGATCGGGACGCCGCCAAAAACAGCGGTTTCGCGGACTTGCGACAGCCCGATGAATGCAAAAGAGCCGCAAAACGATAAACCTCGCGTGAAGCCAGGTAACTCGATGATCGATTCGTACTTGCCGGTTGCGAGATCGATATATCCAAAGCCGCCGGTGCCTGAGTGCAAAACATACAGTTTCCCGTTGTACCAACGTGGGGAATGAGGCATCGACAGCCCACGCGAGATGATCTCTCCTGACTCAACGTCCATCACGAGCCCGCCGTCTTTCTTGTTCGATCGCCAGCCGCCTGGATGATTGGTATCACCGAGTGCCGTGACATACCGTGCCTTGCCATCGCGAACGCCGAGACCGTTGAGATGGCAACAATCACTGGGAATGTATTGTGTGATGAACGATGGTCGCCACACAGATTCAAAATTGAACGTGCCACTGCGTCGTGCAAGACACGAGAACAACGTGTTGACGAACACCACATCGTCATCAATCCAAGCCATCTCGTGAATTTGAATGTCACCAGTCCAATGAGCCACGCGTGGCAAAAAACACGCGTCATGTGGATGCGGACTGGCGAGCCGTTCTGGGTATTCCCCCGTTGCCTCGCGCGCGGAATCGAGCCGCGCACACACAGCTGGAATGTTGTGGAACTCCGAAACTTGCATCGCGGTCCCGATCGCAATGCGATTCGCTTCGACGGCTAGACCCATCGGCTTATCAAAGACACGAAAGTGCGTATTGAGAACGCCGCTCTCGGCCCGCAACATCACGAGCTTGCCCGATTGATACGTCGTCACGAGCACCGAGATACCAAGCTCATCGAGTATCACCGGCAAACTTGATGTGTGAACGCTGCGCAGTGGTTCCACCGCAGCACTAGTTTCGTTGGGCATTCAAGTCTCGTTTCGCGTTAATGTTTGCCAGTAACGCCTCAGCACACGCTTGCGCAAACGCCGTATCGTTGATCTGGCACTGCATCGAAACCACTTGGACGTTGCGATGGAGCGACGATGTGATGGCATCGAACAACGCCGTGTCTGCGATTTCGTCGTGGAACGGCTGACCCGGTGCACTGATGAGACTGATGCCTTGACGCGGAATCAACACGGTGACGGGCGCCGTATACGCATTGACCTTATCGGCGAGGATTCGTCCCAGTTCGCGGCATTCACTCTCACTGGTCCGCATCAACGTGACTTGGGGATTGTGAACGTAAAACCTGCGGTCGCTGAATTTATGCGGAATGGTATTGCGTTCTCCAAAATTCACCATGTCCAAACATCCTGGAACGACGATCGCAGGCACACCGGCCTTGCCCGCTGCATCGAGCCGACACGCGCCGGCGGACAGCGTCCCGCCGACCAATTCGTCCGCCCACTCGGTGGTTGTAATATCCAGCACGCCGTCAACGAATCCGCTTTCGATAAGACCTTCCATCGCTCGTCCGCCTGCACCCGTCGCGTGAAAAACGAGCACTTCGTAACCCGCACGCTCCAACACGGGAATCGCCGCGTTCACGCACTCCGTCGTATTGCCAAACATGCTGGCGACAATCAATGGACGATCATCGGTCGACTCGATGGTCGTGGCGACCATGCCACAGATCGCACCAGCGGCACGTCGAAAGATCGTTCGCGAAATTCGATTCAGCCCCGCGACGTCCACGATGCTCGGCATCATCACGATGTCTTTGTCGCCGACATAGTGTGCCGTGTTCCCAGACGCAAGCGTCGACACCATCAGCTTCGGAAAGCCGATCGGCAACGCTCGCATCGCTGACGTTGCGATGGCGGTGCCACCACCGCCGCCGAGCGAGATCACACCATCGATGCGCCCTTCGCGAAACAACCGCTCGAGTAACCGTGGCGCCGCCGTCGTCATCGCGGACACACACTCGCCTCGATCCCCGCGATTCCGCAACGTCGCTAAGTCGACTCCGCCAGCACCAGCGACTTCCTCTCGCGAGATGTCCGGCGTGACTTGGGGAGCTTCACCGCTTCCCACATCAATCAAAAGGGGTCGGTGACCGAGACGGCGAATCTCCTTTGCGACAAATGCATGTTCGATGCCTTTGGTGTCGAGCGTGCCGAGGACAGCGATCGTTGCCATGCGAAGTCCTCCTATGCTTTCCGCTTCACAGGGATCTGTTTGAATTGTCGGGTCAAGTCCGTCAACGATTCTTCGAAAGCCATGCGTTCCAAACTTGATGCACCGACAAAGCCAACGACGTCCGTGTGCTCGTTGATATACGCAGCATCCTCGGGTGTCGAGATCGGGCCTCCGTGAGACAAGCAAATCACGTCGCTGCGAACTTTCATGGCCGCCGACGCGATCGCCTGAGTTCTCTCGGCGGCTTCCTCGATCGTGCATGCGGCGCCCGTCACTCCGATCGTGCCGCCGATGGTGGTTCCGACATGAGCGATCACCACATCGGCGCCTGCTTCCGCCATCGCCTTGGCTTCTTCGGGCTTGCCCACATAAACGATCGTGAACAAGTCCATCTTGCGCGCCAGCGCGATCGTGTCAATTTCCTTTTGGAAGCTCATTCCCGTCTCTTCGAGGACTTGGCGAAATTGGCCATCGATAATGCTGTGTGTGGGAAAGTTATTCACACCCGAGAAACCCATCTCCTTCACTTGGAGCAACCAATGCCACATTCTGCGACGCGGATCCGTCGCGTGCACACCACAGATCACTGGAGTTTCTTCGACGACCGGAAGGACTTCGAACTCACCAATCTCCATCGCCACAGCGTTCGCGTCACAATACGCCATCAGACCTGCGGTGGAACCGTGGCCAGACATCCGAAAGCGTCCGGAGTTGTAGATAATGATCAGGTCCACGCCGCCCTTCTCGAGAAACTTGGCGCTGATGCCTGTGCCAGCCCCAGCGGCGATGATTGGCTCGCCGCGCTCGAGTGTCGCGTGCAATCGATCGAGCACCTCGACGCGAGTGTACGGGTTTCCAATTCCAGTCCACGGATTCGGCATCGTCGTTGTTTACCTTGGATAAAAGAAGACAAGATCAGACTCGCCAGAACCGGTCCTGGCACACGTTACTCGCAGCCCCCCTCGCCCCTTCGTCTAATACGATCGCGAGTCTCAGAACATCGTATCGCGAGAGGTCATTTCCGTCAGCGATTGTGAGGGAGGAAGAACCAAACGGAAACAGCACCCGCGACCGGTCTCTGGGTCGTGAATCTCGATGCTTCCGCCATGCTCGTGCATAATCTTTGCGCTCACGGGCAAGCCAAGGCCCGTGCCTCGTGATCCCTTGCGTGACTCGAACAGCGAAAAGACCTTTTGGCGGTCTTCCGGAGCAATGCCTTTCCCGTTGTCGATCACATCCACCAACCAGCCCTCGTTGGGATCAAATCGAGTCGCTACAAAGACTTTAGCAACCTCCAATTCGACCGGATCAGTAACTTGATCAGTAATGTGCGCGTCCAAATCAAGCTCCGCCGACTCGTTCTCATCCGCGCAAGCCACAGCTTCCTTTCTCGCGTCGGATGCAGCATCGATCGCGTTGGTCACCAAGTTCATTGCAGCACGATGCATTGCGTCGGGATCGAACATGGCGAGCGGAATCGTCTCATCGAGGAATGACCCCAGCACCACGCCCAACTCCATCGCGCGAGTCTCCATCAACTCCACCACATCACGAATCGTCTCGTTCAGATCCGCTTGGACTAACTCGGGTTCGCGTTCTTTGGAAAACGTCAACATGTCGAGCACAAGATTCGAGATACGATCTTGGTTGCGATCCACGATACTCCATCCGCGCCGGATCGCGTCTGTGTCTTGCCGTTCGAGGCCTGCTTCGATCAAGTAACTTCCGCCACGAATGCCTTGCAGAATATTTTTCACGTGATGCGAGAGCGTGGCGATCGTTTGTCCCATTGCCGCAAGACGTTCATTTTGAACAAGGGCCGAGTAATAGAACGTGTCTTCGATCGCGAGAGCCGCTTGGTGTCCAATGGCTGTAATCAGTCGAAGGTGGTCGTCAGTGAATCGCTGGGTCCGTCCAGTAGCAACCATCTCGCCGGGTGAAGTATACGTATCCACATACAACGCACCGACGGTGTCGTAACGTCCTTGCAGCGGCACACACAATGCCTCTCGCACACCGCCCTGCACGATCGAAGCCGCCGATTCGAATCGCACATCGTCGCTCGCGTCGCTCGTGCGGACACCTTCCTTGTGGCTGATCACGTAATCAAGAATCGTGTGGCTGATCGACATGCGACCCATTGCTTGAAGCTGTTTCGCCGTCAGATCACTGCGGTCGCATCGGGCCGCTGGACGCAGTTGGTTCGTATCGCTGTCACGAAGCATCACACAGCCGCGATCCGCCACCACCCAATCAAACACCAACTTCAAGACTCGCTCGAGCAACTCATTCAAATCGTCAGTCCGGCCAACGGCGATCGCGGTCAAATACATGACTTCGAGCGATCGGTCAGCTTCCGTTTGTTGACTCAGCGGCGACGTGGATTGGGAAAACGATGACACAATGCGGCTGGCTTCGACAGATTGGCTTTGTCGGACGATGTCCACGCCGTGTGCGGCCTCGAGCGCCGTCGGGTTGCCCGTGCCCGTAAAAATCATCAGCGTGTTGCCGATCTCGATCCGATCGCCGCTGGATAATTTATGCCGTGTGGTTGCGACGTTGTTCACGAGCGTGCCGTTGCTGCTCGCCAAATCGATTAGCTCGCACGACGTGTCACTCGCAATGCGGATCTCCGCGTGAGAGCGTGACGCTTCGGTATCGAGCAACTGGATATCGTTACTCGAGTCACGTCCAATGCGTTGGACGGAACCAACCAGCTTGAAGTGCTTTCCTTGGTCTCGACCGCGAACGACAAACAACGAAGCCATAGTCAGAAACAGACCCATTTTCTGGGAGGCTGTGTGGGTGGGGCAGGGCCATCAGCATAACGCCCCAACAACGTTCTGAGAACGGCGGATGAACAGCGAGTGTACAGCACCTGGAAAGCTCCTGGCTTGACCAGTTTCACTCCAACGGCATATTGCCCGCTCCCGTCGTCTATACTTGGGATCGATGAAGCTCTTCACCCAAGAGCAATCATCTCCTCCCGTCCCACATATCCGCCCCTCCAATCCCCTCAATCGCTACGGAGTTCGCTTTGATCCGTTCAAACTTTATCGCGTTCACTCGCTCAACGTTGCTCGTCGTCGTGCTGTTTGGTTGCCTGTCCTCGTTGAGGGCCGCAGAAACCGCATCACTGAGCGGCACCAAGCCGAACATCATTGTCGTCATGACCGACGACCAGGGTTACGCACCCGTGGGACGCCACGGCAACACGTGGATTCAAACACCCAACATGGACGCGTTGTACGATACCAGCACTCGCTTCGATCGCTTTCTCGTCAGCCCCACGTGCTCGCCCACTCGTTCCGCCATGATGACAGGCCGCCACCCGATGCGAAACGGAATCACGCACACGATTCTCGAACGCGAACGGATGACCCTCAACGCCGTCACCCTTCCTCAAACGCTTAAAACGGTCGGTTACACCTCAGGCATATTCGGTAAATGGCACCTGGGTGACGAAGAAGAATACCAGCCGCACAAGCGTGGTTTCGACGAGGCATTCATTCACGGCGCAGGCGGCATTGGTCAAGCGTACAAATGCAGCTGTGCCGACGCGCCCGACAACAAGTATTTTGACCCTGTCATTCGCCACAACGGTACGTTCGTTAAAACTCATGGGTTCTGTACCGATGTCTTCTTCGACGCTGCGATCGATTGGATCCAAGCGAAGAGCAACAGTGACGAGCCGTTCTTTGCCTACATCGCCACCAACGCGCCGCATTCACCCTATATCGCTCCCGAAAAGAACGCCAAACACTTCACGGACCTAGGCTTTGATCAAGGTGAAGCAGGCTTCTATGGAATGATCGAGAACATTGACGAGAACTTAGGTCGCTTGATGTCGAAACTCGATGAGCTGAAACTCAGCGACAACACGGTGCTGATTTTCATGTCGGACAATGGCCCAGCCGGAAACGGCCTCGGTAAAGAAGGCAAGACGCTCGGCAAAGCGGCGGACGGCACATCGATGGTCGCGTTCAACGCCAACATGAAAGGCACCAAGGGGTCACCCGATGAAGGTGGCGTGCGCGTTCCATTCTTCATGCGGTGGAATGGCAAAATTGCACCTGGTCAACGAATCGACACAATCGCCGCGCACATCGATCTGTTTCCAACACTCGCTGACTTGGCCGGTGCCAAGCTTCCCGCCGGACAAGTCGAAGGCCGCAGCCTGCTGCCGCTCGTCGCGAATCCAGCCGCCGCATGGGACGATCGAATGCTCTATACGCACTGTGGCCGCTGGCCGACTGGCGCCGAACCCAACGATTCGCAATACAAACAGTTTTCGGTGCGGACCCAGCAATATCGATTTGTGAACAATGATTCGCTTTACGATATGCAGTCTGATCCGAACCAAACCAAGAACGTCATCGCCGCGCACCCTGACGTGGTTGCTGAGTTTCGCAAAGCGTACGACGAATGGTGGAAAGTCACTCGACCGATGATGGTCAACGAGACCGCGGAGATGTCGCCGACCCAGCCATTCCACGAGTTGTACGAAGCCCAACTCAAATCAACAGGCATCGCGGATTGGAAAAAGAACTAGGCGAAACGCTACGTGACGTAGCGACGTGGTGTAAACGCGACGTGTTTTAAACGCGAACGTCGAGATGACCAGCCGCGATCTGCTTTTGAGCCGTCGCGGCGTTTTCGATCAATCCCACAAGTGCCTTGCCAAGCGACTTTTGTGCATCCAACTGCTTCGACGCAACGGCCACCGCGATTTGATTCTTCGTCGCATCGGACTTGGCCTGGAGCACGTCAGAAATAGCTTGGTTGGTTGAGATTTCCATGTCGTACTCAGTCACAAAAGCTGGTTCATTCAAACACACACGCTGAACTATCGACCACGATCCGAGCCAGACCAAGTGAACATCACGGAAACCACCACCGGATAGTGTTCCCACGAGCATGCGTTAACGACTAGGCAAGATGGTCTAGCCCGATGCGTCAATCGGTTGACTTGCCTGAGATGAAGAACTTCCCCTCGGCTTGGGAACGACGTTGCTAACGGTAAAACTTTGGCTCCTGCTGGGCGAGCCAGCAGGGGGCAGATGACGACTTCGCCCCATGTTGGCTTGCCCAACATGAGCGTCAGTTTTGAAATTAGATTTTCTTACGCCTGAGCTATCCTATTGCTAAAACGGCGCCTTATAATGAGACGCTTAGTGGACCCAGGTCGATTTCAGATTGAGACTGCTGGGGTATTTTAGCGTACGTCGCGCTCGCTTGCTCATGAGGATGATACGGGGTTTATCGCGCCATGGTGGCATATTTGGCTATTCGCACGGGGCCGGAAAAAGGGAAGCATTTCCCGCTGGATGCTGCACGTCCGATGCACATTGGTCGTGGAACGAGCTGCGAAATTATGTTGACGGACCCCGTCAGCTCGCGATTTCACGCCGTCGTTTATTACGAGGACGGTAATTGGCAACTCCGGGATACGAGCAGCCGCAACGGCACGCTTGTCAACGGCCAAAAGACGGATCACGCCCGGTTATTGGACCAGACGCTCGTGACGATCGGTGGCACGGAAATGCGATTAGTCGAGCCCAAGTTGGACGACAACGACGAAAATCTAATGACACAGACAATCGTCCAGGACGTGCGTGTCGTCGAACGAACACGCCACATGGGTGACGATGACTCAGTCGAAACGCCTGCGGTTTGCAACTTGTTGGATCTGTACCAACTCAGCCTCCAGTTGCTCCGTAATTGCAACTTCGATGAGATCCTCGGGACCGTGATCGATTTGCTTCGTGATCGAACGGGTGCGGATGTGGTCGGTATCTCGTTTGACGCTGGCGAAGGCCGAATGAAGCCTCTGCGGATCTCCCCTCCCGACTCGAAGGAGTCGCTGCAACTGACGCGCAGCTTGACGAAGCGAGTTGTGGGCGAAGGCGACGCAGTGTGGATCAACGATCCGTCCGGCGACTTTTCTCTCCGGGAAGCGGTAGGCAAAGAGAAGCCGTCGTATTCCGACGTCATGTTTGTGCCGTTGGACAATGGCAATGGAAATCTCGGTGTGCTTCATCTTTACCGGGCTCAACCGAGTTTCCAATCAACACACTTTGATCTCGCCGTTGCTGCTGGCCGATTGATGGCGACGGGATTGGCTCGCGGTATCGAACGCGACTCATTGCGAAGTGAGCGAAAGAGTATTGCGGAGAAGAACGCGGATACGAACGAATTGATCGGTACCAGTCGCGTGATGGTGAAGCTCAAAGAACGCATCGACCGCGTGGGGCGTGCCAGCGGCAGTGTGCTGATCCGTGGCGAAAGCGGTGTCGGCAAAGGACTCGTCGCTCGCGCCGTGCACCGATCGAGCCAACGTGCTCGCCGACCCATGTTGACTGTGAACTGTGCCGCGATTCCACACGACTTGATCGAGAGTCAACTGTTTGGTCACCGCAAAGGCTCCTTCACGGGTGCCGACGCAGACCACAACGGATTGTTCCAGCAAGCTCATACGGGCACCTTGTTTCTTGATGAAATCGGCGAGTTGACGCTCGACGGCCAAGCGAAATTGTTGCGGATTCTCGAAGGCCATCCGTTCCTGCCGGTGGGTGCGACGACGGAGGTCCTTGTCGATGTCCGTGTCATCGCAGCAACGAATCGTGATCTCGCTGAATTCGTTCGCGCCGGCCAATTTCGCGAAGACTTGTTCTATCGATTGAGCGTTTTTGAGCTGCTCGTGCCGCCGCTGCGTGATCGAGACGATGATGTGGAGGTACTGATCGAACACTTTCTCGACCATTTCCGTCGCCAACATGGTCGTCCATCGCTGATGCTCTCGTCCGAGGCGAGGGCAAGCATGAAAGCTTACGCGTGGCCAGGAAACATTCGACAATTGCGCAACGTGATCGACAGTGCCGTAGTGATGGCCGACGAGCCTGAGATCATGCTCGAAGACTTGGGGCTTCGTGATGCGGGCGTCAGCCGGTTGGACACGCTCAATATCAGTGATTGGGAGCGGCGTTTGATTCTGAAAGCGTTACAACGGACGGACGGCAACGTTCCTGCAGCATCCAAGATGCTCGGCATCAGCCGTGCGACGGCCTATCGCAAGATCGCCGAATACGACATCCAGCGGTGATGTCCGTTTGCGAGCGTGAATTGGCCGATGAAGTCGAAGGTAACCTTAGCATGAAAAAAGACAAGCTATCGAGTATCGCGACCGTGCGGTGCCAGGCGGCGGAAGGCAACGATGACTCGATAGCGAGGTTACATGACGTCATTCTCCGAGATTTGCACTGTGAAGTTGCGCGACGACTTGAGGCGAACGACCACACCGAAGTATCCGCCGCAAGTTTGATTCAGGGTCTATACGTGCGTTTTGAAGCCGCTCATTCATTGGACGACTGGGCAACAAAACGCGACTTTTACTGTGTCGTCGTCAGCGTCGTAGCCAGCACGCTGCTGGAGCACTATCACGCTCGCAGCCTTGCGGTTTCTTCAGCCGACCAGTGTCTGCACCCGCTCGATTACACTTTGAATCAGATCGAAATGCTGAATGGTTTTGATTTTCAAAAACTATACAACGCGCTGGTCACTTTAGAATTGAATGCACCGCGCCAATACACGATCCTAGCGTTACGAATTCTCGCCGGCATGTCCCTTGAGCACACGGCGGCTGTTCTCGAAATCTCCAAGGCGTCAGTCGAGCGGGACTGGCGATTGGCACGAGCCAAGCTTCATCGCGACTTATGGAACCAGACATATGACGCCACAGCAACGCAATGAAACGATCGACAATCTCTTTTCGCAAGCGGTTTTCCTGAAGCGAAACGCGCAAAGCTCATTGCTTGATAGCGTCAAAGTTGATCCCGATGTGCGTCGTGAAATTGAGGAACTGCTTGTTGTCGATCGCTATTTGGAATCTCGTGATGCAACAATAACCCACTCCGAACGTAGTTCACATGGGCTGATCGACCCATCGGATGCGTTGCCTTCGTTGCATGATGGCTCGGATACGGGGTCCACGAAACTGCTACAGACCGCAAGGAACACAGATTCGACAATTGAAACAAACAAGGATCGAAAACCGTTTCCGAGAGGTTCTGGTAAGACCCTCGGAAAGTTCACGATCTTGGAGGTTCTCGGCGAGGGCGGCTATGGCTGCGTTTGGAAAGCATACGATTCAGTTCTCGAGCGTTTCGTTGCCCTCAAAATCCCTCGCGACGAGATCAGCCGGTTGTTCAACCGTAAAATGGTGGAGCGAGAAGCAAAGGCTGCCGCCAGGTTCCAACACCCAAACATCGTCACGATCCATGAGGTGATTTTTGAAAATGATCGTGCCCTTATCGCCAGCGAGTTTATCGATGGCTTGACTCTATCCAAAGCATTGAGAACGAGTCCCATGCCCGTTCGGCATGCTGTCAAAATGTGTATCAAACTTGCCGATGCGATTCACTACGCCCACACACATGGTGTCATTCATCGAGACTTGAAACCATCGAACATTCTGATCGATGCGGCCGGTGAACCGCACATTACAGACTTTGGTTTAGCAAAGCGGGATTTGTCTGAGACAACGATCTCTGCGGAAGGCAACATGTTGGGCACGCCAGCGTACATGCCGCCCGAACAGGCTTGCGGAAATGCACATACAGCCGACTCGCGTAGCGACATTTATTCTCTCGGGGTCATTCTGTTTGAGATGTTGACGGACGAATTGCCGTTTCGTGGCGACCTCCAAGTTCTGATCAAAAAGGCGATTCACGACGACCCGCCGAATCCGCGTTCTTTGAAGCCAAGTATTCCGTTGGATCTTGAGATCATTTGTCTGAAGTGCTTGGAGAAGTCGCCAGCGCGGCGTTACCAAAGCGCCGCAGAATTCGCTGCGGACCTTCAGGCTTGGTTGGAGAATAAACCGATCCAGGCTCGGTCTGTGGGCAAGATCGAGCGCGCAATCCGACTTTGTTCTCGCTACCCAACGATCACTGGATTGGCAATAGCGATCACCCTTTTAACGTTCGTCAGTTTAGTGACGGTAACAAGCCTCTGGATCCGCGCAAATGCAAACCAGGCGACGGCGATGAGACACCTTGAACGGCGAACCGCCCACTTTGACCAGACCATTGAAGTGGTGGAACGGATGCTTTCTCGCGTCATTCAACGCGAAGAACCTGAATTCGAAAGTGTTCAACAGGACCTATTGCGTGAAGCGTTGAGTCTATACGAGAACCTGCTGGATAGCGGAACCGAGAATCTCCCTGATCGATTGATCGAAGACGCTCGGATTCGAATGCGAATCGGAAACTTGCATGAGGCGTTACAGAATCCAGAAGCATCACTTGCGGCGTATCAGCTCGCGATCGATGGTTTCGAATCCGCTGTTTCACAAACTCAGTCGTCCGAGATGGCGGGCGAGTTATCGGAATGCTACCGCAGTTTAGCCAAGACCATTGTGGCCTTGCGTCCTCGGGATCCTGCGTTGCAAATCCAATGTGAATCCGCCATCCAACGAGCACTGGAGATTGACCGCAAGCTACTCACGAAGACACCCGCCCACGTAAACTCGTTGTCCATGTCGCATAACGTCTACGCGGGCTATTTCGTATGGACAAACCAGATCGAGCGAGCGGAGCAAGAATACCTCGCAGCCATTGAGTGTTTGGAGATTGTAAAAAACGACGATACCATTTCCCGACTAGCGCTGATCTGGAACAAACATAAGCTTGCGGATATGTATCTAGAGCAAGGTGAGCTCGAAAAATCGCGAGAGATTCATGAAAACGTGTTACAGCAACGCCTTGAGCTAGTGGGCAAGGTTCCCGACGTTTACCGATTCCACCCGTCCATGATTGTACGGTATCCGTCGCCCAACCAAATCTTTTCGCTCCGGCGTGACATCGCCGCAAGCCATCGCAGCCTCGGACAGATTAGCGAAGCCCAACAAGATTACGTTGCAGTGGAGCGTCACTTTCGTGCTGCGGGGGAACTCATGGATCAAGTCGTTCACGACCATCCGTTCAACATGGGTCATCGAAAGGCCTACGCAGGAATACACACTCGCTTGGCCAACGTTTTGCGAACACTCGGAAAGCAGAAAGAGGCGCTCGAGCATTTCGAGAAAGCGCTGTCCGCAAACGAGGAATCAATGACGATCACAGTGGACAACGATCAACTCAAAAGTTTTGCCGACCAACACGCGGCTGCAGCTACTTTGGCGATACAGACGAATAACGCTGACGCCGCAGCATTGCACATGGCCGCCGCACTGAGTTCATACAATCAACTGCGATTGGGCCAACCCGAGAATTGGAAGCTGTATGTCGATTCCATCCGTTTGCAGCTTGCGTTCGCGAACTTCCGAACATCAAAAGGAGACATTGTCGCCGCCGATGCTCTCGTGGACGAAGCCGAGGGACTTGCGGAAACTCTCAAATCACGCAGTGAATCCGACTCGAACCAACCTGACCCAGTACTAACGCAAGCATTGAACCAGGCCGAGTCGCTCCTGCAACGTCACCGCCAACAAAACAAAACTCGCTCATCGTAAAATCAGAATCGCTCTGCCTTGCTCCGTCGCGTACAGGTCCGTTTGTGTTCGGAGTTCCTGCGAACCCGGTTTACCTTGCTTAGCCCCGTCCCGCCAGCTAGACTTTTCACAGCCGTGAAAGATGATTGCGGATTTTGACGTTAAAAATGAACCTGTGCGAATTGTTGTTCTCAACATGTGCTGAATGGGAGTTTATTGATCGTGAGCGACCAACAAGATCACCTCAAGCTGAAGCGAACCCTCTCACCACTCGTCGAACTATCGGATGCCCTAGCGAGGGTGCGATTGCAATCGGCAAAACTCCAATTGCGTCAATCGGAATTGAAACTCAAACGCGAGCGCGTGCGGCTGATTCCACAAGAAAAGTCGCTTTTGACGCGAGTTGAGTTTACACAGCGGATCAATAGCCTGACGGATCGGCTGCGAGAAAATCGCCGACGTATTGGACGTTTGAGAAGCGCCCGAGATCGCGAAATGGGCACTTTGCTGGGGGCTGATTTTACCTACATCGAGATTGCAAAGAACGTGCAGGAGTTCTCATTGTATGCAGGGTACTTTGGTGACCAACAGTGAACCGGATCTTAACTTTGATAACGGGACCATCATGTTGGTTGCCGACGCGGCTCCTTTTTCAACACGCGATGTTTGGGAAGGGTACCTGGACGGCTTGACCGAGATCGGAGCGAACGTTTTACCCTACCCAACGTTTTCGATTCTGGAGTTACTCAGCCCGAATTTGTTGGGAAGTGACTTGATTGGAAAAGCGATGGATATTCGCAACGCGGTGAGTGCCGTTGTGTTTATCAGCGGGTTGTATTTTCGTGACTCGAGAAGCTGGGTCGTCGAATCATTGACTCGCCGCGGGATGCCAACCATTCTGATCGCAACCGATGACCCGTACGAAGAGACGGGTGATGCGGACGGCTGTTATTCAATGCGGTTTTCCAACGAACTCGCGTGCTCCAATCACCGAACTCTGTACCTTCCGATGGCCACGGTGCTGGCGCCGACGATCGAGCCTGCTCCCTTGACGCGTGACCTCGTTTTTGTTGGCACGGTGTTTGAAGATCGCTTGGAACTGATTCGCCAAATCGCGATGTACTGTGAATTGAATGAACACCGTTTCGACATCTACGGGCATTTCCCGGCGTTGCCACAAGGCCTGGGGGATTTGGAGTACGTACGTGTCATCCCCGGAACGATTTCGCCATCGCAAAAGTGGAGTCTCTACAGCCAGAGCAGAATGGTTTTAAACCTGTTTCGAAGCCCCGGGGACCGCGAGGCGATATCAGCCAGTCCGCGAGTCTATGAGGTCGCGGGGATGGGCATACCTGCACTCATTACGAACCGACGTCCGGAATGTGATGAGATATTCGGAGACACGATTTATACGTTCGATACGTTCGATGACTTTGGCGAGTTGTTCGAGGAAGCGTTACAGTCCGAAACTGATCGTGCATCAAAGGTTGATCGCGCCCAGCAAATCGTGTTCAAGTCTCATCTTTACCAACATCGTGCTTCAAGCTTGATCAGCAAGATTAAAAAGAACTTGCTTGAATCAGCGGGCGATGACGGTAACGTCATGTAATGAAATCGCCGATTGACGCAGATGCATTTTCGGCCGTCCAATGCGGCGACATTCATTGAGGATGAAAGGTTTCGACAAGCGGTTCGTCAATCGTATCCAGCTTCGGCCAGTAAGTCGCCTAGTACTTCAGCGCAAAGAGCCTGGAGCTTCGGTGCCAAATCGCGTTTCCATCGCCCTACAGACGCCGCTTCGTCCGCGGTCGTGCGATGAAAATCCAAGTTGGGCGACACTCGCTTGTGTTCGCTCGCAATGCTATCGATCGTCCCGTTGTCGTTGGCAACACCAAGGTATTCAAAAATCCGTTTGAGAGTGCAGGATGAATTCGTGACAAGATCCTCGTATCGCACAACAAGGATTTGCTCTCGGCGTTGGCGAATCACCCTCAAGAGTTGGCGGATGTCGTGCTGTTTTTGATGAATGAATTCTGCATCGGATTCGACATTCTCTCGACCAAAGGTGGCAAACCCGCGTTTCAGGTTGAACGAAATCATCGAACAAATCATGTCTCGAAAATCGCGTATCAAGACGACCTCTTTTGACTTGGGATAGATTTCGCTGGCGATCCATTGCAGGTGGCACGGAAGCGATTTCTCAGCAAAGTATTGAGCCGACTCTTCTTTCCCGTGAATGACGGCAAGTTGCGAATAGAGTGCGTCGATGTTCTGTTGAGCAAACGCAGCTGTTCGGCTGACGTAATCGTTGCCAAACCAAGCTCGCAGTAACGGCTGGCTCGCGCTCGCCTCACTGTTCATAGGACAAGGCGGCAACACCGACAGATCCGCCTCGAAGGTATTCTTTCCAAGGGACGGCTCAGTCAAAACCTTCAGCATGTGTAACCAATAGCACCCTGGCCTGGCCTCGAACGGATACTTACCATCGAGCAAAATCGCGGGATGAAGCGAGAGCGTTTGCATCAATCGAGTTGTTCCGGTCCGTGCCAAGGATGTCAACACCAACGGATTGAATCTTGCATTAAAAGGCGATTCAATGGCGCCACGTTGAGCTCGGATCGTTGCACAGTGAATCCGGTGCCCGTTGCGTAGCACGGCGAAGATCTGGATCGAGAATTGTGGTGGCAATCCGATTGTGCCGACGCTGCCTTTGAAGCCGCATGTGGCTCTACCTGAGGCGTCGGGATGCGCTGCGGACGCCGGTTCGCAAGCTAGACTCACCGGAATGGATTTCCAGGCTTGTGTCCCGTGCATTAATTGCAATCGTTGGACGGAACCTCGCTTCGCCAACACCCATCCATCGAGTCGAATGTTGTGAATGTCATAACGATCGTCCGACTGCGGCGAGAAAAGCTTAAAACCAACTAGCTCACCATCAGACGAAGGTGGATAGCCGATATCGATCACTTGAATCGTCATGGTGATGGGCAATCCGAATCTTTGAGTGCGTCAACGGCCGCCAAGCCGGCAAGGATGTCTTTACGCCTCGTGTAAAGGCCGACGGCAAATCGCATGTGAGGAGTTTTGCCTGTACTCGCGGAAGCAACTACACCCTTCTTGAAAAGCTCCTCCTCGACTTTCTTCGGATCCCAGTTCTCGACGTCGAAGCAAATCATCGCGCCGGAAAGATGCGGCGAATGGGGCGTGAGCACATGGATGTGCGGCATGCATCGGAGTCCTTCTTTGCAAAATCGTGCTAATTGATGCAGCCGCTTTTGCACCCTTCGTTTGCCAATGTTAAGTTGGAAATCGAAAGCCTCCGCCAACGCCCATCGATGCTCAAAACTATGGAATCCGCCGGGTGTCATCAGCCGTCCAATCGCATGGTGAGTATCACTCATGCCCAGTCGCCAGCAGTCAATCAACTCACTTCCGAACGGCGGGATGGTGCGACGAACGTGTTGCCATGCGCTGGGACTGGCCCACAGGATCCCAGTTCCTCGCGGACCACACAACGTTTTGTGACAACCGGCAATAAAGAAGTCGCAAAGCTCTTCGCTCAAGACGAATTCTTCGACTCCTAGCGCATGAACGCCATCGACAGCCACCAAGATCGTTCTTTCGGGATCTCGAGTTTTATTGAGAAGACGAATCGCTTCGGTAATTTCTCGCAAAGGAAGTTTAACACCTGTTGTCGAATCCACCCAAGTCAACACCACCAGCCGAGTTGATCCCGTCACTCCGTCGAGCAAGTTCTGTACGATCTCTTGCTCCGTCGTATTCTGGGGATCGAGTAAGTCGTAAAGGCTTTGCTCCGCTTGCGTGCATCCGTATCGTTGCACCGCGTATCCAATGGCAGTATCGGATGAATAGTGATCATGCCGACTATGCAGAATCTCATCGCCAGGCTTCAGCTCGAGAGCAGTCATCAGCAAGCCCAAACCCATCGTCGTGCTATCCGTCAATGCGATCTCGTTCGGCGAACAACCAAAGTATGCCGCGGCTGACCGCAGCACACGCGTATCGTTTTGCTGTAAATCGTCATGAGCCCGTTTGGGATTGCGATCCAAAAGGTCGCGGAAATAGTCAATGGACTCTCGCACTGGCTTGGGATGGGATGCGAGAATCATCGGCGCCAAATGGACCAATCCCGGATCAAGGTTGAACTGCTGACGAACCGCTCGCCAAGAGCTACCGATCGCTGTATCGTTAAAAAACGGTGGATTCATCGCCGTATCGCCTCATCGCCGCTACAATCGACGTCGTCTAGCGAGACGCAAACCGCGTCTCTTGCTTTTAAAAATGGAATTGCGCAAAGTCGACTTGTCAATGAGCACCTATGTCGCAAGATCTTTTGCTAACCGTTAGCATTGGCCAAGACGAATTGGCACAGCACACGATTCCTCGGATGCAGCATTACACCCAAACACACGGTTTGGATTTTCGTGTCGTTTCTTCGTCCAGCATGTTTCGACGTCCGACGTTTGCGTATTGGGAAGAATTGCTGAATCTCGTCGACTCAGATTACCGCCGCATCGCAGTCATCGACAGTGACATACTCATCCGGCGTAGCTCGCCTAACTTGTTCGACGTCCCGTTCCAGGACATCGCGATGAAACAGTCGGGTTTAGTCGCAGCAAATTTCTTGCAGCGAATCCGAAACGACATCGCCGAGGACTTTCAAGTCGCTGACATGTACAACACGGGTGTTGTGATGCTCACGCAATCTTACATCCGAACCATCGCTGGACTTCTGCGAGATTTTTGCCCACGCGTAGAAGACACACCGTATGCCGATCAAGTTTACTTTTGCGTCATCGTAAAACGCTCAGGCGTCTGTCCGACGAAGTTATCGTGGCGATGGAACCAGCATGACCAGGTACCCAATTTCCGTGCCGCACTAGCCCACTTTTTGCACTTTCGTGGACCTCACAAGACCTCGCGAGTTGAACGTTTCTTGCAACTTAACCAAGACGACGAATGGAACCTTCCGTAAAGCGGTTGGCTGCAAACGTTGCTCGCTACTAGCGTCGCTCAAGATGGCAAAGAGCAACGTAAACATTCATAAAAAAACCCGCAGGAAATTTCCTGCGGGTTTCGTGAATATCGGTCATGCTTGCTGAGTCGGCACTACGGCAGAGTGACGTTCTCTTTCATGCCACGTGTACCAAGAGCACCCCAAAGTCCATACGGGCTTGCTGCGCCCGGGCGAGTCGTTGACGTGCCGGCTGGCCAGTTAGGCGAATTCGCTGACTTGTTGCCTGCTTCAATCGAATCGGTGATGAACTTAACTGCTCCGTCACCCATCAAGACGTGAGCACCACCTTGGTGACGGCTGCCAACGGTAACCATGGCGTCCGAACCGTCGCCGGCCCAACTGCAGCTCACCTTATTTGGTGGCATGATTGTCGTCACACTGGTCATGACAGGTCGCCCGTCCGCCCAACGCATCCCCTTGTTTTGTGAGGTACCCCAGTTGTTGGTGTTCGCAGTACCAAGGTGGAATTGTGGCCGTGCAGGGTCAATCGAATCCTCGCACGTCACCGGAGTGATAAAGAATTGAGCGTTACTGCCACGGTTTACGACGGTGGAAACAACTTCCTTTGTGTTGCTGTCCACAACGATTTCTCCACACGCAATCGTATTGCTCAACCCATCAAGGATGTCTCGAAACCCAGTCGCAACACGAGTCTGAAAGAACCCTCGATTGTACGAACCATTGCGTGCACCAGCGCAACCACTGGGCAGGCCGTCTTCGTTGAGGCATGAAGTGTTGTTACTTGCAATGCCGTCACCAATGCATGCTGCATAGTTCGTGAACCCTTCGAAGTTTGCGGGCGCGACAGCCGGATCACTTGGACACCGGAACGTACCGATCTGAGTTACCCACGGTGTATAGTTGCGATCCCAAGGCACTGGCCCCATTGGATTGAACGGTGGCACCTTTGCGGAGCCATTGTGATTGACGCTTCGAGGATTCGAGATTTGCTCCCAAATCGCCTGCTGCTCAACAAAGGGCGTCAAACCAACCATGTAGCTCAACAACATACGGTTTGTAGCGTTGTTGCCAGTCGGCAAGGAAACAGTACCGCCACTTTGTGTTGGCAGCTTGTCGTAGGCAGAATGGTAGTTGTGCATTCCCAAGCCGATTTGCTTGAAGTTATTGCTGCAACTCATTCTTCTAGCGGCTTCACGAGCTGCCTGAACTGCGGGCAGCAGTAAGCCCACCAATACGCCAATAATGGCAATGACAACCAACAGCTCAACCAGCGTAAAGCCAGTTTGAGCCCTTTCTTTAATCTTCATCTTTCAACTCACTCGTATTTGAATAAGAAAAAAACCGCGACGCGACATGCGAAACGGTTAAAAACGTGACCGTGGAGAACAAGCAATGAAAGTTACTTGCTCTGTCCTTGCGATTCGTATTCGGCACTCATGGCCTTCATCTGATCTTCTGTCTGGACAACACTGTCATCCACCCCAGTTGCGACGGCACTTGTGTCTGCCTGCGTATTGCAACCCAATGAAAAAGGCAAAAATAGAGCTGTGAAAATTGCGAACTTAACGAAATTGGACATCGTGTTTTGCGTACTTGAGAATGTGGAGGAAAAACGCAGTCGCTGGCTTTTTTGGCCAGTAAGACGCCGTTAGAGTTATTTAACTACTCAGTACGCGTAGTCGCAATGAGCTTTCACGCTTTTATTCTACGTTATTTCCCTGAAATTTAATTCGCGGAAAGAAGACAGCGTTGAGAATCGTGATTCAATGCGCTGTGGAGACACCCTCTGTGAGTAGCAACTCACCACCCGGCAGGGCAATGATGTGCTGCTCTGTATTTCCGCTCGGCCAAAGCACAGTCACTCGTTCAGGCACTTCAGCATCACCAAGATTGAATCTCAGGCAACGCTGGTTGGAGCACTGGTATCCGTCGCCCGCAAGGAGTTGTTGCGATGTTGTTTTTCCCCCCGATTCCACAGTGACTCGCGTTCCGATTGCGTCGCGATGGGATTGGGTGGCGACGAGATAGACCGTCAGCGAGTGTTGAGTCGTTTTGTTCTCTGTTTCGCTGGCGTTGATCAACAAGGCGGCTGGATCGAACAAGTGGGTGACGAGCAAGTCGACACGTTGGTCGCGATTCGCGTCGACTCGAACGAGCGAACGTCCCAATCGTTTGGTTTCAAAGTAGGGCCCAAGCGACTTTGGACTGACTTCAGTGAAGCGTCCGTCGCTTTGGCGTTGGAAAAACATCATCGGCATTCGATAGGCTTTGCCGTTATGCGAGAAGTCGTCGACGTTGCCGTTGGCTACAACTAACTCGAGCTTGCCATCGTTGTCGGCGTCGAGCCATTGAGTTCCGTAACCGAGCATCGAGTGCGTCGGAGTGACCAGGTTCACTGCTGCCGTTTGGTCGGACCAAATCCCGGGGCTGACTTGCGTATAAAGCGTGTTGTAATCTTCCGTGAAGTGCGTGGCGTAGAAGTCCACATCACCGTCGTTGTCATAGTCGTCCGCTGCGATACCCATCGACGCTTGAGACAGCGACCTTGCGTTGAATGCCAAGCCTCGTATTGCGGCTTGTTCAATCATCTGGAACCCGGTGGATCGTGACGCGTGTTGGTCGGGTTCCTGTGCTGACCAAAAGTGATTTGCCGTCATGTCGTTAGCGATGTAAGCATCCATGCCTGGGACGTTGTCGAGTTCGCCAACGACGATCCCTAGACCACGCCCTGGGGACTGTTCGCCGAGCCACGCTCGGGTCTCGTTCACAAACGTCCCATCACCAACACCTCGCCACACGCGATCGGGTTCCGCCGGAAACACAAGTGGGCCACAAGAACGATGCTCCTGGCTGCTTTCGATCAAGCACTTCTGAGTCAATACATCGTCGCCAGCGATGTAGTTGACTTCGTACAAGTCAGCGATCGCATCACGGTTGAAATCCACGATGGCAACGGACGTTGTCCATTGCTCGCCGCTCAAGCCCGCTGAGGCTGTGACATCCGCAAACGTTCCGTCGCCGTTGTTTCTCAGCAATCGATTGGTTCCGAAGTTTCCAAGAAACAAATCAGGAAACCCATCACTATCAAAATCACCGACGCTGATTCCCTGTGCGAATCCGTGGTCGCCGGCGCCTGAGTTGCTCGTCACGTCCATGAACTGTCCATCCAGATTGCGATGCAAACGATTGGGCTTCGAGTTCGATTGTCGTGGCTCACCGTCGCAAGCTGTCAGATAAAAGTCGGGCCAGCCATCGAGATCCAAGTCGATGACGCCCGCACCGCCCGCGCCCGACTGATAGATCCACAAGCCTGCTTCGGTACCGTCGGTCTTGCCGATTTCGCAAACATGATCCAGCCCACGCATTTGCGCTTCGTCAACAAAATGGAATTGGCGTCCGCTTGATTCAGCAACCTCGCTCGGCGATGTCTCGCTCGCATCGCTCCACTTCACCATCGGCAAGTCTCCGACGTCAATCGAATGCGTGACCATCAACTCAGGCGATTGCCAAGGTGTATTGCCCGTCATCGTGCCACGAATCTCGGTAAACACATCTCGGGCACTGGCGTCGGGGTCTTGCGTCATCACCACCGCGATGCGTGCCCACGTCGCAGCCTCCCAAGCTCGCCCCAGTCTCTGCATCGACTTAGCGATTCGCACGGCGGCTCGTTGCGAGTGATTTCGCCAAAAGAATAGCCCTTCGACATCATCTCGCATCGCTGTCACGAGCCCAGCTTTGGCATTGACCCGCTGTGATTCATCGATCCGTCCGAGAGCTGTCAACGACGCCGCGAGTTGAGTGAGCGCTTCGCCATCATTTTCGTTCAATTCTACGGCATGCCAGAACGCATTCGCGGCCGCCGCCATGTCTCCACGCTTCTGGCACCAGATCCCTGCGGCAAGCCAATAACATGGCTCCGCTTCAATCCCTTGCGGAAGCCGCGTTGACCACGATTGAATGGCCAACTTGTCGTCCACTTCGACAAGGGCGCGGCCATAATAAGCCCACGCTTCGATGAAGTTTGGGTACTGTTCGCATACTTCCCGGAGGTCCTCAACGGTGTCCGCCCATTTGCCGTCATAGGCAAGAGCTCGGGCGAGCGTGTACTTGGGTCGCGAGTCGGATGGATAGTTCTTGAGGGCATACTCGCACATCGCCTTGTCCGACTGGGGTCGCGTCAGATCCGTGAGCATGATCAACTCGTTCACGCCAGCTTTTTGATGCTGGACCAAGTACTGCAAATGCTCCGCCGCTCGATGCTCCAACCCCAGCGACGCTTGTAACCCCGCCAGATCGGCTCGCTTGATCGCGTCATCAGGAAAACGCTGGACGATGGATTCCACCACGCTCATTGCATCAAAAGGGCGTCCCAGCGACATCCATTGTCGGCCGACCTTATCGAGCAATGGAATCGACCGCTGTGGCGAAGCATCATCCTGCTGTTCGTACAGCAAGTTTGCTTGCTCATACAACGAGATGGCCTGTTCGAAGGCCCTCGCCGCCGCCGCAGCATCCCCAGCCTGTTCGAGCGACGCCGCATCCAACGATTGCGTTGACTGTGCCTCGGCCGGACGTGCAAGCGATTCCCTTGTCGTTTCCTTTGTCGTTTGAGGCGGTACCGCCGGTCGACACCCCACCAACACACTGAGCAATAAACACACAACGAGCGATAGGGAGACTACCAAGTTCAAATCAACGCAGACCACGGGCTCAATGGCCCGATCTCGCTCGCCATTCGAGCCCGCCCGCGTGCCCGGTATCCAGCTATCACAAAATTTTCCTAAACGCACTCAATCGCCAACTTCAACTGGAATAAGGGAATCAATCACTGCTCACTTCACGCCAACCATGTTTCTTCAAACCAGCCCAACATAATTGGA
>JBGSNA010000362.1:0-22295 GCA_041739875.1 Pirellulaceae bacterium
TCCAGAGCAGCGAAACGTCGCTGATCCTTCTCGGACAAGGTCGCGAAGTAAGCCTGGCTGCGTCGTTCGGCAGCCTCGTCGAGTTGATTTTGAAATGCAAATGCCATCCGTGACACCCTAAAAAGTCAAAGAAAATGGTAACCTTATACCACGTCTTACCAAGTCAAGCCAATCTCGTCACTTGATGTTCACGCGATGCTAACACAACTATACCAATCGCAATCACAAACAAGCCGGTGGCACGTTGGATTGTCTCCGAAGGAATTGAACGATCGGCGAAACTCGCCGTCGAGTGCGAACGAAGCCGCGACCAAGCGAGTAGTCCTAATAATGCGAATGTGGTTGTTTTCATTCCGCCCGCAGTCGAACCGGGAGAACCGCCGATCATCATCAAGATAATGGTAAGGAAATTCGTACTATCCGACGCCGCCCCATAATCAATGGTATTGAAACCAGCGGTGCGTGGCGTGACACTGAGAAACATTGCATTGGTCAGCTTGTCCAACGTCGACATCCCAGACAGCACTCCGTTCCATTCGAAGACTGCGAATATTGGCCAACAACCTAACAGAAGGACGCCACTGACCATCAAAACAAGTTTAGTGTGGATTGATAAACGACGCACCGCCTTGTTTCGGCGAATGTATCGCTGATGAAGCTCCTCCATTGAGATAAAGCCGAGGCCACCAGCGATAACGAGGAGGGAAATGAAAACAATTGTTGCGGGGGAATCATGAAACTCCATCAATGATGACGAGTTAGTCGAGAATCCAGCGTTGCAAAACGCACTGACGGAATGAAAAATCGCAGGCCAAATTGCATCAATCCATCCTGTTTGAGGCGCCCATGTGATGTAGAGTGCGAGTGCGCCCACCGCTTCAAAGAAAAATGTAAAAAAGATAACATCCACAATGAGTCGTTTTGCGGTAACCTGAGGTAGCATATGTCGGGCACCAACGGCGAGATTCTCAGTACTCAACGATGGACGTCCACCCAGAGCTGTTATGATGACGCTCGTTAAGACAAGCATGCCCAAACCACCAAGCTGGATGAGTGCCAAGATGACGGCCTGTCCAATCGGCGTGAAATAGGTGGCGGTATCGACAACGATAAGACCTGTTACACAAACGGCACTCGTGGACGTAAAGATCGAGTCGGTCCAATCGAGACCTTCATCGACGTATAAGCTGGGGACGAATCGCAAAATAATTGCGCCTACCACAATCAATGCCAGAAACGAAAGCACGAAGATTTCGGCAGGGGCCAGGCCTCGAGAATGACGCCGACCGCGGAAGTCTCGCTTGCCAAATCGGCCTGGGGGTCCCTTGTTCGTTGAATTGGATTGGCGAACTGCACGAGTCACTGTGGAAACCTTCGCAAGCGATTTGCATGGGACGATATGCCAGCAAAGACTATCATGGAACCGTACGTCTTGGGTAGGGCCAGTGTCAGTCGCTGAATCAACCACCATGAACAATCGCTTTTCAAACGAGAAACTTGTCTGCCCGCGACGGCCAGCCAGCTTTTTCCGTGCGATGGTACCTGTTAAATTTTCGTGGTGCGAAAACGCTTCATGTGGCAGCAAACGATGGATTCACGATTCTATGCGCTCCGGTGACCGATACAGGAGCCAGGAATAATCTCCATTGTGTTGCGAAGCGTGACAACTTTCCGTCATTCAATCGCGACCGATGCATGGCCATTTGTTGGAGTGCGCGATAGCTCGTGTGCCGTGACGGCTTGATGGGAATTCGAACATGCATGAGCTTCGGTTTATCTCGCTTTGCGTAGAGGCGACCGGCGAGATCGTTGATGCTGGGAGCGTGAGGCTCCTGACGAACCAGGGCTCGGCTCAGCAGGAGCTTCGCCCTCCTATTGGCTCGCGTTGGACGGCATCTTTCTTCTGCCGGACGCCGGAAAGCAGGATCTCTGTCCGAGAAAGCGATTGGCAATGCGTTCAAAGATGAGGCAAATTCATGGAGACTGTGGATGACTTTCGCCAGCAACAGTAGGTTTCCAGATTGGCTGAAACTGAGCCAGCTGGACGCGCTGATCGAGTGAGACAGCGCCTGTTGTCTCCGCAGAACCATCAGGCCACTGTACTGTGATCTGCCTAACCTGCGTTGAGCTACCGAGTCCGAAAAACAGACACGGTTCATTGCGGCAACTATATCCATCGCCGCTAGTCACCCACTCCGTCCAACTGCCTCGATCAGTCTCGACAGTAACAACAGCGCCAACAGCTCGACGTTCACATGCTGTTCCCACCAATTCGATCTGTAGCCACCGCTGGTCGGACTTCGTTTGATTCTCGAGCAGCGCAACGAGCTGATCCAAGTGCGTTGCAACCAAATCAATCCTCCCATCTCGATTCCAATCCAATCTAACCAGCCCCCGACCCAGGCTAGGCTCTACGAAGTAATTGCCTTGTGCCGTCTCCATGAGCGATTGGGGCGGAACCAGTGTGAACTTACTGTCTTGTTGTCGAAATACTTGGGCCAGCATCTTGAAGGGAGCGTCTTTGAATCTCAAGTCCTCCACGTGCCCATTCAGAACCACGATGTCGATATCACCGTCATTTTCAAAATCCAAGGCCGATGTGCCAAACCCCAACACTGGCATACTGTCGCCATACATTCCACTCGGAATGACTGCATCAGTTAGCGAATGTTGTTGATCTTGCAAATAGAAATGGACAGGTTCGTTGTAGAAGTTCGTTACATGAAAATCAAGTTCACCGTTGTGGTCAAAGTCGGCTGCCGCGATACCCATCGACGCGCCGCTCCCGCCCTGGGCAGAATAGGCGCAACCCAGGAGCTTTGCAGCATCTCGCCATCCTGGTTGTCCCTGTGTCGATGCTGTATCGGTTTGCCATAAATGATTAGGCCGAGTATCGTTCGCAACGAAGAATTCCAAGCCGTTGATGCGATCGACATTGGCGAGAACCACTCCCAATCCGGGCGATGCGTCGCCATCGGATGGCGACAATGAAGTAGATGTCCATTGTCCATCAGCCTGTTGCAACAAGACGCGGTCGGATGCCGGATGGAACGACTCTGGGCCGCGATTTGGAATTTGACGTCCCTGCTGGTTAAGCGGTGGAACGTCAAATACTTCGGGGTCATCTAAGTAGTTGACTTCGATCACATCTGGAAGGCCGTCATGATTGACATCGCCAATCGCGACCGAAGATGTCCAAACCTCGTGTTGCCACGCCTCGGAAAACGTGGCGAGTTTGAAGGTGCCATCGCCCTGGTTAATGAGCCGCGAATTGATGCCGAAGTTGCAAACAATTACGTCATCGAACCCGTCTTGATTGAGATCTCCGGCACTCACTCCCAAAGTGTATCCTCGGTCGTCGGCTTGTGCTTCGGCTGTCACGAGCGAGAACGACGCGTCAACTTGTCGATAAAGGCAGTTCGGCTTTGCACCCATTGATTCCAAAGGGACACCGGCAGCTTGTCCGAAATAGAGATCTGCTCTTCCGTCGAGATCATAGTCCAGCACGGCCACTCCGCCTCCGAACTGTTCATAAATCAAGAAATCTCGTTCCTTTCTAGGCGAAGCATTGTCGTATTGAAACTGAAGCCCAACGTTAGCGGCTATGTCCATCATTCGAAGAGGGAGTTCCGGACCGTCGCTAAATTCATGCTCTCGTGATGCGATGGACTGGCTGGTCGGCTCCGCTGCCAGCCAAGGCAGAGCAGATTCAAGAGCGATGATCGCATCTCGCCAAAGCAACAACGGATCGGCGTGACGCGGATAGCTCCTCGAGATCGACTGACCAGATGCAAACGACTCAGCCGATTGAACAAGCTCCCGATGACGTTGCTGTAACTTTCCCAAGGTTTCTTGTGATGAAGCTGATGGTGGAACTGAGTTGGCCGCTGCGATGTAACGCCACAAGTTGGCTTCCATCGGTCGTTGAAGTTCATCGAGCAATTGTGCCAAGGGTTCGACATCCTGCGACTGGGGCGATTCAATACCAGCAATCCGGTTGCTTGCCAATATTGACCGTTTGATCCGGATCGTTTGGCGATTGAATTCCGTCTCCGCTGCTTTGTTATCGAGGCGATTCATTGAGTTCTCTAAGAGCCCATAAGCAACCCAGTCCGTTGGATCGCGATCCACCGCTTCCATCAACAAGTCCGCTGTTATATTTGGCTGGTCGAGATGCCGCGAAGCGAGGAGTCCTAAAGCGTACCAATGCTCAGCGAAAGTGGTTTGCCGCTCATCGAGACGATTCCACCATGCCACGGTTGCTGAACGATCTTGCGATTCAGTCGCGATCCGTCCAAGCAATGCAAGGCCTTCGTTATCCAGCGACAAAGCTTCGTCAATTCCTCCGGGAACGAGCAAGTTCAATGCGCCATCAAAGTCATCCTGAGCAAGCAACTGGCGAGCTTTTGCAATGCGCCCAGTTGGGTTGCTTGTTGAAAGATTCTTGCAACAGATTAGCGAAGCTAGCTCTTGCTGAAGGACGTCTCCGTGCTTGCAAAGTACTCGCACGTGGTCGATCGCCGATTGCCGATGCCCCAATCGATTGAGCAATTCGGCGAGCTGGCGATGGGCCATCGTAATGGTCGGGTCGATCTCCAAGATTCTCTCGTAACGCTCAATCGCTTGATCGTTCTCGCCCAGTTCCCTGAGCCAGTCGGCTGACATTCCAAGTGCCGGTAGCCCCGCTTCGGGATGATCGTTTGGGATACTGGACAGACTTTCGATTGCCGCCCGCAAGTCACCCATGGATGCTTGAGCGCGGGCCGTAAGGAACACCCATTGAACGTCACCAGGCTGTGCAAGCAAAGCGCGGCGCGAAAACGATAGCACCTCGTCAAAGCGTCCTTCGCGAAGGGCCTCATTAGCTCGTGCGAGCAAATTCGAGTCCGCTATCGAACCCGTCTCGGCATCTTGAGGGCGAAAAGATTGCGATGCCTCGCTTGCAATAGAAGGTTGTTGATCAGTGGGCTGTGCTACTTTTCTTGAGCAACCGATCGCGACAAGTGAGGCGAGTACGATCACGGCAAAAAGCGAATGGCGGGGCTGTTCTGGTTTCGTCACGGAACGCATCATTTGTTCATTGGAGCCGGGATAGCACTCCAAGGCAGCTGGACATAATTGTCTGCGAGTTCAGTGATCGAAATCGACTGATTGACGTTTAGATCACTAAATCGCTGTACGGTCTTGCTCACTGGCCAAGTTACTTCGATCTCCTCGATCGATTCAGCCTGTCCGAGTCCAATCGTTTGTTGAAACGGACTAGCGCCAAAACTGCTTCCCGAAGACACCTTCCGGTAAATCGTCTGTGAGTTTGGTCCAGAGGTTACGACTTTAATTCTAGCGCCAATTGCGGCGCGATTGGTTTCAACACCGGTCAACTTGACGGTCAACCATTGATTATTGTGTCCCGGATTCTGGAACAGGATATTGTGAAACTGGTCTCCCTGTGTAACGCCACCCATCTCAACAAATAGGTCGATGTTCCCATCGCGGTCCCAGTCGCCGCATGCAACACCATGGCCCTTTTGAAGACTCCCAGTGCGCGAAGACGCGGTGATGTCCGCGAAACGATCTCCGGCGACATTTTTGAACATTCGGTTCGGAACCAAGGTCGCAATATCTGGCTCGCCTGTTCCCAGGTAAATATCGAGAAATCCATCATTATCGAAATCGCCAAAGTTACTTCCCATGGTTGCGTAGATTCCATCAAGACCACTGGCTGCAGTGACATCTTTGAACCCCTTGCCTTGTTGATTGCTATACAGCCGCCCCGATTGCCGTCGATGAGGATAGCCCAGCAGGGACGCGACAATGTCGCCTAAAGATCGATCGTAGCAAGTCGCGAATATGTCCATCCAACCATCGTTGTTGAAGTCCCAACTCCAGCACGAGAAACCCAAGGTTGGTCCTTCGATGCCCAACGACTTAGAAGCTTCAGTAAACGTTCCGTCGTGGTTGTTCTGGTAGTACGCGGCCGGCGTCTCAGCATTCAAGAAGTTGACAAACAGGTCTGGGTATCCATCATTGTCGTGATCAATCCAAGTAGCGCCTTTACAGGCAAACGTATCTGGGCTCTGAATACCAGCTGCGATTGACACCTCCTCGAACGTTCCGTTTCGCAAATTGTGATAAAGCAGGCTTGGTTGTTTCTCGCAACAAATAAATAGGTCGACCCAGCCATCTAAGTCATAGTCGTCCCAGGCAGCGGATATCGAATTGATTGGCTCCAGAAGTCCAGCAGATTCCGTCACGTCTTCGAATGTACCGTTGCCCATGTTTTGAAGGAGTGACGGTCGCATTGGATCAAGTACCCATGCACCTCTGACAACCAAGATGTCGATGTTTCCGTCGTTGTTGAAGTCCGCCTGGACACAATTGAGTCCACCCGTTTGTTCTTCCAGGCCAGCTTCACGTGTACGGTCTACGAACTTACCGTCGCCTGCATTCTTCAAGAACTGAATCGAAACCGTCGGGTCACAGCTCGTGGTCACCAGGTCCAGCAGCCCGTCGCCGTCGAAGTCCTCCATGATCCCTCCACCGGCCTGGTTGAAACGAGTGATTCCAACTGATTCGCTGACGTCACGAAAAACTCCCAAATCAAACTCCGATTCGGTGAACTTATGAAGCGGAATCAAGAATCGCGAGTCCACTTTCTCTGGGTGCTCGCCCAACGTCATATGGGCAAGATTCAAGAGCCAGCCCACTTCAATGTCCGTTGGGAACGCGGTCAGGTACTCTGTAAAAAACTCGATCGCCTTGCGTGATCCTTGAGGATCGGTGTGCTGGGCAGCCTTGGAAATGGGAAGGATGCACGAGCTTTCTCCGCGACAAAGGATACAGTTTGCGTTCTCACCTCGCCGAAGTTCAGTAACGCCCTGTAAATAGATCAAGCTGTAAAGCATGTCTCTGGACAATGCAGGGTTCTCCTCGACAACCTGGCGTGCCACCACCAATTGTTCGGCTGCGAGCCCAGGTTCCCCAGCATAATTGTGCAACGTCGCTAGCAGAAAACGCCCCTGGACTATCGACGCGTCGTCCATCGGTGGCTCACTTTCCAGCCGGTTGACGAGCCCTTGGATCGACCGTTGCGATACACCCTCAAAGAAGTTTCGAAGTTCTTCAAGAGTCGATTCTGGCTTCCAGCGGCCAACAAGATCCAACATTAGAGAGAATCCGCCACTGTCCATTCTTACTCGCGGTTGAAAGTCGATTGATGCTTCCGAACTCGCGTTCTTGGTAGCTTGTTCCGGTTGCACTGCAGCGACCACGGGATTTCGTTCTGGCGTGACCTTGGCAGGTAAAATTTGCGTGGTCGAGCCGGTACCAGGAGTCGCTGGGGAGAGAAGCATCTTTGTTGCTAAACCAGCAAGAATCAACAGAGAGATTGATAGCACCAAGAAAGGAACTCGATTGCGTCCAGTCGATGTTTCCGATGAATGATCGAGAGCGTCTTGTTTCATAGGGAGTGGTCAATTTTAAAGAATGCGATCCAATACGGATGTCCGAGCATTAGACAATCCGTGCGTCATTGCGGCAACAAACTTCCTGCGGAACGTATCGCTTTGATCGCATCGCGATGCGCATTGGCTCGGTCGCTCATCCCATCACTTTCTAGGACACTCGCCATGACTTCATGTGCAAGAATGGCTGTCGGGTCAATTCGCAAAGCGATTTCCAATTCGGTCACTGCCGCACTGCGATTCCCCGCATTATTCTCGCAAATCGCCAACATAATATGGTCGCCGGAAACTCGTCGATAACGAGCCAATTCGCGGTACCATTTTGTTGCGGATTGGTTGTCTTGGTCGAGCAGTGCGAGTTGCGCAAGCACATCGGCAGCGCCCAGATAACCGATTTCGCCCGCTTTGGATTCATCGATCGCTCGTCGAGCAAGATCAGCAGCGATGCTCGTTTGATTCGCGGCTAAGTAGTCTTTCGCGAGCGACACGAGAAGATTGGGATCTGCATGGCCACTGCGGTAGAGTTCGATCAATTTCGCTTGGGCCTGGGCCAGGTCAGATTGCATTTGAATCGGAAGCTGGTCGCCAAACGCCAGTGAATGCATCGCGAGCGACCAACGTCGTTGCTGTTGCCATTCGGGTAGGTGGGAGTCATCATTGATGGCGACCAAGCGAGGCAACTCAGTGGACGGCTCTTCCAATTTCAGGACGCTCTCTGGGACGGGCATCTTTGCCAAAAGATAGGACTTAGAGTGTACAGCGATACGATGGTCATGTAGCGCCGCATGGGGCACGTTGGTGTCGCGCCGGGGCATATGACATCGTACGCAATCGTCTTGCTGGGTTGCCACTCGTACGTCAAGAGGCACCTTGCAGTGGGCATCATTGTGGCAGGAAACACAGTTGTTACGCTGGGCAGTTAAAGCAGACGCAGTTAAAGCAGACGCAGTTAAAGCAGGCATAGCTTGCTCGGCTTGGCGTGTACCGTGCGCGTGTGGATCATGGCAGGTCGTACAGGTGAGTGTCTCGGAGTTTTGGTAACACCGGCTAGCGTGCATTTGTTCCGTGTGTCCAACGATACGAAACGTTGATTCGCTCCCGCTGAGCTGAAACTCGGTAACAATATTGCTGAGCGGTTCGCCAGGCCGATAATCCCAGCGATTCGCACCTGGGGCTGATGACGACACGATGCCTTGCAAGTGACACTGGGCGCAGATGGATTCGGCAAGCGATCGACTGAGCCGCTTCGGGTGAACGATATCGTCGATAAGTGACTTTTGTGCCAGCGCCGTATCCTCGGAATGAAACTGAACGTGATTTCCGCCCGCGCCATGACACCGCTCGCAGCCGATTGTCAATTCATCAATCGCGAACTGTTCGACGTAGTTTCCTTCCGTGCGAATCGTGCCAACATGACAGAACGCACATGCCGTCGTTACGGTGCGGTCAAACGTTGCGTGCGAGGTCGCATCATAGCCAGGTGACAATTCCCATTTCTTGACACTCTCGTACCATGTCAAAGGTGACTGCACGAAAAAACCGTCACGCTCGAATATGTAGCTGTGCGCGTGAGTTCCCGAGCCAACTTCGAACTTCATCGAGGCTTGGTTGATCGCAAGCGTTTCGCTGTTGCGACCACGTACTTGCTCGCGATGCATCATCGAATCATTACTGAGTTGAACCTCGAACGCTCGTTTGCTCTTTGGGTCTTCAAAAAAAGCTTCTGGTTCATCGCTCGGCTCTGCCGAAATAAGGCGCATGGATCGACGATGAGTTGTCGCAATATAACTTTCGTACTGAATAGCATGGCAATCGATACAGGCATCGGTACCGATCGCACCTGCTGGCCGAAGCTGAGTGAAGCGATCCTCTGCCACCTGATCGCCGGGGAGCATCGGTTCAATTCCACCAGCGACCATTGTTTGCCAACGAGCGGGATCGGCAGATACTTGCGGATTGGGATCTTTGAAGCATCCACCGATTGGCACGGCACTGCCCGAAAACAAAACCAGAACGAAGAATCGAAGAATCAATCTGTGTCCTTGTTCGAATTTGATCACATCAGACACACAGAACCGGGAGGCAATTCAAACGTGGTAATTTCGGTTGCAACATATGTGGCGCAAATAAAAAGCACCATCACTTTCTGGCGAAATTGATGGTGCTCCAAATCTAAACGGCGAGGGCACTAAGGCAAAACCTTAGTTGGTCATCTCGCTCATTCCTTTTGCATATTCCTCGGATTGCACTTCAGCTTCCGAGGGCGAAACTTCGGTTGTCGGCTGAACAACCGTCGACTCGCCACTTCCGCCACATCCAACCATTACTGCTGAACATAGCGGTAACACAAACAACAGATCACGTAACTTCATTGAACTATCAGTTCCACTTTGAGTGTAGAGTCCGGCGTCACGCGACGCCGGCGAAAAAATGATTAACGGGTTTCAGCCTAAGGTACAGTCACTTGCTCGCTATTGGCTCGTGTGCCAAGAGCACCCCATAAGCCATAGGGGCTTTGGTCTCCAGCGTTTACGCGCGGTGCGTTCCTGTTGCCAGCCTCGATCGAATCGGTAATGAACTTAACCGCTCCGTCACCCATCAGAATGTGCGCTCCACCTTGGTGGCGGCTGCTTGCGGTAAACGCTCCACCACCTTCATACCAGCGGTCTACACAGGCTTCGGAGTTTGGCGCCAAGTTCGTCATCATACCAGAGTTGCCCGTGTGAGCGAACATCCATTGCATGCCACGGTCGTCCGCATTGCTTCCCATCGGCAAGGTTCCGCCAGCGCCTGTTGGCAATGGGCAGTTGGTACCGTTGCACCAAAATCTTGGTCGTGCGGGATCGATATGGTTCAAAGTACGACATGTATTGACGCCACCAGGCCCCGTCATGACGATCTCATGGATACGATTAATCTTCGTCCGCACGTCCATATCACCGATGTCGGTTGCCATTTCGCCCATTGCAATGGTGTTCGCAAGGCCGTCGAGAACATCTTTGAATGAACGGAACGTTCGGTGCGTGAACATGCCTCGAGCATATCGGTCCTGCGCTTGTTTGTTGCCCGAAACAATCGAGAACGAACTTGGAGCCGTTGCGCTAGGCGGTTGCCATTGAATAGGTAACGTGAAAATCGTTCCATCAAAGGAATCTCCCAAGCAGACGCCGTAGTTCAAGCGGCCACCCGCAGGAGGTCCGGTGCCTGGATCGCTTGGACAACGGAAGGAAGGAATCTCCGTCATCCATGGGATGTATTGGTTTCGAGGTGCACCGATCGTTGGATGCGGACCCATCGCTGGCCATGGTGGCGCCTGTGTTCCTCCATCCACACGCGCAATCGACGGATTGCTGATCTGTTCCCACAACGCTTGTTGCTCCATGAACGGCAACATTCCGACCTGTGCGCTGAGCGCCCCTGCGTTATGCGTGCTGATGCGTTCCCAAGCATTGGGAGCTAAGTCTCTCCAAGTTCCGCTTCCATGTCGCGGCAGCAAATTGTAGGCCGAATGGTAGTTGTGCATCGCCAAGCCCATCTGCTTGAAATTATTGCTACAACTCATTCGTCTTGCAGCTTCACGAGCTGCTTGAACCGCCGGGAGCAATAGCCCGACCAACACCCCGATGATCGCAATGACCACCAGCAATTCAACAAGGGTGAAACCCTTACGTCGCGTCAAAATCATGAACTTGAACTCCAAAGGAACAGAGAAAAAAGTAAGCGTACTGAAAAGGTAATTCCTCATTTAGCCGAAAATTCTAGCTGGGCAATTGATAAGCAATGCTCGAATGTTCAGACGAAGCAGGACGCGTCAATGTAACGTTTTCTCACACCGTGTCAATATTTTGGTGAGAATTATCACCTTTGAACCTAGGGACATTCCTGTGCTTGTTGCGTAGTCGGAGGTTGATCGGTGTGGCTGGAACGTTATCTCGAATTTATGGATGCCCAAACGCAATCCCAAACGCAATCATCGCTCCGGCGATCTCGATCAGAGGCGACCGGCGAGATCGTTGATGCTGGGAGCGTGAGGCTCCTGACGAACCAGGGCTCGGCTCAGCAGGAGCTTCGCCCTCCTATTGGCTCGCGTTGGACGGCATCTTTTTTCTGCAGGTCGCTGGAAAGCAAGATCTCTGTCCGAGAAAGCGATTGGCAGTGCGTTCAAAGACGAGGCAAACTCATGGAGACTGTGGATGACTTTCGCCAGCAACAGTAGGTTCCTGCAACCACGCGATACGTCAACTCCGAGATGAAAATCTCAGCGAAAAAACACTCGTGAGTTGCACGGTTACTGAAGCACGGTTACTGAAGCAAGAACTTGCCAGCGATCGGCACGAAGCGTGTTGCAGCACGTACGAGGCTCGCTGCGGAAAGCGACTTTTCTCCGTACACTTCGACGTTGACGGTGTACCCTTCGTTCAATTTCGTCACGAGCAAATCAAAGTCACCGTCGCCCGATGCAAGTACAGCAACATCAATGCGATTGGCGAACTCCAGCATATCGATGGTGATACCGACGTCCCAGTCACCTTTTGAAGAACCGTCGCTGCGCTGGATATAGGGTTTAAGTTTCACCTCAAGCCCGATACCTCGAAGAATATTTTGAAACTGTGCCTGCTTCGCATCGCCTCGGTCGATGGCATAGGCAAATGCGGCCACGACCTCGCGACCGCTTGTCACTTCATCCCAAAACGCTTGGTAATTGAAGTGGCAACCGTGAGCTTGGCGTACGGTGTAGTAGATGTTTTGGACATCGACAAAAACGGCGACTCGGTCCCTCGGGTTAGCTTCTCTCATCTAGTCCACGATAGCGAATTTGCGACTCATACGCTACTCAATCTTTGGGGCCCGATGCAGTCAATCGGTCGCAGTCATTGGTATGGAGATGAGTAGCCCAGCTTTACGTGGTAAGTTATCGGTTCGCAATTTGACGTGGCATTTCAAACACTGGGATTCTAAACGGATCGGGCCGGCGAAGCGGTATAGATTGCCCTCTGTCGATTCAACGTATGGCTTGTCCGCCGCCAGTAACTTTGCGGCATTCTTCTCAAACTCGTCAGCGGCTTGATGGTCCACATTGACTACGTCCGCGTTCACAACGAGCCATCGAAGCTTGACGTTGAATCGTTCTTCAACGCCTTCAAATACGTCTTCGAACGACGCAGATGGAATTGCAAGTGAATCTTCTTCGTCGAAGAAATCACGATGCACCACCTGGAGCGTGCCTCGGATCACTTCATGCAACAACATAGCTCGCGAACGAGCATCGACAATCGTGGTCGCCATGTCTGGCTCAGCAAGAGAAACCTCCTCCTCGCCGTCACGAGCCAACGAAATATGACTGGAAACCACGAGTGCGGCAAGAAGTACAACGGTAGCATTGAGAAGCTTCATTGGATTGTCTTTAGTGACTCGTGGGCGTGGGGAGTGGGGCGTGGGGAGTGGGGCGTGAATCCGATGGCGCGGAGTCAACGCATTTCTTGCAATCAAGCGGGTGACCCAGCATTGACGATCGGCCTTCCTCGCTGGTCGTCCACTGGCGATACACGAGCGGTGGTTGGTGACGAACATGTTGGTTGTGCCCGCAAGCGAGTTGTGCGACCCAATCACCGACGTCATCCAAATGAAAACCCGTGATCGGCTGCTTCGTCGCACTCCGTTCAAAATGACCAGCCACTCAACAATTCTCCGTGTGATCCAACTCGAACTCCCAGTATTTGCCCGTCATTGACTACAAGTCATTGACGATTGCTTACCTATTCTATACCATCAGGTGCAGGAAAGCTGCTGCGTTTTTTACGTTTTGCATTTTGGACGATTCGTGATGTTATTGTGCAACAACCTTTCGTCGTTCGTCGCAAGTGTCGTCTTGTTTTTCGTGTTCGCAGGCACGCCTGTGTTCGCACAAGTCAGCGTCCCGATTGATATCGAGATGGCTCCGTTTCACTACACGCAGACGTCGGCCGACAATCGTGTCAGCCGCTTAGTTGAAGCAATGAAGGCAAAGGAGGTCCACCTCAAGTACACCGAGGAACGCGGCTACCTTGGATCTCTAGTGGAAGCGCTCGAGATTTCCGAGTCGTCCCAGGTGCTCGTGTTTTCCAAAACGAGTATGCAGGTCAACCATATATCAAGGCGTAACCCGCGGGCGATTTACTTCAACGACGATACTTACGTTGGTTGGGTCAACGGCAGCTCGCTTGCTGAGATCTCGACCCATGATCCAAAGCTGGGTACGGCGTTCTATACCGTTGACATGATGCCCTGGCGAGCCAAGATTGTTCGAGCAGATTACGATTGCTTGGGGTGTCACGCAACCTCCATGACTCAAGGAGTGCCTGGCCATACGGTTCGAAGTGTGATGCCATCGTTTGATGGGACTGTGAACGCACAGTCCGAATCGTTCATCACGAGTGATTCGAGTCCAATCTCCCAGCGTTGGGGAGGATGGTATGTGACTGGGTTGCACGGCGAGATGCGCCACATGGGCAATGCGATTTTACGCGGTAGCCGTTTGGACACAGCCGACAACGGCAATCGAATGAATTTGCGAGACGAATTCGACACAACAAATTATCTTTCTCCGTACAGCGATATCGTGGCTTTAATGATTCTGGAGCACCAAACGCAGGTGCACAATGCATTCACGAAAGCTGATTTCTTCATCCGCCAAATCCAGCATGATGCGTCAGAGCTTGATTCCACGCCCGAGCGAGAAGCGGAGATGAATGCGCAGCTAGGGATGATTGCCAAGGAGGTCGTTGATCGTTTGCTATTTGTTGGCGAGGCATCGTTAACGGACGAAGTCAGAGGATCGGTGGTCTTTCGCGAGAGCTTCATCGGCCGCGGACCCAAAGATTCAAAAGGACGTTGCTTGCGGAACCTGGACTTGCGGGAAAGAATGTTTGAATATCCATGCAGCTATCTCATCTACTCGTCTGCGTTTGACGCCCTAACGCCTTGCCTGCGTGAGGAAATTCTTCGTCAAATTCACGACGTGCTTACGAGCGAGCACCCGTCGAAGCACTACAGCCATCTAACAACGGAAACTCGCTCTGATATTCTCGAGATCCTGTTGGAAACGAAGCTTAATTTGCCAGCGTCTTGGCGATAGTCGCTCGCACCAGCCTCCGTTGGACTAAGGCTTGCTGGTTGAGCCCGGTTCGTCGCTCGTCACTAACTCGGTAAGGTTCTCTGGGAGAGTGCTTGGCCAGTCGCCGGTTAGTGTGATGCTGCGAATCTTGACGTCTCTTTTTTGGAAACGCATGATGCCTGGACGAGCCGACTCGGCGACGGGAAATTCAGCGAGCGGCTTGTCGTTAAGTGTGAAGACGATCGTGTCACCATGACGGCTGATTTTGATCGAATTCCACGCATCATCGATCGGCACATTCTCAGTCGCAAGGCGTTCTTGCGGTGGATCGAGTTTATCCGTTGTGACATAACCGTTCATGTTGACATCGTTGGCGCCGAAAAGCCAACTTGGTAAGGCGCCGTCCTTGCCAAGTTCCAGCATCGTACGGCCGACTGTGGGATGCACTTCCATTTCGCCTGTTTTCCACCACACGGAGAACTCAACCGACTCACCGTCGAGGAGCGGCCGGAGGTATTGGATGTGACTCTGCTGGTCGCTGCGATTTGAAAACGGATCAGTTTGGCTTACATTTGAAAACGGATCAGTTTGGCTTTCGTTATCCGACTTGAAGTGCAGGGTTTGGTCTTTCACGGCCCAAACGAGACTCGGAATTCCTTTCTGAATCGCCTCCGCATACGCCTCTCGCTTCGCTCGAATCTCAGCTGCGTTCTCTTGCTCAGGCCCGATTGGCAAAAGCTTATCGGGTAAGTTAGCGCCATAAAGTCTTCTGGACCAACCTCGCATGGTCGGATCGATTAGGTTGACTTGCTGAGGGATCGTCACGTCGCCGACGATTCTCAGTTCACCAAATCGAACCGTTCGATCGGCGCGGTGATGCACGCCGACCCAAGGAAACGATGTGGCCGTTTGTTCGGTTACAAAAGGCACACCATTACCAAGTCCAATTGTCTCACTCGGCGAAACCTGGATCGACTCCAAGTTGTCCTCATTATTCTTGATCGAACTTACAGGAAATGTGACCACGACGTTTTCACCCAGTGATGACAAACGCCCCTTGAGATCCCAACAGTTCAACGCATAAATCACGCCGCCGTAGGTAATATCGCTCGACCCGATTGATTTACCTTCACGCACGTTTGCCGAGACAGTGAACGTGCCGTTGACCGGATACCGCAGCATCAGGATTGCCGCGTCTTCTCCACTGGCGCCCACAATCCAACCCTCGTCGTCCACGCGATAAAGCGGTTGAAAAGAGGCAACGTCGGTAAATTGAAGGCTGGGTATCGAAACAATCGAAAAGTGTTTTAGCGGCGACATTGGCTGTGCACTTGCCGCAGCACCGATCCCTGTGACCGATGTCACTCGGGCAACCATCGCACCAACTTGAGTGTACAGACCGCGAATGCAGACCATTCTAAACTTCTCGAGCATCCGTTGGGCTTGTTGTTTTGGAAGCCCCGCAGCGATCGCGCGGTTGAGCAAATACCACGAAAGGGTTGGGAAGACGAGTTGATTGTCCGTCTTCTCCGGAATCATTTTCGCGATATTTTCAGCCACTGCTTGCAGCGTCGGTTGGATTGAATCGAGTTCCTTCTTTGCGTCTTTGGTTCCAGCGAATCGAACGAGCGACGCGGCAATGTCGGCCTGGTCGCCCACTGATTTGCTACGCGCTGCAAACTTTGCTGCAAGCGAATGGGATTCACCAAGTTCAGCCGCAAGATCAGCGAGCATCAGCATCGTATCCACCATCGGAACATCTTTGCTGCATGTGGTCAGCGCCTCGATCTCGGCTAATCGAGGAGTTTGACGTCGTAGTGATGGCGGCGGAACGGAATAACTGAGGACCGTGCCGGTATGGAGAATCGGATCGTCATCCCGCTTGCCCAGTGCAATCTCTTGAAGCGCAACAAAACGCTGTTCCGCAGGCAGTTTCGCCAACTCCAGGCAAACACTTGCGGCGCTACCGGAATTGAGATTCGGTTTGCCGCCGGAGGATTCAACGCTTCGTATCAAGCCAGCCAACCGCGCGACGTGGCCATCGACTAGCAACTCGCTTAACATTTGCTCCAGTGCGTTTCGCATGTAGGGATAATCGCCCTCGTACTGCGAATATTGACGCTCCAGTGCTTCCTTTTCCGACTGAAGCAATTTGTCAAACTCATCTTGATCGCTCTTCGACGCGGCTGACGCGAGCATTTTTTTTTGAATTTGTTGGGCAATCGAACGATGTCGGCTTGCCGTGTAGTTGTCGGAGTTGATCAGCAGAACCGTACGCGACAAAATCTGATTGATGCGAGTCATCGCTTCCGCACTCAGAGTATCTGGGTTTGTACTCAGTCCCCACAGTGCCCCCATGACAGTGTTGACAACGACGCTCTTCTGTTGCGAGTCTCGTTGCATCTCCGACGTGATCGAGCGAACTTGCTCGACGCCCTTGACGGGCTCTTTCGGGAGCACTGAATCGAGCGACTTTTCAAATGCGTCGAGCGATTGGTTCAGTGCGACTTGATCCTTTGAGGCAAAGGCACAGTGAACCATGATGCTAATCACGGCAGACTTATCGGTTGCACTCTCGAGTCGCTTGCCGAGCGATTCCATCAACTTGTCCGTCCCATTGGACAGCGCCGTCGCTTCGGCCATCGCGATTGATACCGATTCGGGAGTCAGCGTGAAGCCACCCGAAAACTGGTCATAGGACGTGGTCGAAGCGATCATTTTTGCATAAGGGAACACCGATGCAGGAAGTTGAGTGGGTATCACGATCGATTGGAATGCATCGGCGATTGCATTCATCGACGCGTCGTCGGTAGCGGTCGCCTGTTTCTCCTTGTTGGGTTCTCGTGCACCTAACTTTTTGCCTGTTGCGTCGGAATAGAAATCGACGATCTCGCACAGTGAACTGGCCAAATCCTGATCCGCTGGATTTTCAACGGGCTCGTTGGACGATCGATTCCGATTGATGGAAAAAGCGTCGCCACCACCCGCATCGGCGATCTTGCGAAGCGGCGGGCCTGACTGTAACGCGAGTTTCAACGCTCGCGTTGAAAGCATCACATCTCCACTTCTTGCGGAAGACTTGGCAATCTTCAAACAGCTATCAATCTGTCTGTCTGTGAGTGCTTGTCCGGGTTCATGATTCGCTTCGATTGACGCAAGGAATGTCTCCAACGACTCCGAATCGCCTCCGGTCAGCGAAGCGATCGCGACCTGGAGTTCTGGTTCCGCAATCGTGTCGGCTAACGTTTTGAGATAGCTGGCGAGCTTGCCACCGATCTCCTTGGCCGATTCGTTTTCACTCTTAAGTGCCATCATCGTGGGCGTGTAGAGGCCCGTAAGTGGTCGATATGTAGTCGCTTTCGCAGTACCACTAGCTTGCGTTACTTCCGATTCCTTCGGTAACCGAGAGAGCAGGTTTTGACCATGTGTTTCGATCTCCGGCGAGTCCATCACGATCGCGATAAGCAGCTCCGTTGCAGGTATCGACCAATCCAAAGATCGTTCAGCTCCGATCTCTGCAAGTTGCTTGGTGAACACTGAAAGTTGTTCCTTTCCTTCGTCGCTCGAAGCGGCAGCGTCGATTGCCAACAGCATTCCTGACTTCGTATCGGTGTCGAGCATTTCGATCGGAAGATCGAGCAAATCGATTACCGGTGAAGCCGCCGACGAGCTTGCGGTGAGATCCAACGAGATGTACTTGAGGTACTCTTGAGACGACACAGAGTTAATCTTGCCGACGACCGTATCCGCTGCCTTCGTGAATTGTTCAATCGTTTGTCCGCCGCCCCATCGTTTTGCACGTTCGAACTTGGACGGATCTTTCATTGCCTGGCGATAAATCATCAGAGCATCGATCGGGCAATTCGAACTTGCCAGCTTGGATGCGATCGAAAAACTCGAGCGAAGTTCTTGGTACTCCCCGTATCCGGGGTTGCCTTGGCTCTGCTGGGAGAAATCAAGCGACCTGTAGGCTTTAAGCAAGTATCGACGAGCGTCGGCGGTTTGGTTGTTGTTGACGAGCGCATCGACAAGCCGGCTTTCCACTGAATACTCGATTCCATTTGAGTTGTCTCGTGTGGTGCGGGCCGCAAGTGTGTAGAGATCAACCAGTATCGCGGCGCGGTCTGGGATTCCATTCACGTTCTCAAGCAATTGACCGGCTTGCCAAAGCAAATCACCGTTGATCGCTACTTCCTGCGAGCCAGCGGGCGCGATTTCGTTCTTGCTATTCCGCTTAACGAGTTCACGGATGACGTCCATGCCTTGTTTCTTCGCATCGAAATCAGAGCCTTCCGTCTTCTCCGCGCTGTTTGTTTTCGGGTTGGTGACATGCAATAAAGCAACTAGAAAATCAGCTGTGGCGGTCTGGGACTTTTCTGATTTTGCTTTCTCCGCAGCCTGGAGAAACTGGCTCTTTGCATCGTCATTGTCGTTAAGAAGCTTTACCATCTCCTTGAGCACTCCGATGGCAACGCCGTTACCGGAGTAGTTCGAGATGCTCCACAGATTAGAGTTCGCTTGAAACGCAACGTCACTGCACATGGCCGCGATCATGATCTTTTCGATCTCTGGCATCTTCTTTCGTTCTTGCTCGGGGATGCTCCGGATGATTTGGGGGAAATAGGATCGAGCGTCGGATGCTTGGAGTACGTGCAGGGTGAACTTTCGCTTGGCATCGCTGAAGTTTGAGCTCCCACCGAGTCTCAAGAATTCATCAACGCGAAAATACGGAATCGCGTTTGGGCTGATCTTACAGAGTCGTTCGAACATCGCATCATAGGATTTCGCTTGTTGTACGGCTCTTGTCAGCTCGTAGTAGCCATTGTTGAAAAGCGACGGGTCTTTTTCAAAAGCATCCAAGAACATGTTGGCAGCGTCTTCATATCTTTTTGCTTTCACAAGTGACTGCGCCCGCGCAAGCATTTGCCGAGGGTCGTTGGGTGACTTCTCTGCAACCTCGGCCCACAGTGTTTCCGCCTCTTCGGTACGTCCGGCTGCGGTGTAGAGTTCCGCCAGCTCGACTCGGGCTCGCGTCGACGCGGGTGCGGATTCGAGTCTTCGTTTGGATCGTTCGATCAACGGGTCGAGCTTCTCCGCCGACTTGAGAATCGAGACGGCTTGGCGCAGGTAGTAATCCGTATTGCTCTGCTGGGTTCCTCGGCCGCTGTTGAGTCGACGGATTAACGTGTAGGCAACTTCTGCGGCCCCTGACTTATCTTGACCAGCCAAGAATGCCTGGGCGATTTGTATCTCTGTGCCGACGTCTTGCTGGCGTCCGCCTCGGACCCGTTGCAACACTGCAGTGGCTTGGCTGTTCATCCCCAGCCGACGAAGTTGGTCGGACAATGCCAATTGAGTGCTTGTATCCATTCGCATTCCGAACAGTCGCTCGGCGGCTTGTTTTGCGCGGCCGACGTCGCCCAATTCGGAAGCAAGGTTCATGGCCGCCATCTCTTTACGCACCAACATCTCGCTGTCCAAAGGATCAAACGAGTCCAAAGTGTCCAGCGCGATGCGAGGTTGCTTTAGAGTGCTTGCCAAGCGAGCGCGTTCGATTTGTAAGTCAACATCGTCGGAATACGCTTCACACAACCCAATCAGTGACTGGTAGCACGCTTCGGGACGATTGCCCCACCAATGCGCATAGGCCGCCAGCACCTGCCGAGCTTTCGTTTCGTAGGTTGGCGCACCGGGGAGTGGCCTTTCCAAATGCTCGATGATCTCGATTGGAATCTCGATCACACTCGACTGATCCGATGGAGCTGTCGCCAAAGCCAAGTTGACCAACTCCGCCGCCGTACTTTGGCTCATCAGTTGTGTTGAAAGTGGCGCTTTGACGGTACTGGACGTTAAGTATCCTTGAGGCGCTAGTTTGTAGACCTGGACCGTTCCATCACTGAGCGAAGTACTGCGACGACGGGCATTCGTCTCACGTTTAACGCTTCGTGCGACAAACGCATCCAACAATGTAATTCGGTGTCGTTGGACAAAGCTTGGATCCTGTTGTGTGAGCGATTGAGCCGAACCCGAGGTGATCGTGCCGCTAGACGGGGCGCTGGTATCCGCGCGAGCGGCCACTAGCAGTCGGTCTACCAATGCATCTGCATTCTCGGTTTGGTGCAGTTGCAAGTAGAACGCCATCGCTTGCAAAACAGTGTCTAACGAGGCATCCGCGGGCAATGGCTCGATTAGAAATTGACTGGCCTTTTCCGGCTGACCCGCCAGTTGAAATTCGTGGTTCAGAATCGAGGTCAAATTCCAAAAACCCGTCACTGAGGGCGACTTTGACTGATTCGCTTTTGCTTTCGCTTTCTCGTACAGATCGACTAGCAACTCCAGTTCTTTTGTCGTGAGCGGCTTGGACTCGTCGGCACTACCAACCGGTTGATTCGCGTTGGGCTCATTCTTGTTCTCATCGTCGGGCGTCTTTGGCGTGCTAGCGGCCACAACACGTTTGAAGAGTCGCGCCGTCAGTCCACCGGAGCCATTGACTGGATCGAGCTCCGCCATTTTCCACTCAACGTCCTCATCATTGGGCCACGGACTCTCACCGGACTCGTCGCCCTTGGTCTTGCTAGTGAGAGCGAGGTTCGTTGGAACGTTCGTCGTGGTGTTCACCGAACTTGCGAGGCTGCGAAAGGACTGGTATTCCCACAGCACCTTCGCATCGGTGATTTGATCGAGTGGAGGGATAGGGAACTCTTTTCGTCGTACTTTCTCCATGACCACTTGCTGATCTTGGCTCGGTTCGTTCATTGCGATCGCGACCATCTTGAGCATGCCGGCAATGATTTGGGCGTGGGCAAATGATCGAGGCTCGACAAGTCGAGTTTGAGCCGACAGGGAGCTATACGATGCACTTGCGTAACGTCCGAGTCGATACTGTCGTTGAATCTCGAAGTTGCTCTGTGCCCAATACTGAGGACTGGTGTAGAAATTTGCGGGAAAACCGGCTTGAGGCTTAACGGGTTTCGTCGTTGGCGGGAACGCATCAGCGAGAAACTCTGCCGATCGAATCTCATCCAGGATGGCCAAGGCTTCTTGTTGTCGCTCAAGCTTCTGTTCGCTCTTGTCAAGAAGGAGCATCTCAGCCAGGAAGAGCTTCACGTCCCACAAACTCGAATCGCGTCGAATCGACTCACGGCAAATTGCGGTTGCAGTAGGTAGATCGCCGCGAGCGACTGACGACCGCAGCATGCTGCCAAGCCGAACGGGATCGGACGTGAGCGAGATTCGTTCGTTCAGCGCCGTCTTGACATCGATTAACTCACCATCGAATTGAAACTGGACAAGCTTGAATCGATTCTCGGGCGTATCCGCCAATCCAACGATTCGTTCTTGAAATTCCGCAGCGAGCACGACTTCGTCCGCCTTGTCACAGAGTCGCACCATCGTTTCCAGCAAGGCGATGTCACGCGGTTGTTGCTGTAAGATGCGATCGATCGCCTGTCGCGCGGCACCGTAGTCCTGGACTGATTCGTGGGCAACGGCAATCATCAATTGGTTCGCCCGCGTGTCACCTTCTTCGCGTCCCATTTCCTCGATGCGGCTGATCAGCGTTTCCATTTCGGATTTGCGATCGTAGAGCGGGGCGAGTTCTTCGATCAACGCGATTCGATCGTCTGTTTTGGTCTCATAAAGCATCGCCTGCCAATACAATTCAATCGCTTCGTCGGTGCGATATCGTTCGGCGAAGGATGAGGCAAGCATTCGACGCGGTGCATTGTCGCGCGGTGCAACGC
>JBGSNA010000218.1:0-76553 GCA_041739875.1 Pirellulaceae bacterium
AAACGCTTCTGAAGTTCTTCCCAAAGCGGATCTCCCGGGCCAAGCGGGTTCTCGCGGAATGGTATTTTTTTTTGAGTGGATCACGGCTATCCTTGCCAACGGCCTGTCGTTTGGAAATGAATTCACTCGCACCTGTAGTGCGAATTTTTCACAACGGCGAGGCCATTTTTTTTCGTGAAACACGAAGCCCTAAGCTGGACGGTCTCTGAAGCCTGGACACCAGCGGTGGGATGATGCGGTTGCCCAGTGGCGTAAGAAGACGGAAGCTGATGCCGACGATTGGACAGCGGTCCTAAGGCTCGCGGAAAGTCTTTTGTGGATCGGCGAAACGTCGCAAGCTGTGGAACAGCTGCTGAAGTTAGTTGACCAGACCGAGCTTCCGATCACGGTGGAGGTTCCCGTTTTATTACTGGTTTGCGAAGCGTTCGAACTCGAAGGTCGTCGATTTGACTCCATTATCCATCGTCGACGACTGGCGCAGGTCGTTCCCCAGCATCTCGACAACTTGTTTCAGATCTCGTTGCTATTGGTTGGAGTGGGCGAGATTGACGAAGCGATTTCGTATTGTCGGCGGTTGCTTGAACTGAATCCCGATCATCGTGGTGCCGCAGCGAACTACTTGTTGTATTTGAATTATTCCGATGGTCATTCTACGGCCGAGATCGCCAAAGAACATTTCCGCTTAGGAATGCGACTGAGCGAGCGTGCCGAGCGGGTCGACAAACGTGTTCGCACGATCAACGAGCGGATTCGCATTGGCTATTTGGCGAGCGATTTTTATACGCACCCGGTCGGCAAATTGATGCTGCCGATTTTGCAATCCCATGATCGAGAGCAATTCGACATCCGAGTGTTTCATGGAGGCAAAAAGTCCGATGCGCTGACCCAGGCGATTAGTGCGACGGTGGATGAGTTGACAGTGATCCACCAATGGTCCGATGACCGCGTGGTCGAAACGATCCGAGCCCAAGGGATCGACGTGCTTGTGGATTTGGGAGGCTACACCGGCGGCGGTAATCGATTGCGAGCATTGTCACGCCGGGTAGCGCCCGTTCAAGCATCGTTTTTGGGATACCCGAACACATCGGCGCTGCCCACGATCGACTTTCACCTGACGGACCGGCTTGCTGATCCACCAGGGCTGGCCGACCGCATGTATGGAGAGCGATTGGTATGGCTGAGACATTCGCATGTCGCATGGCGACCGTACGGGATCGCAGCGGAAATTATTGCGTCACCTTCGCCGTGTCCGATGTTGGGCGTGTTCAACAATGTCGCGAAGATTTCGTTACGGGCGATCTCGACGTATGCGGAAATTCTGCGTCGGGTGCCCGAAGCGAAGATCGTGTTCAAATACGGCGACCGATTTGGAGTGAGAGTCCTTCAAGATCGCTATCGACGCGAGTTTGCGTCACATGGAGTGTTGCCAGATCGGCTGGAGTTCCGCAGTCGCTCCGAAACCTTGAAGGGACATTTGCAAACGATGGCCAACGTGGACTTGGCGCTGGATTCGTTTCCCTATCAAGGTACGATGACGTCGCTCGAGTGCCTGTCAGTGGGGACACCGACCCTGTCCTGTTGCGGCGATTTCTATGCCCACCGGGCGACATCCGCGATGATGATACGGATGGGAATCCAGGAACTCGTCGCGGAAACGGCGGCTGAGTACAGTGAGATTGCCGTTGAGCTCTTACATCATATGGATGATCTCAGGGCGCTTCGCGAGCAGGTTCGTGAGTCGTTTTACGCGAGTGCCTTAGCTGATCCAGCGGGACTGGTCCGAGAACTCGAATCAATTTACTCGAACTGGGCGTCACTCGATGAGCGCGGACGCATGTGAATCGATGGTGAGCGAATGAACTCTTCCGAGACGTGTCGTTAGTGGACTACGCACGGAGGTTTTCGCTTGTAAAATCTTGGTTTCTAGCAACCTACCTTTTTGAAATCGCTTTTGCTCATGCGTGTTCTTTCTGGCATCCAACCGACCGGCCGATTTCACTGGGGTAACTTCTTTGGCGCCATTCGCCAGTACATCGACTTGCAAGACGACAACGATGGATTTTACTTCATCGCAGATCTGCACGCGCTAACGACTGTGCGAGACCCCGCGGTGCTACGCCAGCACGTTCTCGACGCTGCGATCGACTTGCTCGCGTTGGGGCTGAATCCGGACAAGGCGACTTTGTTCATTCAATCACATGTGCCCGAGGTCAGCGAACTGTGCTGGATCCTGATGACGGCGACACCAATGGGATTGCTTGAACGCTGTCACGCTTACAAGGAAAAGAAAGCCAAGGGCATCCATGCGGACGCAGGATTGTTTACCTATCCGGTCCTGATGTCGGCGGACATTCTGGCGTACGACTCACAACTCGTACCGGTTGGGCAAGACCAAGTCCAGCATATCGAGGTCTGTCGCGATCTCGCGGGCAGCTTCAACCATGCTTTCGGTGAAACCTTTGTGCTGCCCAACGCGAAGACGCTCGACCATAGCGCCAAGGTGCCTGGTACTGACGGCCAGAAAATGAGCAAGAGCTCCGACAATACGCTGCCGATCTTCGGCGACGAAAAAGTGATCCGCAAGCAAATCATGCGCATCGTCACTGACGCGCGACCGATGGAAGATCCCAAAGATCCGGACGAGGACCACCTCTTCCAACTCTTTCGCTTGTTCGCGAGCGATGTGGACACCTCGGCGATGGCGACGAAGTACCGCCAAGGCGGTTTTGGATATGGCGAAGTCAAGAAAGCGGTCGCCGAAGCGAGCGAAGCCTACTTTGCCGAAGCTCGCACCCGACGCAGTGACCTGGAGAACAACCTCGACCACGTCCATTCGACGCTCGCGAAGGGTGCCGAGCGTGCTCGCGAAGTCGCTAGTGAGGTTCTCTCCCGCGTCCAGACTGCGTGTGGGCTAAAATAGCGGCATGGCAATCATCGGTATCGGAACGGAAATCATCGAGTGTGTACGCATCGCAAAAATGATCGAGACCCACGGTGAACAATTTTTGCAGCGTGTGTATACCGCCAGCGAGATCGATTACTGTACCAACCGAGCCAGCTCGACTCAGCAATTTGCGGCTCGCTGGTCCGCGAAAGAAGCTGTCATGAAAGCCATGCGTTGCCACAACCAAGGTATCCGTTGGTCAGAAATCGAGGTTGTCGTCGCTACCGGTGACGGACCCACAATCAAACTCTCGGGCGTTGCTGCGTTATGGGCAGAACAGCTTGGCATAGAACAGTTGCATGTCACGCTCGCGGCCTGTCGAACCCACGCGACGGCCTACGTCGTCGCGGTCGACATGGATGGATGAGACGCACAGCATGTTACATTGACAGGTGACAAACTCCCAAAATGTCGATTCGCACTCCACACATGAAACGATTTCTCGATGCGAAACCTTGCACTTCACTGGCAAATCCTCATCGGCATGGTTGCAGGAACCTTGCTCGGCATTGGGCTGAATCTGTTTTTTGGAACGCGTGAAGTATCCGTCACACAAGCATTACCGGCTGGCATCGTGTCGGCGCATGTCATCGACTCCTCCGCACGTACAGAGATTCGTTACGTCAAATCGTCTGGTGACGAAGTGCTTCGGGTCCTGGATCCTTTGTCGCGGCAAAACGACGAAGCTCGGTCCGTTGAGGCGTTGAAGTCACTCGATTCCGTCGCGTATGAGATCTATCAGGCCCACGGCGTCAGTCTCGCCAAGCGAGTTGGCTTGTGGTGCAAACGAATTGGCGGGCTGTTTCTGAGGATGCTGCAAATGGTCGCTGTACCGCTGATTGTCACGTCATTAACAACAGGCATCCTTGGACTGGGTGGTAGCGAAGGCGTGGGGCGAATGTTCCGCCGCACACTGATATATTACCTCACGACCAGTCTTCTGGCGATCTGCACGGGCTTGCTCATGGTCAACTTAATTCGCCCGGGCCTCGGTGCTGGGGCGCCGCCGGCGGGAGTTGCTGGTGGGGATAGCCATGCTTCGTCGCTAGGTGATGTTCTGTTTTCACAGCTCGAAGCGCTCATTCCAAGCAACCCGCTCGGTGCACTCGTCGCGCCGGATTTCCTTTCGATCATCGCGTTCACGATCGCGTTTTCGCTATTCACCATCCGAATCGGCGGGACGGTTCTAGAGCATGTTCGCACCGCCGCCCAAGTCGGTTTCCAAGTCATGATGGCGATGACAACAGCGATCATCCACTTGGCTCCAATCGGCGTGTTCTTCTTAATCGCCTATGTCACCGCGACTCAAGGAGCAAGCGTGTTCCAAGCGCTCGCATGGTATGTGATCGCCGTCGCACTCGGGCTTTGCATACATGCTTGCATCACATTGCCACTGATCGTGAAGTTCTTTGCCCGTCGAAGTCCTATCGAGTTCGCGAAAGCGATGTCGCCCGCTCTTTTGACTGCATTTAGCAGCGCAAGTAGCAACGGAACATTGCCACTGACCATGTCGAGCGTCGAGACGCGTGCCGGTATCAGTAACCGCACTGGATCGTTCGTGCTACCGCTTGGCGCGACAATCAACATGGACGGGACGGCGCTCTATGAAGCTGTGGCTGTGCTGTTCATCGCTCAAATGCACCACGGCCAAAACCTTCCGCTGAGCCAGCAAATCATCGTTGCGTTCACGGCATTACTCGCCAGTGTGGGAGCTGCGGGGATTCCGCACGCTGGGTTAGTGATGATGGTTATCATCCTGCAAGCAGTGAACTTGCCGGTCGAGCTCCAAGGCGTCATCCTTGCGGTCGATCGTGTGCTCGACATGGCCCGCACGGCAGTCAACGTCTGGAGCGACGCCTGTGGATGTGCCGTTGTCGAGTCGCTAGAAAATCGAACGACAAGCGACTCTGCCGCGATGGCTGGAGCAACCAACTAAGCCATCGCATCGCTAGCTGATCTAGCAAAGGTTGTGATCTCGCAAAGGTTGTGATCTAGCAAAGGTTGCTGTCAAAAACTTGAACGTTCGCCCAGCCAGCTTTTTGTTCCGCGATAAATTCAAGATGCCGAGGCGCGGTTTGATACACGTCGTGAGACGCACGGTCGGCGAAGACGACGTGGAGCGAAACGTCGTAATCCGCATTCACGGGTCGATCCAAGTCTGCCTCACGCACACCTACGGAGAAATCCACCACGCCATCATGATCGTCGAGATACTTTTTGCACGCATCAACGAGTGATTGACACGACGCTTCGCTGCGGTCGACAAGCTTAAAAAAAACGTGGTGAGCAAGTTTGGCCATGAGTTGTGATCGGTTCGGGTAATTCAAGTTGAAAACGAGACGCCAGTCCCAGGAGTGACAAGCTGCACATGCTAGAGACTGGCACGACGACGCTCAACCGGCACGACCACCAACTGACGATTTCCTCAACGACCAGCTATTTCTTGCGTCGATCGCCACGTTTGCTGATCCCGGCCCGATCCATGAGTGAGTGCTTGTTCAGCTCGTCCAAATAGTCGTCGTCTGGCGGTGGAGGCCCATAGGCACCCAGTGCATGCGGGTCATACTCGACGATGTATTCGTGTTTGCCAAAGGCAATCTTGCACTTGGGGTCCAAACGCTTGCGAATCACCGTTCGTCCGTCCACTTTGGTCCCGTTGCGGCTGTTCAAATCACGGGCGAACCAGTAGCCCTCCTCGATCGCCATGCGACAATGGTTGCTGGACACGTTCGGAAATTTCAATTGAATATCACAGTCGCTTTGGCGCCCAATCAATAACCGCTCTTTGAGCAAAGGGATTGGATCGCCACCGCCGATAGGAACAAGTTGTCCGTATTTGCCAGCAAATAAGAGTTCCTCGTCATCTTCCAAGGGTCCCATAGGTTTCGCTCTGCGTTAAAAAGAGTCGGTAACTAGATCGCCGTCTTCGTACGTCGATTACCTAGTATAAAGAGACGATGACCGCTTGTTAAATTTTCAGTCTAAATTTCGCTCCACACCACTTTGACTACCACCCCCCACTTGGCAACTCCGCAAACGCCCGCGAATGCAAACTTCCACGATTCTCTTGCCTGGCAGGGGGAAGGATTGCTGCTGAATGCATTTGGCGCGGCGCTGCGCAGGCGATTCGGAGGACGTGTCCAGCGTGTGAGCATCGACGCAGGCTTTACGTGCCCCAATGTGGACGGCAGCGTGACTCGCGGAGGATGCAACTTCTGTGACAATCGGTCGTTCAGCCCCTCAAGACGAGTCCGTTTAAAACGAGTCGGTGACCAACTCACGGGCGGGATCGAATCAGTTCGACGACGCTACGACCGTGTCCAAGGCTTCATCGCCTATTTTCAACCTGCCACAAACACGTACGCTCCGGTTGACCAACTCGAAGAACTTTATGAATTGGCGTTATCCATTCGGGAGGACGTCGTGGGGCTGGCGATTGGGACGCGGCCGGACTGTGTGCCGGAATCCGTTTTAGGTCTGCTCGAGAAACTGGCATCAAAACACTATGTTTCGCTCGAATTTGGCATGCAAACGATGCACGACACGAGCTTGGAGTGGATGAATCGCGGGCACGTTCATGCGGACATGATCAACGCGATCGACCGTAGCCGAAACCGCGGCTTCGAGTGCTGTGCTCACATCATTTTGGGAGTTCCTGGCGAGAACCACTCGATGATGATGCAAACAGCCGACGAAGTCGCGAGACTCGGGTTTGACGCAGTGAAACTCCACAATCTCTATGCCGTTCGCGGTACCCCTCTCGGTGAAGATGTTTTGAGCGGCAAAATCGAGATGATGTCGCGAGATGACTACATCCAGACGGTCGTCGACTTTCTCGAGCGAATTTCACCAAGAGTCATCGTCGAACGAGTCAGCGGCGACGCGCCTCCGGATTACTTAATTGAACCCCAATGGTGTCTCGAAAAGTCTTCGCTTCGCCAGGCCATCGAAAACGAATTTACGTGTCGCGGTACACGTCAAGGAAGTTGCTATGTCGAACCCATACCACGGCCCGAAACTCGCCCAAGACCGAACGATTTGACGCCTGAAGCGATCCGAGACCAAATCGAAGAGCGCGGACGGCTACCTGTCCTCAAGTTGCATAACTAAGAAACTGCCGTGTAAGAAACGCTCCTGCAAGAACTGTGGTGAAACAACGGACGCAGGCCTCCAAACGGCAATTGTCTTCATCTGCAGCTTCGAAATGACCACCCGCTAGGCGAAGGGCTTCCCAATCTCAGGGGACTTTCGCTACAACCTCCGCTCGCATTTTTGAACCCACCGGAATTTCATGAGATGGCTCGCACTGCGATCGTCTTCGGGCTGCTGCTTTGCGGCCTTACGTTCTACGGACTCGTTGCAGCGATGACCAAGTCGCCGCTGCAGTTCGTTCCGCTGATGTTTGGGATTCCCGTGCTGTTTTGCGGCGTTGTCGGACTCAATCCGCACCGTCGACGTATTTCGGGGGCGATCTCCGCAGGCATCATGGCGTTCGGCACCATCGTCGGAGTTGTCGCAACCAGTCGTTGTGTCCTGCAATGGTCCGAGCAACAACCATTGCGCCCCGTTCTGTTGACCGTTGGCGTCTTGATGGCCGCCCTGTGCTTTGTCTTTGTTGTCATTTTTTTCATTCGAATTGCGGCCGATCGCCGTCGTCGATTGCCCAAAAACCTAGCAATTCACAACATTGGAACAGTCAAACTCGCCTCAGCAGATAACGTCTATAAGTTGCCAAACTCTTGCCTGGAGCCGATCGAATCGCCGCCACAAACTGTCGTCCCAACGCCTCGGGGCGATTGACACCCCGAACCTGCCACTTAAATTGTGGTGGCAAGAGGGTCAGCACCCTTTTTGAAATAGCCTCTTAGAACCACACCTAGAATTCTGCTACCAATGATTCCCAACACTCCAAGCATTACCATCCGCGTCACCGGCTTCATTTGCCGGAAATGACGCGGGGGCGAATCGCCCATAGACGTCTGGCTCACTCGGAAAGTGACCGGATGGATTGTGGTTGTTTCGGTGTTGGACTTTGCTGACGAAACGTCACCCCCAGAGCCCTCTCGGCTGTGGGGGTTTTTTCGTATCGTTTTCATCCCGTTAAACTCGACCGTTGACCCGACTGTCCACCTTGTTTGTTGACATACCATGAATGCCAAACCGATCCTGATCTACGACACAACCCTTCGCGACGGTTCCCAAGGCGAAGGCGTTAGCTTCTCGTTACAGGACAAGCTCAACATCGCGATACGACTCGCTGAAATGGGTGTCGATTTCGTCGAAGGCGGCTATCCGCTGTCGAACGAGAAGGACGTGGCGTTCTTCAAAGAGATCCGTCAACGTGATCTTGGTCCAACCAAGGTCTCTGCCTTCGGCATGACTCGCCGCCGCTCGATGTCGGCGAACAATGACCCGGGCATGCAAGCACTCGTTGCCGCAGAGACGCCCTATTTCACCCTCGTCGGAAAAACTTGGGATTACCACGCCACCGATGTGCTCGGGGTCACCCTCGACGAAAACCTTCAAATGATCGGCGAGAGTGCCGAATACTTGAAGCGGCACGGCGAACTGATCTATGACGCCGAACACTTCTTCGATGGATACAACGCGAATCCAGAATACGCACTCAAAACGTTACAAGCCGCTGTCGCCGGCGGAGCAACCTGGCTTGCGCTCTGCGATACCAACGGCGGAACGCTTCCCGAACGCATTGCGGAAGTGACCAAGATCGCACTCGATAGCGTCGCCGATCGCGGCGTTCCAATCGGCATCCACTGTCACAACGACTCCGAACTTGCCGTCGCTAATTCGCTCGCCGCCGTGGACGCTGGCGCGACTCAGGTCCAAGGCACCATCAACGGCATCGGCGAACGCTGCGGCAACGTGGACCTGATCTCAGTGATTGCGAACCTCTCGCTCAAAAAGAAAGGCTATTCCGTACTCGGCGGTCGCTCGCTTCAACCGCTGACCGAACTCAGCCGCTATGTCTACGAGACCGCTAACTTACAGTGGCGCGGGTGCCAACCATTCGTTGGTCAAAGCGCATTCGCACACAAAGGCGGCATGCATGTCCACGCCATCAACAAAGCTGCGAAGACCTACGAGCACATCGATCCTGCACTAGTCGGCAACGAACGTCGAATCCTGGTCAGCGAACTTTCTGGACGCAGCAACATCATCGCGGTGGCGACCAAACACAACATCAACGACGACCGCGAGCTGATGGACAAGATCCTCGCCGAAGTCGTTCGACTGGAAAACCAAGGCTACCAATTCGAAAATGCAGGGGCCTCGTTTGACTTGCTCATCAAACGAATTTCAGGAACGTTCACGCCACACTTCACTCCCATCAAGTACCGCATCGTTGCTGGCGACCGCGACAGCGGCGCATCGAATGTTTTTGCTGAAGCAATTATCAAACTTCAAGTCGGCGACAAACTCTGGTTCGACGCTGCCGAAGGCCACGGACCAGTCAATGCACTCGACGCTGCGCTCCGTAAAGCACTTCTAGACACCTATCCAACGCTCAGCGAGATGAGGCTGATTGATTATAAAGTGCGAGTTGTCGACTCCGGAGGCGGCACCGCCGCCAGCATCCGCGTGAACATCGAAAGTGGCGACAAGAACGAGACTTGGGGCACAATCGGCGTCAGCGAAAATATCATCGAAGCCAGCTGGCGGGCACTCGTTGACGCCGTTGAGTACAAACTCCACAAGACCAACAGCAATCACCACACAGCCTAGCCAGCCAACGCTTGCATCGGCTCAATGATCATCACATTTTGAGACGTCATTGGGTGAGACGGAGAACGTGCTCCAACCCTGCTGTGTACCTGTGGGCGGGAGATTCTCGAGCGAATGCTCTTGCGTATGCAAATGGGCTTTGGCAATGAAGTGCGCGGTGACCGGCGCTGTAAGAAACAGAAAGAACGTAATGAGGACTTCTTGAATCGAGAATCGGCCTTCGACAGCCCAAAAATTCAGCATCGAAGCAACCAAGCATCCACCCACACCCACCGTTGTCGCCTTGGACGGCGCATGCAATCGCGTCATCAAGTTCGGAAGCCGAACCAACCCCAATGAGCCAACGAAGATGAATAAGCTGCCAACAAGAATGCAGATCGCAATCGCAATTTCCAGATACTGGTCCATGTCCTGTGCCTATTCGATAACGTCGCCACGAAGCAAGAAACGACAATACGCCACCGTTGATACAAAACTAAACATCGCCAACAGCAAAGCCGACTCAAAATAGATGGTCGTGCCATCGCTAATTCCATAAAGAATAATGAGTGCGATCGTGTTGACCACCATCGTGTCACCGGCCAACACGCGATCCATCACCGTTGGACCTTGGGTCAATCGCCAAAGATTCAACGTCAAAGCGATAAAGATACTCACATATCCAAACATCAGCGCATATTGAATCATGGAAAGATCGCCTGCAATCGCTTCTCATAACGGTTCTTGATGGTGCGAATCAACTCTTCTTCGTCCACGAGATCCAAACAATGAACGAGTATCGAATGCCCATCCACTGAAATGTCGCTACTCACCGTGCCAGGGGTGAGTGTGATGGTTCCAGCCAATACCGTGATCGCTTCAGGTCCCGAAAGATCGAGCGGGACGGTTACCCAACGAGTTCGCAATTGATCCGGGTGCCGAAAAAGAATCAAGAATGCGACCTGCACGTTGGCAACTAGAATGTCCCATGACACGATCAAAATAAAAACAAGGCCCTTCAATGGACTGCGGACCTTCGGACGGTTGGGCCAGAAGTTTGCGGTGTAGATGGGAATCACGACTCCCAAAAAAACCGCACCGACCCAGACCGCAATGGTAAAGCTGTTTTGCAACGCGACCCAAAGCAAGATCAACAATACCGTCAATAGCGGGTGGGGTAAAAAGCGATGGCGATAGGACACGTGGGGCAAGTCATGGTCCGCAGAATGTGCAGTGTGCGGTGTCATGGGGTCGCCTCGTTGGAATGCTTCAAAACGGCATCAAGGTACTGTGCCGGATCAAATAACTGTGCTGCGACGGAATCCAAATACGTCGTCACGGGACCAGCGAATCCGGTGAGCAACACGAGTAAACCAACGATCAAACCAATCGAAACCACGGACAATCCCGTCTTGGTGTCCTGTGGGGCGTCGTGTGACCAATCGACCGATAAACTTTTCCAAAAGACCAAACTGCCGCTGCTACTGAAACCAATCATTCCTAGCAACGACGTCAACAGAATCAATGCCCATATCCATGCCCATCCGGTAACACCGCGAATACTATCCATGACAAGAAGCTTGCCGATGAAACCCGAGAGTGGCGGCATTCCAAGGACTGCGATGGCGGCCAAGAAGAACAACGCACCAAGTAATCCGATGTGCTTGAACCGCCCACCCTCGGTCAACGCATCGCCTTCACCGGATCGACGAATGATCACCATGTCGATAATCAAGAACAATGCGGCAACGGCGAACGTCGAGTGCAACATGTAATAGAGGCCCGCCGAATGCGATTGCGGCGTCGATGCAGAGACCGCGATCAACAGCGTACCAATCGATGCCAGCGCCATCATCGAGGCCTGTTGGCCCAGGCTTCGCGCAGCGACCACACCCACCATCCCAATGCAAAGTGTGACGGCGGCTGCGGGCAACATCCAATCCAACACACCAAACGGTAACTTTCCTGCTTCGTTAAAGACCACCGATTGCACTCGAATGATCGAATAAACGCCGACTTTGGTCATGATCGCGAACAAAGCCGCTACGGTGCCGGACGTGTTCGTGTAAGTTCCTGGCAACCAAAACTGCAATGGAAATAAAGCCGACTTAATCGCGAACACCACCAAAAGCAAGGTCGACCCAGTCATCAAGATCGCCATGTCCGACGAGGCGATGTTCGGTAACTTCTTCGCGAGATCTGCCATATTGAGCGTGCCGGTGACGCCATAAATCAATCCGAGCGCCACGAGGAAAACACTTGAACCGACCAAGTTGATGACGATGTACTGAATCCCGGCACGAAGCCGCGCACCGCCGCCTCCATGCACCATCAATCCGTACGATGCAATCAACAACACCTCGAAAAACACAAACAAGTTGAACAAGTCACCCGTTAGAAATGCACCATTGAGCCCCATTAATTGAAACTGGAATAGCGGGTGAAAGTGCTGGCCCTTGTTGTCGCAACCGCTGATCGCGTAGAGCAACACGCACAGGCCGAGCAGTGACGTCAGCACGAGCATGAGCGCCGTCAAACGGTCCAACACTAACACGATCCCGAACGGTGGATCCCAATTCCCAACGGCATAGGTCAACGTCTCGCCATGGGAAGCGATCCCGAGCGACACCATGCCAAGCATCAATAACGCGACCGTTGAGCCGACGGAAAAGATTCTTGCCAAGACAATGTCGTGACGCACGCTCATCGCAAGAAGCGGCGCCACCACCGCAGGCAATAGGATCGGTAGGATCATCCAATGATTCATTAGCGTTTCCGAGCCACCACTTCTTCGGGTCCGACCAAGTCGACGTGATCCCCATCACTCTCGAAGTAACTTCGCACGGCCAATACCAAGAGGAGTGCCGTCATTCCGAACGAGATTACGATGGCAGTGAGCACGAGAGCTTGGGGAAGTGGATCGGTATAATCAGTCTGACCATCGACAATGATGGCGGGCCGATTTGTCTTCAGCCGCCCGGTGCAAAAGACAAACAGGTTGATGGCATACGTGAGCAGGGTTAGCCCCAAAACAACCGTGTAAGTTCTCGCGCGAAGCATCAGGTAAATACCTGAAGCCGTCATCATGGCGATCGCGGTAGCAACTAATAATTCCATCGCCGTTTACTCACCCTCACGTTTCGGATGATACATCGCTGGATTAAACTCGCTAGAGTCGCCAGCTTTTTCTTCCACTGCGGCACATCGCCCCAAATTTGATAAATTCGCCAGCGCGAGCATCACACCGCCAACCACCGTTAAGAAAACGCCGGCGTCAAATACCATGGCTGTGGCCAGTTCGACGTCACCGATCAAGGGAACGTGGAAGTGATCATAACCGCTTGTCAAAAATGCGTCGTCCATCACCATGGATGAGATTCCGATCGCCGCAGCAATCAATGCACCGCCACCGAGCAAAACGTGGTAGTTGAACCTCACTTGCTCGGCCGCCCATTTGAAGCCGCTTGCCATGTACTGCATGATCAACGCAATCGAGACAATGAGTGCTGCGATGAAACCGCCACCCGGCAAACTGTGGCCTCGAAGAAAAATGTAAACACTCACCATAACGGCAAACGGTAACATCGCCCGCGTTGCCACGACCATCATCATCGGGTGGCGTTCGGGTGACTTCGGTGGCCCAGGTTTCCACTGGGCCAATTTCTTACCCATACGTCCGTGAATCATACCTTCTAACAAGGCATAGATCGTCAGGCCCGCGATCCCCAAGACCATGATTTCACCAAAGGTATCAAACCCGCGAAAGTCAACGATAATCACGTTGACCACATTCGCACCACCGCCACCAGGAATCGACTCAGCGATATAGAAGTCCGAGAGCGTTGTAAAGTCTCGCGTCATCGTTGCCCAAGCCAGGCCGCCCACGCCAAGCCCAACAACGATTGCGAGTACGCCGTCACGCAATCGATGTGACTTGGTCGCTTCGATCAATGATTCATCGGGCAAGAAGTACAACGCCAATAGCATCAGGATCAACGTCACGACTTCCACAGAAATTTGGGTCAATGCCAAATCCGGAGCCGACAGATAGACGAACGCCAGCGAGCTGATCAGCCCAATGACGTTCACGGTGATCAACGCGATCAAGCGATGGCGGTGGTTGACTACCGCAATCACACAGGCGGCCATCAACAGTGCCCAAGCGGCAAGTGTAGCCGCACCAACAGGCAACATCTCGCGAGTTCCCGGGACGTGCCCAACACGCACGTACGCAAGTAACGCCAAGAAACTTGCGCCCGTAATCACCACAAACAGATAACGCTGGAGCGAACCGTTATGCAGCCGATCGTTAAAGTTGTGCGTCAACCAAACGAGGCGACGGATTCCAGTGTCGAAGATCGCCTTGCCCGACGGACGTGATCGACGCTCCCAAACCCCACGAACCCTCTTATACATCGCGATGAGCAGGGCACCGACCGACACTGCCACGATCGACATCAACACAGCCGGCGACATGCCATGCCACAGCTTTAGATGAAACTCAGGGACTTGGCCGATGGTCACGGACGAGGTGGCTGAGCGAACAATATTGCCCACCAACGCTTCGGGAAAAATCCCGATCGTAATCACCAGAATCAACAGCACCGTTGGCGGCATCCACAATCCCGCGGGCGGATCGTGCGGCGGCTTGGGATAATCCTTGCGAACTTTCCCAAAGAACGTGTGCACCACATAGCGAAGCGAGTAAGCGAAGGAAAAAACAGACGCGATCGTTACCAACAATGGCACCACCCACGCTTGAGACGCCCAAGATGTGTGTGCGGCTTCCTCCAGCATCATTTCCTTGGAGAGAAAACCGTTCAACGGTGGCAGTCCGCCCATCGACGCGGCCGCCACGATCGCGATCGTCGCCGTCGTTGGCATCAACGTCAGCAAGCCACCGAGGCGATTCAAATCGCGCGAGCCGACTTCATGGTCGATAATCCCCGCGTTCATAAAGAGCGCCGCTTTGAACGTCGCGTGATTGATGATGTGAAAGACACACGCAACCACTGCCATGTCAGTCGCGAATCCCAACAGCATCGTCATCAATCCGAGATGGCTGATCGTGGAGTAAGCCAACAAACCCTTCAAGTCGTCTTGGAATAGCGCCACGATTGCACCGAGCAGCATCGTCACCAGTCCGGTAGTCGCCACGATGTAGAACCACGAGTCAGTGCCCGACAGAACCGGCCACAGACGTGCCATGAGAAAAATGCCGGCCTTCACCATCGTTGCTGAATGTAAATACGCCGATACGGGCGTGGGAGCCGCCATCGCGTGCGGAAGCCAAAACTGGAACGGGAACTGAGCGCTCTTGGTGAAACATCCGCCGAGCACGAGCAGCAAAATCCAGGGATACATCGACGAGTTTTTGATCAAGTCGCCTTGCTCGAGAATCTCTGTGATCTCGTACGAGCCGACCAATTGTCCGATCAACATCGCTCCGGCAATCAGCGACAAACCACCGCAACCGGTAATCGTTAGCGCCATTCTCGCGCCCTGGCGACCGGCCACCGTATGACTCCAAAATCCGATCAGCAGGAACGACGACAAACTCGTCAATTCCCAGAAGATCAGCATCAGTAACAAGTTGTTCGATAAAACAATGCCGACCATCGCACCTTGAAAAAGCAACAGGTACGTAAAAAAGTTGCCCATGGGCTCGCCCTTGCCCAAATAGAACCGAGCATAAACGACCACAAGCAGGCCGATGCTGAGGATCATACCCGCAAAAAGTAACCCCAGCCCATCGACGAAAAACTGAACGTTGAGCCCAAGCGTCGGTAACCAAGCCCAGCTCGCCGTGACAACTTCACCCCGTAAGACTGCCGGAACGTGGGTCAACAGCAACCCGAGCGAGAGCAGGTTGATCGCTGCGGTTGCAATCGTGCAATCATTGCGGCCAGACCGAATCATCAGCGCTGGAAGAACAGCACCAAAAAGCGGCAGCAAAACGATTAGAAGCAAGCTCATTTAGAAACCAGCCGGGTTGTGACGGTCCACCATCAAACACGTTTGCGGCAGTTCTAGTCGGATTATGCCTCGCCGACCAGCAGAGGCCCCCGCCGTCGAAGGAACAAACAGATAGACAGATCCGAAGAAACCACCTAGCCTACCGATGTTTTAAACGTGGTTTTAGACATTGTTTCTGGCCCAGAAAAGTACGACCTGACATGACGATTCCGATCCGATTTGAACACGCTGAAGCTGCCTTCGAACTGATCCAGGCTTGGGATGAAGCCGGTTGCAACCACGCAAGCGTCAATCCGAACAAGAAACCATTCAGTATCGTGATCCCGCCACCCAACGTGACTGGCGCCTTGCACTTGGGTCATGGACTCAATAATACCCTCCAAGACATCGTCGTTCGCACCAAACGCATGCAGGGATTCGAGGCCCTCTGGATGCCTGGAACCGACCACGCCGGGATTGCGACTCAAGCCGTTGTCGAACGCCGCCTCAAGGAGCAAGAAAATAAAACTCGCCACGACCTGGGCCGTGAAGCACTCGTGGAGCGAATTTGGGCCTGGAAAGACCAATACGAAGCTCGCATCCTCAGCCAACTGAAACGGATGGGCTGCAGCTGCGACTGGGAACGAACTCGCTTTACGCTCGACCCGATGTGCGCAGCGGCTGTGCGTGCGACGTTCTTTGACCTGTTCGGCAAGAGTCTGATTTATCGCGGCAAGCGACTGGTGAACTGGGACACGTTCCTGCAAACCGCCGTTAGCGATGACGAAGTCAATAGCGTGACCAAGAAAGGCCACTTCTATCATCTTTACTACAACGTTATCGATCCCAAGCCAGGCGAACCGACTCGCATCGAGATCGCGACGACGCGGCCTGAGACGATGCTCGGCGATACCGCAGTGGCCGTGCACCCCGACCCAGCAGCCGCATTCGCGAAACTCGAAGCCGACGCCAAGACAAAGCTAGCCGCAGCAACCGAGAAAGAAAAAATCGCTTGCCAAGGCGATTTGGATGCAATCATCAAGCGTCGAGATGAAATGCTCCCCTCGCTTGAACAGCTACGTGACATGGCACAGGACGGTCGCAAAGTGATGCTGCCGTTCGTGGACCGGCCAATTCCGATTGTGGCCGATGAATGGGCAAAGCCAGAGATGGGTTCCGGTTGCGTGAAGATCACACCCGCTCACGATCCGAATGACTATGAAGTTGGCAAGCGATGCTCGCTGCCAATGATCAACATTCTCAACCCAGACGGCACGATCAATTCCGAAGGCGGCAAGTTCCAAGGGCTGACAATCCCGCAAGCTCGCAAACGCGTCGTCGAAGAACTCGACACACTTGGACTGCTTGGCGATGTGGAAGACCGCGACATCGAATTGCCACACAGCGACCGCAGCAAGACGCCGATCGAACCGTACTTGGCGGACCAGTGGTTCGTGAAGATGGACACACTCGCGCAGTCCGCGATGGACGCCGTGACCGACGACCGTGTGAAAATTTTCCCCGAGCGTTATCGCAAAGGCTACCTCGACTGGCTCGGTGAAAAACGCGATTGGCCAGTCAGTCGCCAATTGTGGTGGGGACACCGCATTCCGATTTGGTCGCTGCACGGCTTGAGCTCCGATGCCGCTACAGATCTGGTCACGCGTTTGGAATTGCTGCCTGCGAACCAAGAGAACGAAGTCGCGATCCAAGTCGAAACCGCTGAAGACGCCACACAAAGCGTCATGGTGTGCTTGCGCAGCGAAAACGAAACGATCGAAAGCGAAGTCGAAGCGATGGGATTGGTACGCGACGAGGACGTTCTCGACACATGGTTCTCATCCGCACTTTGGCCACACAGCACACTCGGCTGGCCAGAAAACACTGCCGAGCTCGAGTACTTCTATCCCACCAGCACGCTGATCACATCACGCGACATCATCACGCTGTGGGTTGCCCGCATGGTGCTGATGGGACTCAATAACGTGGGCAAAATCCCATTTAGCGAGGTATTCATTCACCCCAAAATCCTCGACGGACAGGGTGAAACGATGAGCAAGAGTAAAGGCAACGGTGTGGACCCCATCGATGTCATCGATAAGTTCGGCCCCGACGCCATGCGTTTCGGCTTAGCTCGTTTAGCCACCGAAACGCAAGACGTTCGGATGCCCGTTCAATACGAATGCCCAAGTTGCGAAAAGCTCATTGATCAAACACCCAAGAACCGATCGCTGCCACGCGTCGACTGTCAACATTGTGGCAAACCGTTCTCGACCCAATGGGCTGAATCCGACGATGACAAAGCACTTCCCAAAGGCGCTGTTGTCAGCGAGCGCTTCGAGACCGCTCGTAACTTCGTGAATAAACTCTGGAACGCAGCTCGATTCTCGCTGGACAAATTTGACGGCTACACAAGCGAACCCGTGGATGTTGCGTCGTTACCGCTAGAAGACCGCTGGTTATTGAGTCGTTTGTCGACCGTTACGAAACAAGTCACGCAAGCGATCGAGTCGTACCAGTTTGCCGAAGCCTCACGTGTGTTGTATGAGTTCACTTGGGATGAATTCTGCAGCTTCTATGTCGAAATCGCCAAGCCGCGACTCGACGACGAGGCTCATCGTGCGATACCACAACGCGTTTTGGCACACAGCCTCGATACATTGCTTCGACTCTTGCATCCGATCATGCCATTCGTAACCGAGTCGATCTGGGGTCACCTAGGCGATGTTGCACCAGTTCGCGGGCTGGCGTCACCTCTACCCGCAGGCAAATTCGTCATGACATCCGACTGGCCCGTAAGCGATGCGTTGCACTACGACGCCACGATCGAACGCCAATTTGCTGAGTTCCAGGAAGTCGTTGGTGCGATTCGTCGTATTCGAGCCAGTCAAAACATCGCACCACGCGAAACGCTACCAGTAGCAATCCACTGCAATGATTCATCATTGCAATTACTAGCACCCATGCAAAGTTATCTCGAGGCGCTCGCTGGCGCTGAGGTCATCGCGATCGGGCCCGCAGCGGCCCCCTTTGCGACCGATGCGCCACTCGCGATCCCATCGATCGACATCACCGTTCATGTCGACTTAGAAAAATTCATTGATTTCGGGGCGGAGCAAGCTCGCTTAGAGAAGCTTGAAGGGCAAATCGTCAAGCAGATCACAACCAAGGAACAAAAGCTGAACAACGAAAGTTTCGTTTCACGCGCCCCAGCAGACGTTGTCGACAAGGAACGTGAGAGTTTGGCTGAACTCAAACAGCAACTGCGAACAGTCCAGACTGACTTGCAAAAACTCAAAGCAGTCACCAAGAAATAGACGCAACCGCACAACAACCTGTCTGGATTAATCTTTACTCGGATCGTCGGGGTCACGCTTTCTATTGTGGATGAGTGTTCAAGACTCTGATTTGCCCCAACGATCCCTCATAATCAGACTCCTATCCGGTGCTCAAACTATGGACAAATTCATCCAAAACCACACCATTGGATGACTGGGAATTTTACAAAGGGGTCCGGCTCCCCGCTGGCACAACATCGGTCTAGCTAGAAGACGCCCAGTACGGCACGCAACTGATCAATGTCTGGCGGCACGTCGACGAGGAACGACTACCCAATGATTCTGAGGGAGACACAACTGCCCGGCCGTTAGGGAATGTGCTGGTAACCGTACCCAGTGTTAGTCGAGTCAAGTCGCTGGTGTTCGACGACTTGGGAGTACTGCCAGACCCAAGCAACCAAACAAACATCAACCCGGTTACCTCGTTAAGCCTTAGTCGATACGAAAAGACTTTTCATTGGCTCGACCAAAATTGAAGATATCGCGGCGCCGTTGGGTGAGCGTGCCGAGCGGGTCGACGATCGAGTTCGTGCCATCAACGAGCGGATTCGTATTGGCTATTTGGCGAGCGATTTCTACACGCATCCCGTCGGTAAAATCATGCTGCCGATTTTGCAATCTCACGATCGCGAGCGATTTGACATTCGCGTGTTCCATGGAGGCAAAAAGTCCGATGCGTTGACTCAGGCAGTGAAGTTGGCCGTGGATGAGCTGACCGTGATTCACCCGTGGTCCGATGACCGGGTGGTCGAAACGATCCGTGCCCAGGGGATCGACGTGCTTGTAGATTTGGGAGGCTACACCGGGGGCGGTAATCGATTGCGAGCGTTGTCATGCCGGGTGGCGCCTATTCAAGCATCGTTTTTAGGATACCCGAACACTTCGGCGCTGCCGACGATCGACTTTCACCTAACGGACTGGCTTGCTGATCCACCAGGACTGAGTTGCTCCATCACCTTGATGACCTCCGGTCGTTACGTGATCGGGTTCGCGAATCGTTTTACGACAGTGCGATGTCTGATCCGGTGGGGCTGACGCAAGAGCGCGAGTGGATTTATTCGACATGGACTTCGAACGATTGGATCGATTGAATTGAAATCGCCACACGGGCAAAACATGCCCACCTGCAATTGTGCTGGTTTCGAGTGTGTTCTTTTGCCGTTATGCAAACGCTTTACGCAACATCTCAAGGCTCTTGGGGATCGCTATTTCGTGTGCTTCTTGGCCTTCGAACTCGAGTGAGATGTAGCCGCGATAGTTCACGTCGTTGAGGATCTTTGCGACGCGATCGTAGTCGATGTCAAGCGTGTACCACGTGCCGCCGCCGTAATACGTCTTGGCTTGGACGAAGACCGCTTCGGGCGCGAGTTGTTCGTATTGCTCGTACTGGTTGTCGAGAAAGTTGCCTGTGTCGAGCGTTGCACGCAGCCAGGGCGAATTGACTTCACGGAGCACTCGCAGCACCCCTTCGGCCGTACGTCCGAGGCCCCAGTGATTCTCCAATCCGAGCACGACGCCGCATTTCTCGGCAACTGGCAAGCACTTTTCAAAGCCGTCGCGAACCCAAGCGAAGCCGTCGTCATCGGTGAAGCCTTCGAGCCGTGGTTCGATGCCGCGGTTGGCCATGAGTGCATCAAAATCGGCTGATGTGCCCCAGCGGCCTGTGTTGACGCGAATCGTTGGGATGCCCATCGCATAAGCCAACTCGATACAGCGAATGGTGTGGTCAACGTTTTCTTGCCGCTTTGCCGCGTCGGGGAACACAAATGACTGGTGAGTGGACAAGCCACACAAATCCAGTCCACGACGAAAGGCACGCTGCTTGATTCGCTGGAGCATTGCCGGTGACTCGTCTTCCATCTGGACGTGAAGCACTTCGACTGCGTCAAACCCCGCATCGGCTGCCAAGTCAACGCATTGCTCAATGGTCAGTTTGCTGTCGTCGCGATACCGCCAATAGGAATACGTCGAAACCGCGATTGGATTGGGGCGTCGGGGTGAAGGTGTCTCCTCCGCCAAAATCGGACGAGCAGGAGCAACCGCCCACACAGCTCCGAGAAGTGAGCTGGCGAGAAGCTGTCGTCGATTGAGTGCGTTCGCGTTCATAGCAGTGGTTCAAATGATGGCAGTTGATGTTGAAAGTTCCCGTAGAAGTCTGGGATCCGCCAAATCCAAGATTTCTGGAATATATCCGAGCCGTGGTAGCATCACTACTGACGCGAGTCGATTTGCTGTGCATTGAAGCCGGTCTGAACGATTCCGTTGAAAGACCCGTTGCCCAAATTCCTGAGGACGCTCCGAGCCCTGAGACTCGACTTGATGCGATAAGCGTGGAGGTTGCTAATAGATTCACGGCCGCTGATGACGGTGGGTAGGAAAGCAAGTAAACTGGTGACCGAATCGACCCGAATCCGCCTTTTTTGAGCGGTTTCCTGAGCGGTTCAAGCACTGGTTGAGTCATCCACCCACCGCAGGCCCACGGCTTGCACGAAGAACGACGGAAAGTCACGCATGCCCATTCTCGTGAAGTGTACCTGCGGCAAAGCAGTCAATGTTCGTGATGAATTAGCCGGTAAAGCGATCAAGTGTCCCGGTTGTGGTAATCCGATGAAGGTAGTCGCTGCGGCGGCCGGGCAAGCATCGGCTAAGGCAACTCAGGCGGCCCCACAGCAACGAGCGGCCGCTCCCAAAGCGGACCTGGATGATCTTTTCAGCCAAGAAGGTTTTGATCGGCACGTTGCGCAAGTTTGTCCGGTCTGTCGCGTTGAGATGCAAGCTGGTGCGATCTTATGCACCAAGTGTGGCTACAACAAACAGACAGGCGAACGATTTGAAGCGCACAAGACCGCTGGCGTCGATATCAGCCACGGCGAAGTCGCTCTGCAAAAAGCCGGCAAGGACCTGGATCACGAAACCGAACTGCAGGCGAAAATGGCGAATGCGGGCATGCCGTGGTGGGTGATGGCGTTGATTTTGTTTTTCATCGTGAGTGCCGTAACGATTGCTGTGATTGCGATCAACGTCGCTCGTCGGGTCGATGGAGCGGGCTCGTTCAATCCGATGGCGACATTCCTCGTGCTTGGTTTCGGCGCAGTGCAAACCGTCGCACTGGGGTTGTACTTGGTGATCATCGTCAAGGCCTTCAAGCAGAGCGTCAAAGAAGGCTTACTCACGATGTTTGTTCCGCTTTACGTCCTGTACTTCGTCTACAAGAACTTCGCGGATACATGGCGTCCGTTTGCCGCTTATTTTGTACTCAGTTGCATCGGTGGTGGGCTTTACGCAGCGGCACTGAAAGCGGGACTCTAAACGACTGTTTTCAAAAGACAGTTAGCGCACTCGCAGCATATAGGCAACAAATTGGCGATCGAGATTCGCGAGAGTCTCGCCGAAGGCTTGTTCGAGCATCTCGATTCGCTCTCTCTTCGTTTTCTCTGCCAACGGTCGACCTTCGCTCAACAGCTTCATGTACTTCACGTAGCTATCTCGATTCGTTTTGATCAAAAAGTACGTGAACGCCCAACTTTCTCCGTAAGCGTCCATCGCCGTTCCTGCATTGTTAAAGCGAGCATCATCGCCCGCTAACGTCGCGAGCGACTCAACCGGACGATTGGGGACGTAATTTTTCCAGCGTGCCAAGTTGACTTGATTCACGCGTCCGATCGATCGCCAGCCGCGTGGATTACTCAAGTCGGGAGACTCAAAAAACATCGCGAGACCTTCGCTGACCCATTTGGGGTTGTCAGCGAATCGGCGTTGCACATCGACGTTGTAAGCCAGTTGGTGCGTCGCTTCGTGAATGATAGTTGCAATGTTGCGTTCTAAGTTGGGTACGTTGAACGTCGTCATGCGATTGGTCGACAAATGGTAATATCCGATGACCGACTTGCCAGTTTCGCCCACCTCCGCGACGGAGTACTTCAGAAAATCATCGTGATTAGCGAACACGAGCGAGACGAGCGGGAATCGAGGCTCAGGCAAATCCCATTTTTGGTTCTTCCAATAAGCATAGAAACCTTTGTAGAGTTGCTCGAACAGCATGCCGACGTTACGAGCGTAAGCCTCGCTCGTGTTGTGGACGATCGCGTAATTCGTCGTGCGATAAACACCAAACCCAGTCGGCAGTTCTTCCAAGACGCGACGGACCGCTTCCTCGGTATCCACGGGCTCGAGCGGTTGATCGTCGGCTTTTCGAGAAACAATTTGCTCTGGTTGGATCGTCCAAAGTCGTCCGTCATCCGCCTGCAACATCAATCCACCGTCTTGCCCTTCGACAAGGATCTCTCCGACGACTGTACGCAGGTCCGACGCGTCCGCACCCGAAGCCAAACGCGGACCACCGTTGCTTGCGACGGACTCTTGTGTGTGGCGAAAGACAACGGTTTCGACCGCCAATGCGGAATTCGACAACCCAGACTGCATCAAAAAAACACAGCCCAAGATCGCATGAACGTGACATCCGTGTAGGGCAACAACCCACCGTGGCATAACAAACCCAATGGCGAAAGGACTCGGACCAAAACTGGAACTACGGGGTACGTCTTCCAGATTAGCACAAGTTGACGGAATCGTAAGGCAAACCAGCCTCACCGGGCGACTGATTCATCGATCTCCGAGGCAATGCAATCACTTACAGCACGCCCCAACGGCATCGACGCGCCAGGCACAGATTCGCCGCAAAATCACGGCTTGTTCCTCGGATTGAGTGAAAATGCGGACATCGTCAACGCTGAGTTGGCACAAGTCGATGTCACCTCGAGATCGCCATTCCCGCTCCGACGTCCAATCAAAGGTCTTCCCCTTGGCTTGAAAAAGGTACTGATCATCCGCTGGTAAATGGCTTCGTTCGTCTAGCTCGCCATAGACCACGGGACGAATTCCCAAACGTTCCGCTGCCGTCGTCCGCAAGGCGATGCCGTAGGGCTCGTAATCCCAACGATGCAGATGCGAACGGTATTGCCGTCGCTCGAGTAACTCTGCAAGCGGAACTGCGGAAAAACAGACCACCGAAAAACGTCGATCGCTCGCACGACAGGACGCGACTAGCTTTCCTCCACGCACGATCCGCGACAGCGTTTGAAACGCACCTCTCACATGGCCGTCGGTTTCATTGAGCAAAACGCTATCGCGAAATTGGTTCGCGGTCTCGTCTGGCCAAGGCTCATTCGAACCTCGTGTACAGTGCACCAACCACTCACCGGCACCGAGCTGCGAGCGGTCACTCGATGAAGTGCCTTGGTTCGATGCGATGGAACCGTCCACAACGTTCTCGGGCGGCCTCATGTGCGATGGCCTCATGTGCGATGGCCTCAAGTGCCAACCAATACCTCCGCTCGCAATCAACCCTTTTGCGACATCGTCTTCGACGGTCGAAATCGCAACTCGCGTCGAGGTGTCGTGAAGTTGTGTGATGCGTTTCTCAGCATACATCGCCATCTTCCCACCACGTCTCGCATGCAGCACGTCCACGCGATCGGCGAGCATGATGGCAAGCTGGTCACGATCAAGCTTTCGATCTTCGCGGTCGTGAATGAGAAGCTCAGGCACATCCCTGTTTTTCAATTTGTCCGTAGCGATGCCTATTCGAAGCACTGGAACTCGAAACAACTCCGCTGCGCGACTTGCGAGTGGTTCGATCGCTGACCCCATCGCAATCAAAGCGACTCCGCTTCGACGATTGCAATCGAGCATCGCTCGCGACAAGAACCGGCTGACATGCCGATGATGCGACAAGTCGTGCCCAAGCCGGCTGGACACCATCGAAATCCACTCGCGCGGATCCGAAAGCAATTCGACGGGTTCCACATGGACTGATTCACCGACCAAGGCCAGCCGATGCAAGCGATTCTGGCTCCAGCATCCGTCAGTATTTGGCAATCCAATGTTCACAGCCGCTTCAACGTGCAACTTGGGAAAGGGCGGGAAGTCCGATCGAGAACGTTATTGGATCGAAAAAGCGACTCGTTGTCAAAAAAGCAAACCTGCAAAACCGTCGAAACTCTTTGCGTTGACAAGTTCACAAAGACCGCGGATGGTGATCTGGGCCAAGTGGGCTAAGCTATGGAAACGTCCATCGTATCCACTCGTAAGCGAACTCACGCCCGAACTCACACCCAACGAGCGATCCATGAATCGTCGCATCCTGCTGTACTGTGTCGCAATCGTCCCGGCGCTGTTGATATGTCACGCGTTCTCCGATTGTCGAGCCGAAGACGCCCCGACGCCTTCTCAAGTGCTGAAAGTGTGGCCGGACACACCGCCGGATTTCACCCCGTCCGATGCACCAGAAGCCGACACAAGTGCTACCGACGCCAACCGTGTTGCCGGAAAAACGGTCATTCGACTTGGCAACGTCCAGTCGCCCGAATTGCACATTTATCAACCGACAACCGCTGCATCAAACACTGCGATCGTAGTCTGTCCCGGTGGTGGTTATTCGATCTTGGCATGGGACTTGGAAGGAACCGAGATTGCCCAGTGGTTGCAGAAATCCGGCGTGACAGCGGTGGTGCTTAAGTATCGCGTACCGACTCGAGATGCCGCTAAGACGTGGCTTGCTCCGGTTCAGGACATTCAACGCAGTATCGAGCTGCTAAAAACTGGACAGGTTGTTGGCGTTAACGCCGATCACGTAGGCGTGCTCGGTTTTTCCGCCGGCGGCAATGCTTCGGCGCGGGCGGCGACGACCCAGCACAAACACTTCGCCATTGATTCCAACAATCAAGCCAAGACGCGTCCCGACGATCAACCTACCTCCTCGACAGAGCTCGCGGGCGTCCGTCCCGATTTCGCCGTGCTTGTCTATCCCGCTTGGTTAGTTCGAGAGGATGATTCAATCCAATTGATTGATGACGTCACAGTGGACGAAACGACGCCGCCGATGTTCTTTGCCCATGCACGTAACGATCGCGTCACTTGCTTGAGCAGCGTGACACTGTTTACGGAACTACAAAAACGAGACATCCCCTCCGCACTTCATATTTTTGCCGATGGCGGTCACGGATTCGGTGCTCGCTCAGTGAACTTGGCTCATGACCGGTGGCCTGGGCTGTGCGAAGACTGGATGCGAGACCGAGGTTGGTTAGTCCCGTGACGCATGACGAAATGACCAATACAGATCTTGAGGCACGGGAGCCACCACCGGCTCACGATGCGCCCATGCGACGCGACCAGGAGTGGGCGAACGCGTTGACACACGGCACCGCAGCATGCCTAACCGTTATCGCAGGCTCGTTGCTTGTTCTTGCGGCTATGCCCCGAACAGGTCTCGCGATCGCATGCGCTGCTTACGCGATGTCCGCTCTCAGCGTCTTTGTTTGCTCGACGCTGTCGCACTCCATTTTCCAACAGCCACTGCACAACGCACTGCGAGCTTGGGACCAAGCAACCATTTACGCGATGATTTCTGGGACGTACACCCCGATTGCTTATGCGTTTGCGCCGCCTGAGACAAGAAGTTGGCTGCTCATCGCACTTTGGGTCGCCGCGCTGTCTGGCTTTGCATCGAAAGTATTGATCCGCCATCGCATCAACGGGATCAGCACGCTGTCTTACTTATTGCTCGGATGGCTACCAGCGATACCGCTCGCCGGCCACGTGCCACGTCCGCTGGTATTCATGATGTTGGCAGGAGGCGTCTTGTACACCGTGGGAGTGGCGTTCCTCCTGAACGATCATCGTGTTCGGTACACCCACGCGGTTTGGCATCTTTTTGTGCTATTCGCAGCGGGCTGCCACTTTTATGGAATCTGGCACTACGTGGTTCAAGGTGCTTGAACCGCTTTCTCGGTTCGCCCACGCCATGCGACTTGGCGGCCCAACAGTGTTAGCCCAAACGCGATCCACTGAAGCGTGACAAACACAGCGACTGACACGCTGTGAAAGATCACCCCCGTCATCGATTGACGAAACTGAATGGCGGCAATCGCCCGTGGTAAATGCCCAAGCACCACAGCAACCAAGGATACCCAGATCGCCACCCTGTTGCTCGACGCTGCGGCGAATCCCAACACTACCAGTGGCATGACGCTCCCACCGACGAGCAACATCGTAAACAAGAAGATCAACTTGGGTTGAGCCATGCCTTCGTGAGCGTTTTTGAGCACTCCGCGAACGACTTCGCTTGCATTGTGATACATACGACACTCAGCCAGTCTCGTTCCATCGACGACATCGGTGACGAGGCCTGCTGTGCGATAAGCGCGAGGCAATTTGATTCCATCGTGACGTGAACTTGAGATGGCTTCGTGAGTCCCGGCGCGACCGTAGGCCTCTTTGGTCGTCATGAAAAGCTGACCGCAACCCGCTGCAAGCGATGGATCTCGATTGACTCGCATCCGCGAGAACGGAAGGTATCCAAGCAGCAAATAATGCATGAGTGGAATGAGCCATTGTTCCAACCAAGTCGCCGTTTCTTGATGCGGGAACGCGCTAAGCAAGTCGATCTCACGGGAGCCACGGTAATTCTCCAGGGTTACTAGAGCGGTGCCACTCAGTCGCACATCCGCATCCATGAAGACCATGACTTCATACTGTGCAACCTGTGAAAGTTGGTAGCACGCAAATTGCTTCCCATTCCAACCGTTTGGAAGAGGCAAACCACTGATGCACCGCACACGGGAGTCATGACGCGACAACTCGGCGACAATCTCTGCGGTACCATCCGTTGACTGGTCGTCCAGCACAACGACTTCGACATGACAACCAGTACTCGCGAGCACGCTGCCAACACTGGCACGGATACCTTGCGATTCGTCGCGAGCAGGAATCAACACCGAGAAGCTTGGCAACTCATCGCTTGCCGGATTCACTTGCGGAATCGCAACAAACAATTTGACGTTGACGAGAAACAAAAGTGCAGGAATTACTGCAAAAAACAAGGAAATGACAGCAACGACGATCATTCGAATTGATCCCCGTGTGCCGCTTGAAACTTGTTACCAGTCATCCATGATTTTGTTCGTCGGAGCGAATCATAGAAGCTGCCTGCACCGCGTTTGCCCTTGAGCAGTTGGTCAAACGGTTCGCTCGATCTCGCGATGGAAAGCTTGGCTAGACCTCGCTGGGTCTCGCGAAGTCGATCCGTCAACTGTGTTTGCCACTCTGGCTTTGAAAGTGATAAGCAATCTCGAATCCGAAACGGCTCACCAAGTTTGGCTAAACACTCCGGCAAGCGTTCTTCCCAAAACGGGTATTCTAGTGCCAGCGGCAACACCCAACCGTCATCCAATCGCGTACACAGGTGTGCCAGACCAGGCATCAACGCGTCGTCATGATCACGCGCATCGGCAAAGCGGCCTTCGGGTGTAATCCATAGCGAGGTGTCTGGCGCGTTGGCGATTGCTATGCTCTGCTTCAAGAACGCTCCGGCGCCTCGGGTACTGTTCAAGCTCACTCCGTAGAAACCAAGCTTGGCAAACACTCGATATTTCGCCAACGCATCCGCATCGATCGGCGCGTAGAATTGTCGATCGGGGAATAACGCACGATTGAGAAAATGCGCGATCAACGGATCCCACCACGACGGATGATTCGCGTAAACAATGAGCGGCTCATGAGCCGTGATCGTATGATCCACACGCGAATGACGATCAATCGCCACACAGTGGAAATGTCGTTTGAGAAACGAACCCAAAAAACGATGGAATCCATTTTGGAACCACGCGGGAACGGGCGGCGGTGAATTCTCGGGAGTGTTCAAATCGACAAGTCAGTTTTTCAAAGGTTCCGCGACAATTTTCCGCTTTGGACGTCGCTGTCCAGTGAGTCTGCGGCGATCCAACCGCTCATCATCACCATCGGCATTCCTGGGCCCGGGTGCGCCGCGCCACCCGCCAAATACAATCCTTGGAAATCCTTGCGTCGATTCGCGGGTTTGAACGCGCCAACAAATTTGCCGTGACTTGCGAGCCCGTAGATCGCGCCATTGAGAACACGGTATCGGTTGTGAATTCCCTCGGGTGTCAGCGAGGCTTCGTAAGCAATCTCGTCGCGAATGCCAGTCATTCCTGCTGTCGACTCAAGCTTATCTAAGATCACTTCACGATACTTGGGCAACATCTCGTTCCAATCATGGTTGCTGCGCAAATAGGGCGTATGGACCAGGATATAGAGAGCCTCACAGCCGGCGGGTGCGACCTCTGGTTCGCTGATCGACGGAGCACACACATACGCCGTAGGATCCGGCGCCGGCTCGCCGCGGCGATAGATGTAGTCAAACTCTTCTTCCGGATCACGTGAGAACACAAAGTTATGGTGAAGCAGTTGTTCGTATCGCCGTTTCAATCCCAAGTACAACACGACGCCGCTGCAAGCGGGCTCGTGCTTATTCTTCTTTTCGAACTTAGTTGACTGGGGTGTCCCGTCGAGTAATTCAGTGTACGTGCGAACCGCGTCACAATTGCTGATCACTGCGTCACATAGAATTTCTTTTCCATCGGCCGTTGCGACGCCCACGACGCGCCGACCCTCCGTCTTGATTTTGAGAACATCGTTGCCGGTGTGGATCTCGACACCTAACTCTTCGGCTAAGCGTCCTAGCGCCTCCGGTATCGCTCGCGTGCCACCGATCGGATACCAGATGCCCTCATCCGTTTGCATGTGCGCGATGCTGCAAAGCACAGCCGGCGAGGCGTAGGGCGACGAACCGACATACTGAGTGAAGTGGTCCATCATCTGAGCCACGCGTTTGTCAGGCACGTGGCTGCGCACGACAGACGCGACACTCTTGCCCATTCTCAGCGACAAAACGTCTTTGAGGACGGCCGCTGAGAATGCACCGCTAACATCCATCGTATCCGCAATCCCGCCGACGCTCCGCCAGAAAAAAAATCGATCCGAGACGCCGTGAAGTTGCTTGCTCAGTTCGATAAACTTCTCATACCCAGCACCACTTTTCCCTGATCCCGTGAACTCGTCCAGCCGCGCTCGCATGGCCTTGGTATCCGACACCAAGTCAAGCACCGTGTTGTGTCCTGGCGATCCCGCTACATCACCATCAAAGAAGCATCGCCACTGGGGGTCCAGCGCGACAAGCTGCAAATAGTCGCTCATGTCGCGCCCGGCTTCGGCGAAGATCCGTTTCAACACACTGGGGAGCGTCAAGATCGTCGGCCCCATGTCGAAGCGATAACCGGAGGCTTGGTGTTGGGCGGCCTTGCCACCGATCCAGTCGTTCTTGTCCAGCAAGGTCACGCGATGCCCGCGCGCAGCCGCCACGCACGCCGAGGCGAGTCCAGCCAAACCGCTACCGATCACAACGATCCGCAGTCCGTCGCCCTGTCGTTCACCCACTGGTCCAGATGTTTTTGTTTCCGCAGCTATCATGTTTCGTTTGGATGAAAGAGGATAAAACCGTGTCTAACGACGGTCAGTTTTGACCGCAGCGATGATGCGACGCAAGCCCTCAAGGCGTTCGGACAGTCCACGTCCACGAATCATTTGTAGCGAACCGAGAAGTGTTTCGGCGTCTGAATCTCGGCGAGACGCCAAGTGAGGTGCAAATCGACCGCGCCGCTGGCTGATCGAAACAGGGGTCGTCATTGCAAGCAACCCTTCGCGGCCGCGAGTCACACCAAACCCGCTTTGGCCACGACCGCCAAATGGTAATCGTGGATCCGCCGTCGGTGCAATCATATCGTTAATCACGACCGCCCCGACTCTCAGCCGACTAGCCACCCATTGAGCCACCTTCGACGGTCCAAAGACGGACGCTGCCAATCGGTAGGGGCAATCATTAACAATCGACACGCTAGACTCCGCCGAGTCGACTCGCAACACACTCATCACGGGTGCGAACAAATCCGACACAGCCACTTCATCGGTGGGCGCCACACGATCCAGAACGACTGGATGCATCTCACCCGTTGCTCTTAAACGCTCTGCCGAAAATCCACCCAGCACATCCACTGAACCGCCGCGTATTGCGCGCTCCACCACATCGGCCACATGCTCGCGGGCACTCTTGTGCACCACCATCACGGGCAGCCCCGCAGCACGCCAAGGTGACAACACAGCTTCGAGTACTGTGTCTGCGATTGACCGTTGCACGATCAATCGCCTTGGCCCAATGCAGGTTGCGCCCGCATTGAACGACAACCCAAATCGAATGGCCTCGCCGACGCGGCGCAAGTCCGCCCCCGCAAGCACGATCACCGCGTCGCAACCGCTCAACTCCATCACGCACGGCGTCAGTGATAAAGCGGCTTGAGCGAGCACCTTGCGACCGGTTGCTGCGCCGCCGGTCAGTACAATCAAATCAACGCCGTCCTGAATTGCAGCGATAGCTGACTGTGGAGAACTTTCCAGACAACACAAACATTCGCCTGGCACGCCAGCTCGATAGAAACACTGCACCAATTCATTGCATGCCGCCTCGCTTCCGGGAGCTGGCTTGAACAGCACAACGTTCCCTGCAGCAAGCGCCTGTGCGATTTGAACACCTGCGAGTAACAACGGGTAGTTCCAGGCCGCAAGAACCAGCACGCGACCAACCGGATCACGACGAACGTAACTGCGCACGCCCCACAACCACAGCGGACGCCCCCACCAAGAGAGCTTGCGATTCTCCAGAACCTTTGCACCGTGCGAACCGATCCAAGCCAACGCATCGCAAAGAGGGATTAACTCCGACGCAATTGTCTCGACGGCATCCGTACGCTGTTCACTCTGGCACAACTCAACCAACCGGTCTGCACTATCAGAAATCTCTCCCGCGGCTCGGGCAACGACGGCACAGCGACGGGCGTTTCGCGACGAGTCAGCCCAAGCCAACTCAACCCAAGCCGAGTCAGTCCAGGCCCAATTGGCATGTTTCTCGCTATACTCGCTTGAGGCCGGCGATGATGTCGGTTCAGACAAAAAATTCTTCACGCTTGTAAGTAAGTCTTCGAAATGAGTGTCAACGCACCCGACCACGCCATCCTGCAACCGATCTGTGAGCGATGGAGCCCTTATCGTTTCGAACCACGGGTTGTCGAAGATGACAAGATTGTGGCCTGTTTGGAAGCCGCTCGTTGGGCAGCCAGTAGTTATAACGACCAGCCGTGGTCTTGGATTGTCGCGCGACGTCAAGATACTTCATCATTCGAAACGATGGTGACTTGCTTGCTCGAAGCCAACCAGTCTTGGGCCGAGAACGCTGGTGCATTGATGATTTCGGTCACGAGAACGACGTTTCGTGCGAACCAGAAACCCAACCGTGTGGCTCTCCACGATTTAGGTGCTGCCGCCGCACACATGGCTCTGCAAGCGACCGCCCTCGGACTGCAAATCCACCAAATGGCCGGTCTCAACCTCAGCCTCGCGCGTCAAACGTACGCAATCCCCGATGGCCACGAACCCCAAACCGCGATCGCCATCGGCTATCCCGATCGTACGGAACCGATAACGGACGCCGCTCGACAACTTCACTCGCGAGAGTCCGCACCGCGTAAACGTCTTTCGCTCGCCGAGCAAACCTTCAGTAACAAATGGGGTCAAACAGCTGAGTTTCTTCGCGGCAAACAATCCTCGTAGTAAACGATACCTGGGGCAGCAAATCTAAATCTAATGTCATTCAACTCGTCGCCAGCACTTCGGTGGGCGACGAATATACGAACAAATTGCGGGAACATTTAGACATTCTGGAGGATTGTGCACGGCAAGATGCTTTCGATAGCTTCGAAAAGTTGAACACCACCTGCTGCTCGCTTGGTATCGGTGACTTCGCCGTAGTCGCGGTCAGCGTAGCGCAGACCAAGTTCTCGATCACCTTCACTGGTGACGAACTGGATCACGATGTAATAGTTCAATGCTCCCATGGCTGATTGGCCGGGCGTTCCACATTGCACCTCTTCGATCGCCAGTGACCGAATTGAGTCCAGTGGAAGTCTCCATCGCTCTTTCTTGCCTTCAAAGACAATTCGATTCCTTGCGATATCCGGCTGGACGTAACCCATCTCGAATATTTTTTGAATGGTCTTGTCGAATTGGTCCCGCGTGAATATTTCCACTGGAACCAGATCTGGGCCATTCAGATCGACATTCACACCTCGGCGTTTTGCGATCTGGCCTTTGACCATGCGTCCTAATCCCTTGGAAGTGGATGCGCTCGCGAACCTGTCCGTGAACTGTGCTGCCAACATGAATCCCCCGAGCATCACAGCGAACACTGCTCCGAGTTGGATAAGCCCCAAGTTAATCCAGTTTTGATATGCATAATATCCAGCGACACTTGCCAGAACCAACCACGTACCTAAGGCCCAACATTGCCGAACGATGGCCATCGCAATGCCTACGGATGTCATGAAGCTTTCGGTGTCAGCCGGCAATTGCTCAATCACGGCTGTCGGTTGAACCCTGCTCGCATCTGCTTTCCAGGAGAAGGACTTCGTGAATTCGCATTCTTGATTCGGTGCCCAACCACTAAGCCGAATCGGAATACCCACGTCATGAACCGCTTGGGCTAACCTTGGAAGACTGACCTTTCGATCAATACCTATCGCCTGCTCATCGCCTTTGTAGATAAAGCACAAAGCGGATTCCGGCCATAGAGATTCTTCGGGCGTCACAATTATTGCGTCTGGGATTTCCGCGAGTTGATATGTTGTCGGTGTTGAGTACTTCCCCATGTCACCGCCAACGATGAGTGTGTCTTCAAACAAGATCGCTTGGCGACGCGAATTCGTCCCGTCTAGCAACCACCACAAAGCAGATGAGACTCCGAAGCTTAATCCGACAATAGCCAACCAACTCGGTGGATTGTTTGCTGGAGCCATCATCAGCACACCGACGGCCACGGCGATAGCTACAAGTGAAAAAAACAACGAGAACACGAACCATGCGTGTGCGGTTCGAATTCGGTGCAGGAAGAACCAGGGTTCATTCCATACAAATTTACCGCGTTGAAAAAATGCCATCCAACAGCACCTCCACAAAACCAAAAACGAGCGACATTTCAAATTTAGCGTATCACACAGCCAGCCTCCTTTGTTTCCGCTGGCTCTGGCAAGATTTTTTCGTAGTCTTGCTCACGACCACAAGGTCGCTATCGAACACAGCCAACTTGAGCGTCGGCACGTTGAACTCACCCGTTATCGCGTGTGTCGTCCCGTTGCGAACAACAACCAAGCATCCATCGCCGAGCGAACTTTCAACTTGATAAACCAACTCGTGTCCCATTGCAGTTTCCCGAATGGCTTTGCCGACAATCAGGAACGACTCACATCGAAACACAAACCGATCTCCAGGCCTGAGCCCGAGCAATCGCCCGGTTGACGGTGAGATTCGCACTCGGTCGGTCATCCACCAAGCGGCCACAAGATCACGCAGAGAAGTTAAGCAGTGAAACATCGCAGCAACCTCGTGTTAGCTCGCCGTTGCGGCTTTGAGTCGCGACAATTCTTCGGACAACAGCTTGTCACGTTCTTCTTTCTCGAAGTGCCGTGCCAACTCGGCGGCATCGGGGTCTTTACCTTGCATGCGGTCCCACGCCTCGCTCATCGCTTCCTCACGATCCACTTTTTCTTCGAGCCGATTGAATTGAGCAAAGGCCGACTTGGAGTGCGCCGAATCCATCGTTTGGTTAATTCTTTGCGTGGACGCAGCTCGCGTCATTCGTGCCGTCAAAAGCGTCTTCTTTTGCTTGGCTTGCCGAATCTTGTCCTCCAAATCACGCACGCTAGCCTCAAGACCCTCGACTGCGGCTTTCTGCTTTGCATGATCGACTCCGTATCGATCAGCACGTTGGCAAGCGGCAATTTTCTGTTCCAGTGCAGCCTTGGCGGCGGACTCATCACCTCGTTTCATCGCCGAGCTTGCCCGTTGCATCCAAGTCTCAGCTTCCTGATTTTCACGCTGCCAACGCTTTCGCAACTGAATCTCATCGGCAACGGCCTCAGCAACGCTTGCTCGAACGCGATCAAGCTCTTCTTCCATGTCAATGATCAACTGGTGCAGCATGCGTTCGGGATCTTCGATTTTTTCACGCAAGGTAGTAACACTTGATCGCATCACAAGACTGAATTGATTGAGCCACTTCATCGTTTGTTCCTTTCGAGAACGGGGTGTAGAACAGGTGCTGAGTTTTTAATTCCAGGTCGCTAACTCGGCGGAGACGATTCGAATGCGTGACAGCAACTTGTCACGATGGTTTTCAAAGAAGGCGGCCAGAGCGATCACTCCGATCCCCAACACGACGCCGCAAACCCAAAGCAGATTGACGTTGTGAATCGTTGAGCGAACGACCATGGCGACTAGGTCCGCGAGCAAGAACGCTGAACCGGCATAGACAAGTGAACTTATTCGCAATCCGATCGCCGCGAAGATCACGAGCACGCTCAACAACATGAGTGCGAACATGTGAGCCCAACTGCCTCCGAGCACCTCGAACAGCGGCGAGCAGAGGATCGCGAGTGCAGCGATATAGCGAAGCGGATCATGCGACGCTGCAGGCAACTCTTTTTTCATCAACTCGACAAACGCGAGTACGGATAAACCGACGGGCACCAAGTACAACTCCGGTGCATTCCATCCGAGCGAGAGCCACATCAAAAACAAGGCGGCATTCACGATCAGCACTGCAGGAATACAAAGGACCGATCGTCGCAACACAAACGCTTGGTGGAAGTAGATACCTGCGGCAATCATCAGCGATAGCGAATTCAGACCCGCGGCTGAAGCACTGGAGCCGAACAACTCACGCGTTAGTGCAAGACATGCAACAACAGCAGGCAACGAATGTCCAATGACAAGCATCGGTCGGCGTAGAATTCGCAAAGACTCTCGTGACTGGGTGAACCAAGCGATCGTTAACCCAGCCACACTCAACCCCAGCAACACAAACTGACTTGCTCCGGACCCTATTGAGATGACGTTTTGAGCGAACAAGAAACCCGTGGCAACCACACCCACTCCGCATGCAGTCCAAACGCGAAGTTCGTTGTTCTGTTTAACGGCCGCCAATATTTCGGCCGCAATCAGGAAGGCACAACCGATTAGCATGGCGATCACTTCAATCGAAGCGAAACTCGTTTCCATGAACGAACCCAGCATCAAAGCCAGCACGCCAAATCGCAAGGCCATGGCCCATGCGGATGCCTCGTCACAAGCGATCCGACGACTTGGGCGATCAAAAAAGAGAACAGAAACGCAACCGGCAAGAAACAGAAACGCGATCGATTGAGACTCAAAAAAGAACATTGTTCCGGAGACCAGCAGTCCGCTGCAACCAGCCAACGAAGCGACGAGAAGCAACAAGTTGATGTTGCCTAGAATGGCGATTCCACAAAACTGCTGTGGATGCCACTGTTTCGCATACAATCCCCCCAACAACGCCAACGCGATCACGGCGACGATACGCAGCGGAAACTCAAGCGAGACGCAACTTACGAGTAGGAGCCCAAGCAACCAAGCTTGGCAAACGCTTTGCATCACTTGGTTCGAGGACGATCGACCACGACGTTCACCGACCCAATGAGTGGCGAACAAGAGTAGTCCTTGAGTTGCCGCCCAAGCAACGAGTGTCCAAGTGATCGAATCCACGACGCCAGCCGATACCAGCATCGACGTCGTAAACAACGGCGCCAACATCGCTGCCGCAAACCCACTCAAACGATTGCGAAGAACGTATGCGACGCCCAGAAGCCACGCCATCGCCACAGGCGTCAAAACGCTCGCGTCGGACACCGGTGTGAAAGGACTGGACAACAGCGTTAGGTGCTGGACAAATACTAGCGGCAGATGGAACATCGCCACCAACAACGACATGACCACAACACTGAGGTCGAACAGAGACACTGTGAACGAGGCCAGTAGGGTTTGCCAGGTCGGGGTGACCGACACATGGGCATTTAGCTGAAAACCGGCCCCGTCAAACCCAAGCGATTGACGTAGCGTTTGCAGTGAGTGATCCGGAGTCTTTGCCTTGAGAAACTTGATAATGAAATAGCTTGCCGCCGAACATCCGACAAACAAGTAGGTTGACGACTTCGCCATCTCATACCATGACACATCTTGTCCGATGGCCCACCTCAAAGCCGCGATGGCCACCAGCACCCATACGCTTGCCGCACTCAGATATTGTGGGTTGCGAACGGTGTAGATCAACATGGCGGCCAACAAGAAGCAGTACTGAACGAGAGACTCAAGCGACAACGGTTCGATCAAGGAGACCGTGCTCGACACGGTCCAATGTGCCGCTAATCCGATGGCCAAAAGCCATCCTGCCCCTTGGAACAGATTGCGTCCGGTAGCGTCGCTGCGAAGCAATCCGTTGAAATCGCTTCTGGCGGGTATTCGTTGAACCAAACGATCAGGAAAGCCAAACGTCGTCATCAGAAGTGCGAGCCCCGACAGGAGCGTTGGCACCCAATGAACATGGATGCTCGCGTATTGCATTTGGTTCAATCCAGGGATTGCTGTCGCCACAGCAACCACCAGGGCAACGATTGCCGGCAAGACGTATCGTCGGTCTCTCAACACGATCGCGAACGCGATGAAGGCAAAAGTGTTGGCCGAGGCGACTAAGAAGGGCGATACAAACGACAGCGAAGGGATGTCAGTGAGTGCGAGACAGGACAGCATCCCAGCGAGCCCTGACACAAAGTGCTTGATCGGCTGGCTGAACTCGGGTCGTTGCTGGGACGCGAAACGTCGGCTAGCAAAAACCAGTATCCCGAGCAGCGGCATGTAGGTGAGCCCATACATCGACAACGGCACGCGTTCTTGGTTGATTGCATCAGCCGTCACACTGCGAAGCGTTTGAACAAGATTGCTAAACAGAGTCGGTGAACACTGGTAAGCGATCGTGATCATAAACAGCGACGCCCATACGAATCCGGGGTGTCGAGTGTCCCGGGCGACCCAGCCAAACAGGATGGCGGCGACGACCGAGGTTGGAATGATCGCGTAAGTCGTCGTGCCAACGTACGAAAATCCGCTGAACGCAAGTCCGACACCGAGCGTCACCAACACCAGACCAACAAACAAGGGCAAGACGATTGCCCATGGCAACGGTCGAACCAAGTCTCCGCTGCGACGTCGGAAGACATCCGCGACCGTTCTCGTGGTGGACAATACTGTTGCTGCGACCATGACAATCGCAAACCCAATCCATTGCACCGGAAGTGCATCGAGCGATTTGACGCCCACCAAGACCACGAACTGCAAGCCGAGCATTGCGATGGGAAGAAAACCAAAGATCCGAGGCCATTGATGCTCTTCGGCGAGCCAAAACGTGTGGCGATTGACCTTCACAACACCAGCGGTGAATAGCATCCAGCACACAGCCATCAAGGCGAATGCTGAAACGGGTGTTGTGAGTTGTGGAAGTGCACCCGCGATGCACAGCAAATTAAAACTAACCAAGAACGTCGTTTGGCGACTGCGCAGCCAATGGTCGAGAATGGTTGATGAGGCGTGCCAGAGCAACGCCAAGGCGGGAATCATCAAGCCGATGTGCCAAACGGTTGCTAGTCCACTGGAGGTTGCTGTGCCCGACGACAACCAAGTCAGCGAAAGAAAACAAATCGGCAGCAGCAACAAAGTTAGGCTCTGGAGCACGCGATAGGTCGCGTTGAGCCGCAACCGTCTGCGGCTCAATTCTGCGGCCGCGAAAATGACGGTTGTGTATCCGAGAATGGTGACGTACTTAAGCTCCGGTGGCCAGTTTGGCCACGCTTTCGTCACGAGCATCAATGATGAGCCGAAAACGATCGACGCGCCCACCACCAAAATCCACTTGATATTCTTTTCTTGAAAGAAGCTACTCAAGAAGGACTCGAGGAACGAAGGCTCCGCCGATGTGTGCTGAGCCAGCGGGTGTGAGGCGAGGGAATCGGAGGAATTCGATTCGGATTGCGCGAGAGACATGACCGTGCTCTGTACCGAGGATGAGTGTCACCCCGGCGGTGCGTCGGGGTGGCCAGCGGTCGCGTCGATCGCTCGACAAGCTGGCCTACCCTACGACAGAGCCCAACAATGTTCGGCTGTTACGGTCAAAAACAAATTTTCTTCGCTCGTTCGATTGCTCCGTCACCGCATCACTCGTTTGGCACCCACTGGACTGCATCGATGACCACGTACCCATCGACATCCTTGTTGGTGACGACAACTTGAGCTGGCGTGTTTTTGGCAAAACGAAAGACGCCCAACGAAACACTCAGATCGTCGATCGGAGGCATTTTCCGCTGGTTCACTGACACTTCGGTAACGCCGTCCGCGTGATGAATAGTCACGGGAACATTCGAAGCTCGATTGCTGTTTTGTGGAAAAGCGAAGCGAACTTCGTAGCGTCCGTCACTCGGCAACACGGCACGAAACGTTGCTGAGTTGTTGCCGTTTCGAATGTCGCTGTCGTGAGCATAATTGTATCCCACCCATTGCTTGGACGAAGTACTCATGGCCCAACTGCCAACCAACTCCGCTTGAACGTTATCGACAACAACGCCTGTCATCTGTTTCGGATCGACGCCTCGACCATGATCCTTGTACGCGGTGGCAGGTGCAACAAGAACTTGCCCATCGTCGAGAAGTTTCTTTGCGAGTTGGTCATACGGTACTTTTTGAACAGAGCAACCCAGATCAATGGCCATCGCAGCAGCCGTCGCGGCGGAATGCCCCAAGATCATGAACACAGGCTCCATTCGTATCGATCCAAACGCGATATGTGAGCTGCTTGGACACACCGGCACCAACAAGTTTTGACACTCCGCCTCTTTCGGCACGAGCGAACCATAAGCGATGGCATAGGGTCCACGAGTCGAGTGTGCAATGTCGCCTTCGTTTTGCACATAGCCTTCGGGTGTGATGTACCGTTGGACGTTGTGCGAGTCCATCGTGTAGGAGCCCATCCCGACGCTATCAGGTGTCGGAATATTCTTGACCAAATGGTTCTCGGTCATCACAAAGTCACTGACCATACGTCTCGCTTCGCGGATATACAGTTGGTGCGGCCAATGGTTATTGTCAACGAACTCGTCTTTGGGCAGGCCCCATTTTCGAATCGTGTCCGCAATTTCGGTTGGCACACGTGGATCGCTAACGAGGAAGTACAGCCACCCGCGTTGATACGCTTCATGCTCTGCAATAATTTCGCGACGACGTGCGTAGTCAGCTTCCGGGTAGTCGTAGTTGTAGCCGATGTTATCGGTGCTCATCGGTCCATGGTTGTTGGTGTCCGTCTTTCGATTTGGGATCGGATCGAACTTTTCGAACACGTTCATCCAACCTGCAGCAAAGACGCGTGCCATCAATTCATACTGTGTCGGGTCATAGCCCTCGGGCTTTGCGAACGCAATGCGGTTGTCGGGATGATCCGTCAAGCACATGCGGAAACAGTACGCTTGAATTTTCTTGTCGGCGGAACCGAAGGCCCCAGGTGGATCGGGACTGACACGAGCAATCACGCCGCTCGATGCATCCCCTGGAACAACGTAGGGATCGACACGTCGCTTGAGCACACCAAAGTGGTGCGCGTGATGCAGCACCCCCACCTGGACACCATTGAATGTTTCGCCGTACGTCTCGTTGGACTCGCGACCCACGTGGTAGCTGATCCCAGCGGCCGCCATGAGATCGCCTTCGTAGGTAGCGTCGATAAAGACTTTTCCGGCGTAAGTTGAACCATCGAGTGTGGTAATACTTTTGATTTGCTTGTTGACGACTTGAACACCGTTCTCCCGATCAAGCCATCGATCACGATCAACACGTATGCCTTCTTCATGAAGCCAAGTTTCGTAGACTTTCTCAGCCACATGCGGCTCAAAGATCCACATGGTTCGTTGTTCACCATCGATCGCGGCAGTCCCCTGGCCCTTATTGCCGTAATCGTTGGGGGACTGCCATCGCCAAGTCTCGTTGCTTTGGTATTTCTGCCAGACTCGATGGTAAAATTCTCGCGAGAGACCGCCAATCACCGCCTTGTCACCGGAATCCGTCCAACCAAGTCCGCCGCTCGTGAGCCCACCCAGATGCTTATCTGGTGAGACAAGGACCACGGATTTACCCATCCGCTTGGCTGCAATCGCACTCGTTATCGCAGCGGATGTGCCACCGTAGACGACAATGTCAAACTGGTTCGATTGGGCGGCATGAGCAGAATTCGTCGCGTTTAACGCCACATTCAAGGCAATCGCAAGAACGAGCATGGAGTGAGTCAACAGTCGATACATAGAAAATCCTCGAGAGAGTTGGAGCGAGAGATCGCGATGGCTGGCGGGCAGGAGTGGGGGGGGTGCTGGCCAGACGAGCATTATCCGGCCTGCGGGATTGGTTTCGGCGAGGCGCGGTACCACCTTCAGGTCGAGCACAGCTTAATTGATTTGGATCCAAGTGCGGGCTAGGTCCCGACACGTCCAACAAATACAGTATTATTGATGCTAGCGGTTTATCTCTTGCGTGTGGTAGCGAATTGCGAACCACTTTTACTGGTTGTGAAGTGCCCCACTGATTTTGACGGCCCCCTCAGCCAACCGTTTTTGACCAACGTTATTTACATTGCGAGTCGCACGTCGGTGTCGGAACCCTGGAAATCTGGAATCGTTTTTGCTGACATCACGGACGTGGGTATGCGACGTGCGAACAATCAAGATTCGCTCGCGTGCCTGGTTTCAAAGTCTGTCGAACGCTTCCAATCGCGTGGACATTTGTTTGTTGTTGCGGACGGAATGGGCGCACACGCGGCTGGTGAGTTGGCAAGCAAAATGGCTACGGAACGGATCTCGCAGCACTATTTCAAGACATCGTGCACGGATACCGCCTCGGCTCTTCAAGAGTCCGTCACAGAAGCCAACGCCGAAATTTATCGCCGCGGCCAGCAGAACCCCGAGTTCCACAATATGGGAACCACCGCGAGTTCGCTCGCGTTAACACCAACCGGCGCGGTGATCGCACACGTCGGAGACTCACGCGTTTATCGCCTTCGTGGCGAGTCGTTCGAACAACTGACGTTTGACCATTCTCTCGTCTGGGAGATGGAAGCGAGCGGACACCTTCACGCAAACAGCCCGCTGCGTCACACCATTCCCAAAAACGTGATCACTCGCTCGCTCGGACCCAACGCCGAAGTCGCGATCGACATCGAAGGACCGTTCCCTGTCCAGTCTGGCGATACGTTTCTGTTGTGCAGCGACGGTTTGACAGGACAGGTGGAAGATCACGAGATCGGCGCGATCGTCAATTCACTTTCGCCTGAATTAGCAACAAAAGTCCTCGTCGACTTAGCTAATTTGCGTGGCGGCCCCGACAATACAACCGTCATCATCGTTCGCGTTGAAAGTGACGAGTATTTTTTGGCGACGAAAAGCGAAAAGCCAGAAAACGTTCTGTTCAAACGCATTTCGCCAGTTCTCGTATCGCTTGCGGTCGGATGCTTTTTGATCGCAACGGGCTTCGGCATCGTCGCCTCGTGGGGACAAATGATTGTCGCGATCGTGCTGGGAATCATTGCGACCGTGACGGGTGTGGTTCAGTACCGCCAATCGGAACGCCACAAGCGAAGCCAGTCGGTACCAATAAGTGGTGGCCAAGCACCCTATCGACGATACAGCGCTACGCCGACGTTGGACTTGCACCGAAAGCTGGCTGAAACAGTCGAGGCGCTGCGTGGAGCGTCAAAAATCAAGCAATGGACGCTGGATTGGACCAAAATTGACCAACTCCAGCAGGAAAGCAGTGACGCGATCAAGAATCGCCAACACAGCGTCGCGTTGCGGCAAGTCGCGAAAGCGATAGTCGAAACGATGCATCAATTGCGAGAGCAGCGTCGACGCCCAGCCGACGAGAGTGCTATCGATTACTAATCGCGAGAGAAGCTTAATCGTGTGTGGCGTTGGCGAACGTTAAAATGGGACAAGTCGCTCTACCGCTGGCACCGGGTGGTTTGGTAAACGGACAAGACCAGTACCGTCAACTTCGTCTGTACCGCAAGCGTGTTTCACACCACCCTCGTTTCATGCCCACTCGTTTAACGCGATACATCTTGGCTGAGATCTTCAAGATCTTCGTCGTGGCGCTCATCGCGTTAACGCTACTGATATTGCTGATCGGTGTCGGCCGAGAACTTTTGCGCCAAGGGCTCGGGCCGGTCGCAGTCGTACAACTTTTGCCCTACGTCTTACCGATCTCGTTACAACACGCGGTTCCCGCGACAGCCCTATTTTCAGTGTGCTGTGTGTACGGACGCATGGCTGCGGATGGCGAAGTCGCAACGGTGAAAGCGTCCGGGATCTCGCCACTGAAAATACTTCAACCCGCGATCATGTTCGCTGCGATGCTCAGCCCGTTTGCGGTTTGGATGTCGGATGTGGGTGTGTCCTGGGGGCGCCCCGGCGTCAATCGCGTGGTGTTGTTATCGATCGAAGACATTGTGTATCGCGTCTTACGTTCGGACCACTCCTACACCTCCGACCATGGATTCTCGATTCACGTTCGAGAAGTGGACGGTAATCGACTGATTCATCCGACAGTAACGGTGCACAACTCGGGCCGCAACGAGACGATGAAACTCTCGGCCCGCGACGGACAACTCAGCCTCGACCCAGCCACTCAGACACTGCTCTTGAAGGTCGTGGATAGTGAAGTCAAAGGGGGAAGCGGCTTCCAAGGCATCGTTCCCGGGGAGACCGAGTTCCGCATTCCGCTTGGCAAGAAAGTGGATGACAACGACATCAGTCGTCGCAGCCCCGGCGAATTGCCCATGAGCGTGATTCGCGGCGAGCGTGTACGTCAAGACAGTCGAACTCACGCGATTGTGGGTGAGCTCGCAGCCCACACTGCATTCTCGATTCTGACCTCTCGCCCAGAACAGATCGCTGGCCCCACAGGCGTGACAATCGAGCAATCGCTCGAAGCGGGAAAAAACCGACTAGCCAGACTCCACACCGAACCGTGGAGGCGTTGGGCGGAAGGCTTCACGTGTTTCTTCTTTGTGCTTGTCGGCGCTCCGCTTGCCATGATCGCCAAGACGAGTGATTACTGGACCACGTTCGGAATGTGCTTTTTACCGACGTTGCTGCTGTACTATCCGCTCTTCATCTTCGGATTGGACCAAGCCAAAGCCGGAGCCCTCCCGCCCTATGGCGTTTGGATCGGCAACGTCGTCCTCGCCATGATCGGAATCGTCCTCATCGCCCGAGTCCGGCGCTACTGACGATCCGACAGTCGCAATTTCGTCGCCGGATTTCTGTGATGGCCACGCTAAATGACGCATTTTGCCTGGAAACATTCGTTTCGATCCGACGTGTGAACCCGTTGACGGCGGTCGTGAGTGTGCCAAGCTGGGGAATGATTGATGTTGAAGTCACTTTCTCCGCTTGAATTTTGGGTACGCGTATGGCTTTGGGGACGGCATTTCGAGCTTTTTTTGCCGCTTTGTTGAATCAGGACGTTGCTCGTCAGCTGAAAACGGTTCTTGATGCTGGTGCGAAAACCACAACTCCCGCTTTGCCGCAGGCGAAGTCGCCTGAGGCTGCGCCGGCACCGCCAAAAACAGCATCTCGAAGCGATGCGATTACACTGCTTGCAACGCTCCAGCGGGAAGCTCGACTGATTGATTTAGTGAAGGAAAATTTATCCGCATACAGTGACGCACAGATCGGCGCTGCGGCGCGGCCGTGTTTACAGCAATGCGCAACGACATTGGAACGAGTCATGTCCGTCCAACCGATCGTGACTGCAAGCGACGGCTCGATGATTGAGGTGCCCGAGTCAGCTGGTCCAGCTCGATATCAGTGGATTGGCGAGGGTGCGGGTACTAGCGGCAAATTAGTTCACCACGGCTGGAAAGTTGACCAACTCGAATTGCCCCAATGGACTGGCCCGCACCAAGACTCCGGTGTGATTGCTCCAGTCCAACTACAACGCGTTTAACACTCAACGTCGTATTCAACACTGCCTTAGATTCTAGACTCTTCATGACCGCTCGTTACTGCGTTGGCATCGATCTCGGCACAACTAATAGTGTTGTCGCGTACACACCGCTCGAATTGGAACTCGCGCCTGGCGAAACGCCTGAGATCAAGTTGCTCACGATTCCACAATTCGTCGCCGCCGGACAAATCGAGTCGCGTGATTCATTACCTTCGTTCCTTTACGTGCCGCGTGAGGGAGAAGTCGAATCACTACGCATGCCCGGCGGAGGCGATCCAGCCAAGGGTGTGGCGGGGATCTATGCTCGGTCGCAAGCCGCCGAGAACCCGCAACGAGTTGTGCTGGCGGCAAAGAGTTGGCTGTGTCATAGCCGCGTCGGTCGCAACGAAGCGGCGCTGCCTTGGCAGTCGCCCAGCGAAGTGCAGAAAGTCTCAGCCATCGACTGCACGCAAGTCTTTCTGACACACTTGGCAAATGCCTGGAATACCACGCATACAGATGCCCTGCTGAGTGACCAAAAGGTCGTGCTCACAGTTCCAGCTTCGTTTGATCCAGCGTCACGCGAAGCGACTCGTGAAGCAGCTCTCGCGTCCGGATTGCCGGAAGACTTTGTCTTGCTCGAAGAACCTCAAGCCGCCGTTTATCGTTGGCTTGCGGCTCACGGTGAATCATGGCGACGCAAGCTCTCCGCCGGAGACTTATTACTCGTTGTGGACGTCGGCGGCGGGACGACGGACTTAACGCTCGTCGGATTGGATGACGACAACGGCGAGCTGCATTTGAAGCGATTGGCGGTGGGCAATCACTTGTTGTTGGGCGGCGACAACATGGACTTGGCGGTTGCGCACTTTGTCGCCACTCGTTTACAAGACCAAGGCCACAACTTGGATCCGTGGCAAAACGTGTCGTTGTGGCATGCGTGCCGCAATGCGAAAGAACGACTTCTTGCAACGGACGGACCAGCGACGCAAACGGTCTCCGTGCTCGGTCGTGGAAGTTCACTGATTGGTGGCACCATTTCCGCGGAGCTGACTCGCGACGAAGTCCAATCGTTAATCGTTGACGGATTCTTTCCGCAGTGCACAGCGACGGAGCGTCCTCAGCGGATACCCGCTTCCGGGTTCCAAGACATCGGATTGCCGTATGAAGCCGATCCAGCGATCACGCGCCAAATCGCGGCGTTCTTGTCGGACCAGCGATCCAATCCAAGCATCGATTCGTCGTCTCCAACACAACCCACACATTTATTATTCAATGGTGGCGTGTTACGTAGCGCCGCGCTTCGTGAGCGTCTGATCGAGACCCTCGGCGGCTGGAGCGACTCGCCACTCACCTTGCTCGGTGACACGGAAGATCTCGATACAGCGGTGGCGATTGGCGCAGCGCATTACGGTTGGTCAAAGCAAGTCGGTGGTATTCGCATTCGTGGCGGCACAGCGAGATCCTATTACGTCGGCATCGAAACCGCTGGCCTTGCGATCCCGGGCATGCAGCGGCCTTTACGAGCGGTCTGTGTCGCGCCTCGAGGGATGGAGGAAGGAAGCGAAACAGCGGTAAGCAGTGAGCAGGTCGGAATCGTTGTGGGCCAACCAGCGCGTTTTCGATTCTTTTCGTCGACCCAGCGTCCGGGAGACCAGTTTGGAACCAAACTCGATCGATGGTCACCAGAAGAGCTCGTCGAAAGCGAACCCATTGAGCTGAATTTATCGTCAGAATCAGCACGTGACGCCCAATACGTCCCCGTCCAATTCCTCAGCCGCGTCACCGAGTTGGGCATGTTCGAACTGTGGTGCCGCGCGACCCACAGCGAAGAGCAATGGAAGATGGAATTCAATGTGCGTGAGCCACGAGCATGACCACCGATGTTGATGGCGATGTGCTATCTCGCTATGTCGTTGGCATTGATTTGGGAACGACGAATTCAGCTCTCTGTTATGTGGATACGGAGGCGTCGCCATGGCGCGTGGAGACGTTTCGGATTTCGCAGTGGGTCGACTTTGGCCAGTTCGAGCCTCGCGAAACGCTGCCATCGTTCCATTACGAAATGACCCGTGACGAGACCGCAACGAGCGAAGGCAAGCTGCCATGGGAAACCAAACCAAGCGCCCAATGCGTCGGACTGTTTGCTCGCGATGCGGGGCTCCGACATCCTGGTCGACGGATTGCGTCCGCAAAGAGCTGGCTGTCGCATGATGGCGTTGATCGTTCTGCGGATTTTTTGCCGTGGCACGGTGATGCAGACGTCTCTCGCATGTCGCCGGTGGATGCGTCTTCGAAATACCTTGCGCACCTGAGAGCCGCTTGGGATCACGAACATCCGCAATATCCGCTGGATCAACAAGATGTCGTCATCACGTTGCCAGCTTCCTTTGATGAGGTGGCTCGAGAACTGACAGTGATGGCCGCTAAACGCGCGGGGCTGCCGCGTGTATTCTTAATCGAAGAACCTCAAGCTGCGTTCTACTCGTGGATCGATTCCCAGGCCGGAGCTTGGCAAGAGCGAATTAGTGCCGGACAAATGATCCTCGTGTGCGATATTGGCGGTGGCACGAGCGACTTCACGCTAATCCGAGTTCAACCAGCCGGAGAAACGTCGAATCAAGTTCAGTTTCATCGGGTCGCGGTAGGCAAGCACTTGATCCTGGGTGGCGACAATTTAGATTTAGCACTTGCAAAGCTGGCTGAAGAAAAACTGCTTCAACAAACAGGCATGGCGGCCTTGTCGTCGGATCAATGGGATCGGTTGATTCAAGTCGCGCGGCTGGCCAAGGAAACGATGTTGAGATCGGACCACCCCGATCGCTACACACTGAGTTTGCCTTCGCAAGGCTCGAAGTTGATCGGTGGTGCACTCCAAGTCACGTTGTCCGCGGAAGAAATTGACGCTGTGCTCGTAGACGGATTCTTCCCTCATGTCGCCTTGGAAGATCGTCCGATGGCTGGCGAGAGCGGTTTTCGTGAGTTCGGATTGCCGTATGCTGCGGACCCAGCGGTGACGCGACATCTCGCGGCGTTCTTGCGAGACCACCGCCGCAGCGGACTGGCCGAGGGCGATACAACCTCCGATGACCGGCCGTCGTGGCTGCTATTCAACGGCGGGGTGATGTCGGCTCCATCGCTACGAAATCGAATAACTGAATCGTTATCACGATGGTTTTCTCGAGACGATGATTCATTGACGGCACAACCGAAAGCACTGTCTCTGGAAGTGCTCGAGAGCGACCGATTGGACCTCGCCGTCGCCCGTGGTGCGGCTTATTACGCTATGGTTCGTCGTGGTGAAGGCGTCAAAATCGCTGCGAATCTCGGTCGGTCGTACTACATGCAAGTCGCGGAACCGTCCTCCGAAGGCGAATCGATCCAGGCCATTTGTTTAATTCCGGGTAGCGCTGAGGCTGGACAACGCTTTGAGATCGGCAATCATCCGCTGGAGCTTCAACTGGGTGAACCGGTGCAGTTTCCGCTATGGGCAAGCAGCACTCGGTTAGCAGATCGAGCGGGCGAGATGGTGCGAATTGGGGTAAATGAGGCCTCGCGATTACCACCAATCTATACAGCACTCGGTGAAGGCAAACGACGCGAAGCCAAAACGATTCGCGTGATGATCCAGTCTGAGTTGAGCGAAATTGGCACCGTGGGAATGTGGTGTGTCGATGCGGATTCAGGTCGACGATGGCAATTGGATTTTGACATTCGCAGCACGCTCGAAACCGATCGACAGGCACACATCGCCGCAGGTGAATCTGCGGGCATCATTGATGATGACACGATTCGAGCGTGTGAGGCAGCGATTGGTCGTGTCTTTGACACGAAACCGAATTTGGCACCGAACAAGTTAATTGCGGAACTACAGTGCATCACGGAACTGAAGCGAGAGTCGTGGCCGCCATCATTGCTTCGAAAGATGTGGCAAACGCTCATTGACTTGCAAGGGGGGCGTCGTCAGTCACCCCAGCATGAAGCTCGTTGGTTGAACTTACTGGGCTATTGCTTGCGACCTGGCTATGGCGTCGCAGTCGACGATTGGCGCGTCTCGCAAACATGGAAGACCGTTTTCGGGAAGCTTGCTTTTGCGGCGCCACAGTCTCGCACGGAGTCGCTGATCTTGTGGCGTCGGATCGCTGGTGGAATGACGAGCGGGCAACAGCAACAACTTGCTGCGCCACTGCTGAGTCTACTCGGTGGAAAAGGCTCGCGTCCTGAGAACTCAGAACTCACTGAGTCTTGGCGATTAGCAGCGTCGTTGGAACGGATCGCGACGCAGGACAAGGTACAGCTCGGGCGAGTTGGGCTAGCGGAGCTAGACCGAAAGAAATCGGAACCGATTCGGCCGGCGTTGCTTTGGACGATCGGACGCATCGGCAGTCGACAGCCTGTGTACGGACCGCTCAATACCGTTGTACCGCGAGACGAAGTAGAACGCTGGCTCGGGCAATTGCGGTCCGTGAAAACAACTGAATCGGACGCGGCATCGACTCGAAAGTTATTGATGCTCGCGATCGTGCAACTCGCTCGGTTAACGAAGGACCGACACCGCGATCTTTCCGACGACGCTCGCTCGATGACCGTTGGATACTTTGAGTCCGTCCGTGCACCGCACCATTACACGACGTTGCTGACCGACGGTGGACGGCTCAGCAGTGAAGAAGAATCAGCCGTCTTCGGTGAGTCGCTTCCACTTGGAATTCGTCTCGCTCACTGAAGATTTGGACTACGCAGCCCGGCGGTGTTGATGGTCCGGGGCAGTTTCATGGGGCGGCGCCGTTTCGTTTTGGTTCATGCGTCCCCAGCGATCGATTTCGCTGGAATGCATCGAACAGACGATTTGGCCGGCGGAATCGAAAATTTTCAATTCGTCTTCTTCAAGAAACCACATGGCGTGGTGCGACTCGGCATTAAAACGCCGGCCGCAGTAAAAACCACCGCGAATCACGATAGATTCGCTCCCCGGCGTGATTCGATCCGGCTCACCGTCCTGGCTTTTTAGCCAATGGGTGAAGGCATTTCGCACATTCGACAATCGTTGAGAGTTCGTCATCCGTGGTCTAATCGAATTGGCCAAGATTGTTCATAATGGGCTCCGGAGCTGCTTGCCCCCAACTCAGCCGCTTTCGCAATTCAAATGCGAAAGTAACTGTCGGTAAGTTGTTCTTCGGCCAGGGCCAACCGTTACATTCGGTCGAACTGAACCAGCCGCGACACTCAACCCAAACACCCTAAATTAATGGACAACTCGTGCGGGTATTATTAGACGAATCACAGCTTCACGATGGCGTCGAGCGTTTAGCCCGGGAGATCGACGCGCATTACAACGGGCGACCGTTGACGGTCATCGCCGTGATGACCGGTTCGCTCGTCCTGTTCGCCGACCTGATTCGGCGACTTTCAATGCCCCAACGTGTGGGCGTCATCCGAGCGTCGAGCTATCGCGGCGGAACATCATCGGGCCAGCTCCATATCGATGCGAGCATGACGATTGATGTTGCTGGCCGCGATGTGCTGTTGGTAGACGACATTTTTGATACTGGCCAAACACTAGCTCGCTTAAGCGACATGTTCATTGAAATGCGAGCGGTATCCGTTTCAACGGCAGTGCTGCTGCATAAACAGCGTGAACACACGGTTGAGATGCGACCGAACTTCGTCGCCTTTAAGATTCCCGATGAGTTTGTGGTCGGCTATGGGCTGGACTACCTCGACATGTATCGAAACCTGCCTTACTTAGCGGTGCTGGAATCGGCCGAGATCGAAGCAACAGCACTGGCTGCGGAAGCGAACTCGTGAGCCGAAAGTTGCGAGTGTTGTTTGTGACGCGACGTTTCTGGCCTCATTGTGGCTACGATTCTGCTGCGGCGCTGCTGGGACTCGCTACCGGACTGCAACGTCGTGGGCTGAGTATCGAGGTTCTCACGCCTCGTTACGGATCATCATGGCCCGAGAGTTTTTCTCTGCGTGAGATCACCGTTCACCGACCAGCCGCTGCGCCCCGGAGTGATTGGTCGATGGGGCGATACATTCGCCACGTGACGAATTGGCTCAAAGAAAACGCCTCGACGTTTGATCTGATCTATACCGACGCGATTCGGGATGAAACGATTGCGATCGTCGACGCTGCTCGAAACAGCAACATTGCGACACTGGCTCGGCTTGGCGGTTGGGGCGACCAAAGTGACGCCGCATGGTGGGACACGACTCGAGCCGCACGCCGATGCTTATCAGCGGCAAAGCAGTGCGATGGGGTCATTGCCAAATGCGCCGTCGATCACCGCGAGCTCCTTGCTCGCGGAGTATCGTCGGCAAAAATCCACCGAATCGACAACGGTTTTTCCGCCGGTCAAGGGCGTTCCGCGATAGCTCGATCCGTCGCGCGTCGGGTGCTCAGTCAAGTCAATGGCGATCTGCATGCCGACATCCAAGCTCCAGTGATGCTGTGCATGAGCCGAATGAATCAGGCCAGCGGAAACGATTTGGTTGCGTCTTGCGTGCGCACCATGGTCGCTCGATTTCCTGACTTGAAGATCTGGTTTGTGGGCGATGGCCCCAATCGAGAGCCTTTGTATTCACTGATGCGAAGCGATGGCGTACGATCGTCGTTCTCGATGCCAGGTACGTTCCTGGATACGGAAGACTTAATGGCGGCGGCCGATGTTTTCTTGCAAGCCGATGACGAGGGATTGGACCAATTTCTGCCCGCCGCCGTGTCATCCGATTTGCCGATCGTTGCTGTGCGAACGGACGGCGTACGAACGGTTCTGAGCGGCACCGACGAGTCGGAATCAGCCGTCACTTGGTTCGATGCAGGACAAACGAAATCACTCAACCAAGCGGTACGACAAGTGATTGAGAATCTACCGGAGCGTCGAACGGCGGCATCCGCTTTGCGCCGTGCGTTACTTCGCCAACGACCACAACGCGACGTCATCGACGCGCACTCAGCAATTATCCACCAACTTGTCGATGCAAAATCCGGTCCCCAGTCACGCTCGTCGATCGAGGTCGCTTCCTGATGCAACGAGTCGCACTGATTATCCCCACGATGGTCCGCGGTGGCGCCGAGAAGCAATTGTGCTTGTTAGCAAAAAGTCTTCCTCGAGACGAATTCGACGTTCACGTGTTCTTGCTGACCCACGATGGGCCTCGCAGTGAAGAGCTTCGCCAAGCTGGCATTCCGGTGACCGTGATCGGCAAACGCTGGAAGGCGGATCCCACTGCATTATTTCGGTTGCGAAACGAGCTGATCAAGCTCCAACCGGACATCGTTCACACGTGGCTTTTCGCCGCCAACAGCTTTGGTCGTGCCGCAGCAATACTGGCTCGAGTGCCCCGAATCATCGCCAGCGAACGGAGTGTGGATCCGTGGAAGACGTCCCTGCACAGCATCGTCGATCGATTTCTTGCGAAACGAACACAATGCATCACCACCAACAGCTCCGGCGTACGTGATTTCTATGTCGGTCGCGGCATCGCCTCCGAGCTGTTCCAGATCATTCCCAATGCGATCGAACCACGCACGTTCAACCAAGTGACTCGTGAAGCGGTTTTCCAGCGGCTTGAAGTTGCCCCGGACCGCAAACTGATTCTCGCCGTCGGCCGACTCTGGCCCCAAAAACGCTATCGCGATTTGATCTGGGCTGGAGAATTACTTGCAACGCTGCGCAAGGACACGACGCTCGTCATCATTGGTGATGGCCCACAAGCCGCCGAATTACTCCGACATCGCGATGCCGTTAGTACCCCCGATCACGTTCGATTCGCGGGTGCCCGAGATGACGTTTCGGAGTTGTTGGAGGCCACCGATGTGTTTTGGATCGGCAGCGAGTACGAGGGCCAAAGCAATGCTGTCATTGAAGCGATGCAGGCGGGCGTCCCTGTGGTCGCTTCGGACATTCCTGGCAACCGCGATTTGGTGCTGCAGGGCGAGACAGGCAAGCTCGTAACGCTCGGCGACACAGCGGATTTCGCTCGGCAAACGCATGCCTTGCTCGAAAATCCAGAGTTTGCAACGACGTTAGCAAACGCAGCCCGAAAACGCATCGAAATCGAGTTCACGGTGGACACAATGGTACGCGCACACAGCGTTCTGTACCGGCAAGCTTGATAAAAGGTTCCGCTCGTAACGATTCCGCGCGGCAAGGGTCGATGAATTCTTCAACAAGACACCCTTTTTGCTCAATTCATGGTTGAGCCAAGCCGGGCTACGGATAGGATCGGAACCGTGAGTGATTGATTCAGTAACACTGACTCGCCCAACGACCGGTTCAAGCTAACGGATCACGGGCAAGTTGATGTTACCGGTAATGCCGATTGAATCGATCGTTTGAAAAGCAACGTTTCCGCACCTGACAAGGTATTTAGTACCAAAGGCGTTTGCACTGATGGATATGAGCGAAACCAGCCAACCGATAATCGATGAGGTCGATTTGTTGTTGGATAATGCGCGCTTGCGAGACGAACTGGAGCCGTATCGAGACGACTCGATTGACGACTCCTCCGTCGCACGGATGCCACTGCGCACCGAGAACGAATACTTGGCTTCGATGCTCGCTTGGGAGCGTGCCCCGGCACTTCCAATCGGTCATTGGTTCACGCCACCGCTGGAACTGCCACGACCAGAATCACTTTCCGAAGAAGGATTGCGGCGATTGCTTCGGCACACGATTCAGCTGCTTTATTCGCAAGGCATCGTGTTGAAATACACCGATCATCTGTGCGATCGCGAGCTCTACACGATCGTCTTCCGCGACATTTTGCCCGCCTGCGAAAAGAAGATCGATGTACCCGGCAAGAATTTGGAATGGCGTTGTGTCGAAGACAATGAAACATGGCTGAGGTTTTACGCAGATGCGGTTGAACGTCGCCGATTCCAAGAAGAGCACGAGGTTGACTTGCCGCCGAGCGAGACGCCTCGTTTTACAAGACGACTACCAGGCTTCTGATTTTATAGCACTTCCAATTTGAATCGACGAAGAGCCAAGCGAGTTTCGCTTGGCTCTTGTTCATTTTATAGTCGCCTAGCCGAATGGCCTCCGAGCAATCAAAATCAGGTCCGATGCGAGCGTCGTCCGCTTACTTTCACTCTCCGCAAACACCTGACAAAAAGCGTACCCGATGGACCTGCTGCTCTATTTGGCACTTGTTCCAACTCTCGGCGTGACGGCCCAATGGCTGGCATGGCGGACTCAACTTCCCGGCATTTTGTTGCTTCTGTTGTTCGGGGTCGTCCTTGGATTGTGGGTGCAACCGGACGCGTATTTGGCTCAAGTGACTGGCGGAAACGCGGCTTCCGGCCCCAATATTCTGTTTCCGCTTGTCTCGCTCTCCGTCGCGATCATCATGTTCGAAGGCGGGCTATCGCTCAAGTTGGGCGAGCTTCGCGAAGCGGGTTCAGCAGCCCTGCGACTAGTCACGATCGGTACGATTCTGACTTGCGTTTTGACCACGATCTCCGCACATTACATTCTCGATTTCCATTGGCGAATCAGCCTCCTGCTTGGGGCAATACTCGTGGTCACCGGGCCGACAGTCATCGGGCCGCTGCTTCGGCAAGTTCGCCCATCGCGGCGAGTCGCATCGACTTTGAAATGGGAAGGCATCGTGATCGACCCAGTGGGTGCGGCGCTCGCGGTGTTGGTGTTCGAACAAGCACTCGTTCACGCCAACGACTCGAACGTCGGATCCGCGATCTGGACGCTCAGCGAAATTGTGATTGTTGGTATCGCCTTGGGCGTTGCCGGCGGCATGATGATGACCATTGCATTTCGACACTTTTTGATACCCGACAATCTACACGGTGTGGCAACGTTAGCTTGCACATTGATCCTGTTCGCTATCAGCGACAAACTCGCTCATGAATCGGGTTTGATTACCGTCACGGTGCTTGGCATTTGGTTGACCAACCAGAAGCATTTTGATGTTGAGCATATCATCGAACTCAAGGAAAACTTGCGAACGCTTTTGATTGGTTGTTTGTTCATCGTGCTTGGCTCGCGAGTGAACTTGATGGATGTTTGGAATCTTGGCTGGCCAGGCCTACTGTTCTTGCTTTCGTTGATCCTCGTCGTGCGACCGATCTCTGTTTTCCTATCGCTTGCGGGAAGCCCTCTGAATTTTCGCGAACAGGCCTTCATCGCAGGACTGGCACCTCGCGGTATCGTTGCGGCGGCTGTGAGCAGTGTTTTTGCTTTGAAACTCGAACGCAGTGGCATATTAGCGGAGATGCAAGGCGCCGACCAACTCGCCACCGTTACTTTTCTAGTGATCGTCGGCACCGTCGCGGTGTACGGACTTTCCGCGAATCCTTTTGCGAAGTTTCTTGGCTTGGCCGATGACGTGACCCACGGCGTTTTGATTGCTGGCGCGGATGCTTGGGTCCGCGACTTTGCTACTGAATTGAATGGGCTGGGTGTCCCCATCGTGCTTGTCGACACGAACTACGCCAAAATCTCGCAAGCACGCATGAGTGGGCTTAAAGGAATTTGTGCTAACGTACTCAACGAGCATGCTCGCGGTGAACTCCCATTGGCGGGCATCGGCCGAGTGCTCGCGATGACGCCCAATGACGAGGTCAATTCACTGGCGATTCGGGCCTTTCGCAACCAGTTTGATCGCAAGGGACTCTACCAGCTCACGTTCAAGTCCAAGAACGATCGCGGAAACCGCGGAATGACGCAAAACTTACTCGGCCGAGAATTGTTCCGTTCCGGAATGACTTTCTCAATGTTTCGCGATTTGCACGCTGCCGGAGCGAGCTTCAAGGTCACTAAACTAACTGAAACGTTCACGTACAATGACTTTATCGGAATCTACGGCGACGAGCCTGTTTTGATGTGTGTTCTCCAAGACGACCGCAACGTTGCAATCAACACCGTGAGCGATCACCTCGCACCCGTCGCTGGCCAAACGATCATTTCATTTGTCACGTCGGTGCCGCTGCGCCGAGCGACCGACGTTGCGCCAGTCCCTGCCGCAGACCCGAGTTGAACCAATACCTTCTTGATCGATGCTCATGGATATCACCTTTACCGTCTTGTTGGCGATGCTGCCGTTGGTCGCGTACCTCGGCACACTCGGTGCCGTTCGTGCGTCGGGCAGGGCATTAGTGACCACGGGCGGGCGTGACACCGCCGCACTTGCGGTGGCCGTCGCGGGACTCGTGGCAGTTGGACCGCTGGAACTTTTCTTTCCTTCCATGAGTGCAGCAATCATGGGACCGCTCGTTTGGGTTCCACTCACGCTCCTGTATTCGCTTTGCGTGTCGCTTTACGTCATCGTTCGCCCCCAGCGGTTGGTGATTTACGGGCGATCGTCCGACCAAGTTTTTGACGCGGTCGTACGTGCCGCCAAAAAAATCGACTCCGACGCGTTCGGTATCGCTGAAACGCATCACATCACCCTGCCAACGATCAACGTGAACCTGAGATTGGACGGCTATCGCGGACAGGACCCTTGCCAGGTGGTCGCTTTTGAGCCAAATTTGGCCCCAAAATTCTGGTCGACGTTACTTTCTTCGCTCCGTGAAGAAGTCCAGCAGATCCCGGCATCGACACCAAGACCCGCATTCGCAATGCTCTTGGTGGCCGTCGCCGTTGGCGGTTTTTTACTGTGGCAAGGAATCGACGACCGAGCGTTGGTGGTCGAGGGCTTCCGCGAATGGTTGTGGCGGTAAACTTACGAAATCATGTTAGCAAAAGAAATCAAAACAGGCACGGTGGTTGTCTTCGAAGGCAACCCCGTCATTATCGAGGGACTCAGCGTCCAATCGCCTTCGGCCCGTGGTGCGGCCACGCTCTACAAGTTTCGTGCACGCAACGTCGTTACCCGGAACAAGATCGATTTCGTCCTCAAGGGGACCGAATCACTCACCGAAGCGGACTTCGGAAAGCGTGCCGTCCAGCTCATGTACACGGATGCAACTCAGATCTACTTGATGGATCAAGAGAACTTCCAACAGTACGAGCTTCCACTCGAAGATGCTACGGAACAGATGCAATACGTCACGGAAGGCCTCGAAGGCGTCAAAGCTTTGATTTACAACGACGAGTGTGTCGGCATGGAAATCCCATCAACCATCGAGCTTACCATCAAGCAATGCGACCCAAGCGTGAAGGGCAACTCGGCAACGTCTCGGAGCAAACCTGCGGTCCTGGAAACGGGACTTCAAATCCAAGTGCCCGAGTTCATCAAAGAAGGTGAGCGAGTCAAAGTGGATTCGCGAACCGGCGAATTCCTCTCACGAGCGTAAAGCCTCCGCTAGGGATTCGTCCTTAAATGGGTGGGGCAGGTTCCCAAGCTTCCCAAGATCGGAAGCTGGGCCGAGCGATTCGAGCGGCAATGCACAAATCGGACCTAGGCTGAGAACGAAGATTGGATCAACAATTCTCCAAACTTTCGAGAATCTGATCGAGAACTCGCATCCAAGTGCCGAACTACTCTTGCTGACTGCTTACGCAAGTCTAAAATCAAAGTGTGGGATTTGAAGAAAGTCCCTCACTGGCTTTGGCCGTTACTTTTCGGCAGAGGGATCATTATTTGGGTTCGCCAAGTCAACCACGGCAAGTGCAGTAGCACGCCAAGACTTTCGCGTTTCTCCCAGCGGCTCCGCATTTGCCGCCGTCCGGTCAAAGCTTCCATAAAAGCCGGTCGATTGAGTCTTCGGATTTCAGTCGACCGGTTTTTTTGTTGCCATCACGGTACACTTAGATGCCGCAAGTTGCGAATGCCGAACATCTTCGAATCCTCATCCCATCCAAATCGCAAGTGTCCACCTCGGATTCCATTAACACGACCGACGCTTTGCCGCCTCGCATCGCTCCAACGCTAACGCTTTCCTCGCGAGGACTGTTGCTGTTGTTGCTTTTCGTCTGCTTGGTTCCGCTCGTTAGCCTGACGCTTTACGCGATGGTGTTTGGAAGAGCCGCTGAGCACAAACTGCCCGTTAACATCACGCTCGAACGTCGCTTCGTTGAAACACGCGACGGTACCGGTGCTGTACTGACCGACGTGGTGGTCGTCGAAAGCCTTGCCGACTTTGACATTCCAAATGTCACACTCGATCTGAATGGCCAATATTTTCTCTACCAAGACGCACCGCTCAAAGCCGGTGATACCTTGGTGCTTCCACAACAGATCTTCGCGACGAAGAGCAATCAACGCTTCACGCCTGGTCGCTACCCTATCGAGGACGTGACGGTTACTGGCAAGCTCCCCAGCGGCGCAAGAGGTGTCACCGAGACGCCGTTTCCTGTCCCTTAGCATATTCCAGGGAGCAAGATGAAGATCTACAAGATCCTGACACCCGCCCAGTGGTCCGCCTTTGAAAACGACTCACGGTTTACGGGTGCACCGATCGACCTATCGGATGGATATATCCATTTTTCCACAGCCGAACAAGCCAAAGAAACAGTGGCCAAGCATTTCGCCGATCACAGCGAAATTGTGCTGCTTGAGTTGGATGCGGAGGCCTTTAGCCACGATCTGAAATGGGAACCTTCGCGCGGAGGCGCCTTGTTCCCACATCTGTATGCGACGTTGAACATCGAGTCGGTGCAAAGGTCGTGGACCATGAAACGTGGATCGAACGGGCAGTTCTCGTATCCTGACGAACTGAGTTAGCCAGCCACGCCTTGCTTGTACTTTTGGAACCATTCGATGAACGCGGCGATCCCTTCTCGAACCTGTGTTTTCGGACGCCATTGAGCGAGCCGTTCTGCACGATCGATGCTTGCCTCGGTGCTCGGCACATCGCCCATTTGCAAAGGCAAGAAATTGATTTCGGCTTTCTTGCCTAATTCAGTTTCAATCGCACGGATGTACTCCATCAAGTCGACGCAATGATCACTCCCAAGATTGAAGATTGAATACGGTGCTCGCGATTCCGCAGGCGTCGGCTCATAGGTTGGTCCAGCCTCGTTCGCCGTGGGTGGCCGATCGATTATGCGAACGACACCGTCGACAATATCGTCGATATAGGTGAATGATCGTTTGTGATTGCCGTGATTGAACACGTCGATTGGTAAACCCTTAGCGATCCTCTCCGCGAAAAGGTAAAGCGCCATATCTGGCCGACCCCATGGCCCATAAACGGTAAAGAACCGCAACCCCGAAGTCGGGATCTGATACAGCGAACTGTAGGTATGCGCCATCAACTCGTTGGAACGCTTGGTCGCAGCGTAGAGACTCAGAGGATGATCCACCGCGTCATCCTCACTGAACGGCAATTTTGTATTGCCACCGTACACGGAACTGCTCGATGCGTACACGAGGTGCTCGACGGCGTGATGTCGACATCCCTCGAGGATATGCAGAAAACCGACTAGGTTACTCTGGATGTACGCATGAGGGTTCTCAACGGAATAGCGAACACCGGCTTGGGCAGCGAGATGTACGACCCGTTCTGGCTTGAAACGTTCGAAAACCGCCTCCATTGCGTCTCGATCTTCCACAGCCGATCGAACGTCTTCAAACGACGTGAACGATTCAAGACGCTTCAGCCGAGCCTGCTTAAGCGATACGTCGTAATAATCATTGAGATTGTCAACACCAATGACCTCGTCGCCACGCTCCAATAGAACTTTGGCAACGTGATTGCCGATAAACCCGGCAGTCCCAGTGACAAGTACACGCATCAATGAACCCTTAAGAAACAAAACGACGTGACAGCAAGGCTATCCAATTTCGTCGCTAGTCTATCCTGAATCTGACCCGGCGTAATCCCAACCAGAATGCACTGTCGGACAAAGCCGTTCTCAGTTCGCACCACCGATGCTGACGAGTTGTTCGGGCTCGATCTTCAAGCGTTCCTTCAATTCAGCGACGCTTCTGGGGTACTCCGCGTGATTCTCCGCGAACTCGATCGAGAGATCCAATGCTTCGATAATCTTGCGAGTTTGCTTGTCAAAGTGCAAGAACGACCCCATCACGGTATGCGCGTACTCGAACTTCGTCGGGCCCATCATGGCGGCCCGAACAAAGTTTCGCATGTACAACCACCGCGTCCGCGGATCCGAAAGCATCCGCATCGTGATCACACAGAATCCACGGAACATACGCTTGAATTCCCACCAATTAGGAACGTGCTTGTTTTGAATCTGTAGGCGCGACGCCGTATCAATCACGCGGTCCATGAACGCTTGCGGGCCGTAGACATGGCTAATGATCGCTCGCAATTCTTTGTAGATCTCGACACGATCACGCTGGGTTACAAAGTTCAAACCGCTGGCCGTTTGGTCCTTTGACTCGTTGCTGCGAAGCTCATAGTCAACATTCGGTTCCGATAGCCATCGGTGGTTCGAATCAATCAAACGTCGCTCTTTGGAGAGCCGACGTGTGAGCTGGGTGTTCGGAAGCGCGCTCAGCAATCCGATCATCGATAATGAAATCCCGCTTTCTTGTATGAACTGGATCATCGGCTTGTCGGTTCCCGGCTTGTCCGTATCAAAGCCAATGATCAACCCAGCGGCGACCGAGATACCGTTGGCGTAAATTTTGCGAACCCGTTCAATGATCGGGTGAACTGTGTTGATCCGCTTTTGAGTATGAATCAGTGTTTCCTCGTCAGGGGACTCAATCCCTAAAAACACATATCGAAATTGGGCGTCGCGCATGAGCTCCAAGAGTTCGTCGTCATCCGCAAGATTGATACTCGCTTCGGTCGAGAAGACGAAAGGATAGTTGCGACTCACGTTCCACTCCTTGAGCGCCTCAAGCAACGGCTTGATCAGCTTGCGATTGCCAATGAAGTTGTCGTCGGTGAAGTCGACCCAACCGCGATAGCCCAGTTGATAAAGACGTTCAAGTTCAGCGACAAACTGATCGGGGTTCTTCACGCGCGGTCGTCGGCCGAACAACTCGATGATGTCACAGAACTCGCAGTTGTATGGACAGCCCCGAGAGGACTGGACACCAACATGCAGATAGTCGTCAAACGAGATTAAGTCAAAACGCGGCACGGGTGTTTGGGTCACATCAGGCTTGTCCGCCGCTTCGAATACACCACAAGGGTTCCCACTTCGCCAAGCGTCGAGCCAAAGCGGGATCGAGCCTTCGCCCTCGCCAACAACGACGACATCTGCGTTCTCGTAAATCTGTGGCTGGCTCGTTGGATCCGGCCCACCGACGATGACGTACTTGCCCTCGGCGTTCGCTCGTCGCACTAGCTCAAGAATTCCTGGCTGTTGGGGAAGCATTCCACCCGTGCAAATCACATCGGCTTTCTGCCAAGTGTCTGCGTCGAGAGGTGCAACATTCAAATCGACAAGGTCGAATTCCCAGTGCTGTGGGAGCAATGCGGCAACTGTCATTAACCCAAGGGGAGGTGCCGTCGCTTTGGCTCCGATGGCCCGAGCGCTTTCAACGAAGTTCCAATAATTGGTCGACTCGAATTCCGGCTGAATGAGAAGACACTTAATCGCGTCTTCTGGCTGCTTGCTTGGTATCGACATCAGGATCTCTTAAATAGTTTGCCGTAGTATCTGCACGGTAGGATCTGCACGTCTGTCCGTTAGAGACTGTCATTTTCTTGAAAGTCGGGTCCAGTTGATCCATCATCGAAAAAACACAGTCTCTTCAGGATGGTGAGTCACACCACCATAGTCGAGCCCTCGCGATCTAGGATAGGAATTTGGCTGAAGCTCAGCAAATCATTGCGATCTCGATCGAGTGCCGCGAGATCTTGCCGAGTACGCATAAACCCACCAAATTTCTGACCACCAAGCAATATCACGGACGCATGTCGTCCGTTTGAATCACCCGTCACGGCTTTCTCTTTAATCCCTATAATTGCCACTGGACATTTCCTAAGGGGAGAATTGTTCCGGTAATGAGGACTGAGACCGAACTGTAGACGGGGAAATGCCGAACGGAGCCTACAATTTCCAGGATTCGCCAATAGACTGGCGGACGGGAGGTGAGCACCCAAAACACAAGCCTTCCTCCATTTCATCAAAAATTTGCCTTTTTGCCCCCTATGCCTGAGACACGTCCCTACGTCCTCCTTACCGGATCAACCGGCATGGTCGGCGCACAACTGCTAGCACGGTTGATGCGACGTCATGTGCCGGTCATTGCTCTGGTGCGTGGCAAAGGTGCTCAATCGTCCGAGGCACGAGTCAACGCAGTCCTCTCGCGGTTCGAACATGCCTGGAACCAGCGATTGGGCCGACCGGCAATTTTGAATGGAGATATGGCGTCGCAGAGTTTGGGTTTGACGGCTCGCGACGAACGAATCATCCGGGAGAATTGCGGAACCGTACTCCACTGCGCAGCCTCAATGAGCTTCCGCCCCGCAGTGGATTCACCGAACAACGAGCCATTCCGTACCAATGTTGACGGAACGGCCTCACTTTTGGAGCTTTGCAAGTCCGCATGGATCGACAAGTTCCATTATGTTTCCACAGCGTACGTATGTGGAGTCCGGTCGGGAGTCGCCCAAGAAGACGAACTCGATATTGGGCAAATGTTCGCAAACGACTACGAACGCAGCAAAGTTCGTGCGGAACAGTCTCTGCGTTCTTCACCAAGTCTCTCGAGCCTAACTGTCTATCGCCCGTCGATCGTCATTGACTCGGATGGGAAATCGCCATTTGCTCAGGATCGCACGATCTATGGGGCATTTTCGCTCTTCCGCGCGTTGACTGCCAAATTTGGAATTCCCGAAAACGGTCAATGGTTTCGGAATCTCGGCTTTGAAGGCACCGAACGCAAGAACCTCGTCGAGGCTCAATGGGTGGCGGATGTCATCGATGGCATCTTTGCAACTCCGCGACTGCACGACGCGACGTATCACTTGACTGACAGTACCGGAACGTCCATCAATGAGATCGAAGCTGCCTTTCACCAAGTCGTTTCCAAGCCCAAAGTTCCCACGCCCAACCAGGTCGCCGCAAACGGCAACACAAAGCACTCGACCAGCACGAAAAACAACGGTTTCGCTAATCATCGCACAACATCTCCAGTCTCTCGTCCGTCAACATCGGAACATGATTTGATTGACACCATCGCAGCTCCCTATGTGCAAACGTTCTTGCCATATTTTAAAGATGACCCGGTCTTCGATCGCAGCCACCTTGCACGAGCTCTTGGAGAACTCGGACTTGCGGATCATCCGCATGTCGGGACAACAACGATCGCTTCTGTCGCGAGTGTCCAATTGAACCAGGAAAGTCCGGCGGAGTCACGAAAACGGGACCGCATCAAATCGCCCAAACCAGCCGACTTGGGTGATCGGCTACTCGAGAAACTGCGGGCTGGGAAAATCAATCACCACGTCGTTCACTCGGATATCGAGTCAACCAGCGACTGGGGCATTTTCATCACAGGACCTGAAGGTGGCGACTGGCGATTGAATCTCAACGCGATGAGCGTTGTGCCGGCAGGCCAATCCTGTGCTAAGCGACTTTATTGTGACCTGGACATCTGGAATGAGCTGATCAAACGGCAGCGATGCGTATCCGAAGCACTCTCCAGCGGAAGACTGCTTTTCGAAATTGACGAGATTGAATTCAATGCTGCCGCTCGATCTACGCAGAGCGACATCGAACAACTTATTTCACGGCTAGTTGACTATGTGAATCACGAAGTCCTGGAGCCACAACGTGACTAACTTGACCGAGGATCCAATCGTTGTCATTGGCCTTGCCGTCCGGTTACCGGGCGCCGAAGGCGGCCTTGAGTCGTTTGAGAAAATGCTCTTCGAAGGTGGCTCGGCTGTCGCACCACTCGAAGCAAGCCGATTCGACCATGACTTGTACTTTGACGTAAAACGCGGTGCGGTAGGCAAGACCTACACGACGCTTGGCAGTTGCGTGCGCAGCGATGCGTTCGGAAAACTAAAAAACGCGATCTGCTCTCTCGGCGAATTTGACTTGGCACACAAACACTTTGCCGAAGTCGCTTCGCATTGCTGGGAAATGTCGGGCGCCTCACAAAACGCCGAGCTAGCAAAACGCTGTGGCATTTTCGTTGGCCATTCGGGCGGGACTGAGCTTGGCGGAGCTCTAGCTCTTGCCACGCTCGCGGAAACGGTTGCGGACCAACTTCGCTCGATCGATGCCTTTGCAAAGCTCCCGTCTTCGAAACAGCAATCCGTTGTCAACGCGCTCACAGAGTCCATCCGCCGTGGGCGTCCACACCGAGAACACGACACCATCCATTTCAATGCATACAGTGTTGCTTCGCTCGCCGCGCGGCTGCTGGGGCTCGGCGGACCACGTGAAGTCATCGATGCTGCATGCGCATCGTCGTTATTAGCGCTGCAACACGCGGTGCTCTCCATTGAACACGGACGCATCGATGCCGCCATCGTCGGCGGTGCAACATTCAATAATGTTGATAATCTGATTCTGTTTTCCCAATCGCAAGCGTGCAGCGAAGAGGGCAGTTGCCCATTCGATGATTCGGCAAGCGGATTGGTAAGCAGCGAAGGCTATGTCGCGATCGCAATCATGCGGCAATCGCTCGCCGTCGAACATAACTTTAAAATCCACGGAATCATTCGCGGCGTCGGTGTCGCATCCGACGGCCGGGGCAAAAGCTTGTGGGCGCCACGTACCGAGGGTCAACAACTCGCGTTGCGACGCGCGTATCCCAACGCCAGTCCACTGTCTATCGACTATCAAGAAGCTCATGCGACAAGCACGCAAGTTGGCGATGCTACTGAATTGATATCGCTGCGTACGTTACTGGCGGAATCATCGCGTACAAATCCACTGCTCGTGGGTAGCGCCAAGAGCAATTTCGGACACACGCTTGAAGCAGCCGGATTGGTCGGCTTGGTGAAAGTTTTGTTGGCGATGCATCGAGAGACGATTCCGCCATCGATTAATCTAACTCAGCCAACGAGCCTGTTTGATTGGTCCGCGAATTCGCTTGCTGTTGTGGATCGCGCGATGCCGTGGCCGCAATCCGCTGGTTCACGTAGGGCCGCTGTGAATGCGTTTGGCATTGGTGGCTTGAATGCTCACGCCGTCGTCGAACAAGCTCGACGCGAATCGACGTTGCCACGGGTTCAACCCACCACGTCCTTGCCGTCCGCAACGCGAGAACCCATCGCGATCGTAGGACGAGGCCTCGTCCTTGCTGGAGCTGGGAATGTCAACGAATTTCGCGAATTGCTCCACAGCGACCGTTCGTCGATCAGCGCTCCACCGCAAGATCGTTGGCGAGCAAGCGTTGGCGTCCGAACTCACTCAAGTCCCACGACGTTCAATGCTCCTACCAACGTAGGCGGCTACATTCGCAACTACCATTTTGACGGCCAAAAATATCGAATCCCGCCCAAGCAAGTTCGACTGGCGAACCCAGCCCAGATGATGCTCATCGACGCAGTCGCCCAGGCTTGCAATGAGTTCGATGGAGGCTCTTGGAGTCTGAATCGCGAACGAACAGGGATCATCGTCGGAACAATCTTTGGCGGCGAGTTCTCGAACCAGTTGCAAATTGGTTTGAGATTGCCTGAGATCGCCAAACGGTTGCAACTCGCTTTGCGACAATCGGCGATCAACGGACCGTCCATCAACGAAATACTCGCGGATTATCAAAAGCGATTACTCGACGAGTATTCTGCGATCCTGGACGAAACCGGGAGCTTCACTGCGAGTACGCTTGCGTCACGAATCGCCAAGACGTTTGATCTGATGGGCGGAGCTTGTGCGGTGGATGCAGATGACGCATCCAGCGGATTGGCGCTGATGCTGGCTGCCGATCAACTGCAAAGCGGCGCGCTTGACACCGTGATCTGTGGTGTGGCTCAGCGTTCGTTGGACCTTGTCGCTTTTGAACAACTGGACCTGAAAGAGCAACTTGTTCGCAGCGGGTTGGTCCGCGACATACCTGCCGATTGCTCGCGTATTCTTCCCGGCGAAGGCGTGGCGGCCGTGATGTTGATGCGTCTTGCAGATGCAAAACGTGAACAACGTCCCATTTTTGGCGTGATCGACGAAATTGACTGTGGTGTAACCAGCAATGGACCGAGATTGCGTTCGGAATCGCTTGCCGAGAGCTCGCTCAACCGCGATATCGCTTCGCGTGTCGGCTACTTGGCCGGTGCGCACAGCGTGGTTCGATTAATCACGGAATCATTCGATACTTCGAAAGAAAAAGCCCCAACGACGATCACATGTGTGGCAGAGGATGGTTTTTTTACTAGTGTATCTGTAAAAAGCCCACACGCCCCGACAAAACCAGCTATCGCCCCCCCGAGCGATCCAGCTGGCGTGATTCGCTCGGCTGCACCCAAAACTGTCGTTTTTTCAACACCTACAGACGCTCGCTCCTCAAAGTTTGACTCCATGCTCACGTTTCGACTCGAAGCCGATACCGAACACGAGTTTGACTCTGTGCTTCAATCCGCATGCCGTTCGCTCAGTGAACCGATGGGTCGCGCAAAATTTTGCGGCGACAGTGTGTATCGTGCGGTTGCGTTCGGTGAGAACGAGACAGAACTCAATGCAAGTGTTGCCGCGATCCGCAAAGTATGGAACGAAGGCGTTCGCGTTCAATGCCTGCCACGACACCGTGCTCTACTTTGGGACACAAGCCAAGGTCGTGATCGAATCGGCTGGGTCTTCCCTGGACAAGGATCGCAATATGCTGCTGTTCCCCAAATCGTCAACCAAGACCCGGACGCGGCTGAGTTCTTAAAGCAATTCGATGCAATATTGATTCGCATGGGCCACGCACCGGTCACGGAGAATTTGGCTGATCCACAAAAGCGTTTAGGCCGCGACGTTTGGTGGACCCAGCAATGGGTTCTCGCCGTAAGCTCCACGCTTGCTGACGCGCTCAGCCGTCGAGGACACATCCCAGACGTTACGCTTGGCCACAGCTTTGGCGAGTGTGGCGCAGCGTTACACAGTGGGGTGATGACGATGGCACAAGCCATTCGGTTCGCAAAACTCCGAAGCGATGCGGTCGTAATGACCGGTCGTCAAACCGGTCAATTACTGTCGGTACGGGGCGAACCAAGCCAAGTCCGTGGTGTTTTAACCAAGCATCGTCTCGACTGTTTCATTACGCACCATAACGCGCCGAACCAAACAGTCATCGCGGGTGATTTGAAGCAGATCGAAGCGGCAAAGACTGCACTTGCCGAAGAAGGTCACGCGTCCCTGGTTATCCCCGTCCCAGCCGCGTTTCATACGCCCTGGATGGCTGAGGCTCAACGCGTGCTTGCTTCCGGATTTGTTCACGAAACGCTTCGTCCACCCAAGCACGCATTCCTGTCCGCAACTAGCAACAACTATCTCGTTGAGCCCCAAGACATCCGCTCAGCCTTGATCGAGCAATTGACGCATCCGGTGTTGTACGCCACGAGCGTCCAAAGAATGGTGAACGACGGTTGCGGGCTGTTGATCGAAGTCGGCCCAAGCGATGTGTTGACTCGGTTGAATCAAGCGACCGTGGGCTCAGACGCGATTTGTCTATCGCTTGACTCCAACATCGGTACACATGCTCAACGATTACGTTTGATAGAATTGGCGATCGAGTGCGTGAAAGGCTCGCGATCCGGCAACCAAGCGACGCAAACCATTCGCTCCACCATCGACTTCAAGACGCTCGACAACAACGCGTCAGTCAACAACACGCCAGTCAAACCGTTGCCGTTACACGTTGAGATCATCGACGTCACCTCTCGAGCCAGACGTGTCGCCAGCACGGAGAATTCTTCGACACCAAGCAAACCAGCATCTCGGCCGGAACCAATTCAGCAGCCCGCTCCGATACCCACCGCGGTAATGAGCGAAGAATCGACAGCAACATACGCTTCCACCGACACTGCCAAACGATTCCTCGTCGATATCGTGGTTGAACTCACCGGTTACGAACCCGACGTGATCGACTTTGAAGCCGATCTCGAAGCGGAGCTTGGCGTGGATAGCATCAAGAAAGCCCAAGTGATTGGGGAGCTTGCCGAATGGGCGTCACTTGAGCTGAACTTGCGAGAAATGAAACTGGCGGATTTCAATTCGCTCGGCGATATCCTTTCACTTGTCAAAGAGGTGAAATTGCCGGTCGCAAGCGTATCCGGAAACACAAACGTTATTGCGGCAAAGAATCTTGCCGCATCCATTGAATCATTGATGGTTGATTTTGTGGTTGACCAAACAGGCTACGATCCCGAGGTGATTGATCTAGACGCAGATCTCGAAAGCGAACTTGGTATCGACAGCATCAAGAAGGCTCAACTGCTTGGCGAATTGGCCGAACAGTATGACCTGAGGAATGTTGAATTAGGCCGAATCTCTCTCGCAGACTTTTTGAACTTGCGATCGATCCTCGATTTCGTGCTTGAGAACATTGACGATACAACGCTGCCCGAATCTCAATCCGTCAACGCATTCGCGAATTCGACTGACCAAGCAAGTTTCCAAACCGTCCAAAGCAGTGCATTCGATCACAAGCACGACGAGGAATTCGCGGAGGGCCAGTTGATCGGATCGTTAAAAAAAAACTAAATCCGTAATCGACTCCGGCAACAACTCGATCACGCCGCAAAGGCCGAACCTGACTGGCTAGCGGATCTAGTCGCTCACTCGACGTCCCCCGGTGCGAATGGACACTCAACGTCGAATACCAAACCGTCACCTCGATTGATCGAGGGAATCGCACATGGCGCCGGCGTCCATCCGGCGTCACTGCACCATGATCACGGTTCCGGTAACGAGAACGGTGCAAGTCAACATGCGACCGAGTTGCCCGTCCGATTGCACACCGCTCCTGAGGCGGAGGTTCCCAGCCATGGCACGTGTCGCTTCTTGCTCGACGTCGTTCGCCGTGATCGACGCGCCGGCACCCCCACCGCGCCGAAATTTCACGGCGACGCGATCGTCGTCGGCGATAACCCGATCGCTTCCGCACTGATTCGCCGATTGAAACAGCTTGGCGTAACAACACACCCACTCAAAGATGTCGGTGGTGACATCAATGTCGACGACGCTCTCAAGAGCATCTGGTCTGCGTCCGAGACTCCGCACCTGTTCTTGACCACGCCCCACGACAAGACCTCACTACGTTCCCTCGATGCGAATCTCTGGGCTGAGCGTCGTCAATCCGGGATATTTGGCGTGTTTCGTGTTTGTCAGCTGTGGATGCAGCGGATGATCGATTTGAATCAGATGAGCCAAGCCAGTCTCGTGACGACGACGAACGGTGGCGGTGCGATGGGATTGGGGGGAACTCGACTCGAATCGCCTGAGTCCGGTGGACTCGCGGGACTGACGAAAGCGATGTTGATCGAATCATGGATGCGAGGATTCCGCGAGACGCCCATGAAAGTCATCGAAATTGCCAACGGCTGCACGCCAGACCGATTCGTTGATGGCATCATGCGTGAACTTGCGGTGCCGTCGTACGACGAAGAAACCATCGTTGACGCCGATCGCCGATGGACCATCCGTGCTCGCTACGAACCCGTCAACAAGAACTCAAGTGCGTCAACTCGCATTACGCCACGTGGGACATGGATTGTATCGGGCGGCGGTCGCGGCATCACCGCGATGACAGCGATGGAGCTTGCCCAGCGACATGATTTGAAATTGGTATTGTTAGGAACAGCGCCCGCTCCGGCCTTGCAACCTGGGATTCGCGAACGTGGATGCGAGAACCGCAGTCAACTTCGACGCGATGTGATGCTCTCGGCACAACAAGCTGGACTCAACCCAATCGAGACTTGGAGAGACACAGAGAAATCTCTCGAAATCGACATGACTCTTGTGGAATGTGCGCAACGCGGCATCGAAGCCATTTACTACAGTGTTGATGTTTCGGACGCAGCCGCCGTGAGCGAAATCGTGTCACAAGTCCGCAAGACTCATGGACCGATTCGAGGCGTCATTCACGGAGCTGGCGCCGGACAAGATTCTCGATTCGATCGCAAGCGACCTGACAAAGTGGAAAAGTGCATTCGAGCAAAAGTCGATGGTTGCATGGCACTCGCCGCCGCGACCGTCGATGATCCGCTGGAGTGGTTTGTCGGCTTTGGTAGTATCAGCGGTCGATTTGGCGCCAATGGCCACACCGACTATTCGCTCGCCAACGACATGCTCGCCAAGTGCATCAATCGCTTATCGTCGGATCGCCCGTCGGTGCGGTGTGTTACGTTCCACTGGCACGCTTGGGGAGATATCGGGATGGCCGCAAAGCCTGAAGCGAAACTTGCCCTCGAGATGATCGGAATGCAGTTCATGCCTGCGGAGGAAGGCCTCCAACACTTCCTGAACGAATTGGAGTTTGGAGGCGATTCGCCCGAGGTTCTGATCACCGATCGCAACTATGTCCGCAAGTTCTTTCCCGACGTCGAACGTACAACCGCCACGTCGCACACCCTACCGATTTTGGACTCAACCGGTAAATCGGCAACGCGAGATGTGGCCAATCATGTCGTCACACTCGATCCCGTCACCGATCGATTCTTAAAAGAACACCGAATCAATGATCGGCCCACGTTGCCGTTTGTGGTCGCACTCGAAATGATGGCCGAAGCCGCGCTGCTTTCGTCGGGTAATGGCTTTGTCACCAAATGCACTTCGGCCCAAGCGTTGCAAGCCATCAAGTTCGTAACCGATGACGCGATGGCCGTCGAGGTCAACGCAACCGATCCAACGGGACAGCTCAACCACTGGACCATTAAAGCCGACTTGCGTCGCAAAGACGGTCGACTCGTTGAAGAAGGCCGCACGTACTTTGAAGCGGCGTTTGTGACTTCACCGACGGCAGTCGTGCCGAACACGAGTCTGCCGTTGGACCGAGCGTGGAACTTCCATGCGATTGACTATTTGCCGCCCGGCGCCGTGGTCTATCACGGCGAGCCGCTGCAAGCGCTTCGTGAAATTGCGATTGCACCTGGTGAAGCCATGGGACGGATCGCAGCACCATCGCCCGCTCATCTTGGCGGCGAAAATCGTCCGCTAAGTGGATGGGTATTTCCCTGTGCGGCCATGGACGCCGTGCTCTACGCAGCAGCGACACTCGCGTATCACGAATCAGGGAAGCCAAGCCTGCCGGTATCGTTTGAAGAAATTCAAATCGGTCGCCAACCGGATCCCGGCGAGCCATTGATCACGCATATCCGTGCGATCCAATCTGATGAACGCGGCATGATCCTTGCCGCTGACTTGGCTGGCCAAAACGGCGATCTCATTCTGTCACTACACTGTTATCGCATCAATTGGATTCGGTGACAGCGATGTACCAAACTCAAACGTCGCTAGCGCCGTTGGTCGGAACCGATCAATACGGTAGCGAAGTTGCATTTCAAGCGGACAGCCAATTGTTGCGCCAGCGGTCTTGGCAATTGGTGGGTGCCAGCTCGGATCTCGTTTCTCCAGGCGACAACCTTGCTGTGACTCTTTTTGACGTGCCAATTCTGGTTCGCAACTGTGACGGAGAACTCAAAGCCTTTCGAAATGTCTGTGCTCACCGCCATTGCAAATTGTTCGACGATGGAACCAGCCACAGTGAGGCGTTTAAATGTCGTTACCATGGCTGGCATTACGGAAGCGATGGCCGAACCCGAAAGCTTCCTGGTGCCAAGAACTTTCCACAGTTCGATCGAGAACAATTTTGCTTGGATGCGTTCGCCGTTGAAACATGCGGCCAGCTTGTGTTCGTGCGACTACACGCTCAAGCACCGCCGTTGAGAACGTGGCTCGGTGAATACTTCGACACGCTCGCTACAAGAACGGGCTCATCACGTTGGAAAGTCAATTTTAAACGCGAATACTTTTACGAAGCGGACTGGAAAATCCCCGTCGAGGGATCACTTGAAAGTTACCATCTCGACGAAGTTCACGCTGCCACGTTTGGTCACGACCCAGGCGAAGAAAACACCGAACATCGTTTCCATGCCTGCGGCAGTGACTTCGTCACACATTTTCGCGGCAACAGCTTGATGGAGCGACTGGAAGAATGGTCCATTCGATCCCTTACAGGTAGCTTCGACACACGGTATCAGCATATCCATGTGATGCCCAACGTCATGGCATCACTTACGGATTCCATTTCGCTCGTCTACCAAATCCTTCCCATTTCGCCTAGGCAAAGTATGATGCGAGTCATCGGGTTTGGCCCAAGAGCGAGTCGATTGGGCCCCATCGGAAAATGTTGGGCGATGATCCTTCGCCGGACTGCCGCTCGAATTGCCGACCAAGTTCTTCAGGAAGACGCAGCCATATTCCCGCATGTGCAAGCGGGCATACGTGCGGCGACCCGATCAGGTATCTTTGGCCGCTGTGAAGAACGACTACACGCTTTTCATCAATACCTTACCGCCTCGGAGAAACTGTCTTGACTGACTTGCAAGGCAAAGTCGCCCTCGTGACCGGCGCCAGTCGCGGAATTGGTCGCGCTTGCGCGATCCGGCTTGCGGAGCTTGGCGCGGATGTGGTTGTCAATTTTTTATCCAGCCGTGATGAAGCAAGTGCTGTGGTTGGACAACTCCAAGAGCTCGGTCGAACGGCGTTCGCAGTACGCGCCGATGTCTCTAGCGCCGACGATGTCCAGGCCATGGTCGGTAGCATCGAAGACCGCTTCGGGGCGCTCGACATTATCGTCAGCAATGCTGCCGCAGGCGGATTTCGACCAGCCACCCAGCTCAAACCGACCAACGTGGAAGCCGCGATTCGCACCAACGCATTGCCAGTAGTGTGGTTAGCACAAGCAAGCGCCAAGTTGCTGGCCCAGCGAGAAACCTTTGGAAAAGTGATCGCGATTTCTAGCCACGGTTCGATGTGGGCGGTTCCTAATTACGCCGCAATTGGTGCGTCAAAGGCTGCGCTGGAGAGCTTTGTGCGACACCTAGCACTTGAACTTGGGCCAACCGGCATTAACTTCAACTGTGTCTTGCCAGGAATCGTTGCGACGGAAGCGGTGCGAACGATGCCCGGTGTTGAGCAAGTACTCGAAGCCGCAGGCGAACGAATGATGTTACCGACTCGAACGCTTTCACCGGACGACGTTGCCGGAGTCGTCGCGTTCCTTGCAAGCAGCGACAGTGACCTGATCCAAGGCCAAACGATTGTGGTTGACGGCGGAGTGAGCGTACGAGCTTGAGATGGACCAAGATGCCACTCGTACCGAGTCCTGGCGACAGCTAACATCGCTTGAACGATTTCTTCTCCGGCTCAACGAAACGCCTGGCGAGATGGTTTTTCGGGTGGACTTGCATTTTGAAGGCGGCATTGACCTCAATCGACTTCAAACTGCGTGCAACCAGGCGCTCGCAATGCATCCATTGCTTCGCTCGCATATTGAGCACAAATCAACTTGGTTACAAAACCAAGCAACGGTCCAAGTGACGGTGAACGAAATCGGCACGATGCCAGTTTGGGTTTCCAGACCGCTCGCTCGATTTGCAATCGATCGTGGTGCGGGTGCTGCGATTCACTTAACTCGTTCATCCGACAACAAATCGCTGATTAGCTTCGACTTTGATCATGTGCGAGTCGATGGCCAGGGAGCGGGTCGTTATGTGCGGGATGTTTTGCAACGTTACTTCACCAGCAATGAAGCACCTGAGAAGCAAATTCGCATCGATTACGAGCAACTCCATCGACGGGGCGAGTACACATCACCGAATGACGAGATGCCACTTTCGGCGAAGGAGAAATTCGAGAACTTCTGGGTCACCGTGCGCGGGTCGAACTTGCGGTTTCCTGCTCGATCAGTAGTACCGCTGCACTGCGATGAGCCCCTTCATTCAACCTCGTTCATGGAAGTCAAAGAGACAAAACAGCTTCGTGAAGTGATTCGTGCTCGGGGATACACACTGAATGAATTCGCCATGGCGGGGAGCATGATGGCGATTGCCGAATTGAAATCGGACATAAGCGATGCCACGCACGTGTGCATGATGAATCCAGTCGACTTGCGAACGTGGGCCGATCGGCGTTTGTCGGCCAGCAATCGCTTTGGCTTCGCGTTTGTTCGTCGCCAAGTGCACAGTCTTCGAGATCCCATTGCAACGCTCGAGTCGATTGTCGAGCAAATGAGTTATGTGCGTCGGCGAGGCGTGGCTGCGGATCTTATCCAAGGCTTTGAGCTAGCAGAGAAAGTACCTGGGCTGCTGCCTTACATTGAGTGGACAAAACGCTTCATTCCAACCGCAAACTTCACTTGCATGTCGAACTCGTCACCGGGCCGACGCATTGGTCTCAAGGCGGAGGATGGAACTTGGAGCCAAGACGGAATTTCGCTCACACGCGTCTCTGGGTATGGCCCCTTGCCGCCGCATGTCCCACTATCACTCGCACTTTGCGACAACGGTTCTGAGTTGTCACTGAACGTTCGTGGACGTACCGGATGTTTCGAGCCAACCGAAGTCCATCAACTCGCAGAAGCTTGGCGAAACAACATCGTCAGTCTAACCAAACGACTCCAGGCCGAGTAAACTGGGGCGTTCCACAAAATGCTGTAGGACGTGAATGCACGATCTCTGCACGCACAAGCACACATTTTATCGACTTAAGATTGATGATTTCAAACAACCTCTTGAAGCTTGTCTCTGGCATTTTGATTGTGACCATCCTAGGTGTGATCATATTTGAAATCATCCAAGAAAACCCAGCCATGATGAGTCCAGTGGACACTCGAATCGAAGAAGGTGTTTTTGCTGGCGATCCAACGGTGATCAGCAACGCAAACGACAGCAACAGCGAAAATCAAGAGTCAATGCCGATTGAGTCGCCAGCCATCGCCGCCGAGCCAGGTAGTCGCCTCACGGTCGGTATTATAGGCGCAACGCCAAGCCAAAGTGAGGTCGTCACCATCTCGGAGATCCCATGGCTTACTTCGCAAGTTAATCGAGCTTTCAGAGACGCAGACAACTCCGCTTGTACGCTCCTTACGCCGGATCTGCCGCTCGATCCGGTACTTGCCGCATCGCGACCCGGTACTCGCCGGTCCCTTGGGCGCATCCCCGCACTCACCGTTGGCTTAGAAGTCGACGAATCGTCGAAAAACAAATTGCCCGTTGCCACGAGAGGCGCGATTCAGGGTTATCTGAAGGAACATCGACTCGCGATCGAACCAACTGTCTACGAGAGTGAAGATGTCAAGCTCTATTTCGGTACAGATTGTCGCGCAGCGTTTTACCGACAATCTAGTCCGAGTCGTACTGTCAAGGCAGAGCCAATGATTGATGAGGCAATCGGTCGTTTTCGCTCACTTGGAGTCCTGGGCGGAGAGTTGGCTCAAGATGGCCGGACTTTACTGATGGCGTTCCGTTACGTGAAGTCGAGCGATCGCCTGACGTCGGTTGCCGGCGGGTTAGAAACGGAAACGGAACTTCTATTCTTACACCTGGATGCAGATGCCACCACGCAAAAGTTAAGTTTTAAAGCATTTGTAACGAGTGACGAACGCCAAAAACTTCATGAACTAGCCGTAGGTGGTTCGGTGCTGCGGCAAACTGTCCCGACCATTACGGCAAGCATTCGCTTCGATAGCTTCGTGATGATGGGAATGTACCCGGCCGAACCCGTCGTGACGGGCGTAAGACACCAAGCAACGGGTACTCTCCCGGTCTCGTCGATTCGCCTTCTCACAAACGACAAGTTGTCTCAAGACAAGGTTACCTTTGAAGAGGTGCTCGATCGATTCGATGAATTCAGTCACCGAACTGATTTGATCCAGTAGAATTCAACAAGGGCGACTCATCCCCCCAAATACACGCTTGCGATAGGAAATTGGACTTTCATCCATAACGTAAAAAACCAACGCACCTTGACCACCGCTAGGTTCGGCACAACGATTAGGGCGTGACCATGGCTATTCAGAATGCCGTATCCATAAACTATTTTAATGCTAAATTGCCCGATCGATTGAGGGTTAAGGCACCCCGGCAATCGTTCCATTTTGCACATCCAGCACAACCCACACCAACTATGCTTCTGTTCGGTTCATCGGCATTTGATTTGCGTTGATGAATGCCACCTTGAAGTATGCTCATTTACCCATGGATTACGTCAGTCGCAATCCGTTTGGTTCCCAACCCTGTTGATTTCGAAGCACTAGATGAATTCCCCCAAGGTTGATTCAGGCAGAACTGTCCCTCAAGCGTCCAACGTCGGCGACGAAGGGTTCATTGACATCCTGAGCATTCTTCGTCGCCAGCGTTGGCTCATCGTATTCTTTGCTGTCTTAGGCACGGCTCTCGGCCTGCTTTACACACTAAAAGCCCAAGTTTGGTATGAATCCAACGCGAGAGTTTTGATCAACCAAAAGAACTCGGGACTGGCCAGCGGTGGCGGCTCGGATATGGTCGAAGAGGATGTCCTTGCGAACCACATGGAGATCATGCGCAGTCGCCGGATTGTCGAGTCAGCGTTGACCAAAGACGGCTTGATGAACCTGCCCAGCATCCAACCGCTTTTGGATGAGACCGAAGACACCGCAGACTATGTGATTGATCACTTAGAACTAGTGAAAGGCGGTGACGGAGGCGCCAAGGATGCGAGAAGCCTCAACATCTCGTTCTCACACATCGACCCCGCAGACGCACAAGTCGTTCTCGAGTCGATTCTTGTTGAGTACCAGAGATTCATTGCGGAACAACTTGAGTCCGTCATGTCGACAGCCAATCGCTTGGTGAACAAAGCAAAAGAAGAGGTCGAGCTCGAACTTCGCGCTGCTGAAGCGGAGTACGTTGTCGCCCGAAAAGCGGCCCCTTTACTTTTTCAGGGAGAAGGAAGCAGCAACGTTTATCAAGATAAGTATCGCCGACTGGAAGAGGAACTACTCAGCCTGCAGATCGAAGA